>NZ_BAAGXL010000046.1:0-28187 GCF_054779855.1 Haliea atlantica | reverse complement strand
TCTACCTGATTGCCAGCCCTGCGGGCTCGATCCTGAAATCCACATGAAATGACGAAGAACCTTTTATTTTGAGGGGGCGGCCCTTCATGTCTGTACGGCCGGAAGGCTTGGCCGCACTGTGGGAAGCAGTAAACCAGTGGATACTGCCCGGAGCTGGCTAAAAGACGCAATGGATTCAGCTTGCATTTGTTGCTTTTCATAAGACTGTGATGTTCACTATTCGTTTCATACTGGCAACATCGTTCGGGAGCAAGACATGGACAATTACCACGTGACCAAAGACGGCGAAAAGTGGAAGCTGACGAAGGAAGGCGCAAAGCGGGCTTCCAAAGTCGCTGATACCAAGAAAGAGATCATCAGTGAAACCAGTGAGTATATGAAGAAAGTCGGCGGGTCGGTCAAAATCCATAAGGAAGACGGGAAAATTCAGGAAGAACGCACCTATCCCAGGAGCAAAGACCCCCGAAGAACGCCGGGTTAAGTGCCAGCAAGGTCAGGCGCGCTTGCCTTTCTGCGCTATAGCCCCGTAGATGCTATCCCGCCCGGGGCTTTTCCGGTATTTATCCTTCATTCCTGCCAGTTTGCAGCGCAGTCTGGATTTCGCATCCTGATAGGCGGGGCTTCTTTGGCTGGGGAACGCTCCCCGTGAAATCTCCGACAGGATCGCTGCGCCCTTTGGCTCCTTCCGGCCCGGGTACTATTCGTCAGTCAGGTGGTAGCGTCAGTATCCGGTGTTCACGACAATCCTTGACGCCCGCCCCGCTGATTTTTTTCTTCCCGACTTAGCTGTCTGATCCACTGCCGTTATGCCCGCCCGTAGATGGCTGAAATTGGTCATTCAGTGTCTTTGTCTCCTTTTTTCCGTTTCCTTAAGTCTTAGCGCGATCCTGGCCATGCGCGCCGGGGGATCAACGGCCTGCCCGCGCCAGCCACCGCCTGTTCGGCGGAGGCCCGTGTTGTCCGTTTCCCTTCGGTGATCCCCCGGCTTGTACGCCCGGCCTTTTCGTCTCGCGTCTTAAGGAAACGAAAAGGAGACAAGACAATGAAACTACTGACCAAAACTATCCACGAGCAGCTTCTGCGCAATGGCCGTCTTCAGGTCGCGCTGGCAGAAGAGGGGAAAGCCTTCGCGGATTTCTATCCCGTCGTCAAGATCTTCACCCCGGATGCGAACTGCACCTGGCTGCTGACCGAGCTGGATCCCTTCGATACCGACATCGCCTTCGGGCTTTGTGATCTGGGCATGGGCTTCCCGGAAATGGGCTGTGTCCGCATCTCGGAGATCGAGTCGGTACGCGGCGCTCTCGGGCTTCCTGCCGAGCGGGATCGGCACTTCGCTCCACAGAAAACGCTCTCGGCCTACGCCGAGGACGCCCGCGCCGCCGGTCACATCAAAGCCTGATGTGATCGGTAAACAGACATGGATGTCACTTACAATACAAGGAGAAGAATAATGCCCTTAACAAAATGTGATTGCTGCGGAAGCGAATATTACTGGTCGTGGGAAGAAGCCTTCCAAAAGTATGGCTTTATGGATGGCGCCAGCGAAAACGAACTCTGGCAGGTGGAAGAGGCTCTCGTTGAAGCGGGTTACGATGTCCAAACCGAAGAATGGGGAGGGCACAACAGCGTCATTGTTTCGATTAAGAAGGACGGCAAAGAGCTGATACCCCATGACGATCCCAAAGTGCAGTTCGGATATGACGATCCAAGCACATACCTGCCGGACGAGGTCGTTAAACTACTGAAAAGGGAGCTGGCCTGAATGGCCAGCTCCCGGCCGGCCGGGGCTCAAGGCCCTGGCGGCCTTGCGCCGATGACCCGGCGGATGTTTTGCAGGGTTGCCTGCGCGTCCCGCTTATCGCGTTCCAGCTTTTTGCCGGTGGTCACCTCCAGGAGCGCGAGTTCCAGCAATACCTGCTTGTAGAGCAGGCGTAGTTCGTCATCGCTGCGGGCTGCCAGTTCGAATATCGTGCGAAGTGTCATCGTAACCTCCATTTTTGCGGCAGGCCGCGACCGCCGCGGCCTTTCATGGAGGCCGTCTCAAGGCTCATGGATATTGGCGCCAATGCACCCGTCACCCGCAGGGAAGGGCCGAAACGATCAAGTGCAGGAGGGCTTGCCCCTTGCAGCCCAATCGCCATGCAGCCATAAACGGTCTTGAAAGGGCGCACGGCGGTCATCCGGGTTGTCGTTTGGAGGTTATGAGCAGGACTTCGGGCGCTATGCGTGATTTTCGAAAGCCACCAGATCAGATGGCGACAGGATAGCGCCTACAGGCTGGCCCCCAGGGCATATCATCGCCGCACGGGCGTCCTGACGCTCCTGCGCTCCGGGTGATGAGCCGATTCCGGTGGGATGGGACGAGAGCCGCGCAGATCTCCGCTGGTACAAGGCCGCCGGGCAGCAATGGCGCACGGCGCGGGGCCTCCTGGTGTCCCGGTTGCCATGAGAATGAGCCGGTGCGCAGCGATATCGGGGTGGTCTCAGGCGGCACGGTGCCTGCCGGGCCGGTCAGGTGGCGGGATCGATCTGCCCGAAGCCGGCGCATCCATTCCGGGGATCATTCGATTCCGCATTCGTCATCGGTGCGGGCCAAGGCGCAAACCGGCGATCCTTCCTTGCGAGCCTGGCCGCCAAGGCCTGATCTACGCTTCATCCATGACGATCCAGCCCTGATCCAATGCCCCACTCACGGATATCTGCCCGGTCAGCCCGTTATGGCGGTGAGCAGGGGGCGACGGCAGGCACTCCATTATCCAGCTTTTCCCGGATAGAGACCGGCGCGGTGCTTGTTACGGCGGGAGCATCATTGCGGCTTGTGTTTAACCCTGCGTTTATGCCGGCGTCTTCTTCCTTTTCGGTTCCGTGCGAGAGATGCGGGGCGTTATAGCCGGTGGCGAGGCCCGGTCAAGGGCCCGTGTCCTCGGCTGCGCCTGCGGGCCGCGCCGCCCCCCCTTGACCGTGCCTCTCATTTCCACCGGCAAGTCCTCCCCGGGTTGCACTCTCGCAATAAACCGAAAAGGAGACTTGTCATGTCAAACGCAAACACAAGCCGCAAAGATGTCTATACCCGCATCACGGATCGCATTATTGCCGATCTCGAAACAGGCGTGAAAAGCTGGACAAAACCCTGGAGCGCCGAAAACGCCGCCGGCAATATCCAGCTCCCCAAACGCCATAACGGCCAGCCCTATCAGGGCATCAACATCCTCTCCCTGTGGGGCAGCGCGGTGGATCAGGGCTTCTCAGCGCCGACCTGGATGACCTTTCGCCAGGCCAAAGAACTGGGCGGCCATGTACTCAAAGGCCAGAAAGGCTCGCTGGTAGTTTACGCCAATAAGCTGACCCGCACCGAAGAAGACGACGAAGGCGAGGAAGTCGAATTCGAGATCCCCTACATGAAAGGCTACACCGTCTTTAATGTCGAGCAGATCGAAGGGCTTCCCGCCGAATACTATGACCGGCCCGCACCGGCAGGCCCGGCGGTAGAGCGGATCGACCATGCCGATAAGTTCTTCGCCGCGACCGGGGCGCTCATTCAAAACGGCGGCAACCAGGCTTACTACGCCGTCGGCCCCGACTACGTGCAGCTGCCCTATATCGAGGCCTTCAAAGATGCGGAAAGCTACTATGCGACACTCGCCCATGAAATCACCCACTGGACGCGGCACCCGGATCGGCTGGATCGGAGCTTCGGGCGCAAGCGGTGGGGCGATGAAGGCTACGCCCAGGAAGAGCTGGTCGCCGAGCTGGGAGCCGCGTTTATCTGCGCCGATCTCGGCCTGACGCTGGAAGACCGCGAAGATCACAGCGCCTATATCGCTTCCTGGCTCAAAGTCCTAAAAAACGACAAGCGCGCCATCTTCCGCGCCGCCGCCTACGCCCAGAAGGCGGTGAATTACCTGCACGGCCTCCAGTACCGGGCCGCAAAAAACGGAGAAGCCGCTTGATGCGGCTTCCTCAATCTCCCTTAGCTTGCGTTAACCAAGTCAAACCAATTTCCATATGCTTTTTCATCTAGAAAAGTGGATAAAGAAGGCGAGTCATCATTTACGAACACAGCGGACATAATTAGTTTGATCCTTGTCGTCCTGAAATGGATTACCATCTTGCATATAAACCCGCATCGCTGTATAAAAACCAGAACTAGCCTCTCTAGATGACCAGTAGTAGTCGAAGGCGAAGCCTCCGATGTCAAATCTATTATTATGGAGTACTCTCAGCTCTTCTGATGCGGGCAAGTACCAATCATTATGTCCATAATCCGTCAACTCGGAGCATAAAACAAACGCATTTGGTGTAAAGCCATCGCCTGGGTTCGCGTTCCCATCTCCCGCCATGACATGAGCATATACATCAGCGGTATTAGATTCTCCGGTTATTGAAGAAGTTGAATCAGTGTAAAAAGCATTAGCTCCCCAATAAGCTGCAGAGCTTTGATCTGAAGGTGTTGTATACATGGGAACATCGCCATCTGGGCTAATCCCAGCATATATTGAACCATCATCACAGGCGTCACCTGGCGCTATTGCTCCTGACTTACAAGAAGAGTCAAATGTTCCTGTCGTAACCTTCCAGTATTTTTCGCTCGTTCCTACTGTAATTTTGGCGGTATGGGATACTTCAAATGAAGCGTTGCTAGTTAAGCGCAGTTGCAGATACTCATTATCATCTATGGAGCCGCTGCTGCTAGCCCACGGATGATTAACCGCTGAGCAAAAACTGTCAGCACAAATTCTGTATTCCGGATTACCATCACCGGAAATAGAAACCGGAACACCATTATCTATTCCGTCAATTCTCTCAATATTCGATTCGATTAACGTCGAAGTGGAAACGAGCGACTGATCAGTAAAGCTAAAGTTATTAGGAGTCCAATCAGGTGGCGTTCCAATTTGATAAGTCATATTATCCTCAACATCAATGATGCAGACGTCATCGACGCTGACGCTATACACACAGGCTGCCCATTCCGCTGCTTCACCCATTGTCCCCGGGCGGTCGCCACAGCCTGCCAACGCGATATTGTTGTCCGGTGAGTAGTTGAAATAATTAGTCCAAGAGAAACCACTTACATCCGCCTTGTTATAACTAACGGCGGTTAAGGAACTAGGCGTACTGGGGCCTGAAATCACCCATGAAGCGGGGTTACTGTTTCCTTCATAAGATGAGAGTACAAGTTTTGAGTTATTGTCGTTGATCTCCAAGGTGATATTGTCAACACCATATTCGTGTGTTGCATAGACACCGATATCTGGATCAGGACATAGACTACGCGAGGTAACTTCCCAGTCCGCAGAATAATCACCAACATTAACTGTAAAGGTTTTACTGCCAGTCGTAGCCGTTCTCACACGAAGTTGCAGATATTCATTACTTGTAATGCTCTGGCCGGCACTATGCCAGCCGGGGTTTGCGGAGCAGGTCGCATCAGAACATATACGATATTCCTTATCATCATACGCGCCGCCGGAGACTATGGCAGCATCAATGCCTGTTATCTGCACGATATTCGACTCTTGATATCTGTAATCTGGCGTCACACCAGCCACGTTGGTGAAGCTAAATGGATCGGGGGTCATATCGAACAACGTACCGCTCCCGTAAGAATCAATCTCGCAGATATAATCGTTGCTGTCGCGACAAGAATCATCGTTCCACTCCGGCCCGCCGGATACTAACTTAAGGCAATCTTCATTTCCTGAATTGCCAGGCTCGTTGAGATCCCAATTTGTGTAGAGAGTATTTTGCGCACTACCATCTGCATCTCCTAGCCAAAACTGGGCATTATCGTTTTCGCCGCCATACCAAACCCAATCACCTTCTGAAAGCACATCGCTGCCTCCAATCCAGGCCCCGGATCCGAGATTGCTTACGACATAATCGTTCTCAGTCTGATCAACAAATGTGACCAAATGCGCTCCATCAGCTGCACAGGCATTCATCGCGCTCATCCAGTCTGTTCCATTATTCACGCGGTAATAACAATGGCCAGTTGTGCTATTGGCAACTCTGGAATCGCCCAATCCGGCACAAGGATTCGTCGATGTCACGTCCCACTGATCGCTTCCGCTTCCCACCAATGCTGTGGCGCTGTTTGTGACAGTGGGAGAGGCGTTACTGGTGAGTCGTAGTTGCAGGTATTGCCCATTGCCGATGCTGCCTGCGCTACTCCTCCAGGTCTGGTCAATACTGGAACAGGTGCCATCATTGCAAACCCGGTATTCCGGGCTGCCGTCACCGCTGATGGATACAGATGCATCAGGATCTATATCGCTGATCTGTACGATATTCGATATGATTAGAGTCGATAAGGCAGCATCGGTCTGGTCGGTGAAACTGAATGCTGCCGGCGTGAAATCGCCGGTAGTGACGTTCCACTGCCCACTGGCAATTCCGACATATACTACAGCGCTGTTTGTTGCTGTTTCAGCAGCGCTGCTGGTCAGGCGCAGCTGCAAGTATTGGCCATCGTCTATACTGCCGGCACTGCTACTCCATGTATGATCTACGCTGGAGCAGGAGGCATCATTGCAGACCCGGTATTCCGGGCTGCCGTCGCCGGTTAAGGACACCGTGGTTGTATTATCTATGCTCGTGATATGTACGATATTCGAATTCGTGAGCGTTGAGGTAGAGACGCCGGTCTGGTCGGTGAAGGCAAACGCGGCGGGCGTGAGGTCTTCAGGCTGCTTTCCGATCGCCACCCAATTGGCGTTGTCGCAGTATTGCATGACCCGGTTCGAGCTGTTGTAAACCAGGGCACCCGGGAGTCCTGTGGGATTCGAACAACCGGTGCCCGGCGCTCCGTAGCCCCCGACCTTGCCGAACGCTTTCCAGACACCCTTGGCGCATCCCTGTACGACCCGGTGGTCTTTGTTGTAAATGAGCTTGCTTTCCGCACGGGATGGGTTTGTGCAATCCGACGAGGTTGCAGCCTGGGTACTCTTGCGAATGCAGCGTACAGCGAGGCTGCTGGACTTACCGTAGCTGGTGGGCTGGGTGCCATCGCTGAATCTCTGGTTCCGCGCATTGTTGATAGCGCTCTCCGAGGAAGACCAGTAGTACCCGGTGGGAAACGAACCCGTTTCGTCAAATGTGCCGTTCAGATCGCCTGTGTTCTTGTTGGTGTGGAGAATGTTCAGCTCATCCTGCGCCGGCAGATACCAGTCATTATAGCCATGCGCCGACAGACCGGCGCAATGTTCCGCCGCCGCAAACGGGTAATCCGGCTCGCCCGTGGAACCGACCAGAAAGGCGGTGTTGGCCTCGCCGGTCTGACAGCTTGCCGCCGTGCCAGGTGAGGCATCGGTACAATTTGTCATCGACATGTCGGTGTAATTGGTTGTGCCGTCATTCCAAGTGTAAGTCAAAGGTGCATCCGCTGCCGTGGTGTACATTCTTATGCCGCCGTCGGGGGAAAGGCCGGCATAGATCGAACCGTCCTCGCAAGTATCCCCGATATTCGGGCAACCAGTCGGGACATTTGATATTGGCCCGTTCATCGCGATCCAGTTTGTGCCGTCGCAATACATAAACTGGCCGGTATCACTTTTATATAGCGGGTTTCCACCTTCGGTGCCCGGAGGATTGGTGCAATCGGCCAAGGCGGGTAGGCCTGCCGCAGCGACGAACGCGACGGTAAGTGCCAGAAGTTTGATATATCGGTATAACTTCAGTATCTTACTTCCCCCTCATTGGTATTGGATCGGGATGCCCGGTTATGCGTTGGGCGGGCGGGAAGTCGATATATACACGTTTCATCGATCCGCAGGTGTCGGGCCCCGTGTTAGGTTTGACAACGTCTTTGTCGGTTTCCGTGTCACGGCATGTAAAGGTTTCTGGTTCGATCTCTTGCAGGTGTGGCTGATCTTGAATCTGCTTGCCTGAGTCGTCGAGGACAGGGCCTTGGTCGCCGCCCCATCCTGCATAAAGGATTCCCGTCGCCGTTAAAACTAAGAGCCCGGTAATAATCGGCGCTATGTATTTATTGTTCCCGTTCTTCATTTATCTATGAATAATCCGTTCCTCTCTAATTGTAAATCGCTGGGATTTTTAAAAGGTTAATGAGTGCTGGTAAAAGTATCGATTGCTTCAGGCGCGGACGCCCGCACCGCTCCGACCTGATGTCTCCATGCGATGAACATCGGCGTTCTGCGCAAGGCAGAAGGCTCGGAGTCAGCTCACTAAGACCGGGACAGGCCGGCGATTGACTGCGAAGTCGCCGAAGAAAGCCAGTCTGGAGGCTGAATCCGGAGTTATGCTCTTGTTCTACGGCAGTGTCTCCTGCGAAAAGGCCGGGGCCGTTGCCATTCCGCGCTCAAATCTCCTCTTCGGGTGGGTGAACGGGCGAACTTTTACATCCCTTTTGTAACCGGCTGGCTGTCCGGTGCAAGGCAGACCTTGCAGGCACGCCTGAAGCTCCCGTGTCCTCGGCTGCGCCTGCGGGCCGCTCCATTCGCTGGCGAGCCCTTGCGCCGTCCAGCCGGTCGCCGGTCTCTGCGGGGATGTGTTCGCACATTAACCCAAACCGAAAGGAGATAGATATGAACACAGCAACTGAAAATACACCGGCACTGATCGCCTATCACGTCACCGAAAGCGGTAAAAAGGCCTATTGGTCACGGATCGGAGCGGCCTGGCCGAACCGCAAGGGCGGCTTCCAGATCAAACTGGATACGCTGCCGGTCAACGGCGAGCTGGTTCTGCTTCCGCCCAGAGAGCGGCAGGATACCGATTCTGAACACTACATGGACGCAGAGCCAGACACGATGGTTTGATGCTACCAATTCCCGGCGGCGGCGCAGAGCGCGCCGCCGCTTTTACTTATTCTTCCGCCATTGAGTCCGTATCCGCGCACAAGCTGTCGCCAAAGCTGCGCTTGCGGCGATTCCTGAGCTTCGCATCACAGCCGCAATGTCCTACGGCGCAATAGTCCTGGCCTTCCTTACGATAGACGCCGCCACGGCAGGATTTGACGCCGCACTGGCAGTAAATCAGATTACCTGCGGTATTGCACCAGGGGCAATCCAGACCCCGGTAATCAAGCTGGCTGAGGTCATAGACCTTGACTTTGGGGTTGCCGGCAATTTCGGTTTTCCAGCCCTGAATTATCGCGCTGTTGTCTTTGATGATTTCATAGACGCTGAATCGCTTGTTACCGACCTTGCGAGCCCAGACGACAAGATACAGATTACCTGTCTGGGCGCATGCCGCATGTTCGATGAACAGCTCATGGCCGCTCAGGGGCCTGATCACTCGATTATCGCTCATTTGCTTATCTCCCTCGTGGTTGATGCTGGATGGATAAAAAGGGGCATACGATTGCATGAATCACCGGCACGCCCTTTGAGAGGTGATCAGCTCGTAGGCAATGTTGACTGCCTGTGCGGCTTCGACACTGCCGCCCATGTCCGGATGTGCAGCCCTGATCGCCCGGCGATAGGCCCGCTTGATCTCGGCCGCGTCAGCGGTGGCGCTGACGCCGAGCAGCGCGCGTGCCGCCACGAAGATATCGTTCTCCGTGCTGGTGACTTCCTCGTGATCCTGGCCTTTGGTCTCTTCTTCCCTTGAATGTTTGTCCGTTGAGTCTTTCATCCGAGCAGCCGGTATGGAGCGGTGGATACGAACCAATCTGGTCAGCCAGCCCAGCAGGGCTATGAGAGACCTCATAAGCACGGAGGCCCCTCTGACTGCCCACCGGGCAAGAAATATGATCAGTTCCGGCCCGTAATCCCGGATCAGTTCGTAGATTCCTCTCGCGAGGAATACCGACATAACGTAGGCCAGATAGATTAGGAGCAGCTCAGCCATACGGTGGCCTCCTTAATCCGGCAGATCGCCGGGCTGGTTGTCCCACTGGTCGCCGGGCGTCATGGCTTCGCCTTCACCCATCTTGAGCGCGTTGTCCATGACTTCGTCACAGACCTTCAACCTGGCGAGAACCGCGCTGGCGCGTTTCTTGTCATACACCGTCATCAGGTCGTGACGCTGGCCCATATATTGCAGAATGATGTGATACGAGTCCGCGTAGTACCGTTTGGGGTTGACGGCCCGGCCCTGTTTCTGGGCGCTGGCGCGCTGAAGTTCCCGTTCTTCTTCCTCTTCTCTGGCACGGTCATGGGTCATCATGACGAAACGATGTTTGAGCGTACGGTCATAATGGAGCCACTGCCGGCCTGTCCAGACACTGAAGGTGTCTGCCGTGAAGTCGAAGACGGCTTCACGGCGCTGTCCGGCCAGCGCCATCTTTATGAGCAGGGGGTAAGCCAAAGCCGGGCCGAACAGCCCGGCATACCAGGCCAGGCCACTCTCAGGCTTGATACCGGTGAGCAGGAAGATGGCTATGCCCCAGATGACCATGGCCAGAATCGTGCCGATCGCTTCGGCCCTCTTGATACCTTCCGGCGATAGCTCACAGGGGCGAACCCGGTAGCCTTTGACCCCGACGAGATTCTCGGTGTAAGGCTCCCCGGCGAAGGGGGAGACGTAGTGGTTCTGGCGTGTCTGGTCATTCATTGTTACGGACTCCTGACAGGCTCTCCATCACGGCTTACTGGCTGGACGCAGGCGTATTTGCCATAACGGATTCTCCGATTTAAAGTAACTCCCCTGAGAATTACGAAGACGGCTCTACGATAAAGCCTGGGTAGCCTCCATAACCGCGTGCGGGCCGCGCATCGTTGCGGTTTTATGAGGTTTATGGGGCTGTGAGCGAAGTCGTGGTGATTCCGATTGTCCGCATGGGCGATAACCGACTGATATCGCGGGAAAGTACCACCAGGTGTGAAGGTGAATGAAAGTTTCGATATTTCCAGCCTGAAAAAGCCAACCGAATTCCAGCGAGACCGCGTCCGCGACGCCTTGCGCGCTTTTCGCCAATATGGGCATGGATCTGGCGGCGGCGCTCTGACATGGCCTGAAGTCCGAGAAGCAATCGCCGTCTATACCGGAAAAGAAATTGGCGTGAACGCAAAGCGTGGCGGTGAGCGGTTGCGCCAGTTTGTAGAGGGCTATAAACGCTCGCGGCACCATGAGCTGAGGTTTCCGATACCCCAGCCCTTTGAGGCGCTGGCGGCGTTTGTCACGCACCCCGAACTGTCCTTACTCGATGAAAATGAGCTACGGGACGAGATGCCGTCCCCTCAGGCTGCATTGCGCCTCGCTGAGTTTCTTGTTCAAGGGCAGGATTTGGTTTCGACAGTGTCTGTTTCTGATCTGGAGGGACGGTACTCATTTGTCGATTTTGGCTTGCTCGATCGCACCGAAAGGGTAGATCTGATTCTGAAGCCGTCGATGGATGGAAAAATTCTTCAGGTCGAAGAGCGCCAGCGGGTCAAGGTCAAGAACACCGAGCCGGTCAGGGAAAGAGTAGCGAAAGCTCTGGAGCGAATGAAATTTGAATCTGATAGAGCGTCATTACAGCGAAGTTTGGGCTGGGCTGTGCCGACCCCGGAAGACAATCTGTTGATATTTATGAAGGACGAGGGAAACGGCCGCAATCACTATTATATATCGCTAAGTGATGTCGGGGTCTGGCAGCGTTCCCATGCGGACGAAGATGTACTCTATCTGCTCCGCAAGGATTTCGGCTTTGAGCATGATCCAGACGATTTGGACGCGGGACAATATGCCGATGTCATGCTGGAGCATGTAAAAAGCACGATGGTCTTTATGCGGCGTGAACATGAGGCGGAAGAATATGGCGCGTGATGACGATACGATATTATCGACCGAAACCGACGCAACCAAAAAACCGACACTCGAAGACTATCACCAGCAGCTGGGGCAGCGCGTTCGTCAAATCCTGGCCGCGTCGGGTGATGACAGAAAGCATAAGGTTTCCCGTCTTGGCCGGGAGTTTTTACGTGCCGCAGCACGCGGCGTCCCTAGTACGCTTGCCGTTTATCTCGATGCCGGAATCCCGGTCAATTACCAGGACTCCCAGACTGGCGAGACGGCGCTACATGCGGCGGCGCGAACAGGTGCAAGGAAAGCAGTCAGATTGCTTCTTGCCTCTGGAGAATGTAACTTCCTGATCCGCGATGCACGTGGGCGCTTTCCTTCAGAGATGGCAAATCTTTATGGTCGTGATCCCGCCCTTGCTCGTTTGCTCGGAATCAAGGAGCGAAAGCAGGCGGATCGGCTCGGTATTCAGTTAACCAGGCGTCCCCTTAATCACCCTCAGGGCAGTTGACTTTTTTCTTGCACTTAATGCCGGCCTGGGTTACGTAAAATGTGATTTTGAAACGTAACTGAGGAAAGGGGTTAGCCTCATGGATGAGTCTGACAAACTACAGAAATATCACGCCGACCTTCGAAAAAAATAAATGGCGTATTATCAAAGCCGGATTACGAGAACCACTACAAATATTCATATCTGGGACGCAATTTCATAAAGGCGGCCAGTCGCGGAATACCGAGTACGTTCAAGATTTATCTTGAAGAGGGAATGCCGGTCAATTACCAGGAGCGAGGAACAAAATTCACTGCCCTACACGCTGCCGCCGCTACGGGCGCGAGAATGACCGCAAGGCTGCTGCTTGAGACGGGCAAGTGTGATCACTTGCTGCGCGATTTCAAAGGCCGTCTCCCGTCAGAACTTGCAAATCTATATGGTAATGACCCGGCGTTGGCACATTTGTTAGGTATCAAGGAGCGGAAGCAGGGAGATCGCGAAGGAATCCGCGTGACCAGGCGTCCTATTCCAGCTCCTTAATATAGGGCCGCAGCGGCCCATCGGGATCGAAGTATTCCACCCGCTGCAATATCATCGGATGATACCCCGCCCAAATGACAAGCTGGCGTTTCAGCTTATCATTTCTGGCGAATATCCGCATGACTTCGTCTGCGGTCAGAAGGTCGTGAAGTTCTACCGATGATGTCCGGCCCGACAGTCCGTGGGCGGCCTGTTCGGGGCTGACTTCGCCGGCCCGGGACACTGCGACACGCGTCCGGCCCAGCCGTTTGCTGACATATTCCGCCGTGGCAAGGTCGTTATTGCCGAAGAATTGCAGAATACCGGCGTTCCCCGCGAAGGTTTCCCACCGCTCACCATACAGCGCCTTGCCCTGGTTCCAGTCCTGCAATACCACCCACAGCTTGACTCCGAACGACGCGATCTGGCCGGCGGCGTTCTCAAGCTGTCGCATATAGCCCAGTACCGGGAATTCATCCAGGCATGCCAGAACGGGTAGGGCGCTGCCTCGCCGGCTGCGCTCCATCGCGTCGAGCAGCTGGTTTATGAAGATGCGAAGCCAGCGACCGGCCATCTCGATCCGCGTGGCAGGAAAGCATAAATAAATCGTGATCCCATTCGGATCCTCTTTAAGGTCTCTCAAGCTGAAATCATTGCTCTTGAGGACATTGCGAAGCGCGGTATAGTCGAGAAATTTCGTGTGCCGCCGTATCGTTGACAGCACGCTGTCACGCTCACGGTCGGCTTTCTCATAAAAACTTCGTGCAGAGCCCTCAATCGCGTGGCCGATATCCTCTGTCTCGGTGCAGTTTTGCAGCCGCACAGCATTTTCCAGCATGGCCCGCTCCAGCATCAGGAGATCGTCATCTTCCGTGACGTCCGGGTCGTCCATCATGATGGCCTGGATCAATTCCCGCACCTTGACGATATGACGTTCTTTTTCGTGTTCGGGCGCGGTGGCGACATGCAGGATCAGTCCCTCGATAAAATCGCGGGCGCTTTCGTCCCAGTGCGGATCTTTGTTGCCGCCTTGCGGCATGGCAACTATGGCGTCGGCGATGAGATTGGCATCCTCAATGATCGTCGGGCTGTCGATCGTTAGAACCGACATGGGATTGTAGGACGCTCTGAAGCCGGCGAGATCGTCGGATACATACTCGAAAGGATCCAGAATATAGACTTTCTGTCCCTGCGCCGCGCGGGCTTTCGCAGTTGTATTTGCAAGTTCTCCCTTGGGGTCGGTAGCCAGCACGCTCCCCTGGTAAAAGAACAGATTACCGATCAATGTGACAGACTTGCCCGCGCGGGAACCAGCCACGGTCAAAACGTGCCGGTTATCCTCGATCCCGATGAGGCGATCTTCGACCGCGCCCATCAGGATCTTGGCACCGGATTCTTGCGGATCGAAATGCAGCGCCCGGCTGGCGCGAATATCATCGATATTCTGCCAGCGGGCCTGCGGCACGCTTTGCTGCGCCAGATACCGCGTGGCGACGCCGCGCGGTATGTCTTTGGTGAATTTCTCCTGATAGTCAGTCATGGCAATACTCCTGTCGAAGTAGGGGGTCAATCACTACCGCCGGGCCGGCCGTCGCCTCTGCGGCGGGGGCGGCCCCGGGCTTTGCCGGTCTTGCTGGTGACATTCACCGCAAGGCCGGCCTGGACGGCAATTTTTCGGATCTCGGCGGCGGCCTCCTTTTTGCGCTGCTTATCGCGCGCCTCAAGTTCGGCCTCGATTGCTGCTTTCATATCGTTAAGCTCGGTGTCACTCAGCACCTTCAAATTCTGCTCAAACATGTTTGTCTTCTCCTGACTTAAGGGGTGGCATCACGAGATGCCGTTATGGCGGCAGTACCGCACCACGGCCTGCCAGTAGGTGACAGCCCGCTCGTTTTCAAGAAACTGTGCGGTTGCCAGATGGCGTTCTGCCAGAATGAAAACTGACCCGAATGAGGTTTCTGTTTCCTCTAACACCGCACGAGCGCCATTCCTGATTGCCTGGTGAAAATTGATTTCTTGTTTCATGATCCACGCTCCTGTTTCCCGCTTTCTGTGGCGGATGTTACGGCCGCCGTTGGAAGAAATCTTAGGGGTGGATGAGACTGCCAAACCGCGCAGAGGCCGCGCGCAAATCGGGGCGTGAATTAGGGCGGTGACAAGACATGGGAAGCCGTACCCGAGAAGGCTTGAAAAATGATGCGGAAATGCCTGGGTAGATAAGGAAAAAATTGGCCGTCAAAGCTGGCGAAAAAAGCCGTTGAGTTCCTGGCGAAAATGCCGCTATAAATGGCGTCACTAATGTCGGTCTGGATATCTCATAGAGGCCGCAACTATCTCTTGTTTACATATTGTTAATGCAACCAATGCTAATCTGGACAATATAAAGGCAGAAAAGCGTTCAGGTTGAGTACAAGGTGTGCGCGGTAGTACCACTTCGTGGTCTCCAGCCGCGCCCACCTTGCGGGGGGATTGCCTATCCCCCGCGTACCCCCCTGGGAATCCCTAAGCGCACAAACGGCTTTTGGCCGTTTTCCGCTAACGGATTGGCGCAGGCCCTTTTTGCCGGTGGAAAAAGGACGCTGCGGAAACGGACATGCCGCCGTTTCATCGCGGCCTCAAGGGAGGTTTCGGCGCTCCCCTGAGAACCCCATCCGGCAAAGGGATTTCGCTCCCCTTGCAACCCTCGACCAGGGAGCGCGCCGCTGCCCCCTGAACCCCAGGGCCAAAAGGAGATTCCGCTCTCCCTTTGGAAGCCCATCGGGCAGGGGGATAATCCCCCTTGCAACCCCGGTGACGGCGGGGCGGTAATTGCCTGTATTTAGACAGCGCCTGTCCGCGCGATTGATGCGCGGTTATGAGGGACGGCGTGGCATTAACGTTATGCACATGGAGACGAAGAAGGGAAAGAAGCGAGAAGCACCGATATCATACCGCCCGCCGGCGGCGTTGCGGGATGACTTCCATGCCCGCGTGGAGCGCTCCGGCCTCACCATCAGCGGCTTTATCACCAGGGCGGTGTTTGGGACGGAACCGGGCCGCGCCGCCCGCCGGCCTGCCATCGAAGAAAAAATGCTGGCAAAGCTGCTCACAGAAGCCGCCGCGATCCGGCAACTGTTCCAGGATATCGAGGCTCCCGGGGAAAAAGAGAACAGCCAGGAAATTGAGCGGGCAGTGCAGTGCCTGGAAGACATCCGTGCCGCGATCTTTACGAGCCTGAGACGAAAGCCATGATCCCGTTTGGCTCACAGCGCGGATTAGGCCAGGATCTGGCTGCTCACCTCCAGAATACCCAGGACAATGAGTATCTGGAGGTGGCCGACCTACGCGGCTCCGTAGCGCAGGATCTGGAGGGCGCATTTGCCGAGTGGGAATTGCAGGCCCGCACCCTCACCAAGTGCCAGAAATACCTCTACAGCCTCTCGGTCAATCCCGACGACCGGCAGGGCCAGCTCACCCGTGACCAATATATGGATTACATCGACCGCGCAGAAGAACGTCTGGGGCTGTCCGGCCAGCCCCGCGCCGTCGTGTTTCACATCAAGGAAGGGCGGGAGCATGCCCACGTAGTCTGGTCACGAATTGATGCGGCCCGGGAGAAGGCCGTTCACATGCCGTTCGACAAGGACAAGCTGATGATGGTCACGCGGGAGTTTGCCCGCGATCATAACCTTGAACTGCCCGCCGGCTATTACAATGAGGGCGACGATGAGCGCTCCGGCCAGATGAGTCTTTACGATAAAGCCGCCGAGCGGGAAACCGGCCTGTCGAAAGCCGATCACATGGAGCAGGTGACCGACATCTGGAGCCGCTCCGATAACGCCCGATCCTTTGTCAACGGGCTGGCCGAGAAAGGTTACATCCTGGCCACCGGCCGCCGCCCTTATGTGCTGGTGGATTTTTACGGCGGGCAGCATGCCCTGCCGCGCCTGATCAAGGACAAAACCATACGAACGACCGATATCCGCGCGTTCCTTGAAAAAGAGTATCCGCCCGGCGAACTGCCGTCCGTGGATGAAGCCAAAAAACTGACTTACGAGCATCGCAAATCGCTGGAAAAGGATCTGAAGAATGAACAGGCAGGGGCGAGGCTTGATCAGCTCAAACGGCACCAGAAAGCCCGCCGCGACGAGACTGAACGAGAGGCAGCCGCTTTGCGTCAGAGGCAGCATAAGGAGCGGCTCGATCTCGCCCTGAAACATCGCCGCGAACGCCAAACCCTGCGGCGCCAATTCCATGCGGAAATGAAGGCGATTCGCGAGCGCCGGCACGAAAACCGCCCGGCCGGTCTTGCCGCCTTTTTAGGGCGCGTGACAGGAATCGAACTTGTGCGGCGTAAGCTCCACAAGTACCAGGACAAAAGACGGCTCGAAGCATATCTTGCGGCGCGGAACCGGCTGCGTGATGAGCAGCGCACTGAGCGGGAAGAGTTGCAGCGCCTTCAGGAGGCCCGAAGTCTCGATATGGGCCGGAAGTTACGAGCGCTGGATAAGATCGAACGTAAAGAGCGCAAGTCCCTTGAGACTTCGCTGAAACAGGATATCCGGGTACAGGCACGCGGCGGCGGAAAACAGATGCCATCCCTGGCTCTGGATCTTCGCCCTCCCGGTCGCCGGGCCGTTCCGCATAAGGCGAAGAACCGGCACATCTCGCCCTTTGCCGACCGGCAGCGTAAGGCCGAGGAACTTGAAGCCGCGTTTGGGCGCGGTGTTGAGGGCACTACCCGTCGTAAGCAGGTGGATCTCGAAGGAGACTTTACGCGCGCCGCCGAAGGTGAGAAAGGCAGCGAGGGGCGGGGGGCATCGGATGGCCCGAGGCCCGCCTTTGAAAACAAAATCCGCCGCTATGGCAGCAAGCGGCGCGGACGCGACAACGAACACGACCGAGGGCGTTAAAACGACATCGGATCGTAGGTAGGCGCAGGCGATAATCTTTCCATGAGCGGCTTTGCTTGCCCAAATTTCAAACCCATTTTTTTACTAAAAGATAACGATTTATGTGTTATTGATTAAGAATGCCGTTTTTGTATGACGGCATCGGGGCTTAGAAACCCTGCTATGTGCGGCAAAGCAAGCCGAAAATTGCTCCTTGGCCATTATGGCCGGGGGGCAATGGCGTATGTCCAGACCTTACTGGTTAAAGGCCATTGCGGCTGTTCACATAGCAGTTTTCTAACCTCCGGCCACCTCCAAAGGGTGGTTTTCTTTTGGAAGCAAAGGAGGAAGCTGTGGCAGCAAGGTCAAGGAAGACATATCTCTATCTAATCATTTTTATCCTGGTTTCATTTGCCGGCGGTGTCCTGACAGGCCTGCTCTCCGCTAAGGCCGGTGACGGAATCACAGCCGTCGAAGTCGATAGCGCGAATAATGTAGTTCGTTTTTACGCCGGGGGCAAAGAGGTAGCCATTCTCGGTTCACAAGGCATGCATGTCTTTGGCGATCTGAGCTACAACGGCGTTCTTATGGACGGAACGCCGGTTCATATAGCGCAGGGGGGTGCAAATGATACGGATGAGTAAGCTGTTACCATTTGGCGCCCAAGCGTTTCTTTTGGTTCTGTTTATCACGCTCCCGGCGCTGGCACAGGAAACTCAGCCCGGCGATCCATGTAATCCCGGTGAAGCTCATCTCATGCGACACGCGGCTGGCCCGGAAAATCCGGGTACCGGATATATGCTCGTTTGTGACGGTGCTACATGGAACGCAATCAATGAATGGGATACCGCAACCGGAAATTCCCTATTTCAGGTTGATTATGATGCGGGAGGGTGTGACGGCACCAAAGAGGGGCGTATTCGCTTCCTCAGCACCGGCGACCCGCCATGGGAATATTGCGACGGGGCGAGCTGGGTAAATTTTAAGCAGCCCCGGTGCCAGGACGATGACACCGGGGAGTGCTATCTACAAGCTACCCGGTCGAACGATGACCCGGAATTTATAGCTGATAACATCGCCGATGGCGTGAATATCCTTGGAGTGACGGGGACATATACGCCAAAAATTTCGGTGGCAGGTGCTATAAGCAATCAAGACCTGACTAACCCTGACAGTGTCACTGTTGCTGGAGATTATGCTTATATTGCGAGTGAGAATGCTACTCTTACAATAATCGATCTCACCGATAAGACTAATCCATCGCAAGTTGGTTCACTGGATACGCAGCCTTATGTTGCCGATTATGCGAAGGGAGTCGCTGTCGCTGGAAATTATGCATATGTCACGAAAAGTCAGCAAGACGAGCTGGTCATAATTGATATTACAAATCCAGCAAGCCCATCTGAGGTTGGTTCTATAAGTGGCGCTGATTTGGATGGTGCAGATGGGTTGGCGCTATCTGGTGACTATGCCTATATCGCTAGCTTTATGGCTGATGGCATCACTGTGATAGATGTTTCCGACCCTGAAAGTCCCACGCAAATGGGGGCGGTTAGCAGCACTGACATGGATGCTGCTCGTGGCGTTGCGGTGGCGGGGAACTACGCTTATGTAGCATCCGCGTCAGCTGACTCTCTTACCGTCATCGATGTTTCTGACCCTACAAACCCGACACAGGTGGGCGTTTTCAGCTCCGGTGATCTAGAGGGCGCATGGGATGTTGAGGTGGTTGGTGATTACGCTTATATCGCAAGTTTTCAGGGAAGAAGCTTGACTATAATTGACATCTCAAACCCCGCCAACCCCGTAAAAGCCGGATCCTTAACCAACACTGACTTTCGGCCATATGGTGTGGACGTGGCTGGGAATTATGCTTATTTATCAGCCGATTATAATGATCGGTTCGTTGTTATTGACATATCTGATCCCACAAACCCGATTCAAATTGATGCCCTAACTAGTTCCGAAATAGATGACCTCTGGGACGTTGAAGTCGCCGGCGGTTATGCATTTGTCGTTAGCAAAAATCCCGGCAATACTTTATCGATTATCGACCTTGCCGGAACATATAAGGTGGCGGAGTATTTTGACTGTACTGATGACAATCTCGATATTTGTGTCCTGCCGCAGAACCGATCCAAATACGATACCCAATTTAAACCAGAAAATATCGCCGATGGCGTGAATATTCTCGGCGTGTCAGGGACTTATAGCCCAAGTCTTTCGCAGATGGGTAGCGTCAGCAGCGTCAATCTTGACGGCGCGTCTGATGTTGCGGTGGCTGGTGATTATGCTTATGTTGCGAGCTACAATTCAGAAAAGCTTACTGTAATCGATATTTCAAATCCGGCGGCCCCAGTCACTGTGATCAGCCTCGCCAGTGCCTATCTAGGTAGCGCCTGGATGGTAGATGTGGCGGGCGATTACGCTTATGTTACGGGATATGGGTCTGATAGGCTTACTGTAATTGATATTTCAAATCCGGCGAGTCCGGTGGAGGTGGGATTCGCAAGCCTTTTTACTCAGCCGCGCGGCGTGTCAATATCAGGAGATTACGCTTATGTGACACTCTCTGGCTTCATGGGTTCTGATAACTCAGTGCAGGTAATAGATATATCCGATCCTGCCAATCCGTCGATAGTCGGCGGCATACTTAGCGGCACTCTTAATGGGGCATTTGGCATAGATACTGCAGGTGATTACGTTTATGTTGCGGCCGACGACAGCTTAGTAGTAATTGATGTTTCAAACCCTCTTAGCCCGACCGAAGTGGGCAGCGTTAGCAGCGTCAATCTTGACAACGCTTACGATGTTGCGGTAGCAGGCGAATATGCTTATGTAGCAAGCTACAATTCTGATCAAGTTACGGTAATAGATATTTCAAATCCGGCGGCCCCAGTTGAAGTGGCCAGCATCACGGGCGCCAATCTTGATGGCGCGGGCAGCATCACAGTGGCAGGAGATTACGCCTACGTTGCAAGCAGGGATTCTGATGGTCTCACCGTGATCGATATATCAAACCCGGCATCTCCAATTGAAGTGGACGCTTTCACTAGCGTCAATATTGATGGGGCGTACGATGTCGCCGTGGCGGGGGATTACGCCTATGTCGTGGGCAGAAATTCCGACAGCTTGACGGTAATCGACCTTGCCGGGACGTACAAGGTCGCCGAGTACTTTGATTGTACGAATGATAATCTCGATACTTGTGTACTGCCGCAGAACCGATCCAGATATGATGCAGAATTCAAACCGCAGAACATTGCGGATGGTGTCAATATTTTGGGTGTCACGGGGACTTTTACGGGGGGCAATACAACGCCACCAACCAATTGTCCGAATATCGGCGACACATGTGATGACGGGTCGATCTATGCGGGGCTGACGCCGGATGGTGACGTAAAAATGTACACGACGGCCACGGACGCGCCCAGCACCTACACTTGGAATGATGGCACGACCAATTACACAGATATGTCAATGACAAACTGTACGGACACATCACCCGGTACGGCGGCGACCTGTCAGACCGGCGAGGCCAACACGGCCTTTTTGGTCGGCGCGACGGGCGAGCCGGATTATCCGTTCGCGGCCGCCGAATATTGCGACGGTCTCTCGGCGCATGGCCATGATGACTGGTATCTACCGGCGCAGGATGAGCTGAACGTACTCTATACAAACAAGAATACAGGTGCTTTGAACAGTACGTTTAACGAATCGAGTGGGTGGTACTACTGGTCTTCTTCGGAACAAAGTGTGAATTTTGTGCGGATTCAGGGATTTAGCGATGGCTACCAGGGGTACATCAACAAGAACTCGGCCTACAACCTAGTTCGTTGTGTCAGGCGATGAATGACTTGCTTAAGAAAATTCATAAATGCGTTTGAGAAAGGGCAATAATGAGGAGCTTTTTATTAGCTATAAGGTCGCATTTTCTTACAATCAAGGACGATGATCCTCTCGGTAAAGGTGGCTTCCCTCAGTCTGGTTTTACACTAATCGAAGTGGTGTTAGTGATTTTGATTGGTGGTATTATTTTGAGCGCCATATCTTCCGCCTTGATGACTTATGTTCGCAATGCGGAGTTAAAAACAACACAGCACCGCCTTCAGGCCATAGAAGATGGCTTGCAGCAATTCTTGAGTATGAATGGGCGTTTGCCCTGTGCGGCATCGCGGAAGGCTTCCGTCGATACCGAAGACTTCGGACGCGAGGTCACGAGTAACTGTAGCGATGGTGACAAACCCGGCACCGAACGTGTCACGGGGCGCGATGGGCAGAAGATCCGCATTGGTGTTGTACCGACAAGAACAATTAACCTGCCGGATGATTATGCCGCCGATTCCTGGGGAAATCGGTTTAGCTATGCCGTTACGGAAGTCCTGGCCACGCCGAATGCTTTTGATCGAGAACTTGGCGCGATCTCTGTGGTGGACAGCGCCGATAACTCCGTCGTCACGCCCGAAGGCGGCGCGCACTATGTCGTGATAAGCCATGGCGATGATGGCCTCGGTGCATACACGATCTGGGGCGTGCAGGGGGAGGCGTGCGATACGTCTGCCCTTGATGGCGCGAATTGTGATGACACCGATGTCTTTCGAAAAACCACGCTCACTTCCAGCGCTGATTCGGCAGCGCATTATGATGATCTGGTTTCGGTGCGGGCGAATTCGGTGTTTGGTGCGGGCGTTCCTGCCGGCGCGCTGATGGCATTTAATCTGTCTGCCTGTCCGCCCGGCTGGGTTCCGTACACAGAGGCCGGGGGGCGCACGATCATCGGTTCCGGCGAATATGACGAAAGTTATGACCCGCCGGGGCGTGATGGATGGAGCTTTAACACAGCTTATGAATCTGGTGATACTGGCGGCTTCGCAACCTGGAGGCCGACTTTTGCGGAGCTTGGTCTTGCTGTCGATACATACGGAACCAATCGTTATCCCTCCAGCGGCGGATCCTTTTTGTTTGCTTATGACACCGGTACGGGGCCGCAGCCAACCGAGAACCGGTCACCGTATATCGCCAAGCTCTACTGTGAGAAAACGTAGGAGGGCTTGATGGGAACCAATGCAGATAAAAATGGACTTGGGCTTGGCGATGTTGCCGGGTATTCGCTGATTGCGACAGCAATGATGATCCTTGCTGTCGGCTTTATGATGCCGGTGGGATTACATCTTCATCATGTATGGAAGGAGAAGAAGCGTCAGACAGAAATTTTGCGCGAGATGACTGATAACGAACATGCGCTTCGTTCTTTCATGGCAGAACACGGTCGTTATCCGTGCCCTGCGCCTCTGGATGCGCAGCCCGATACCGGTACCTTTGGGCGCGAGGTCAGTGACGATTGCACAGCAAGCGATCATCCAGGCACGTTTCGTGCCGATGGTCGTGGCGGCCGCATGGTACGCATTGGCGCATTGCCCACGCGGTCAATGAATATTGCTGATGAAGATGCCCTGGATCCATGGGGGCATCGTTATGTTTATGCTGTTACTGAACTCTATGCCACCGAAGAAGCTCCGTTCGATAAAGATATGGGAGCGATTACGGTTGTTGATGGAGATGAGAACAGCGCAAGCTCAAGCGACGGGAATCTTGTTCATCTATTGCTGAGCCAGGGGCCTGACCCGCGCGGGGCCTATAATCGTTACGGCAACCTGGTAGAGCCGTGCGCGGTAGGCACCCCAGCCGGCGAAAACTGCGAGTTCGATGCGACCTTTGCTAATACGGTCTCACGAAGCTATGGGGATGAGGTCGCCAGTTTTACCCACCGCTTGACTTATCAGACGGTTTCCCTGCCGACGACTTGTACAGAACGGATTGCAGAAGCGGTTACCGGTGATGGTGCGGGACTTGATGCCGAAACATTTCCTATGCCTGGCGATATTGCTTATCTTGTCGATACGTCGGGTAGTATGGGTAGCGGTGAGACGACCAACTGTCCCCCGGAGATGAAGCCTTTCTGTACAAGAATAGATATTGCTCGGTGGGCGCTGCGTCGTGTTGTGCCAGCCCGCATCAAACAACAAAAGGAAATGGTGGAAAGTGGAGAGCCGTCACAGGAGACAGAATTAACCGGCTTCATCACAAATCAGGCGATAGAATCACGCATAAGAAGTAGCTTACGTAATATCAGTATTGATGACCCAGATCGCCTGGAGCCGCGGATCCAGCGTATGTGCCCAAGTGGCTCAACGCCTTTGGGCGCTCACATCGGTGCGTTAGCAGACAGGCTTGGTAACGGAACAGATGAGCGACCTAACGCTGTGCTGGTTATTTCAGATGGTTTGAGCAATATGGGGATTAATCCAATCAATGCAGCGCACAGAATAGCGTCAACGTATCCTAACTTACAAGTCCACATTATCGATGTGAAAGGCAATCCGAGTCTCGCACGGGTCGCCGAGATTACCGGTGGAAAATATTTTCTTGCGCGGCAAAGTGAGCTTCTCCTCTCTGCTCTAAACACACTGTCCGGAATTTGTACGGATTTTGTTCCGCCTGAGCCTCCGAAAGATCTTCCTGGTTGCGGGAGCAACGGCGGTTGGTGGCGTTGAGGGTGTTATTGGATGCAGCTTGCCTGTCAAGGATTGGTGAGCGCTGATTGTCTTGCGTAGCCAAGGGTGCTTCTTCTTGATGTTATTCAGGACAGTTCATAACTCCAGCCTCAGATATATATCCCTGACCTCATCCGGCTGAATTCCCAGGTAATCCAGCGTTTCTCTTTGGCTCTGGTGGCCGAAGGCCTCCATCAGGATCGGTATCGGTGTCCGCATTTTGATCCGCTGGTGATAGCCCCAGGTTTTTCTGAGTGAGTGGCTGCCGTAGTTGCCGGACAGGCCCGCTTCCCTGGCCCAGTTCTTGACCATGCGGCTCACTGTCGAGACGGTGAGGGCGTCACCGGATGCGGAGAGGAAGAGAGGGCGCTTGGCGCTGCTGTGGTCTGGATAGACCGCCAGCCAATTCTGAACAGCTTGATACGCGGGCCGGTTCAGGGGCGTGGCCCGATACTTTCCGGTTTTTCGCTGTTTCAGCTCCAGCAGGTCGCCGATTTCCAGGTGTTGCACCTGGCCGACGGTCAGGGACAGCAGCTCGTTGGCACGAAATGCCGTATTGATCCCGAGGGTGAACAGGCACAGATCACGCGGCCTGTCCGCCAGCATGGCCTTGATGGCGGCAATCGCGGCCGGATCACGGATCGGCTCGACCTTGATCGCCGAGCCCTTCTTCGGGTGATTGGGATTGCGGCCCTTAGCCCTGGGCATTGGATTTCTGCGCCTTTCCGCAGAGGGCCAACTTTTCCTTAGAAGTTGGCGCTCCCTACTTTATACCTGATTTAAAAGAGTTTTTCCGCCCTGTTCTTATATCGAATCAGGGTAAATACGCCCCCGTATATAGCGGAATGGAATATGACATCAAGAAATAAGGATAAGTTGGTTATGAGGGTTTGTAAATGAAATCTGGAGCATCTGAGGTGGCCCTGGCCGGCGGCGGCCAAGCCCGGCTGATTTTTGAGCTATTCAATTGTGAGAAGTGTTAATGATGAATAACGAAGCAACATGCTTACATTGTTCAGAACCGCTGAGCCCACAGGCAAAAACATGTCCCAAATGTGGTCATCCCCAAGGCTGGTTAAACCAGAGTGTTGGGGTCACCTGGGGGGCTTACTTAATAGCCCTCGTTGTCAGCGGTATAGTTGCTTTCGCAGTCTTTGATTTTGAGAATTCGTACGTTTCGTTGTTCGTGATGCTCGCGCTTACACCGATCCTGGCATTTGCCTGGAAAGGTATTTCAAGAAAAAGCCTCTAGGCTTCGCTAATCAGCAGTGGCAGCAGGCGTTTGGTGCCGCTACCGTTGCGACAGCGTTTTTGTTGAAAATCCGCAGTTTTGTCTAAACTGATGAGTCAGAAGTGTCGGCACGCTGTCGGTCGCTATCATCGATAGACACATTTTAACACCCTTAAAAATTAGCAAAAATTCATAAAGCGATGAGGACTGAGTGATGATAAAAAAACTCAAGACGAGCGTTATTACATCGGTTGGCTCCCTGCTACTGGTGGCTGGTTTGCCAGTCAAAGCAGATCTCGTAGAAGAGCTGTCCGATACCTCTGCCATCCCCAAAGGGCTATTGCTGCTCAAATACCACCCGGACACTATTCCAGAAAAACAGGTACTTAGCCTCGCGGGCCAGCAGATTGGGAAGGACTGGCGCGCCAATGAATACTCGAAAGACGATCATGTCTATATGTTTCGGAAAGATCAGGTGGCGGAACGCCCCACGAAGTTTACCGGCAGAAAGGTCGCGCCCGAATACAGGGAAAAGCTGATGGAATATGCCAGCTCGTTGCCCGATGAACTCTATCTGGAAGAAATCAGTCGCTTGGATTACAGAATGTATAAGGACGGGAAGCTCCAGTACGAAGAACAGCATGCTGGCGGTACGGGGAAGATAGGAGCCGTAGATAAGATGTCCTTTATTTCTGAAAACGAGAAGCTAAAATACCCGCCACTTGGCAGTTATGAAATACTGATGTCAGGTATTCCCCAGCTGCACGGTAGTCTCCCTTCTGCTCTCCCAGAAACTATCCAACGCCTTGAAACCATAAGGGGGGTGAGGGGCCATCTGGCTTTAGATCGTAAGCCGATTATTCCTGCAATTGAGATGGATGCCGAGACAGCGGAGGCGCTGTGGAGAAAGCCCGATTGTAATCCTGTAGGCATAGCCTACATTGCTGATATGCCCCGTGATGAGGCTGAGGCAAAGGCAGAAGAGTGCCGTAAAAAATTAGAGAAATACGGCGAAGCTGAAATCAGAACGATCTATCATCTGGCGATTTCCGATGTGGTTCTAGTGGATCGTAACTGGATCGTAAAGGCAAAGGTTAAAAGTGTCGAAGTCCACGGCCCTGGCCAGCGACTACTTCGCCGATATTCTGCTTCCGATTTACCGTTAGCCGAAGACAGCTGGGAAAAGCAGAAAGCTGCCCAAATGCTGGAAGAGGAAAAGAAGCTGGCCGAGCTGGATAGGGCCGCAGCTGAAGCAAAGGCGGGTGATCGGGCATTGAAGAAATTCTTGGATAACCAGCGAGATCTCCTAGCTGCTGCGGACATTACTGGCCTTCATCTGGGCATGAATATTGATGAGGCAGAGAGCGTTATCCAAAACAATATGGAAGTTAAATGGCAGGTCAAGAATACGTCGGCAAACAGAATGGGTCGAAAGAGTTTTCTGTTCGACCCCTTTAGCGAGTACCTAGGGTACATTCGTGCTGATGGAAAAGAGCAGGTAACGTTGTTTGTGTATAAAGATCAATCGCAGAGGATCTATGGAATTGCGCGAATGGTCTTATTTCCAGATTCCGTATCAGACGAAGAGGTTACTGCCCAACTTTTAGATAAATATGGAAGTCCGGCTTATGACGGCCATCATCTAATCTGGACAGCCGATTTTGGACATATTGATCGCACACATTTTGCATTCAAGAATATAGATGATAGAAAGACAGCATACAGAAATGGAAGCTGTCGGGTGGATGTGTTTGGTGGGCTTTTTCGCTATATTCAAAGAATCGATGGAAGTGAAATTTCAATCGATGAGAGACGAGGAATACGAACCAGCCCCCCAATGATCCGTGTGAACAGTGGCAAGACACAGAGCAGCGGTGAGCCTTACGATAGTGATAAATGGGCAAGATGCGGCCCAACGGTAGTTGCAGAGATTCGAGATAGTCCCCAAGTGGGTTGGAAGCAATTGACAATCGGCCTCCTTGATCTGAGTGAATACGCAGAAGCATACAGAACCAGGATACAGAAAAAGCAAAGAAAAAATGATTCGTCGATTCCGGCGATATAGCTGGTACTAACTGGCGTCAAAGCAACATTAGACAGACAACTCCGAATTTTGATGCGAGCAGCAGCGGTTAGCCTATTATGTCGGCGGTAAGGTATCTTTCTTAAAGGCGGAAATGCACGAGCTATAAAACCGTATAGTTCGACTTGCTACCGACAGCCCGTGAACAGCCGACTTGACAATATCTCGGGGCGGGGCCTCTTTCCTCGGCTGTCAGTCATGGCACCATAACTGATATTGAAAGTACACGCCAATGGAAACGTTATGAAAAAAGGTATTTGGAAATTTTTGTTTTTTGTTATTACTTCGGCGTTGTTTACTACGATACCTCTCGTCATAACGAGCAATTCTCCTGAATCAATGTCTATAAGCAATGAAGTGTTGAGCGGCATATTTACGTTTCTTCTAATATCAATATTCTCTACACCTGTCGCACTGATTTGGTTGATTATTTCTTATAAGGTCGGCTCGATAGTATCGAAGCGACCAATTATTGATGTCATAGTCGGCGCGTTAGCCGGTGCGATATTATACATGGTCTTTTTGAGTGGATCTGCGGAATCGGTATCAAAGATGATTCGCCCTATTCTGTGTTTCATGTTTGGCTTTGGTGTGACCGCATGGGTATATTGGAGAAAATATGCCCCTCAAAAAAGACTGGTTTCAGATAGGTAATTTGGAGGAAAAATCAATGTTGAAGACAAATAAAATGGTTCTTCGTCATTTCATGTGGATTTCAGGATCGAGCCCGCAGGGCTGGCAATCAGGT
>NZ_BAAGXL010000045.1:0-12476 GCF_054779855.1 Haliea atlantica | reverse complement strand
CCATAATCTGGCGTTCGGGGTGGGTCAATATTAGATGCAAATCCCGGGTCAGTTTTAAGTGGAAATCAACAATGCCCTAATACCGGCCTTGATCTTGTCAGTCGCTTGGGAGAAGGGTTCAGGTCGTGTCGGGAAAAAAGAGCGTAAACGTGGTTTTATTCTGGGCTGAGGCCGCCTCCACGCGGCCACCGTGAGCCTCGACTATGGAGCGCACAATGGCCAGCCCAAGTCCAGCGCCTTCGCTTTGTCGTGTCCTAGACGGATCGATACGGTAAAAGCGGTCGAAAATGTTACGCAGGTGTTCCGCGGGTATCGCTGGCCCCGGGTTTTGTACGCTCAGCGATATTTCGTGGTTCGAGGGATTGGCCAGCCTTACCAGCACCTTATTACCCGAGGGCGTGTGACGGATGGCATTGGACAGCAGGTTGGAAATCGCCCGACGCAGCATGGCGCGATCCCCTTGGATGCTCGGCGCCTGACCCTCCAATGCCAAGTGGATTTGTCTCTCTTCCGCCAGCGCTTCGAAAAAATCAAACAGTTCATTGACCTCTCTGGTTAGATCCAGCGGCACCTGAACCGGTTTGAGCAGGCCATGGTCACCCTTGGCCAGCCACAGCATTTCATTGACCATCTTGGCCAGACGCTCCTGTTCCTCCAGATTAGAGTACAGGAGTTCACGGTATTGCTCGGGGGCTCTGGCCTTGCCCAGCCCCACCTGAGTCTGGGTGATGAGATTGGTCAGCGGTGTGCGCAGCTCGTGGGCAATATCAGCGGAAAAGTGTGACAGGCGAGTAAAACTCTCTTCCAGTCGGCCAATCATGTGGTTGAACGCGGTGACCAAGCCTTGTAATTCCGATGGAACCGAGGAAGCATCTAGGCGCACATGCAGCCGATCGGCCTGAATGTCTCCCATTCTATCGGAGAGCCCGCGCAAGGGAGCATGCGCTTGATGTACGCCATACCAGGCAGCCAGCAGCGTAACCATGCCAGCAAGGCTCATGATTAACCACAGAGTTTGCTGGAACCTGTCCAAAAACTGCAGGTGAAAGCCTATATCGATGGCAGTAGTGACGGAGTAGCTCTGGCCCATGATGTTATTCTGCGTGAGCACGCCTCGGAAGGTCTTGTCATCCTCATGCCAGGTTTGCAGGTTGGCTGCGTGAATCGCGGGCGCTGGGGTGAGCATAGCGGTCGTCCCTGACAGTTCGGCCCCTGGTGTGGCATAGACAACTTCGCCTTGCCGATTCCGCACCTGAAAGTAAACACCGTGATGTCCCGATATGGCATTGGATAGTGCTTCGCGCCGTCGCGCTGTATCGTTGCTACTATTTCGGAGGGCTTTGACCACGGCTTCGGTCATCACCGCCAGTTCGCCAGCATCCTGTTCGGCGAAGTGGCGCTCGACGGCATTAAGCACCAGGCTTCCGATCAGGATGAGGCTGAGCCCGATGGCCAGCCCGACGAATATCATTACCCGGGTGGCCAGTGACAGTGGTTGCCGATCAGTGAGCTTCATCGTCGGTTTCCACGTCAAGCTTGTATCCCATGCCGCGAACCGTGTGGATCAGTTTGGGTTCGAAATCGTCGTCAATTTTGGCCCGCAGTCGGCGAATCGCTACATCGATCACGTTGGTGTCGGATTCAAAGTTCATGTCCCATACCTGGGAAGCAATCAGGGAGCGTGGTAATACCTCACCGCGGCGCCGGGCCAACAGCTCCAGAAGACAAAACTCCTTATGGCTGAGATTGATTTTTCTGCCGGCGCGCATGACTCGGTGTTTGGGCAGGTCCAGGGTGAGATCGGCCACCTGGAGCTGGTCCGACAGGGTGGGTGTCGAGCTCCGGCGCAGTAACGTGCGTACCCGGGCCAACAGTTCGGCAAAGGCAAAGGGTTTGACCAGATAGTCGTCGGCGCCCAGCTCCAGGCCCTTGACGCGGTCATCCACCGTGTCGCGGGCGGTAAGGAACAGCACCGGGGTCTGGCGGCCGGCTTCGCGTAACGACTGCATAATGCGCCATCCGTCCACATCCGGCAGCATGACATCCAGGATAATCAGGTCAAAAGACTCCGTCATGGCAAGGTGATGGCCGTCGAGTCCATTGCGTGCCAACGCGACAATAAAGCCCGCCTCGGCCAATCCCTGTCTGAGATAGTCGCCTGTTTTTAGTTCGTCTTCCACGACCAATAGTCGCATGCTGTATCGCTCCAGTTTGCTATCACCCCAGCTTGGTATCGCTCCAGTCTAGCCAGCTGTGCCCAACGGCAAGGTTACACGATGATTACAAAACCGTAATGAAAGAGTCATCTGGCAGACAGGGCCTGTTCGCTACGCTGACTGTGCTTCTGAGGAAGGTAAGTTGCCCTCCTCATTCATCACGACCGAGGAGTAGACCATGACACGCGAAACTCTTAGATGGCTGACGGCCTTGCCGGCACTTTTTCTGGCCTTCTCTGCTCAGGCGCATGACCCCGTGGAGCACATGAAAGGGAGCGAAAAACCGGATTGTGCGGCGATGCAGCACACGGATCGTTCCAGGCTGGACAGTGATGATGCGGTCATGCAGGCCATGATGCAGAAATGTATGGACGAAATGCATCGAGACCAGGCCGGGCCGGAGGACTCCCCTGCCGACTATTCTCGGCAGAACGATAACGGCAATGCCAATAGTCCGGCCAAGCACGAGCAGTAAACCAAAGCTAGAATTTGCTTTTTTAGGGGGGAGTATGCCATTCACCAAGTTCCTGTCGTGCATCAAATGTCTCGCGGTGTCTTCCGCCGTGGCTGTCGCGGCGGGCGTGGCGTTCATCTACTCGGGCTTCTATCCTATGGGCGCCGATGACCGCCATACCGCGCTGACCTTTTGGGCGCTGGAAACGCTGCGGGAGCGCTCTATCGCCAGGGCGTCGGCCGGTATCGAGGTACCGGCGAACCTGGATACGCCCGAGCGCCTGTTGGCGGGTGGCGCCGACTACAATGACATGTGTGCCGGCTGCCACCTCAAGCCGGGCAGGACCGAGAGCGATTTCACCCTGGGCCTCTACCCGGTGCCGCCGAATCTAACTCAGGTGGCACCGGGCCGTGGCGACCCGGAGGCCCAGGCCCGGCACCGATTCTGGACCATCAAGCACGGCATCAAGGCATCCGGCATGCCGGCCTGGGCGCCGGAGCACGACGATGAACGTATCTGGAACATGGTGGCTTTCCTGCGACGACTTCCTGATTTGTCGCCCGAGCAATACCAGATTTTGACCGCCCGTGGTTCCGCTGATTCGGGTCACCATTGACGAGGGACTATCGTGCAGTGTCAGGCGGCTCGTAGCCGGTGTCACTATTGCAAAAACTATACGAGGTTATGCGATGGAAAAACCAATAGAAGAGGGTCGTAGACGGTTTATCAAATCAGCTATAGGGACGGCATCAGCCCTGGCCCTGGCCAAAATCGCCCCGGCCTGGGCCTATCCAATGGGCCGAAGCTATGGCGACGTCATCAAAGCCGACAGTGCAGTCGATCTGCATATTCGCCGGGAGAACCTGAGTATCGGCGGGCAAATCGGCAGGCCGATTACCATCAACGGTAGCATGCCCGGGCCACTGATCAGGCTGAAAGAAGGGCAGCGAGTCCGACTGAACGTCACCAATGCGCTGGATGAGGACACCTCCATACATTGGCACGGGATTATTCTGCCCGAGAACATGGACGGTGTGCCCGGCGTCAGTTTTCCTGGTATCAAGACCGGAGAGACATTTCATTACGAGTACGATGTTCAGCAGAGTGGGACCTACTGGTATCACAGTCACTCGGGGCTTCAGGAACAGTTAGGTCATCTTGGACCACTTGTCATCGAGCCGGCGGACGGTGATATTGGTGCGGATCGGGAGCACGTTGTTATTCTGAGTGATTGGACCTTTGAAGATCCCTACGAGGTGTTGCGCAACCTCACAGTAGCGGAGGGGTATTACAACTACCAGCAGCGAACACTGGGTGACACTCTGGCCGATATCCGGAACCAGGGGCTGGCCAAAACCTGGGAAGAACGCTCTATGTGGAACCGAATGCGCATGAGCGCCCGGGATCTGCTGGATGTGACCGGATCCACTTATACCTATCTGATCAATGGGCGCGACAACGCAACCAACTGGACAGCGCTATACAAACCCGGGGAAAAAATCCGCTTGAGAATCATTAACGGTTCGGCCATGTCGTTTTTTGATTTCCGCATTCCCGACCTTGAGATGACCGTGGTCTCGGCAGACGGCCAGCCGGTCAAACCCGTGACAGTGGATGAATTCCGCATCGGGGTGGCGGAGACCTACGATGTCATCGTTACCCCGAAGGGTGATCGACCCTATACGCTGTTTGCGGAAAGCATGGATCGCAGCGGCTATGTGCGGGCCACGTTGGCGACGGAATTGGGACAGGAAGCGGCAGTACCTGAATTGCGACCGGTGCCCGAACGGGGTATGGCGGCCATGGGCATGTCCCATGAGATGAATGGCATGGATATGGAGTCCTCTGGAAGGGATAAATCCGGCATGGATGGGCACCACGACATGCACGCGGGTCAGAGTGCAAAAATGGGCATGGGGCCGCCGCGGCCCTCAGCGCCAGATCTTGGTATTGAACATGCACCGGGTGGACATGGGCCCGGCGCGGCCATGATTGCCCGAAAACCGGTCAGCCGGCTGAACGAAGCCGGCGTTGGCCTTGACGATGCCACTCATCGTGTCCTGGTCTATGGTGATCTCATTGGCGCCCATCCCTGGCCGGACGAGAGGAAGCCGGAGCGGGACATCGAGCTCCATCTCACCGGCAATATGGAAAGATACATGTGGTCCTTTGACGGTTTGAAGTTTACCGAAGTCGATGGGCCGGTGGAATTCCACCACGGCGAGCGTCTGCGTTTGATTATGGTGAACGACACCATGATGGATCACCCCATTCATTTGCATGGCATGTGGATGGAGCTTGAGAACGGTCAGTACCCCCGGCCTCGGAAACATACTATTAGTCTCAAGCCAAGCGAAGTGGTCTCGCTGCAAATCAGCGCTGATGCGCCCGGTAGCTGGGCCTTCCACTGCCATCTCCTCTATCACATGAAGGCGGGAATGTTCCGCGTAGTCAATGTCAGTTAAAGGGGGATCCATGAGGACACTGAAAATTGTGATGTCTTTATCCTTGGCAGGGATGAGCGTTCCGCTGTTCGCCGGCCACGCTGAAGATCACTGGCCGGAGCCCATCAAGCCGTATCGCACCGGTCAGGTACTGTTTGACCGACTGGAAATCACACGCACGGAGAATGATGAGGACTTGATCGTCTGGGATATGCTCGCCTGGTACGGTGGAGATAGAAACCGAATCTATTTCAAGAGCGAAGGGGAGAACAGGTCAGATGACGGCGAGCCTACCGAGCTCGAGCGCGCGGAGTTACTGGCCAGCCGCCTGATTGCACCATTCTGGGAAATACAGGGAGGCGCTGGTACACGGGGTTCGGTGGCGTCGGGAGCAGAGCGGGAAAACTACCTGGTGTTCAGCCTGTTTGGTATGGCTCCCTATCGGTTCGAAATGGATAACTCCATCACTGTCAACGAAGACGGAGATATCGCCGCGAACATTGAAGCTGAATACGATATTCGTCTGTCTCAGGTGTCGTATTTACAGCCACGTCTGGAGGTGGAAGCGGCATTCACTGACGCTGAAGAGTATGATCGCCCCAGTGGATTCAATAATGTGCGTCTGGGATTGCGCTATCGCTACGAACTGTCCAGAGAGTTTGCCCCTTACATTGGTGTCTATTGGAGCCGCGCCCTGGGTGACAAGGCCGACCAGATTCGCGATCAAGGTGGCGATGAGTCCGAAACTGGCGTCGTTATCGGCGTTCGTATGTGGTTCTAGGCCGATACATTGAGCAAACAACCGGAGGGTTCATGGCTGAGGAGAAAGACAGAACAACGCATTACCGGGAAGGTAGCCTGACGTTAGCGGGTACCGTGATGTTGGGAACCGGCGTCATGATCGGCGCCGGTATCTTTGCACTGACCGGACAAATGGCACAAATGACCGGCGTGCTGTTTCCCTTGGCGTTCCTTGCGGCGGCTGTCATCGTCTCATTCAGCGCCTATTCCTATATCAAGATTTCCAACGCCTATCCGTCTGCCGGAGGCATTGGCATGTATCTGCACAAGGCGTACGGAGACCGGTTGCCGACGGCGTTTAACGCCTTGCTGATGTATTTCTCGATGGTGATCGCCCAAAGCTTTCTTGCCCGCACATTTGGTGCCTATACCATGCAGCTTTTTGGCGGAGACGAGAGTGGTCGTATGGTGCCCATTCTCGGGGTGTCACTTATCCTGGCGGCTTTTCTGATCAATCTGATGGGCAACCGCCTTATCGAGAACGTGGCTTCGTTTATCGGCATTTTGAAAATCGGTGGCATTCTGGTTTTCGGACTCGTGGGTGTCTGGATTGCCGATAGCATTTCCGTCGACTTCTCCACCACTGGAGAGGCCGGAACCATTGGCAACTTCCTTGGTGCGACCGCACTGGGGATACTAGCGTTCAAGGGCTTCACAACGATCACCAACAGTGGTTCTGAGGTTAAGGACCCGCATCGCAACGTTGGCCGGGCCATTGTCATTTCTATCGCGGCGTGCGTGGTGATCTACACCCTGGTCGGCTTTGCCGTTGCGAGCAATCTTTCGCTTGCCGAAATCATAGAAACACGGGATTACTCCCTCGCTGCCGCCGCCCGGCCGGCGTTGGGCGATTATGGCGTTTGGTTCACGGTCGCCATTGCGATCATGGCCACCGCCGGCGGCATTTTGGCCAGCATTTTTGCGGTCTCGCGTATGCTCGCAATGTTGACGGAAATGAAACTGGTTCCCCACCGCCACTTCGGCATGCCGGGCAGTATCCAGAAGCACACGCTTGTCTACACCGTGGTTCTGGGGCTGGTCCTGACCGCATTCTTTGACCTCTCCCGGATTGCGGCGCTGGGAATCGTGTTCTACCTGATTATGGACATTGCCATTCACTGGGGCGTTATTCGTTATCTCCGGGAGGACATCAAAGCCCGGGCATGGGTACCCGTCATAGCCATTTTTCTCGACCTTCTCGCACTCGGAGGTTTTGTCTGGGTGAAGGTGAATTCCGACCCCTTTGTAATTGGCGTTGCCGTGGTCACCATGATTGTCATTGCAATTGCCGAGCAGATCTTCCTGAAAAGCTCGGCGCGGGCCAGACAAACGGGTCAGGAGGAATCGCATGCACACCACCACTGAGATCATTTATTGAAACGGAGGGTCATACGATAATGGGAGACCATGTGTTGGGTAACACAATGTGGGCCGGCCACTGGCTGTGGATGCTAGTTATCGCCGTTATCGTCGTACTCCCGGTCTGGCGTATCTGCCGGCGCACAGGCTATCCGGGCTGGCTGGGAATCCTGATACTGATTCCCATCGCCAACCTGCTTTTCCTTTATTTCCTGGCGTTTGCGGATTGGCCGACCAATAAATCGGGAGGTCATAATGACTGAATATCGGCGCGCACACGGATGACTTGCTGGCGGATAAGACCATTTTTTAGCGATAGAGGAACGATAGAGTATGGAAGTTAGAACATTTTATGATCTGATCGAATGGACCCGAAAACTGCATGCCAAACTGGCAGAGTGCCTGGCCCATTGCGCTTCGCGCCACGGTGATGAGCGCGCCTCCTTGCTGCTCGAGTATCTGGCGTCTCACGAAACCGAAATGGAGAAAATGGTTGCGGCCTTTGAACGGCAGGCCGACCCCAAGGCGGCGCACACTTATCTCTACGATTACATGCCGCATAATCCGATTACGACACATTTGGTTTGCGATGATCACTACGCAAAATTGGATGCCGATACGATTAGTGCTGAAGTCTTTGATTTTCACGAGCAAATCATCAACCTTTACCGAACACTTAAGGGCAAGGCTGAAATTCGGGAAGCTGCGGAACTTATGCAATCGCTGCTGGAAATGGAGGAGCACGAAACCAAGCGGTTGGTCCGGCAGGTAGAGCGAATGAACGATTTGTAAGCAGCTGGGCTTACCCCTTTGGTCATGTATCGGTTTGCGGTTGGCTGCGGTCACTCCATAAGCAATAAAGGCGCAAAGCCGCCGCCCGGGGTACGAAAATTGGTGGTCTGGCCCCGATACAGTCTTGCCGCGGCCAGGAGCAGGGCGCCGCGATAGGTATACAGACGCACGTCCACCTTGAGCCTTTTCCGTTCGCCATCGACCAGCACCAGACGTTCGGAGGGCGGCACATACGCCTGGGCGATATAGTCGCTTTCAAGAATCCGGGCAAAGGTACTTTTGGTGAGTTTGCTGCCGCGGTACACGCCCTTGCTGCCATGGCTCGCCACGGGTTTGAAGAACCATTGCCGCCGGTGCTGCCAGAGATCCTCCCCGTTGCTGGCGGTGATCGGCACGGTACGCGGGATACCACAGCGGAGCAGTTCGGCGTTTTCAGGGCTCAACCCCCAATTCAGAAGGGTCGCGTGATCCGACAATACCGCCAAATTGCGTTTGTCCGCGAACAGTGCATGTGTATAGGGGTTGGGGGTTATAACAGCGCCTCCGTCGAGCCACGCGGAGCGCAATGCGGCGTGTTCAGGCGTTTCAAGCGGGAAGTCAACCAGACGGTTGTAAACCAGGTCGATTCGCTTGTCGCCACCGTATAACGCGTCTGACTCATACCTGAGGTCAGAAGGAGAGAATATGAAGGCGTCAATACCATGATTTCGCAATAGTTGCTGCGACAACCGGAATTCGGGGTAGAGGTATTGCTCCGTAGGCTTATCATCGACGATCGCGATGCTCTCGGGGCGTCCGCTGCCCCGCTGGGAGCGCCATTCGCTCTCGAACTGGGTGATCACCGCAGCGTCGAAGTCTTCAGCCCAGGACGCATTCGTAGAACCGCCGCAGCATCGTAGTTGGGCCCGTGCCAGCAAGGTATTGAGGAAGGCGCCCCCGGCGTTGGTATTGACTTCGATGAGGCGGGGCCCTTCGTCGCCGAGGTGGAAATCATAGCCCATAAAGGCACCCACAGGCCCGGGGTTGAGTTGTGCATTAGGCGGCGCCCAGGACAGCACCCGTCGTTGATAGTCGGGGAGTGCGGCAGCGGCCTCCAGGGCCTGGACGATGGCCTGCATGTGGTCCAGATCCCGGCCAGGAAGAAAGACGGCGGCATTGGAGAAGAATTGCTGCCAGGCGGTGCTGGACAGGACTTCGTCGATGTTGTCGTCCAGTTGACTGGCGACATTTTTAGCGATTGCCGTCCGATCGAGAGTGACGCAGACGCAGTGCTGGTTCAGCCTTTCCGCTTCCGTCAGTTCTGGAATGTCATCAGGTGGTTGCAAGAGCTGTCCTCTCTTTCCTTTCGCGCTGGCCTGCGGTTACTCCATAGGCCGGCGATGGCTGGCTTGTGGCACAATGAGATTATGGTGACATGAGATTAGCGTTACGGAATCCCCGCATCAAACCGGACTGTATACCATGGTAGCGGAAAGTAAGCGCGACACTGAAACCTTTACCGCCGAGTGTGCCGGTAACGACATCCGGGTTTTTGTGGAGGGGGACGCGCTGTTTGACGCCATGCTGTCTGATTTTGCCTCTGCTAAACGAAGGATCTGGCTGGAATCCTATATTTTTGCCGACGACGCCATAGGGCAGGAATTCGTGAAGGTTCTCAGTGATTGCAGCCGGCGTGGTCTGGATGTGCGGGTGAGGGTCGATGCACTGGGCTCCAAGTTCGGCTTCTCCGGCGGATCGGCCCATCGCATGAAGGCATAGGACGTTAGATTTACGTGGTGCCACCCCTGGCAGTGGCGAAAACCCTGGCTGTTCCACCGTCGCAACCACCGCAAACTTGCCATCGTCGACGATCAGGCAGCGTATCTTGGGGGCTTCAATATCACAGAGCTCAACTCGCGACGGATTTCCGGGGACAACTGCTGGCGCGATACCCATTTTCGCCTCTCCGGCCCGGTGGTTGACGATGCCCGCAAGGCCTTTGAATCCTTTGGTAGGGGAGACCTGAAATGGCAGTGTGGTGGCAACCAGAAAGGGCTAACACTGCTTACCAATCACGGCCGAGCCTGTCGTTTCCGCCTGCGTTGCCATCTGAAAGATCGATTCAACGCTGCCCGCAAGCGGCTGTGGCTGACCACACCCTATTTTGTGCCGGATTCGGGAACCCAGCGTGACCTGTGCCGGGCGGCATCGAAGGGTGTCGATGTCAGAGTGCTGGTGCCGGGAAAGAGCGACGTCCCCTTCGTTCAATGGGCTGCGCGGGCGGCCTATTCCACGTTACTGGCGTCAGGCATTCGGATATTCGAGTACCAGCCCCGTGTATTGCATGCCAAGACCCTGATCGTGGACGACGATTGGAGTACGGTGGGAACGGCCAACTTTGACTACCGAAGCCTGTTTATCAATTACGAACTCAATCTGGCGGCGGAGTGCCACGCTCTGAATGCCACCCTGGCGACCATCTTCGAGAGCGACCTGAATGAGTCGCTTGAGGTCCGGCAACAACCTTGGTCGCGGCGGCCGTTGAGCGCTAGAATGGCCGAATTCATCGGCTGGAGTGCGAGACATTGGCTGTAATGCCGGCCCCAATCCGAACAATAACGTCATAAGGAGTGCTCGGTGAAATCCCAATCCTGGCTCTGGTCTCTGATAGCGGTGTTGGTGCTTGCCGGCGGTTCTTATGGGGTTTTTGTTCTGCTCGGGGAAGAACCCTTACCCCGGGGAATCGTCTATGGCAATGGCCATATCGAGGGTCGGGAAGTGCGGATCGCAGCCGAAGTGGCTGGGCGGGTCGTTGAGCACAGCCTTGCGGAAGGCAGCAAGGTCTTGGCGGGGGACACTGTCGCGGTTATCGATCCCGCCGACGCCAGGGACCGCCTGCGCTCGGCACGGGCCGAGCTGGCCGCCGCGCGGGAAGCCCGCGACGCCTTCGACAGCCAAATCGCCACCTGGCGCCATCATCTAATGACTGCCGAGAAGCAGCTGCAGCGGGTCCGTGACTTGCGTTCCCGCAATCTGGCCAGCGCCAGTGATCTGGATCAGGCGGAAAATGCTGTCAGGGAGGCCCAGGGTCGGCTCCAGTCTCTCCAGCGGCAAAGGGATGCCGCGGAAGAGCAGGTGGCTGCCAGGGCGGCGCAGGTGGCTTTGGCCGAATCGCAACTGGAAAAAGCGGAGGTTACCGCGCCCATGTCGGGGACCATACTGATCCGAGCGGTGGAGACAGGAGAGGTGGTAGACGCCGGTCAGCCTCTGGCCACGATGGTGAACCTGGAACAGCTCGAACTCAAGGTCTATGTCCCCGGCGATATCGTCACCCGGATCAGTCTGGGGGACCCGGCCAGAATCCGGGTGGACGGATTGTCCAGGGATTTATCCGCCAAAGTCGGCCGGATCGATGATTTCGCCCAGTTCACGCCCCGCGATGTCCACATGCCCGATGAGAGAGTGCGCATGGTCTATGGCGTCACCCTGGTGCCCGATAACCCCGCCGGCGCGCTGAAACCCGGTATGCCGGCGGATGCCTGGATTCGGTGGGATCCGGGCACCGGGTGGCCAGCGACGCTCCCGGTCCCAAGCCGCTGATCGCCCATGCCTGCCGCCGAACCCATCGTCGCCGAGGGCCTTGGCCGCCACTTCGGAGACAAGATTGCCATCGAACCGCTGGATATTTCCGTTGATCGCGGTCAGCGAGTGGGCATTGTCGGCGCTGATGGCGCTGGCAAGACGACGCTGTTACAGATGTTGGCCGGTATCCTCGATCCTACAGAGGGGGAATGTCGGGTGCTGGGTTTCGATACCCGTCACGGGGCCAAGCGGATTGCCGCTCGTATTGGCTACATGTCCCAGGGGTTTACGCTCTACGATCGACTCAGCGTCAAGGAAAATCTGACCTTTGCCGCCCGCATCCGGGATGTGCCTGACAAACTCTACCGGGAGCGTTCGGAGCAGTTGCTATCCATGGCGGGGCTCGGCCGTTTTACTGACAGACCTGCAGCCAAGTTGTCCGGCGGCATGCGGAAAAAGTTGTCGCTATGTGCCAATCTGGTTCACCAACCGGAACTGCTTATTCTCGATGAGCCGGGGCTCGGCGTCGATCCCCTTTCCCGGCGCCATCTCTGGGCCATGCTAGACCGGTTCCGGGCGCAGGGCATTACCACGGTTGTGGCCACCTCCTATATGGACGAGGCGGAGCGCTGCGACAGAATACTGCTGCTGGAACAGGGGCGCGTTCTCGCTGATGGCACACTGGAAGAACTGCTGAGGGACATCGCCGGACGGGTTTTCACCGTACACGCTGAAAATGCCGGGCGCGGCTTGCGGGAGTTGTCCGGCATCCTGGCTCAGAATGTAAGCAATGGGATGGACTCCTCCTCACCTAACCGGCATCTACGTGCCAAAATGGTGAGTGATAAG
>NZ_BAAGXL010000044.1:0-11047 GCF_054779855.1 Haliea atlantica | reverse complement strand
TCAACTTCGATGCTGAGCTGTCGATTCATTGATTTCTACAGTTTTTCAACGGCCTGCTAGAGACATCCTGGACGAGCCGATAGCAGTCTGCGAAGGAAGGGCCGCCATCCTCCTGATACTTGCGTTCGTGGCCGAAACCCAGTGCCTGACAGAAATCTTCCTGATGCAGTCTCGCCATCTGACCGCTACCCAGAAGGTGCCGATCATAGCGCTCAATCAATGCATAGTGCGTGTCTGCTATCGAGCGCAGTTGGATATCAACTACAGGCAAACCAATAGCGCCTGCCAGCAGTGTCGTGAAGGTTTCGTAAGCGGGCAGGTGGCGGTAATCGGATAATTCGAATTTGAGGATATGGCTGGAAGGCGATTCTTTTTTAGGCAACCAACAGGCACCATTCTTGATCAACACCGGACACTTGTCTTGCGCTCCGGCCAGAGACAGACGGGGACGTTCGTTTTCAGTCCATGTATAAACCTGACCACGGCGTGTCACAAGCTTGGCGAGTTCTTGTTCCGAGAGTTCGTAATACGCGTATTGTGTGGAAGGTTTCTGTTCTGCCTGGAGAATCGACAAGGCCCCGGCGCATTCACCGCCGATGGCTCTGAGCAGATCAAAATCGGTATTGGCGATCTTTAGATCGCGGATAACCTGATCACGAGCACCACCTTCCGGGAGGAGGTTGGCGAAGAAGCGGTGGGCGAGTCCCTCTTCCGGCACAAAGTCTTCCTGTCGCAATGGCAACCTATGGGAGATGGCAAATCCGCCTTGGGTAAGCCATTCCTTTTCGTAGCGGAAGCCAATCAGGCCTTGGGTGTTGCGCCACAAATAGCCAACGAGTCGCTGATCATTCCAGACGTTGAGACCATCCGGATCAAGCATGGCCTTCTCCCTCTTGTGAGGACGACGGCTTGGACACGGCAACCCTGCGCGGCTGGATGACCACCTCCAGTCCCAGGGTGCGCAGCGCTTTTAGCACTTTGCCCAGCTCCGCAGTTTCCTTGCCACGCTCGAATTCGGATAAAAAGCGGGTGCTCAGGTTACCCAGCCCCGAGATCGTTTCCAGCGTCAGTTTTCTCTGTTTCCGGTGAGCACGCACCAGCTTGCCGAGATCCTCAGCGGATCGGATTGCACCGTATTGCACCTGATCGTGAGCCATAATATATCCAAAAAATGAGCGTACGGTAAAAATTAGCATGCAGACGCAGCTAAATCAACAAATATTTACCGTACGGGATAAATATCAGGGTATTGGCTTGCTTGAGTAAGAATATATCCCGTACGGTAAAAATTGTCGGTCGCCAGCGTACAGCCCCATGGTGGTTCCAGTGTAACCGTGGGTCGAACAGATTTGTCTGTTCAATTGCCATGACAGGTCGCAGACCTGGCGTGGTGGTTGATGCGAACGAAGCCCTCGTCACTGCTTAGCGAAGCGGGGTAGTGACGAGGGCGGCGGAGCACGGAACGACAACGGATTGCGCTCGGATTGATGCGTTCCCAGCGAGTTCGCTCTAACTATACTAGCGGCCAAGAAACGTAAACAGTTCCATACGCGGCCACGGCGGTAACGTGGATGAGGATTGTCGCCCTCGCCATCAAAAATGGCAAAAACGGCAACGGCGCCAGCCGAGCTATCCTGGCGCACAGCATCAGCTGCAGCTCATCTTCAATGTTTCCTCAATAACAGGACGTTCGTCCTCACTTCAATCTGGCTAACGCCACCTCAAACGCGGCTCGCAAGCAGTCGACTTTTCAACGCGCCGTCTCATCGACGGTTTCTTTCAACTCGCGGACCGATGGTTCCGCTCATTTAAAAGGAGGTGAAGTACTCACCATCGCAACTGACTCTTAGAGTCCATTGGTTTACCCGGCACCATCTTCAGCAGAAGAGCAGCCAGGTTGCCTGCGACCAGGCTTATCAGGTCGAACGGGGAGTAGTGTCCCTTGACCCTTCCGCTTCCGCGGACCCAGTCAGGCTACGAGCCTGTGGTTGGTCAGAAACACTTACCAGAGAAGGAAAGTACACGATGAGAGACCTGAACTACCAGTTGAAACAGTTGTGCAAGCGTAATCGCGATGGCAGTTACAGTACGCAAGCCAATCGCGCACGCATCCTTAATCAGATTGCCAATCAGCTGCAGGAGATGGGGTATCGGCGCATGACTACCCGATCCCTAAAGCCGAAGCACGTGGACGCCCTGGTGAAACGCTGGTTCAGCGAGGGCATGGCGGCCGGTACCATTAAAAACCGTATGAATTGCTTGCGCTGGTGGGCTGCCAAGGTGGATAGACGCAATGTTATCGCCCGATCGAATGAGTTCTACGGCATTCCCGATCGGCAGTTCGTCAGTCAACACTCCAAGGCGGTGGTTGTCGGTAACAATGCGTTGAGCAGCGTTAAAGATGAGCATGTGCGAATGACTCTGGAGTTACAGCGCGCCTTCGGATTGCGCAGGGAGGAGGCGATCAAATTTATCCCAGCTTATGCCGACCAGGGTGATCACGTTCGCCTGAAAGCCACCTGGACGAAAGGAGGCAAGACGCGGATCGTGCCGGTGCTCACCCAGGAGCAGCGCGCCGTCTTGAACCGTGCCCACCGACTGGTGGGATCTGGTTCCCTGATTCCACCGCAGAAAACCTACATCCAGCAGCTGCGGACCTACGAACGTCATACCACGCAGGCAGGTTTATCAAAACTGCATGGCCTGCGCCATGCGTACGCCCAGTCACGCTATCAGGCGTTGACCGGTTGGGCCTGTCCTGCGGCGGGTGGACCGGTCGCAAACAGTTTAAGCATTGAGCAACGACAGCAGGACCATCAGGCACGACTCACCATCAGTCGCGAATTGGGCCACGCCCGCGAGCAGATCAGCGCTGTGTATTTAGGGCGATGAGTTTGGGCCGAGGCGTCTCATGGATAAGCACGACACTCACCGAGTGGATTAACCATTCACGCCAGAAGATCACTTGGCGATCATGATGCCATTCATCACGATCGAGGCCAAAACATGTCTTCGTTTAAACATCACGGAATCCCTCGTCTCCTAACGATACTGGTGTGCTGTTCTGGTGCTGCCGTCGGGAGCCATTCGGTAGTGGCGGCAGAGCGGCCCGTCACAACAATGACCACGCTGACCCAAACGGGTCGCTATTCAGTGATGGTCGCTCAGCCGACCGCCGGGCAGCGGGATCTGTTATCGGTGACGAGAGCGATCACCATTCCAGGCGACATCGAAAATGTGGGGGAGGCTTTCCACTGGATGTTGCGAGATTCCGGCTATCGCCTGGCGGCCGATGCTGTGCTGTCGGAGGAGGCGAAAGCCATGCTGGCGCTGCCACTGCCAGCGGTGCATCGCCGCTTTGAGCCCATGCCACTTCAAACCGTGATGGGACTTGTGATCGGTCCTGCTTTTCATCTCATCCAGGATCCCGTTCACCGCCTCATTGCGTTCGAGCGTTGCTCGGAGTTTTCCGCCCCCAATGCGACGGGAGGTGCACAGTAATGGAAGCCTTTGTCATTGCCATCGTTTTTGTTACCGCATGGGTTATGGGTGCTGAGTCCAGGCAAGTTGATCCGGAACCGCGTGCTGAAAGCGAGGCGGTTTCGATCAGCGATCAGATAGACGATCGAGGATGCTCCGTGCGTGTTTGTGATCAGGGGTATCAGTTGATCATTCAGCGTGATCTGACCGTGCTCGTCGATCAACAGGTCAATAAAGATGGCCATTGAGCATCGCGTGAGAAAACCTGCCATCGCATTAATCGGGATCTGTCTTTGCATCACGTTGCCTGTGAACGCGGATACCCGGCAGGCAGCCGAATCACAATCTTCGAACACATTGGCGATTGAGCAATCTGCAACAGAACGTATCGACTCTCAAACGTTTCGTGCTGACCAGTGGGGATTAGATGAATCGGAATGGCAGCGTTACCAATCTTTGCTGCAGGGAATCCGGGGCAGCGTGAGTCCTGCGACCTTGTCACCCCTTGAAGTACTAGGCATCCACGCCCGCAGTGCCGATGAACGTCGGCGCTACGCTGAACAATGGGCAGTGATGATGCGTGACGATGCCGAGCGCATCCTGGCGTTTCAGCGGGCTTACGACGACGCCCAGCGGCGTCTGTTTCCCAGCGGTTTATTGATCGACCCGGGTGTTGCAGCGTCCACCAAGCCGGATCAAGGTCTGGCTGGAAAATTCGTGTGGCAGTCCTCAGACAGGGTGTTGTTCTTTACTGATACCCAATGCCCCACCTGTGATGCGGTGCTGGAGCGATTGGTCAGCCAGATCACACAGTTCTCCGGCATTGATCTGTACCTGATCGATGTGTTTGCCGGTGAGGAATCCCGCATACGCGACTGGGCGGCCTCGAAACAGATCGATCCTCAATGGGTGAGCGAGCACAAGATTACCCTGAACATCGACGCCGGTGCGCTCGATAAGGTCTCCGCACATACGGGTCTGCAAGGACACGATTTGCCCGTACTGATACTGCGGCGGGACGATCGCTTGACGCCCTTGCCGGTATCACGTTTCTAGCGGGCGCCGGTCATGGCGAATTGGCCGATCATAGCTTGCGTCATCGGTTTGCTGTGGTGGTCGACGGCCGCGCAATCGCAACCCGTGCCAGTGGGGTATCAGCAAGTCGCGAGCGAATACGGCCTGCCTCCGGGTTTGCTTTACGCGGTGGCCTTGACCGAGAGCGGACAAAGCTCACTCAGCGATGGACAGTTTCGCCCCTGGCCGTGGGCTCTCAATATTGATGGGGAAGGGCACTATTTCCCGTCGCGTCAGGTGGCATGGCGAGCACTGCAGGCGGCGTTGACGGAAACCAAAAATTCGGTGGATATCGGGCTGATGCAAATCAGTTGGCGTTATCACCGTTCGGTTCTGGGGTCATCCTGGCAGGCACTGGAACCCTACCACAACCTGCGCGTGGCTGCTGCGATCCTGCGCGACTGCTTCGCCGAGCACACCCACTGGATTCAAAGCGCCGGCTGCTATCACGCACCTAACGATCCTGCCCGAGCGGATCGCTATGGTCAGCGGGTCAAGGCGCACTGGATGCGGTTGACCGATTCATCACAGGAGGAAGGCCTTGAAAATCCCTAAACAACGATTGTTGCCAGCCCTCGTGCTCGGGCTGGTCATGAACTCTTCCGCATTGGCTGAGCTGGCGGTGATTTATGACAGTGGCCAGACCCGGCCCTTAGCGCCGTTACTCAGCCCACTTTTGTCAAAGAAGGCTCAATCGACCGCCCCGGCTGAAACGAGCGACCAGAATCTATCTTCAAAGTCCTTACTCGGTCCGGCGACTCTCAGCAATTTATTGCCCATACGGTCACCCGGATTGGCGGTTGGCGATACCGCCGATAGCCAACTGAATCCCGAAGCCCTGGCGCGTTTGGCGCAAGGGAATCCACGCCCCTTCTTTCTCATCGGCTCGGATGCGTTGTCATTGCAATGGCTGGCGACTCACCACGACACTCTCAAAGCCCTGGGTGCGGTGGGCATGTTGGTACAAGCCGATACCGAGGCGGATGTTCGACGGGTTGCTGAAGTGGCGCAGGACTTATCCATCACTCTGGGGTCCGGGAGTGATCTGGCCGCCGCACTGGGTATTCATCATTACCCGGTATTGATTACCCGTGATGGCATCCGGCAATGAGCCTGCATCCGATGGAAGCGCTGTTGCGGCCTCCCGTGGAGTTGTGGTCCACCTGTACGGCGTTTGCGGCGGGTACGCTGGCCTGGCTCGCCCCCTGGGCCTTGATGATGCCACCGGGTATCGCAATGGCCACCAGCCTGACCTTTTTCGGTTTTGGCTTGTGGCGGGGCCGTCAAGCATGGCGTGTGTTGCGCTACCAGCATCACATGAAGCGGCTGCCGGATTACCACGTGCGGGCAAACCAGATCCTCGTTAGTCGCCATAAGCTGTTTTTGGGCAAAGGTTTCCGCTGGACCCAGCAACACACCCAGCGTCTGCGCGATACCCTGAAGCCCGAGGTTCAACGTTACGTTCAACCGGGCACGTTATACCAGTGGGCGCGACAAAAGGAAGTGGCCTGGGAATCGATTCCTGTCCTGTCTTTGCTGGCCAAAGCCCTGCGTAGTCGCAGCCGCTGGAACCCGCTGGCGCCACTACCGGCCGTCGGCGGCAAGCCCGCCCTGCACGCGGTTGAGCCGCAAGAGCAACCCGTGTGGATGGATCTGGGCGAACGGGTCGGGCACACGCTGGTGCTGGGCACCACGCGCGTCGGTAAGACACGCCTGGCGGAACTGCTGATTACCCAGGACATCCGCCGGGGCGATGTCGTCATTGTCTTCGATCCGAAAGGGGATGCCGATCTGTTGCGTCGCATCTACGCCGAGGCGAAGCGCGCCGGTCGGCTGGACGATTTTTATCTGTTTCATCTCGGCTTTCCGGAATTGTCGGCGCGTTACAACGCCATCGGTAACTTCTCCCGCATTACCGAGGTCGCGACCCGTATAGCCAATCAGTTGCCCAACGAGGGCAACTCCGCTGCCTTCAAGGAGTTCGCCTGGCGCTTCGTCAACATCATTGCGCGCGCCTTGGTGGCTCTAAAACGCCGGCCGGACTACCAGCAGATCCGTCGCTACATCAACGACATCGAGCCCTTGTTTGTGGAATACGCCGGCCACTGCGCCGGTGTGGCCGACATCGAAGCCTGGGCGTCTCTGGTTGAAGCGCGCGCGGCGGATATCAAAGAGCGCAACCTGCCCAATGCCCTGCGTGGGCGGTCGATGGAAGCCATCGCCTGCATGCGCTTGCTGCAGGAGAAGGCCATTTACGATCCCGTGCTGGACGGACTGATTTCCGCGTTCAAATACGATAAGACCTATTTCGACAAGATCGTCAGCTCCGTCGGCCCGCTGATGGAAAAGCTGACCACCGGCACCATTGCCGGGCTGATCTCACCGGATTACCAGGACGAGCAGGATGCGAGGCCGATCTTTGAATGGATGGATGTGGTGCGCCGCAAAGGCATTGTCTACGTCGGACTCGATGCGCTGACGGACACCACGGTGGCCAGCGCCGTGGGCAATTCCATGTTTGCGGATCTGGTGTCCGTCGCGGGGCATATCTACAAGCACGGTGTCGCGGCTAAGGATACTGATGCGCCAGACCCGGAAACCAAATCACGCTCGACCCCCACCATCTCACTGCATGCGGATGAGTTTAACGAGCTGATCGGTGATGAATTCGTGCCGCTGTTGAACAAGGCGGGCGGGGCAGGCTTTCAGGTCACGGCCTACACCCAGACCTGGTCGGACGTCGAAGCGCGTATCGGTAGTCGGGCCAAAGCGGGGCAGGTGGCCGGTAACTTCAACACTATGCTGATGCTACGAGTGAAGGAGTTGGATACTGCCGCCATGCTGACCGAGCAGTTACCGCGGGTTGAAGTCTTCACCCTGATGAGTGTCTCCGGCGTCGATGATTCGTCGGATCCCGGTTCCGGGGTCGACTTCAAATCCCGCAACGAAGACCGGATCAGTGTCTCGGAAGTGCCGATGCTAACTGCCGCCGATATGGTCACACTACCCAAGGGGCAGGCTTTCGCTTTACTGGAAGGCGGTCAGCTCTGGAAAATCCGCATCCCGCTGCCGGACGACCGCGAGGATACGGCCATGCCCGATGACTTTGAGGCGATAGCCGAGGCCATGCGCCGCAGCTATGTCACTAACGATCACTGGTACCGGGTCACCGACCACTGGTGGCACGCCGTCTCCGAGGCCGCGATCCGACCCTCAGACGCCGGTGAGCAGGCTTGAGCACGGTGGAGCCCCGCGATCCCCGACGGCCGGTTGCACAGCCGGGTACTGTATCCCGGTTGCTGACGGGCATCGCCCAGTGCCTCAAATGGCTGTTTCTCTCCCTGTTGTTCTCCATTCTGGTGGAGTGGATCGGCATGGCGTTCTGGTGGGAAGAGCAAGGACTTGGCCACAGTCGACAGATGCTGGTGAACGAGTTGCAGTTCCTCGGCACCGACTTTCATCGCAGCTGGTTAACCGCCCAGCCGATGGTGTTCGCCAGTAACCTCTCGGATCGCGTCTACCAGTTTGCCTTCGAGTGGACGGGGCTCGTGGATCTGATTCATTGGATCACACCGGTACCGTCTGCGGAGGAGACCGGTCTGAGACCGGTGCTGCACCGGTTTTACCGCCCCGTCGCTGACTATGTGCTGGCGGGTATGCAAATCACCCAGGTCTTTGCGGTGCGACTCGCCATCCTGACGCTGGCCACGCCGGTATTTGGACTGTTCACCCTGGTGGCGCTGGTGGATGGACTGGTGCGGCGCGACCTGCGGCGCTGGGGCGGCGGCAGGGAAAGTTCTTTCGTGTACCACTACGCCAAGAAAGCCGCCATACCGCTGATCATTATGGCCTGGGTGTTGTACTTGGCGCTGCCGTTCAGTTTGCACCCGTCCTGGATCATCCTGCCATTCGCGCTGGCCTTTGCCTTCGCCGTCACCATCACCGCCAGTACCTTTAAAAAGTACCTTTAATACAAAGTCATCGAACCAGTTGACTGTACCGTTACAGTCTGCTAGGCTGCATTTAAGCACTGTAAAGGTACAGTCTGAATGCTGTTTAGGAGGTAATCATGATCGCTCAAGCCGAACAACTGCTGCAACGCGGTTCCAGTGTCACCAGTTCACTGCTGCCGGCGATTTTCACTATCTTCAGCCAGTGGCGCCTCACGGGTGCCCAGCAGATGACGCTACTGGGGCTCAGCAATGAGAAGACCCTCTATAACTGGAAGAGCCAACCCGAGAAGGCCAAGCTGACGCGAGACCTGTTGGAACGGGCCAGCTACATTTTGGGGATCTACAAGTCCTTGCAAATCCTGTTGCCTGATCAGGTGCTGGCTGACCAGTGGCTGGCTACTCCCAACGACAACCCGCTGTTCAATGGCACGGCGCCGCTGGACCGGATACTCGCTGGTCAGGTGGTCGACCTGGCCGTGGTCAGGGATTTTCTTGATGCGGAGCGGGGTGGCTGGTGATCGCTATCGATACGCTACCTAGTAGCGAGGTCAATGAATCGGTCTATCGGATCATCCTGTCCCGCTACCCGCAGATCCACCTGTTCGAGCGCGTCTCCAACGCACAGGATTGGGATGTGCTCTACGCTGTCGAGTCCCTGACGAATCCCAGGCTACGGGATGAAGTCGGTGATATTCGCCTGGTGCCGCCGGAAGACCGGGTCTACGGCGACGGCGCGTCCTGGATCATGGCCGCCTTCACCCACCCGCCAGTCGATGGCCGAGGCGGTCGCTTCAACCGGGACTTCGGCATCTATTACTGCGCCGCCGATGAAGCGGTCGCCATCGCCGAATCGTCCTACCAACGGGCGCGATTCCTGCGTGAGTCCCGAATCGACAAGACCACTCAGGAAATGCGTGTGATTCGCGCACAGTTGGGGCCGACAACTCTCCATGATGTACGACACCTGTTTGGGGACGCCATCTACGACCCCGATCATTATGGCGAAGCCCAGCAGCTCGGTTATGCGTTACGTGATACCAAAAGCTTTGGTGTTCACTACCAAAGCGTGAGAGCGCAAGGGGAGTGCTACGGAGTAATGCGTGCCCGAGCGCTGTCCGATGCGATCCACTGGCGTTATCTGCGCTACCACTATGACCAGGGAGCGATCGTCAACGTCGAATCTATCGATGGCACTGGCAGGAGGTGATGGCAATGTATAAAGAACTGCTGTGGATCTTCGCCCAACTCCCGGACGATTATATCGTCCTCGACAGCGAAACCACCGGACTCCCTGACGAAAACGGCCTGCCGAATATCGTGACACTGGGCATCACCGTGGTAAGAAATCGAAAGAAAGCGGCATCCGTCGAATTTAAAACACGGCCACAAAAAAACATTTCAGAAGAAGCGCAGTCGATACACGGCATTAGCAACGAACAGGCTACAGAATTTGATGCCTTTGATTCTCAATGGAACCAGATTACCAACTATCTAAAAGATCAGCTCATCGTCATTCACAACGCCAGTTTTGACTGGCCGATCCTGCTGGATCACGTCGCCCGATACGGTTTATCAATGCCGCCAATTCAAGGTGTTTTTTGTAGTCAGAAAGCAGCTATTCCCTGGGCGCAGGCAATGAACCTGTCGTGCAGCCACAGAGGACCGTCGTTAGATACTCTGACAAAAGTATTGGATGTTGAAGATCTTAGAGCTAAGCGTAATGGGATTCATGGAGCAAAAATTGATAGCAAACTAACGTATCACGTGGTGGAAGTGATGAAACAATATGGCTTAGATTCAAACGATTAGTGAATAACCACTGGTTCTTTAGATGCATTGATCCCAATGCCAATGTGTGGGAAGTCGTGAGATCAGATTGTAAATTGATGGAGTAAAAATGAAAATCAGAAGGCTGGAAGTCCTCAACTTTAGGGGAATTAATAAGCTGGAATGGAATCTCCGTGATGAGAGGATTTTCTGCCTTATCGGGAAAGGTGATTCCACAAAAACAACAGTTCTGGAAGCAATTCGCTGCGTCTTTAGCCCTCAATGGAATCACACATTCAGCGATTCCGATTTCTATCATTGCAATACTGACAACCCGATTCAAATCGAAGTCATCATCGGTCAGCTGACATCCGAGTTCTGCGCCGAGAAGAAGTACGGTGCGCATCTTCGTGGCTGGAGTAAGAGCCAGTTCAGTCTAAATGACGAACCAGAAGACGATGACGAACCTGTTCTTAATGTCAGACTTGTGGTTGCAAAAGATCTTGAACCGAAGTGGAAGGTCATTACCGATCGTAATCCTGACGGGGTGGACTTCAAGGCCTCAGATCGAGCAAAAGTCGGTGTTGGTTTAATCGGAACCTACAGCGATAAGCAGCTCACATGGGCTGCTGGGACTGCACTAGCCAAGATTACAGAGGCCGATAACCTCAATGAGTCGCTTGTGGAGGCGACGCGTGCAGCAAGGATCTCGCTAGCAGGCCGTTGAAAAACTGTAGAAATCAATGAATCGACAGCTCAGCATCGAAGTTGAT
>NZ_BAAGXL010000043.1:0-6380 GCF_054779855.1 Haliea atlantica | reverse complement strand
TCTACCTGATTGCCAGCCCTGCGGGCTCGATCCTGAAATCCACATGAAATGACGAAGAACCCTATAAATGAGGAACAATCTATGCATTACAAACATCGTAAGTCGTTGCTGAGCACGGCCATTTTGGCAACATCATTAAGTCTGTCCAGTACGGCTTTCTCTGCTTTAGAAGAGGTTGTTGTTACCGCTAATAAACGGGCTGAAAGCATCAATGATGTAGGCCTTTCTATTTCGGCTGTTTCTGGAGATAAGCTGCAAGAACAAAAATTAACATCACTGGAAGAAATTTCATCCGCTGTGCCGGGCTTGGTGTATTCAACCAGTACCGCAAATACGCCAATATTTACATTACGTGGTGTTGGTTTTAACGAGCAATCTTTGGGTGCTTACCCCGCAACCAGCTTGTACTTAGATGAAGCGCCAATGCCGTTTCCGGCACTGGCAAGCCATGCAGCGTTTGATTTAGAACGAATGGAAGTATTGAAGGGGCCGCAGGGTATTTTATTTGGTCAAAACTCGACCGGCGGCGCAATTAACTTTATTGCGGCTAAACCGACAGAAGAATTTGAAGGTGGAGTTGAATTGGGTTACGGCTCATTCAATAAGGTTGAGCTAAACGGTTACGTAAGTGGCCCTGTGTCGGATACGGTTGGGGCGCGTTTAGCGGTAACCTCGGCTAAGTCGGATGATTGGCAACGAAGTGCGAGTACCAATCGCGAAAACGGTGAAGAAGATTATACCGCTGCACGTTTAATCTTTACCTTTGACCCAAGTGACACGGCCAGCTATATGGTCAATATAAACGGTTGGTCTGATAAGTCAGATCCGCAAGCGTCGCAATTTGCCGCTAAGAATCCGCAAATTATTATAGATAGCGTTACCGGTGTTGCCCCAGGTACATTGCAACCTCTCTTAGATGAGCCGTTTGTGCCGAAAGATAATCGAGCAGCTGATTGGTCTGCCGCTATTACACCGGCCTCTGACCGAGAGTACAGCCAAGTTATTTTACGCGGAGACTGGGATCTAAGTGAGAGCACTACGTTTACTGCGCTGACCACTTATCAGGACTTTGAACAATCTCAAACCACTGACGGTGATGGCTCGCCGTTGATTTCATTCGATTTGGAGTCAAGCGAAGCTGAGATCAAAACGTGGATTACAGAGCTTCGATTAGCGGGCCAAACCGAGTCGATGAATTGGGTAGCGGGTGCGAATTACGAAGCCAGTGAGACGTTCGAAGATCAGGTACTTCGATATGTAGATAATACCAACTTTACTGCTGCGAATGCGTTTATCCATGGCACCGGTATTATCAACGATCAAGAGATCGAAAACTGGGCGGTATTCGGCAACGTTGATTACAATCTGAGTGAAACTTTGACTGTTAAAGCCGGTGCGCGTTATACCGACTCTACAATCGACGTTGAAAGTTGTAACTACGCGGCAGATAACTTTCCCGGTACTCCATTCGTAGATTTTGCGACGGGTGGTGTGTCGATTGATGTGAATGGCGAGCAGCAAAATGTTGCCAATCTCTTTAATTTGTTGGGCACGCTATTGGGTGGCGGTACGCCGTTCACTCCTGTAGGTGGCTTCCCCGATTGTTATACGCTTAACTTTGATAATGTACCGGGCGATTTATTTGTTGACACATTGGCTGAAGATAACGTGTCTTGGCGCCTAGGTATTGATTTAGACTTGAGCGATTCGTCGATGTTATATGCGAACGTGTCGGAAGGTTATAAGTCGGGCAGCTTCCCAAGTTTGGCGGCATCAACTTTTTCTCAATTCCAGCCTGTAACACAAGAGTCTGTGTTGGCCTTTGAGTTAGGTACTAAAGCAACCTTGCTTGATAGCACCTTGCAATTAAATGCCGCTTTATTTCACTACAAATATGAAGATAAGCAGCTTCGTACGAAAATTGTAGAGCCTATTTTTGGTTTGTTGGATGTGCTGGAAAATGTGCCAGAGACAGAAATTACCGGTATCGAAGCTGATCTGGTTTGGCAGGTTACAGAAGGGCTTACTTTGTCTGCGGCGGTCACTTATCTTGACTCGGAAGTTACGGAATATGAAGGCGTTAGTATCTCTAGTGAGATTGCGCCTACAGGCCCAGGCGGTTCACTTGAGTTAGTTGGCGGGCCAGAGAACTTTGCTGGCGACCCCATTCCATTTACGCCAGAGTTAACCTATTCACTTGATGCTGATTATCGCTTTGAGTTGGCTGATGGCGAAATGTTTATGGGCCTCAGCGTTACCGGTCAGTCGGACTCCGATGCAGCATTTGGTGGTGAGCGCTTGACCTATATCGCAACGCAAATTGCGAACGGCGCCGATGCTATTACACCTAAAATCAACCTTATGGACGGTTATAGCGTACTTGGTGCACGTTTAGGTTATGAGGCGGCAGATGGTAAGTGGCGTGTTATGGCGTGGGGTAAAAACCTAACCGACGAATACTATATTACCAACGTTATAGCCTCATTGGATTCGACCTCTCGTTTTACCGGCCGGCCAAGAACTTACGGTATTACAGCCGGTTTTAACTTCTAAAACTGCGCCTTTTTGTATTCCTCTCTCCCTCGGCAATTTATTGTCGGGGGTTTTTTCTTTATGGGCTTTTAGTTTAACCCTCACCTTGGCTTAGTCAGTTTCCGTCCTTACTTGGCTCGCTGTTATGGTATAGGCTGAGCCTAAAATTTAACTTCACTATTTTAGCTGACACTAGTGAACGGTATGCTTGGCTTAACGTTAAACATACCTCTTAATTAACTAACAATAACGAAGGAAGTTGTATGTACGATTTGAACAGTTTGTCCCGCCCTAGCTTATTTATAGACCCCGTAAACGACGGCCGCCATAAGCTAGAAAATAAGCCCTTAGCGCGTGAATCCATTCCTTACATTGTGGTACTTCCCGAACACAAAATTGCCTTTTTCACCTACACCTGGGTCGATAAAGACAGTAATGCTGGTGCGGCCTTGGCGGTGTTTGGGCCGGGTGTAGGCGATAAACCTATCCAGCAAAAATTAGCCGACCGCCCAGTACCCGCCGATATGGATTTTGATAATTGGCAAATTGAAGGCTTTAGTATGAAGCAAGATCTAAACTTCGATAAGGCCGAGGTGGTATGGAATAACGATAAAGTAGCGCTTAATTTTAGCTACGAAGCCTACCACCCCGCGTATGCTTATTCGGCCCATAAAGACGGCTGCCCCGATTTTGTGGCAAGTAACCGGATAGAGCAGAGTGGCCTTGTAAAAGGCGAGCTTACATTTGGTGGTAAAACCATAAATTTTGAAGCAACCGGCCATCGCGATCATAGTTGGGGTACTCGCGATTGGGCGACGATGATGCATTACCACTGGTTTGTGGGTCAAACCACCGATGGCGTATCGGTGCACTTTTGGAACTTGATGGCTCAGGGAACGCGGTTTTTACACGGCTATGTGTTTAAAGACAATGTACAAGCGCAGGTGAGCGATGTAGAAATTGACGTTGAGTTTGACGATCAATATTTACAAAAGAGCTTTGTGGCCAAAGTAACGGACGAGTTAGGCCGGGTAACTGATATAGCCGGTGAGTTTTTTGGCGTAAATGCTTTAGTGCCTGATGAGCGTATTGTTTTGAATGAAGGCGGTGGGGCGGCAACCTTTGATGGTGTTAGTGGTGCTGGTTGGTTGGAGGTGCAATGGCATACAACCTATTTAGAGCATGTACGTAAGATGAAGGCATCGTCATAAACGAGTGTTTTATCAGGGTCAAACTCTGCTGATTTTGACCCACCATCATTTTGAATAAAATAATAAAAACAGGTGAAGTATGAGTTCCGTATTTTCTTGGCAACAAAACCTTCGTTTGATTGATAAAAACAAACCATCCCCGAATGGATTGCAGCGCTGCGGCGCAAGTTTGTGATTGAGTCGCGGGTCGATCAGCTACTAACACGAACGCTAGAGCGGCCGGCTATGAAGTGGTGCCGCCGGTATTTTGAGTTTGTCGAAGCAGCAATTGTTACGAGAAAGGTAGCTGCTGAAAATGCAGGCTTGGGAAGCCAATAACCCGAACTTACCGGATATTGCTAGCCTGCTTGATTAGCCCTCGGAGGCGGCATGCACGCGCGCCAGTAATGACGTACGGTTATGTACGTCAAACTTTTTGTAAATTCGCCGTAAATGATTCTCTACGGTGTATTCCGACAATTCGAGTTCACTACTGATTTGTTTGTTGCTTTGCCCTTGCAGCAGCTGCTTTACCACGTCTGCTTCGCGCTTCGTTAAACATTCGATGTCAGGCAGGCTGGTATCGACGGGCTTAGCATTACTAACATAATGTTGCCTAACCGCGCTGCTAATCATGTAATTACTGCTTTGGTTAAGCCACTGCTCAATACTATTCAGCGATGGGTCTATATTCATGTGGGTACGTGCATTGGCCGATAGCAAGCCCACTACTAGAAAAAGGCTATCAGATAAGGCCTTGATACTGGCCGCTGTTTCAATAAAGCCAACGGAACTGAGGTGGCTCCAGTATTGAGTTGCATTTGGGCCATCCTCGGTTTCTTTTTGGGGCCGCTGTTTATGGCTCACTCGGGTAATAATTTCATTGTTGGCCGCTGTTTCACTGGTGTGAGGCAGTAAGGGGTCATGGTGATAAATTCGATTAACGTATGCATCTTGAAGCGATTTGGAAATACCGAGGTTATGCACAAACGAAACATTCGTTGAGATCACATTGCTATCAAAGAGCAGCAGGCACACGCCCGAGGCATTGGAACGGCTTTGTATTTCGTTAGCGAAGTGCTCATTTTGTTTGCTGAAATCACTGGTGTGCAAGTTCATATTGGTCACACCGTTATTGTTTTAATAACGGTCTCTTAAGCGCTTAATAATTATAGTGCGGATCATATTACGCGAATTTAGCAATTTTTAACAAGCGCGTTATGGTTGCATCTACCCTTATGCCTTGCCGCCTGCGCCCTAAGAACAAGCCTACTAGACGGGAATCCGTCTATTGGCAGTTTGTTACACATGCTTAATACTCTTGCCAACTAAACTGATAGTTATACCCCGTTAGTTGATAGAACATCATTACTAGCGGTGTTGTCAGTGTTACAAAATATAAATATAAATGAGGAATAACACATGCGTAACAACCATCGTAAGTCGATACTCAGTACGGCTATTGTCGCAGCATCTTTGGCCTTCTCCAGCACGGCGTTTTCGGCGTTAGAAGAGGTAGTGGTCACGGCTAACAAACGTGCGCAAAGTATAAATGATGTAGGTTTGTCGATCTCGGCGCTTTCGGCCGATAAGTTAACCGAGCAAAAGCTAACGTCATTAGAAGAAATCTCATCTGCAGTACCGGGGCTTGTATATTCAGCCAGTACGGCTAATACACCGATCTTTACCTTGCGAGGGGTTGGTTTTAATGAGCAAACCTTGGGCGCTTACCCAGCGACCAGCCTATATTTGGATGAAGCACCCATGCCGTTTCCGGTGTTGGCCAGCCACGCAGCTTATGATTTAGAGCGAGTAGAGGTATTAAAAGGGCCGCAGGGAATTCTTTTCGGCCAGAACTCTACCGGCGGTGCAATTAACTTTATTTCAGCCAAACCAGGTGACGAATTTGAAGCCGGTGGCGACTTGAGCTACGGCCGTTTCAGCAAGGTAGAAGCGAACGGGTATGTGAGTGGCCCCTTGTCGGATAACTTAGGCGCTCGTTTAGCGGTAACCTCAGTGCAAGCTGATGAGTGGCAGAAAAGCACATCTCGCAATGATGAAAACGGCAAAGAAGAATACTTGGCGTTACGTTTAACCACCGTTTTCCAGCCATCAGATACCGCTACTTATACCGCAAGTTTCAATACTTGGAGCGATGAGTCTGATCCGCAAGCGCAACAATTAGTAGCGATAGACCCTCAGCTGCTAACGGATGCAGCTGGAGGTGTTCCGCCGAACTTAGCGGCGGTATTGGCGCAAGATTTAAGCCCTGAAAATAGCCGAGCAGCTGATTGGTCGACCGATATTGACCCTTCTTCAGACCGAGACTTTTACCAGTTGATCCTTCGTGGTGATTGGGAGTTGTCTGATGGTGTAACGCTGACCGCATTAACAACCTACCAAGACTTTGAGCAAACACAGAACACCGATGGTGATGGTTCAGCTTTAGTCCTGTTTGATTTGGCACCGGTAGAGGGTGAGATTGATACTTGGATTACAGAGATTCGCTTAGCCGGTGAAACCGATACCGTGAAGTGGGTTGGCGGTATTAACTACGAGCAAAGCAACACTCTTGAAGAAGAAATTCTGCATTATAAAGGGGTCCTAGGGATTTTGCCTCCAAATACTGCAAAAACCTCCGAAGCCCCCGTGTTTGCT
>NZ_BAAGXL010000042.1:0-4792 GCF_054779855.1 Haliea atlantica | reverse complement strand
GTAAATACGGGGCCTTCAACGGTTTTTGCAGTATTTGGAGGCAAAATCCCTAGGACCCCAATAACGCTGTCTTTGAGGCCGAGCGTAAAGCAATTTTTGATAAATGTTGGCTGTATTTGGGTCACGAGTCTGAGCTGCAAGAAAATGGTCAGTTCGTAACCCGCTCGGTAGCCGACCGCGATATTATTTTTTCGAAAGACCGTAAAGGTGTGGTGCGCGCTTTATTGAATGTGTGCCCGCATCGCGGCGCAACGGTTTGCCGCGAGAAAAAGGGTAAAACCAAAAGCTTTCAGTGCATGTATCACGGCTGGGTGTTTAAAGACAGCGGCGAGCTGATGCATTTGGCCGGTGAAGCCTCGTACCCAAAAGACTTTGGTGAGTGCGGCGATATCCGGTTAACGCCGGTGCCGCGCTTTGAAAGCTATGCCGGCTTTTATTTTGTGTGTTTTGATGAAAACACCGAGTCGTTGGAAGATTATTTGGCCGATGCCAAAGCCTATCTCGACCTGATTCAGGAGCATTCGCCCGAAGGCATGACCATAGTGGGCGGCACGCAAGAGTACGCTATTCGCGCCAACTGGAAGCTGCTGGTTGAAAACAGTGTCGATGGCTATCACGCCGAAGCCACCCACGCGACCTATCTCGATTATTTAATGAATACCAACGGTGGTTTGGCGAATGTAAAATTGGCTGGTATAGCGCACGACCTAGGCAATGGCCATGCGGTTATTGAATATACCGCACCGTGGGGACGGCCAGTGGCCCAGTGGATTCCGATGTGGGGCGAAGAAGGCAAAGCCGAAATGGCGCGTGTATACGCCGAGCTAGAAGGGCGCTTGGGCACCGAGCGCGCTGATCAGATTGCAACTAAAAATCGCAATATGATTATCTTCCCCAATTTAGTTATTAACGACATTATGGCGATTACGGTGCGTACCTTTTACCCCACCAGCCCCGATTACATGAAGGTCAATGCTTGGGCCTTGGCGGCAGAGGATGAAAACGAATGGCGTCGTAAGTATCGCTTGTTTAATTTCTTAGAGTTCTTAGGGCCGGGCGGTTTTGCTACGCCGGACGATGTGGAGGCACTGGAGAAGTGTCAGCGCGGGTTTGTTTCGGCGGATTTAGTGCCATTCAACGATATTTCTAAAGGGATGTCGAAGAAAGTGCCCGCCTATGATGACGAGCACCAGATGCGTGTGTTCTGGCGCGAGTGGGATCGCCGTGTAGACAAAGTGCGACAGGAGAATAGCAATGCTTAAAGATAATAGTGTCGTTAGCCCCGAAGAATATATTCAGATACAGAGCTTTTTGTTTCATGAGTCGGCCTTAATTGATAGCTGGCAATTGGACGAGTGGTTTGCCTTATACACCGAAGATACAGAGTACCAAGTACCGCCAACGGATCTTGATGAAAGCGCAACACCTGAAAACTCTTTGTTCTATATCGCCGATGATCACGCCCGCCTAGAAGAGCGCATTATTCGTTTGAAGAAAAAGACCGCGCATTCCGAGTGGCCGCGCTCGCGGGTGCGCCACTTAGTAAGCAATGTACGGGTGCTATCAAAAGACGGCGACGAGCTCGTTGTGGATGCCGCGTTCGTGTGTTTTCGCACCAAAGATGGCGTAACAGACACGTTTATGGGGCGCTACGACTACGTCTTACGCGTGGTTGATGGCGAGCTGAAAATCCGCAAAAAACGCTGCTTGCTCGACCTCGATGGCCTGCGACCGCATGGTCGTATCAGCATACTTTTATAAGCTTCAAACGCCAGTGCTTACGCCGCTTTTTACGCGGCGTTTTTGGCGTTTAACCATTTAATCAGGGCTTCCTATGACAGATTCAGTGATTCAACAAATTAGCGACGAGCTGCATAGCGCGTTGTTAAACCGCACCACGGTTGCGCCCTTGGCAGAGCGTTACCCCAATATTGATATCGACACTGCCTATAAAGTGTCACTTGAGGTATTGGCGCGCCGTATTGCCGCAGGCGAAAAAGTGATCGGTAAAAAGATTGGTGTAACCAGCAAGCCGGTGCAAGACATGCTCAACGTGCACCAGCCCGATTTCGGTTTTTTGACCGACAAAATGGTGTTTACCAACGAAGTGCCACTAACCGGCAATTTAATTGCGCCTAAAGCCGAAGGCGAAATTGCCTTTGTGATGAAAAAAACACTGACTGGCCCCGGCGTAACCGAAGCCGACGTGCTGGCGGCAACCGAAGCGGTTATGCCGTGCTTTGAAGTTGTTGATTCGCGCATTAAAGATTGGCAGATCACCATTGAAGACACCGTGGCCGATAACGCCTCGTGCGGTTTCTTTGCCATTAATGATAAAGCTGCGGTAGACCCGCGCAAGATCGACTTACCCAGCTGCGAAATGATCGTTAAAAAGAACGGCCAGTTTTTAAGCCAAGGTTTAGGCTCGGCCGCACTGGGTAACCCACTGACCTGTGTGGCATGGCTTGCCAACGTATTGGGTGCTTACGGTGTGAGTTTAAACGCGGGCGATGTGGTGTTATCTGGCTCTTTAGTGCCATTAGAGCCCGTTGTAGCAGGCGACAGCATGTCTCTCACTATCAGCGCTATTGGCGATCTCGCCATTGATTTTGTCTAAACGGTAAACCCTTATGACTACAAATAAAATTAAAGCCGCCATTATTGGCCCCGGTAATATCGGCACCGATTTACTGATTAAAGCCCTGCGTTCAGAGGTGATTGAGCCGGTATGGATGGTCGGTGTAGAACCCGATTCACCAGGCCTTGCACGCGCGCGTGAATTTGGTTTAAAAACCACCGCCGATGGCATGGACGGTATGTTGCCTTCGATGCGCGAAGACGGCGTACAAATTTGTTTTGATGCAACCTCGGCCTATGTGCACGCCGAAAACTCGCGCAAAGCCATTGAACACGGCGCGGTGATGATTGATTTAACGCCCGCCGCAGTTGGCCCTTATTGCGTGCCTACCGTTAATTTGGATACCGCCCTAGAAGCCGGTGAAGACAACGTGAATATGGTGACTTGTGGCGGCCAAGCAACCATTCCTTTAGTGGCAGCCGTATCGAGTGTACAGCCAGTGCCGTATGCCGAAATTGTGGCCACGGTGGCGTCTAAATCTATTGGCCCCGGTACCCGTAAAAATATTGATGAATTTACCCGTACTACCGCCAGCGCGATAGAAAAAGTAGGCGGCGCAAGCAAAGGCAAAGCGATTATTTTGGTTAACCCGGCCGAGCCACCGTTAATGATGCGCGATACGGTGCATTGCCTCGTAGAAGGTGAGCCAGACCAAGACAAAATCACCGCCTCAGTAAAAGCGATGGTCGCTGAAGTACAAAAATACGTGCCGGGCTATCGTTTGGTGAACGGCCCCATTTTTGATGGCAACCGTGTATCTATCTTTATGGAAGTGGAAGGCTTGGGCGATTTCTTGCCTAAATACGCGGGCAACCTAGACATTATGACCGCCGCGGCTTTACGCACCGGTGAGTTATATGCGCAACGTCGTTTTTTAAATCAATAAGGCTTGGGGATACTACGATGGATTTAAGCAATAAAAATGTGGTGATTCACGATATGAGCCTGCGTGATGGCATGCATACCATGAAGCACCAAATCTCTGTTGAGCAAATGCGCAGCATTGCCGCCGGTTTAGATGCCGCCGGTGTACCGCTAATAGAAGTGACTCACGGTGACGGTTTGGGTGGCAATTCGGTTAACTACGGTTTTTCGGCCGCCTCAGATGAAGACTATATAAAAGCCGTGGTTGAAGTGGTTAAAAACGCTCAAATCTCGGCCTTATTGATACCCGGCATCGGTACGGTAGACGACCTTGTGATGGCCTACGATTGCGGTATAAAAACCATTCGAGTGGCTACACATTGCACCGAGGCCGATGTGTCTGAACAGCATATTGCCTGTGGCAAAGACATGGGCTTAGACACCGTGGGCTTTTTGATGATGGCGCATATGATTAGCGCTGAAGAGCTGCTTGAGCAAGCCAAACTAATGGAGTCTTACGGCGCGAACTGCATTTACTGCACAGATTCCGCAGGTTATATGCTGCCCGATGACGTGGCCGAGCGTATTGGCTTATTACGAAAAGAGCTAAATCCTGAAACCGAAGTGGGCTTTCACGGCCACCACAATTTAGCCATGGGCGTGAGCAATTCGTTGGCGGCGATTGAAGCCGGTGCAAGGCGAATTGACGGTTCCGTTGCGGGCTTCGGTGCCGGTGCCGGTAATACACCGCTAGAAGTATTGGTAGCAGTGCTAGAGCGCATGAGCGCGAATACCGGTATCGATTTATTCTCGATTATGGATGTGGCCGAAGACTTGGTTTACCCCATTACCGAATCGCCTATTCGTATTGACCGCGACTCACTTACGCTGGGATATGCCGGTGTGTACAGCTCGTTCTTACATTTTGCCAAACGTGCCGAGCAGCGCTATGGCGTATCGGCGCGCAGTATTCTGATGGAGCTGGGCGCGCGCAAAACAGTGGGCGGCCAAGAAGACATGATTGAAGACATTGCTTTAACCATGGCTAAGGCCAAGTAAACCCCGCCTAGATATCGGGTGACTGTGTGCTGTCTTAAAGTGTACTTGTTAAAGATATATTTGTGTGGTATAAATGGTGGGGATGATTCACAGTCACTTTTAAACCACGTTTAAAAAATGATGGCTAGTATCGCCTTATGGCGTATTAGTCATTACGAAAATAACTATAAATGGCTCCTCGTCACTCTGAGTGGAATTAGACCACATGCTGGGGCATCCTACCGCGCACCG
>NZ_BAAGXL010000041.1:0-4203 GCF_054779855.1 Haliea atlantica | reverse complement strand
GCATTTCATGCCGCAAGTATATCAAACACCTGTCGCTTTACTAATGAAAAAGTTAGTAACCGCCCATTTGATTGAGTAGAGGGTTATGCTGCCTGTAGCAGCCGGGCCGGGGGAACCCCTCCTATAGCCGTGTTGGGTCGTTCGTTATTGTATTGCCACAGCCACTGGGTGGCTAACAGTTGGGCATGGGCAACGCTGTTAAACTCATGCAGATCCAGCCATTCATGTCGCACCGTCCGGTTGAAACGCTCCACATAGGCATTCTGAGTAGGCTTGCCCGGCTGGATGTAGATCAGCGTTATCCGGTTCTTGTTTGCCCAAGCTACCAGCGACTGCGAGATATACTCCGGGCCATTGTCACAGCGAAGTGCCGATGGCTTACCGCGCCATTCAATGATCTGTTCCAGCGCGCGAATCACGCGAGAAGCTGGCAGCGACAAGTCGACTTCAATCCCCAGACCTTCGCGGTTGTAATCGTCAAGCACATTGAACGTGCGGAAGCTCTTACCGCTGACCAGCTGATCACTCATGAAGTCCATCGACCAGACCTGGTTTGGCGCAGTCGGAACACCCAGCTCACCAGGGTAATCCCGCTTGATCCGCCGCTTGGGCTTGATTCGCAGGTTTAGCTCGAGCTGCCGGTAGATGCGGTAGACCCGTTTGTGATTCCACGGGTAGCCCTTTACGTTACGCAGGTACAGGAAGCACAGCCCAAACCCCCAGCGCTTGTGGGTCTGCGTGAGCTTCAGCAGCCACTCTGCAATCAGGGCATTCTCGCCATCCAGCTTTGCCTGATAGCGATAGCAGGTTTCGCTGATGCCGTACACCACACAGGCCAGCCGGATGCTGATACCGTGTTTGGCGACACCTTTTCCGGCCATCTCCCGGCGTTGAGATGGCCTTACAGCTTTCCCTCGAGGGCTTCCTGGCGCAGCTCCGCCTTGATTCGCTCCTCGGCATACATCTTCTTCAGGCGAGCATTTTCCGCCTCCAGCTCCTTCAGTCGCTTCATCAGCGAGGCATCCATACCACCAAACTTGGCCCGCCACTGATAGATCAGTGCCGTGCTGACGTTGTGCTCTCGGGCCAAGTCCGCGACCGGGACGCCCGCTTCGTGCTGCTTCAGGACCGCCAGTATCTGGCTGTCGGAAAATCGAGACTTCTTCATGCACCGCTCCTTCTGCGATCATTGTAAAAGCCTCTACTCAAAATCTCGATTATTTTCTGGGGGGATTACAGTAGGCCCGCATTCCCTCCCGCAACTGCTCCAGAGCGTTGTCCTGATTTGCGCGGGCTTGTTGCACTTCGCAGCGCAAGCGTTCCAGATTAAAGCGAAGGGCCTCGGTAAACAGCACTTCCTTGGTCGTGAAATAGCGGTACACGGTACCCTTGCCCACACCCGCGGCTGCGGCCACGGTTTCCACGTCGGCCGTCTGATAGCCCTTGTCGGCAAAGATACGGGTCGCTGCGGTGAGGATCTCAGCGACACGCTCTTCGGCGGATTTGTTGACGCGCTTGGGTTTGTTGGCTGGGAGCATAGTACATGCCTCACTTGGACGGACCAGTCAGTCCGTATATGTTACTATCGCGAGCCCAACCTCGCAACTCTGCCGCAAGTACTCTGCCGAGAGCAGGAAACGATGATCCAGAAACAGCTGATCGACAAGACACCCGACCAGCTGAAGTTGCGTTACGCCCTGTGGACTCGTGAAGCGGTACAGCAACTGATTCAGCAGGTCACGGGCTTGAAACTCGCCATTCGCACCGTGGGCGAGTATCTCAAGCGCTGGGGTCTTACCGTTCAGAAGCCGAAGAAGAAGGCCTATGAGCAGCACCCTGCTGAGGTCCAGCGTTGGCTGGACGAAGAATACCCCTCGATTCACGCCCGAGCGAAGGCAGAAAATGCCGAGATTTACTGGGGTGATGAGACCGGTCTCAGAAACGACTGCCAGCACACGCGAGGCTATGCGCCGAGAGGCCAAACCCCCGTCATCCGGCTCAATGCCAAGCGGGAGTCGATCAATCTGATTTCCGCGGTGACCAACCAGGGCAAGGTGCGCTTTCGGTTCTTCGACGGCACGATGAATGCCGACCTCCTGATCGATTTCATGAAGCGGCTGATCAAGGATGCGCAGCGCAAAGTTTTCCTGATTCTCGACAACTTGCACGTTCATCACGCCCGCAAGGTCAAGGCGTGGCTGGCTGAGCATGAGGATGAAATAGAAGCCTTCTACCTGCCGGCCTACTCCCCGGAACTGAATCCCGACGAATATCTGAACTGTGACTTGAAGGCCGGCGTTCATAGCGGTCAGCCAGCACGTAACAAGAAGGAACTGAAGTCGAAGGCAATGAGCCACCTGCGAAAACTGCAAAAGCTCCCTGGGCGATCTGCCAAATACTTCGAAGCTGAGTTCATCCGCTATGCCGCCTGATATCTATTTGAGCGCCGGGTTAATATTAGACGATCCGATAGAGCAGGGTTTGCTCGGGCCGGTGACGCTGGTAACGACCAGCATTCTCGTCCCGGCTGGCCATCCCGGCCGCCACATGGGGCATGACCCGCGCCCTTGGGATACTGTTTTTATCCAGTGTTTCGACGACCGGTTGAATCCACCCAGTATTTATCGATCCGATACTTTGACAGGCTGGCCGCGGCTGTATTGAAGCCTCGGTAGGCAACGTCGGCAATTCCTACGACAACGCGCTGGCAGAGACGATTAACGGATTGTACAACGGAGGCCATTCGGCACAGTGGCCCCTGGCGGACAAGTGATGATGTGGAGTACGCTACACTCGAATGGGTCGATTGGTTCAATAACCGCCGGCTGCTGGAGCCCCTCGGCAATATCCCGCCGGCGGAATTTGAAAGGACGTATTATCGCCTGCAATAGGAGTCAGCCAAAGCGGCCTGACTCAAACAAAACCGGAAATCTGAATAAAATGGATGCACTCCAACTGGAAGAAGTATACGAACTATTCAGCGCTGGTGTCGGTGCTCATAGTGATATGTCACTGAAATTTGTTTGCACTGAGGGAAACAGGGTGGTATTGGAAATGCCCTTCCAGATAAAACATGCAACGGCGCATGAAAATGGGTCATTGCACCCTGGTGCTCTGGCAGCCGCACTGGACAGTGCCTGCGGTTTCGTTGTTCTCCATAGCCTCGCTTTGCCACAGTCCATTGCGACCATCAACCTGCGAATCGACCACATACATCCTGCCCCCGTAGGCACTGATGTTCGAATCCAGGCGGAGTGCTACCAGCAGACTAACGAGTTTGCCTATGTCAGTGCATTCGCCTGCAGCCTGGACGGGAAAACGATGTTGTGTAACGCGCAAGGTATTTTCAAAATTGGTAGCCCAGGTCCCGCTCTGGATCGAAGCTTGCTCTATCGACGAGGTGGTTAATCAGGATGGACAAACATCTACTCCAGTTTCTCGACGAGACGCCCTATGCAAAAAATTACGGGACCCAGCTTGTCAGATACGAACCAAGTGTCGAATGCCTGACTCCTTGGGCTGAGAATTTTACTGGTAACCCATTGTTGCAAGCGTGGCACGGAGGAGTAATTATAGGCGTTCTCGAGCTTACCGGTGCGCTGCAAGCTTTAAAGGTATCAGCCGATACTGTGTGCCCACTCCTATCAGCCAACATCAATTTTCTACGCCCCACCAAGGGTGATCTAGCCGTGCGTACACGCGCTTACCTTGTTCGAAGTGGCAGGCAAATTTTGAATATCGATGTCATCGCCTGGCAAGTCTCGCTGCAAGAGCCCACTGCTGCGGCAACACTGGCTTTTGCGAGACGTAGTTAGTGCCTGTCCCAAAATGCCAAATTAATGAAAGTTCTGAGAATTGAGAATCGCTGACCAAAAAAGATCCCCGGATGGTTGTATGATTGAGTTCGCGAAAACCTGTTCTTAGTCAGTGTTCGGTAGCGCCCACACAGGCGTTTTTGGGCGCGCCAGGCAATGGCTTTGGCATCTTCACTGGCCGCCACCGCCTTGCGTTTCAAATCCATCGTCTGCCGGGCGGGAAAGCGGTAGCTCCAGGCCGACTCGATCAACATGCGCCGTGCGCGGCCATTCCCGGTCACCCAAGTTCGACAGCAAATAATGTAACTCTTTGATTTCATTGAGTCTCGTTTTCAAAATTGCCACTACAGCAGCGGCAGCTGCTCCGGATTACCCGGTTTTTCCACTC
>NZ_BAAGXL010000040.1:0-3541 GCF_054779855.1 Haliea atlantica | reverse complement strand
GTGTGACAGACTGTTTACATCTGGTTTTTACAACCGGACTGTTCTTTAACAAGGTAAATCAAGCTGAGTCTCTGGATTGTAGCTTGGCACGTGTCTTCGGACGCTGTGGCAAGAGCAATTCAAAGATAGGTTTCAGATGGATGATCCAACGCATCCGTTTGAAACCAGTTGTACAAACAACACTGTGACTCAAGCGTCACAACATCCGGCGGATGCACACTTTGATCGGTGTGTATCTCTAAGTACCAGACATACGCCAAAGGGTGTCTGGGAAAAGTCCTTTGAACAGATAACTTGGGTTATATGGTCAAGTGACTAAGCGCAAACGGTGGATGCCTTGGCAGTCAGAGGCGATGAAGGACGTAGGAGCCTGCGATAAGCATCGGGGAGGTGGCAACCAACCTTTGATCCGGTGATTTCCGAATGGGGAAACCCACTCAACGTAAGTTGGGTATCCGTAACTGAATCCATAGGTTACGGAGGCGAACTCAGGGAACTGAAACATCTAAGTACCTGAAGGAAAAGAAATCAATTGAGATTCCCCCAGTAGCGGCGAGCGACCGGGGATCAGCCTGCAAGTGATAGCATAAGCGTTAGTGGAACGGTCTGGAAAGTCCGGCGATAGAGGGTGATAGCCCCGTACACGAAAACGCTTTAGTGGTACTAAGCTTGCGACAAGTAGGTCGGGACACGTGATATCTTGACTGAAGATGGGGGGACCATCCTCCAAGGCTAAATACTCCTGACTGACCGATAGTGAACCAGTACCGTGAGGGAAAGGCGAAAAGAACCCCGGAGAGGGGAGTGAAATAGAACCTGAAACCGTTTGCGTACAAGCAGTGGGAGCAGACTTGTTCTGTGACTGCGTACCTTTTGTATAATGGGTCAGCGACTTATTGTCTGTAGCAAGCTTAACCGCATAGGGGAGGCGTAGGGAAACCGAGTCTTAATAGGGCGTTCAGTTGCAGGCAATAGACCCGAAACCGGGCGATCTATCCATGGCCAGGCTGAAGGTTGGGTAACACTAACTGGAGGGCCGAACTCACTAACGTTGAAAAGTTAGGAGATGAGCTGTGGATCGGAGTGAAAGGCTAATCAAGCTCGGAGATAGCTGGTTCTCCTCGAAATCTATTTAGGTAGAGCGTCGTGTCTTACCCTGGGGGGTAGAGCACTGTTTGGGCTAGGGGGTCATCCCGACTTACCAACCCCATGCAAACTCCGAATACCCAGGAGTACAATCACGGCAGGCAGACGGCGGGTGCTAACGTCCGTCGTCGAGAGGGCAACAACCCAGACCGCCAGCTAAGGTCCCGAATACCGGTTAAGTGGGAAACGATGTGGGAAGGCGAAGACAGCTAGGAGGTTGGCTTAGAAGCAGCCATCCTTTAAAGAAAGCGTAATAGCTCACTAGTCGAGTCGGCCTGCGCGGAAGATGTAACGGGGCTAAACCGGTAACCGAAGCTGCGGATGCGTGCTTGCACGCATGGTAGAGGAGCGTTCTGTAAGCCGTTGAAGGTGAATCGTGAGGTTTGCTGGAGGTATCAGAAGTGCGAATGCTGACATGAGTAACGACAAGGGGGGTGAAAAACCTCCCCGCCGGAAGATCAAGGTTTCCTGCGCAACGCTAATCGGCGCAGGGTGAGTCGGCCCCTAAGGCGAGGGCGAAAGCCGTAGTCGATGGGAAACGGGTTAACATTCCCGTACTTCTTTATACTGCGATGGGGGGACGGAGAAGGCTAGGCCAGCGCGGCGATGGTTGTCCGCGTTTAAGGTTGTAGGCTGACTGCTTAGGAAAATCCGGGCGGTCAAGGCCGAGAGCTGATGACGAGTGTCTACGGACGCGAAGTGGTTGATGCCATGCTTCCAGGAAAAGCCTCTAAGCTTCAGGTATGAAGGAACCGTACTGTAAACCGACACAGGTGATCAGGTAGAGAATACCAAGGCGCTTGAGAGAACTCGGGTGAAGGAACTAGGCAAAATGGTACCGTAACTTCGGGAGAAGGTACGCCGCTGACGGTGAAGGGCTTGCCCCGTAAGCTGTTGGTGGCCGAAGTGACCAGGTGGCTGCGACTGTTTATTAAAAACATAGCACTCTGCAAACACGAAAGTGGACGTATAGGGTGTGACGCCTGCCCGGTGCCGGAAGGTTAATTGATGGGGTTAGCTTCGGCGAAGCTCTTGATCGAAGCCCCGGTAAACGGCGGCCGTAACTATAACGGTCCTAAGGTAGCGAAATTCCTTGTCGGGTAAGTTCCGACCTGCACGAATGGCGTAACGATGGCCACACTGTCTCCACCCGAGACTCAGTGAAATTGAAATCGCTGTTAAGATGCAGTGTACCCGCGGCTAGACGGAAAGACCCCGTGAACCTTTACTATAGCTTCACAGTGGACTTTGACTTTACTTGTGTAGGATAGCTGGGAGGCTTTGAAGCAGTGGCGCTAGCCATTGTGGAGCCGACCTTGAAATACCAGCCTGGTAACGTTGAGGTTCTAACTCAGGTCCCTTATCGGGATCGAGGACATTGTGTGGTGGGTAGTTTGACTGGGGCGGTCTCCTCCCAAAGAGTAACGGAGGAGCACGAAGGTGCGCTAATCATGGTCGGAAATCATGAGGTTAGTGTAAAGGCACAAGCGCGCTTGACTGCGAGTCTGACAAGACGAGCAGGTACGAAAGTAGGTCTTAGTGATCCGGTGGTTCTGAATGGAAGGGCCATCGCTCAACGGATAAAAGGTACTCCGGGGATAACAGGCTGATACCGCCCAAGAGTTCACATCGACGGCGGTGTTTGGCACCTCGATGTCGGCTCATCACATCCTGGGGCTGAAGCCGGTCCCAAGGGTATGGCTGTTCGCCATTTAAAGTGGTACGCGAGCTGGGTTTAGAACGTCGTGAGACAGTTCGGTCCCTATCTGCCGTGGGCGTTGGAGATTTGAGGAAAGCTGCTCCTAGTACGAGAGGACCGGAGTGGACGAACCTCTGGTGTTCGGGTTGTCACGCCAGTGGCACTGCCCGGTAGCTATGTTCGGACAGGATAACCGCTGAAAGCATCTAAGCGGGAAGCCTCTTCCAAGATGAGATCTCCCTGGGACCTTGAGTCCCCTGAAGGGCCGTTGAAGACTACAACGTTGATAGGCGGGGTGTGGAAGCGCGGTAACGCGTTGAGCTAACCCGTACTAATTGCCCGTGAGGCTTGACCATATAATCCAAGCTATTTGCGCGACGATGTCGCCAAGGACGCTGGATGTTGTGAGCGAGTCACAGAATTGCGGTACAGCATCAGCTTGATTTACCACCCTATTTGACAGGAAGCGGGCGGCGCAATGCGCGCGTAAGACCTCAATCCGTCAAGCCAGTTTGCCTGGCGACCATAGAGCATTGGAACCACCTGATTCCATCCCGAACTCAGTAGTGAAACGATGCATCGCCGATGGTAGTGTGGGGTCTCCCCATGTGAGAGTAGGTCATCGCCAGGCTCCAAAAAAGGAAAACCCCCGTAGCGTAGGCTACGGGGGTTTTGCTTTTTGGATGTGATGATTTA
>NZ_BAAGXL010000039.1:0-3217 GCF_054779855.1 Haliea atlantica | reverse complement strand
GGGGTCCTAGGGATTTTGCCTCCAAATACTGCAAAAACCGTTGAAGGCCCCGTATTTACTGGCCTCCAAGCCACTATTAATTTTAATTTAGCTCGAGTTTCAGTATCTTCTTCGGCCTTTGGGTCAAAGAATGAGCAGAACCAAGCGACTATCAATTCTCACTGCCGCTGAAATCGAGGATTTATACGGCGTCCCCTCCTTCAACGAATCGTATCAACGGTTTTACTTCACGCTGAATGATAAAGAGCGCGCTGAGCTGACCAGAATAAGGCAGCGCAAGTACCGCTGTATCGCCATCGCATTGTTGGGCTATTTCAAATGCAAACCCATCTTGCTCAATCCGACGTTTAAATCCATGCAGGATGACTTGGGATTTATCGCGAAAAATCACTTTGATGGCCTGAAATTTCGACGCTTCAGTCTGAAATCCGATCAAAAGTCCCGCATTTATGAACGGATTTTTTCCATGATCGAATATGAAAATTGGAAAGATCCTGAGCATCAACCCCGGCTTGTTGAACACTTATTGGCCTGTGCTGAAAGCTGGGTTGCACCTCGTGCTCTCTTTGATGCAGCGATTGAGTTCCTGGCCCACCAGAAAATTGCCATTCCTGCCTATAGCACCCTGCAGAAGATCGTCAGTCAGGTGGTTAACCAGCATCAGCAGCGACTGCATGAGAAGATCGGCGCCGCGTGTAGCCCAAAATTGACGACTGTACTAAATACACTGGTATCCGGTAATGACCAGCTTACGTTAACACAATTGCGCGGCGGCGCGCGCAATTTCACCGGCACCGAGTTGCAGAAAGAACTCGCGGTGTATCACCACATTCAACCGCTGATGGCAGAGGTGACCGTTGTCCTCGACTCGCTTTCTCTGTCTCAAAAAAATCAGCAGCACTATGCCGAACGGATTCAATATTACGGCGCCAAAATCAAGCGTCAGTCGCCAGAGAACCAGTGCCTATATCTGCTTTGCTACCTACAGTTTCGATATCAGGAGGGGTTGGAACGCATGGCCGAAGGGTTCATTCACCACGTTCGACAGGTAAAGCAACGAGCGCATCAGCTGGCGCAGGATCGAGTTTATCGGGATTGGCAAAAGGCGGCTACCAATGTGAGTAAGGCTGCAGAAATCTTGTGCCTGTTTGTTGATGATCGTATCGACCCCAATACGTCATTCCATGCTGTACAGAAACAAGCGTTCCAGGTTCTCAATGCCAACGAGCTGAGTTCAGTCTGCCGGTACCTCGGCAATCAGAAGCAGTCGGCGGATGAGGCGTTCTGGCAACACCTGGATACGGAATCCACGTTGAGAACCGGCCTGTTACGATCACTCTTTTGCTGTCTACGCATCGAAGGCACCGATAAAACACAACGGTTGGCAGCGGTCTTGAGCCAAACTCGACAGGAGCTGGCGGCCGGCAACATGCTCAGAGATGCCAGTATTGACCGGCGTCTACCGCCAAAAGCCACGCGACCACTCTTGTTGAAACCTGACGGCGGCATAGACAAGGCTAGATATGAATGGTTCTTGTATTTGCAGATTCCCAGCCGCCTAAACGGCCAGTTAGTGCTGCCAGAAGTCATACGGTATCGTGCACTGGACGACGATCTGGTAAAACCACAGACTTGGAAAAATCAGAAGCAGGCCTTGGTCGAGGGTACGAAGCAACCCAAAATTACTGAGGATCCAAAGCAACTGATCCCGCGCATGGCGGATCGGTTGACCACTCGGCTATACGAAGTCAGCGACTATCTGGAACGCGTGGACAACAGGGATATCATTCTGCGCCCGAAGGGTGGTAAACACCTTTGGCGCTTACCGACCACCGGCAAAAAACATCTGGTGAACAATCCGTTCTTCCAGCAAATGAGGGCAATCGGAGTCGCCGATGTCTTGCGCGTGGTGGATCAGGATACCGGATTTATTGACGACTTTGAGCACGTGCTGGGCATGACCTCCAAAAGCCGCCAGTATGAAGTGGACCTGTTGGCGATCCTGATCGCCAATGCCACAAACCAGGGCATCTACGGTATCGCCCAGATCTCCGACCGCACCTATGATCAGCTGAGTACCATCCAAGCGAACTACCTTCGGCTGGAAACATTGAATGCCGCAAATGACCGCATCAACAACGCCACTACGCGACTGAGTATATTTAATCACTACAATATCCAGGATGACAACCTGCATGCCAGCGCTGATGGCCAAAAGTTCGAAGCTAAGCGCGAGACATTCCGTACCCGGTATTCCTCAAAATACTTCGGTACCAGCAAAGGGGTCTCGGCGATCAGCCTGAATGCCAATCATATGGCAATCAATGCCCGGGTGATCGGCGCTAACGAACACGAATCCCATTACATCTTTGACCTCCTGATGAACAACAGTACTGAGATCATCCCGGATACGCTCTCTACTGACACCCATGGGGTAAACCATGTGAATTTTGCTTTACTCGATCTGTTTGGCTACCGGTTCGCCCCCCGATATGCCCAGGTAGGCAGGGTTATCAACGAGATGTTCGATATCTCCGAGGACGAGAGTCAGCGGGTGAGACTCACATTGCGTAAACCCATTAACACGCAGAGTATTATGGAGTGCTGGGACACCATCCAGCGAATTGCCGTGTCACTGGCTCACCGGAAAACCACCCAAGCCATATTGGTCCGGAAACTCTCTGGCTACAAGAAAAACCACCCACTACTGAAGGCGCTGACTGAATATAACCGACTATTGAAGGCCCAATACCTGCTGGATTACATCGATAACGCCAGCCTTAGAAACCACGTGCAACGCGCCTTGAATCGGGGAGAAGCTTATCACCAGTTGCGTAGGGCAATCAGCAACGTGAACAGCGACCGGTTCCGGGGGAATAGCGACGAGGAGATACAAATCTGGAACGAAAGCGCCCGGCTGGTAGCAAATGCCATTATCTACTTCAACTCGAAAGTACTCAGCAACCTGCTGGACAGCTTCGAGGAGCAGGGCAGCGAAAAACACATGGAAACCGTAAAGGGCGCATCACCTGTCGCGTGGGAGAATATCAACTTCCGGGGTACGTATACGTTCGCGCCGACGGGAGAGCTGCCTAAACTGGATGATTTAATGGCGCCGATTGAGGGCTATCGGCCGATAAGTAAAAATTGATGCCTCTCTACAGGCTAGCAAACACGGGGGCTTCGGAGGTTTTTGCAGTATTTGGAGGCAAAATCC
>NZ_BAAGXL010000037.1:0-1621 GCF_054779855.1 Haliea atlantica | reverse complement strand
TAACCAGTTCGATCGTCGACAGGAAGCGCACCCGCTGCCGGTGGTACTGGATGGCCTGCACACCCATCGCTGTCGCCAGGTGGGTTTTGCCGGTGCCCGGGCCGCCAACCAGCACCACGTTCTGCGCGTCCTCCAGGAATTGGCAACGGTGAAGCGATTTCACCAGTGCTTCATCAACCGGTGATTGGGCAAAGTCGAAGCCCGTGAGATCCCGGTATGCCGGGAACCTGGCTACCTTCATCTGGTAGTTGATCGAGCGCACATCGCGCTCCGAGGATTCGGCTTTAAGCAGCATCTCCAGCACCGGTACCGCCTGCTGGTAGGCCGGTGACGACTGCTCGGCCAGCGTGCCAACGGCGTCGGCCATGCCGTGCAGCTTGAGTGTCTTCAGGGTGCTGATCATGGCATCAGGGTTCATGACGTAAACTCCTCAGCTGGTCGTAGCGGGCGGTATCAGCGGTCGGCTCAGTCACCAGCTTGAGCGCCGCGGGTGGCGTCAATGCCCTCGGGCGCTCGGGCGCTTCCAGTCGGCTTAGGCAGTTCAGTACGTGCTGCTTGGACGGCTCACCCGCTTCCAACGCCAGGGTCACCGCCTGTTCCACAAGCTGTTCATCGTGCAGCAGGACCAGGGCGAGGATGTCGACGATCTCCCGATCGCCACCGGGCCGTTTGATGAGCCGGGCTCGCAGCTGCCGGAAGCACTCCGGGAGCTCCAGGAAGGGGGCGCCATTGCGTAACGCCCCCGGCTTGCGCTGGGCTACCGTGAGATAATGGCGCCAATCGAACAGGGTTTGCCCCGGCGTGCTCTTGTCCCGGTTAAATACGCGCTCGTGCTCGGCCACGACCTGGGTTTCCGCCACGATCACCAGCCGCTGTGGATAGACACGGAGGCTGATAACGCGATTGGCGAAGCTGGCCGGCACGCTATAGCGGTTGTGTTCGAAGGTAATCAGGCAGGTCGAGGAGACGCGCTTGGCGTACTCGGTAAAGCCATCAAAGGCTGGCGGTACCGACATCAGCTTTGGCCGCTCATCCTCCAGGCATTCGGCGAGGGAACGTGACTTGAGCACGGGATGTGCAGCCTCCTGCCAGAGCTCGCGGCACCGTTGCTGCAGCCAGTTGTTCAGATCCTGCAGGGTATTGAACGGTGGCGGGTCGTACCACAGACCGTGACGGGCATCGAGAACGGCCTTCTCTATTTGCCCCTTCTCCCAGCCAGAGGCCGGGTTGCAGAAATCCGGCTCAAACAGGTAGTGGCCCACCATGGCATAGAAGCGTTTGTTGATCTGCCGTTGTTTGCCACGGCCAATTTTGTCCACGGCGGTCTTCATGTTGTCGTAGATGCCTCGCTCCGGTATCCCGCCGAAGGCGATAAAGGCGTGGTAGTGGGCGTCGAAGAGCATCTCATGAGACTGCGTCAGGTAGGCCCGGAGGAAGAAAGCGCGGCTGTAGCTGAGCTTGAAGTGGGCGATCTGCAACTTGGTACTGACGCCATTGATCTTGACCCAGTCCTCACTCCAGTCGAACTGGAAGGCTTCACCGTGTGCAAACTCGAGGGGCACATAGGTCCGCTTGGCGGCCAGCAACCGGGCTTCCTGCTGATCCTGTCGCCACTGGCGAG
>NZ_BAAGXL010000036.1:0-1446 GCF_054779855.1 Haliea atlantica | reverse complement strand
TTGCCGCCGGCATTATCTCAAATACCTTGCCCTGAAGCAGGGTTTTTCAACAGCCTGTTAGATGACCAACATATCACATTGTTCGATGAAGTTGAGTATGGGTTGGAGCCACACAGGATCGCACGGTTGGTCAAGTATATTCGGGACGATCAAGCTGGACAGTACTTCCTAACAACACATTCTCCCACTGTTTTGCGCGAACTAACAGTTGAACAGTTATACGTCCTACACAAGGAGAATGGCTGTGTCCGCGTAGTGCCAGCTGCGGGAAACGAGCTGGGCGAATTAAACATACAAGGACATATTCGTTCCAGCGCGGAGGCATTCTTATCCCGAAAAGTCATCGTCTGCGAAGGGGCAACCGAAGTGGGATTCTTGCGCGGTATGGATAGTCTTTGGTCGGCCAATGGGCGTCTTCCATTCTCTTACCTAGGGGTAACTCCGTTAGATGCGCATGGTGCAAGCAAGGTAAGAGGTCTTGCAACTGGGTTCAACGCATTACATTACGATGTCATGGTGGTTGCGGATGGCGATGAGCAAAAGCAATTCTCTGAGAAAGACGTTGCCGATCTAAGAAGCAAAGGTATTGCAGTTGTTATGTGGACGGATGAACTGTCGATAGAGCAAAGAGCAATGGCGGATTTACCTTGGGTCCACGTGCTGGCAAGCGCAAAACTAGCTCAAGAGCTCGGATCGCCGGTTCATGATAACGTCAAGTCGAAGCTAAAGATCCCATTGGATGAGGATATCGATAATTGGCAGGATACCGTCGACCTGCGTAAAGCGATCGGCGATGCTGCTAAGTCATCCTCGTGGTTCAAGAACATTTCAAGCGGAGAACGATGGGCTGAAGTTATTTTCCCAGCATTTGAAAATGCCGAGTTCCAACAGAAAGAATTTGCGATACAGCTTGGCAAGTTCCGTACATGGGTTGAACATGGATTGTGATCTGTCAAAGACATTAGCAGATTTCAAAGGTAGGGGTTACGTAATCGCACCTGCCGGGTATGGAAAGACGCACCTGATAGCTCAGGCAGTGAAGGCGAGCGCTCAGCGCCAACTGGTCCTGACGCACACATACGCAGGGGTGAATTCGATCAAGAGAAAGATGCAGTTACTGCAAATTCCACCGTCGCAATACCAGATCGATACCATTGCGAGTTGGGCGTTGCGGATTTGTCTTTACTTTCCGAAGACGTCGAAGTGGAACAAGGATCATCCAACAGGAAAGGATTGGAATAGACTCTATTCGGCCTGCGCGACTATGCTAAATAGGCCATTCGTGCAGCATGTAGTCAGATGTTCATACGGTGGGGTCTATGTTGATGAGTACCAAGATTGTTCTACTCAGCAACATGAATTGGTGGAATCTTTGTGTTGATTTGCACTTAAAACTGACCCGGGATTTGCATCTAATATTGACCCACCCCGAACGCCAGATTATGG
>NZ_BAAGXL010000035.1:0-1425 GCF_054779855.1 Haliea atlantica | reverse complement strand
CAATGGGATGGACTCCTCCTCACCTAACCGGCATCTACGTGCCAAAATGGTGAGTGATAAGCCAACCATCATGAAGATGAGGAGAAGCCCAGATGAATATTATCCGCGTCGGTGTTGATATTGCCAAGTCAGTCTTCCACGTGCACGGCGTAGACCGTCACGATCAAACTCAATGGCAAGGCAAATACTCCCGCCACAAGTGGCTTGATGCGATCAGCCGGAAAGTACCGGCCGGTGCCGAGATTGGCATGGAAGCCTGTGCCTCATCTCACTACTGGGCCCGGGAACTGCAGAAGCGGGGTTATCACGTCAGGTTGATTGCCGCACAGTTTGTGAAGCCCTATGTCAAAAGTAACAAAAATGACCGGGTGGACGCGGAGGCGATCTGCGAAGCCATGAGCCGGCCGAACATGCGTTATGTCGCGCCCAAGACGGTTGCCCAGCAGGACATTCAGGCAGCGCACCGTATCCGGGAAGAGCTTGTGGGACAGCGTACCGCCAAAGCCAACCAGATCCGGGGACTGGTGGGAGAGTACGGCATTGTCGCGCCGGTGGGCATCCAGCAGCTCCGCCGGGCCTTACCAACATGGCTGGAAGACGCCGAGAACGGACTTAGCGATAGTTTCCGCATTCTGCTGAATGGGCTGGCTGAGGATCTCCAGCACCTGGATGATCGCGTCGCAAAGCTTGACGAGCGGATCGCTGACAGTGTCAAGCAAGATCCTGTGGCGCAACGTTTGATGACCTTGCGTGGCGTGGGGCCGCTCACAGCAAGTGCCTTGTCGGGCGCCTTGGGCGACGCGAAGGCTTTCCGCAGAGGACGGGACTTCGCCGCCTCTCTTGGGTTGACGCCCAGACAGCACAGCACCGGGGGTCGGGATCGTCTGCTGGGGATCAGCAAGCGCGGCGACAGTTACCTGCGCAAGCTGCTCGTTCATGGAGCACGAGCCGTGTTGCGTCATGTTGATGGCAAAGACGACGGACTGAGTCATTGGCTTAAAGGCCTTGCCTCCCGAAAGCATGTCAATGTGGCAACGGTAGCACTGGCCAACAAAACAGCCCGAATTGCCTGGGCGCTGGTGCACAACGACACGGACTATGACAACAACCTGGCTGCAGCCAGCATGTGAGGTGCCGTCTGAACGTGGCACACAAAGTGAGTTAAACAGAGTTTCCAAGGGAGACATCCAACACCGCGATTGCATGGCATTTTGATTGATGGCGAACAGGTCGACCGACGCCGGGAAAACCCTTTATGAGCGTGGAGCCACGAGCTCGTGTAAGCGATTGGGAACCGGCGTGCGAATAGCCCATCAGGGTCCGATGCCTATAAAACGGCATCATTGGAGAGACCGGATACACGTAGGCAGTCGTACCTTCTCGTGATCAAAAAAGTGCTTGCAATAGAGGAGGAGTCCATACACG
>NZ_BAAGXL010000034.1:0-1355 GCF_054779855.1 Haliea atlantica | reverse complement strand
CAGGCTGTTGAAAAACCCTGCTTCAGGGCAAGGTATTTGAGATAATGCCGGCGGCAATATAGGAAGAGATACACAGCATGCGCGGCGGCGACAACTACACCGAGAATCTGTTTTCCGTAGTGCGACTGGAGGACTTCGTTCCGTCCAATCACCCGCTCCGTCCATTGCGCACCTGGATCAACGAAGCCCTTCAACGCATGGATCCGCTGTTCTCGCAGATGTATGACACCGGCCTCCAAGGTGGCCGCCCCAGCATCGCACCCGAGAAGTTGCTCCGGGCGATGCTTCTCCAAGTGTTTTACAGCATTCGCAGCGAGCGGCAGCTCGTTGAGCAGATCTCCTACAACCTGTTGTTCCGTTGGTTCGTGGGTCTGTCCATTGATGACAAGGTCTGGAACCACAGTGTCTTCAGCAAGAACCGGGACCGCATGCTTGAGCACGACGTGGTCACTGCCTTCTTTAACCAGGTGGTGGAGATGGCCGAGCAGATGGATCTTTTGTCCGGCGACCATTTCAGTGTCGACGGCACGCTGCTCAAGGCCTGGGCGGGACACAAGAGCGTTCGACGTAAAGACGGTTCCGATGATGACCGGCCACCGGATGATTGGCATGGGGAGAAGCGCAGCAACGACACCCATGGCTCTACGACGGACCCGGAAAGCCGGCTGTACAAGAAAACCAGAGGTACGGCCGCTGAACTGGCCTACCTGGGCCATGCGTTGACCGACAACCGCCACTCGCTGATTGTGAATGTGCGCACCACGCAGGCGACGGGAATGGCGGAGCGTGATGCGGCAACGGCGATGCTGGCGGACCTGGCAAAGAACAGGCGCGTGACGTTGGCGGCTGACAAAGGGTATGACACACGCGGGTTCGTGAAGACCTGTCGGGAGCTGGGAGTGACGCCGCATGTTGCGCAGAATACCCGGCGTACAGGCGGCTCTGCCATCGACGGTCGCACGGTCCGACATCCGGGCTACGAGATCTCGATGCGCAAGCGTAAACGGATTGAGCAGTGCTTCGGCTGGGGCAAAACCATCGGCGGCCTGCGGCAGTTGATGGCCAGAGGCCTGAACCGTGTCGATCAACGGTTCACTTTGACGATGGCGGCCTACAACCTGGTGCGGATCCGCACGCTGGTGGCGACGTGAGAACCTTGGGTGGTCACCGTGCAACCCTGGCGCCACTTGCTTACGGACCTGAGGCCCCGTTCGTGGCTGTTTGTCAGCTCCGCAATAACCGGAATCCTGCGCCAACTGAAACCCGGGAGGCCAAGATCTCAGGGACTCAGGATGATCAACTTCGATGCTGAGCTGTCGATTCATTGATTTCTACAGTTTTTCAACGGCCTGCTA
>NZ_BAAGXL010000033.1:0-1205 GCF_054779855.1 Haliea atlantica | reverse complement strand
TCCGACAACCCGAATGTCGATACATTATCGAGTGACATTACTTTCGATAACGTTAGTATATCTTCTATTAAGGAGAATGGACATGAAGCAGCTACTTATACTCTGCGCAATATCACTGTTAACAGTAACAGGTACGATGCATGCATTCTCAGCTGAAAAGAGCGTGACGTGGAATGCGGCGCAAGCCCAGGCTCAATCTGACAACCTTCTGGACGCCGCGCAAGAACTGGTCAGGGAGTGTCGGACTTGACCACCAAATTATTCGGAGGTCGATACATCAAATACCCACCTTGGATTCCTGTATCACGTTCGGCACTTCAGAAGTGTGGCAGCTGAGCTTTCCATGGCGCTAGAAAATGGCAAAGGGAGAGACTGGACCGCTCCCATGTACAACGAGTTGGTTGATATTATGCCGGATCTCAAGAAGTACGCTATTGATAACCCGAGAGGAGCCTGGGTGGCCGTGGAGCGAGCGGTTATCGAGGCTGATAACGCGCTAAAAGAGCTGGGAACTTCGTATTCGAACTAACTCTCCTGCAAACTATTAGCCTGATTTATGTTGATGAATTTTGGAGTACGACCCTCTTGACTAGAGATGAAGGAATTTATAGATAGTATCGAAATAGGACCACAGGCTCGGTGTCGACGAGGTTAGTCTGGTCAAGCGCAGACTCAAGGTGACCGAGCCCAATAAATCGACTATTGAACAGGCGCCTCAGGAAATTGACGCGATCTATGGGATGGTCGAGACTTGCTTTGACGCGGAATTCCACGAGCCTCACGTTGCATACGGCGCGTCGCGAATCTGCCTTAATTGCGTAGAAGAGATTTTGAAAGATCAGCGAGTGGAAGTTGGTCCGGGCTGGTGGGATCTTTTCAAGGAAGAGTACTACAAGTTCATCGTCGCAACTTTCGCGGACGCGTGGATAGAAACATGGCGATCACCCTCAAACAGAAGAAGCAATTTAAGTCGCGCTCTCAGTCGGTAATTATTTCGAGCATTGTTGAGGATGTTCTAAGTATGGTGTTTTTAATGTTGTCGCCGTTTATCAGGAATATAGGCTATTGAAAATAGAATTAGGAAATTGGCTTATTGATAATCAGTGGAGTGGGCGTGGTGGTCAATTTATAAGAATAAATTATGTTGGCTCCTCGTCACTCTGAGTGGAATTAGACCACATGCTGGGGCATCCTACCGCGCACCG
>NZ_BAAGXL010000032.1:0-865 GCF_054779855.1 Haliea atlantica | reverse complement strand
CTTCTGGGACTCAATGTACTGCTTCGCCTTGCGAGACTTGTGAATCGGATGGCCATCAACAATCAGGAAAACCGGCTTCTTCGCGCCCGCCATCAAGCGCTTCAGAAAGGTCACGAATACCTCTGCGTTGACAGACCCTTCGTGCACCATGAATCGGAATTCTCCGCGAGGGCTCACCGCCGAGATCAGATTGAGAGAAAATCGCGCACCAGTCTTTGTTACAACCGGTGTCTGCCCCCTCGGTGCCCAGGTCGTGCCCGTGTGATAATCAGAGCGAATACCGGATTCATCTGCAAAATAGATGGTTGCGCCCACAGCCTTCGCTTCCGCACGAATGCTCGGGTAGATCTCGTTTTCCCATTTCCGAACCAGCACAGGGTCTTGCTGCCAGGCCTGGTAAAGAGGTTTCTGTGCTGTAAAACCCAGATTCCTCATGATCCGACTAACAGTCGCCAGCGACAGTTTCTTGCCAAACTGGCGGTGAATCAATGCAGCGATCAGAGACAATGTCCACAGACCAAACTCAAACTTGAACTGCAACGGCGTATTGTCTTTGACTGCGTTCGCAAGCCAGGCGAGTTCATCCTCAGTAATCTTGGAGGGGCGACCCGGGATTGGCTTTGCCAGCAGCGCCTTTTGTCCACCATTGGTGTAATCGGCAACCCAACGATATACAGTTCGGCGGTTAACGCCATGGGCATGTGCCACCGAAGCAACGTCTTGTCCATCTCGAACCGCCTTGACCGCCTGCTGTCGCATAACCTGCAGGGCGTGATGATCGAGAGCGCGGCCATCGGATTTTCGTGTGCATTTCATGCCGCAAGTATATCAAACACCTGTCGCTTTACTAATGAAAAAGTTAGTA
>NZ_BAAGXL010000031.1:0-710 GCF_054779855.1 Haliea atlantica | reverse complement strand
GTGCTGTTTGTCACACCCGGTCGTGGCAAGGGGACGCTGAAGCAATTTGCCGACTTTCTGAAGTCTCACGGTGGCGACCCACAGCAGGTGCTCGAAGTGGTGTGTGACATGTCGCCGGCCTTTATCAATGGCGTCAAGGAACACCTGCCGGAGGCGACCATCACGGTGGACTGGTTCCATATCGTGCAGGTCTTTACCCGCTCGGTGGACTCTGTGCGCAAGCTGGAAGGGAAGGAAAAGCCGTTGCCCAAGCAGCTGCGCTGGGCGGTACTCAAACGCGGACAGGTGGGCCACCTGACCGACAACCAGTTGCTCGCGCTGGCCGAGATTATCGATCAGGGGCTCGACACCGCCACGGCCTGGCGGATCAAGGAAAAGCTCGCCTGGGTACGCAAGGCCAGAACACCGCGAGGCGCACGCTGGCGGATCACTCACTACCTGAACTGGGCATCCTGTCTGGTTGGCGACACGCCAGCCCTGGAGCCCGTGCGAAAAGCGCTGGCTACCTTGAGGACGCATGTGGATCGAGTGGTTCAACGCTGGACCTCAACCTATACCAATGCGCGATTGGAAGGCTTGAATGGCATATTCCAGGCGGCGCGTGCCAGAGCTCGGGGATATCGCAACACGGAGACGTTCATGACCATGATCTACCTGATTGCCAGCCCTGCGGGCTCGATCCTGAAATCCACATGAAATGACGAAGAACC
>NZ_BAAGXL010000030.1:0-662 GCF_054779855.1 Haliea atlantica | reverse complement strand
CGACCAACGCATCCATGGCGCGCAGCAGATGCTGATGCGCTACGGTCTCTGTGGCAATGCCAGGCAGTGAAACCGTTTCCAGCCACCGCAGGACACCGAGCTTGGACTCGGGGTCACACAAGCGGTTGAAGACCATGATGCGGAGCATCGCTTCCACGTCGAGCTGCCGCTTGCCGGAGCGAAACACGCGGGCCAGCTGATCAAAGCCCAGCTCGTTCCATAGTGCGGTGAGGCTCCACACGTCCCCCAGGTGCCGTGCGGGTTTGAACACGATATCTGGCAGTTCCGCCTCAGCCGGCGGCTCCGCGGAACGGTCGCGACCTGTGACACGCTCCAGTCCCCGGATGAGGGAATCGTAGTGCGCGTCGATCGTCTCCAGCCGTCCCAGGCTGGCAATGGTGCGCTGACGCGCCCGGCCGTTCTCGTCTCGATAGGCTTCGACGAGTTGGATGTAGCGGCGTGGGCCGGACTTGGTGAGCTTGACAAACATGCCATTACGATAGCGCAGACAATTTATCTGTCAATAGAATGCCAATAAAACCCCTGAAAATAAAAGCGTGCCACTACAAGCAATCATCCATTTCTGAAGCCTAAGTGACTGATTTTATTAGACCCGACCCCTCGAAAATGAGCAATTTTGGGCACCAACTGTCGAACCCGGG
>NZ_BAAGXL010000029.1:0-616 GCF_054779855.1 Haliea atlantica | reverse complement strand
GACGTCACTGCTTCAATGAGTGTTCACACATTTGTCTTCGTTTGACTCGGTTAGATGCGACAGAGATCACGAGCTCGCCTGCTTCGGCCTTACTCAATCGAGGGGCTAGGACGCAGGATGCTGATGGTCTGGCAAGGCGCTTGATGAAGGAAGGAGGGAGTGTGCAATAGCACATGACCGACTGAGTGAAGAAAGCAACGCAGCCAGAGCGGCAGCAGACAAGTCATAGCAGGCCTGTAGCTCAGTTGGTTAGAGCGCACCCCTGATAAGGGTGAGGTCGGCAGTTCAAATCTGCCCAGGCCTACCAAATCGCCTCTGCTCTTCGTTGCCGCTTTGCTCGTGTGCTGTTAGCACACCACGCAAAACGGCGCCTCGATCAGCAACGATTTGGTGTACTTGGCAGGATCGTGATAGCTGCAAGTAACACCTTTTACGGGGCTATAGCTCAGCTGGGAGAGCGCCTGATTTGCATTCAGGAGGTCCGCGGTTCGATCCCGCGTAGCTCCACCATGATTCACGGCAGTAAACGCATCTAAAATCAGTTGTAAGCGGTTCGTGTGACAGACTGTTTACATCTGGTTTTTACAACCGGACTGTTCTTTAACAAGGTAAATCA
>NZ_BAAGXL010000028.1:0-577 GCF_054779855.1 Haliea atlantica | reverse complement strand
GGTAGAACCCGATAATGATCAAGGTAGTGTAGTTGATGAGGGCTGCAACGATTTCAATGCGCCCGTAGCCAAAGATCATCCTTGCGTCAGCCGGGCGGCGCGCAATTTTTTGCGCCAAGAACGCGATGACGAGTGAGGCCATGTCAGAGAAGTTATGCAAGGCGTCCGCGATAAGGGCGAGACTGCCGGCAAAGATACCTCCCCCAATCTGAGCCAGGGTCAGGATCCCGTTCGCCCAGATGGCGATGGCAACGCGTTTATCCTTGGTCTCGGGGGGCATATGCACATGGTCGTGACTCATTGGGTTAACCTAGTTGGTGGCTATTTATAAAGAGGCATCTGCTGTATTCAGCTTACTCTGTGCCTGGTCGCCTGTACCTTGGCGATTTTGTGGATTTTGGGCCATTGTTTACTCATCCTTTTTGACAGCTTTCAGGAATTCCGCAAGGCTGTCTTCGGCCGCTTTTTTGTTCGGGAATGGCCCGATATTTTGACCTTCACGGGTTAAAAAATACCAGGCTCCTCGTCACTCTGAGTGGAATTAGACCACATGCTGGGGCATCCTACCGCGCACCGA
>NZ_BAAGXL010000027.1:0-233581 GCF_054779855.1 Haliea atlantica | reverse complement strand
CACCCACACCAACGCGGGCACTCCGGCTAGGACCATCACTGCCACGGCCGGCCTTCGGCGGGCTCTGCGACCGGCTTCGATTCTCTGCTCAGCATGACGTCGTCTCGGCGCCCACCCGCGTCGAGCGGTGCCGGGCTATGCCCATTGCGCAATGCAGGGCGTCGGTGCGTCCGCGATCTATCCAGGCTCTGCCCTCGTCAGCTGCGCGACATACCACTAGGCACCATCACCCGTGCCTTCGACGGGCCGCGGCACCCACTCCCAACAACGCCACCGCAACATGCGCCCCTTAACAGCCCTGAAGGTCCACGCACCGCATGCGCCCGAAATGGAGCAAGGGGCATAGCCCGGCGCCGCGCGAAGCAGCGGTCGCCAGACCGCACAAGACAGAGGACACACTCGCAAGGTCGCGCACCGGTGAGCGGCGCCTGCCAGGCCGCGTCCCACCCGGTCTGAAGCGCGCGTCAGCGGGGGAATTTTGGTATCCTGCGCGACCCTGTCCACCATCCGTATTGTCACCGAAAGGCCCGCCAGCATGCCCGCATACCGCTCCAAGACCTCCACCCACGGCCGCAACATGGCCGGCGCCCGCGCCCTGTGGCGCGCCACCGGCATGCAGGATGGCGACTTCGGCAAGCCGATCATCGCCGTGGTCAACTCCTTCACCCAGTTCGTGCCGGGGCACGTGCACCTGAAGGACCTCGGCCAGCTGGTGGCCCGGGAGATCGAGGCGGCCGGCGGGGTGGCCAAGGAGTTCAACACCATCGCCGTGGACGACGGCATCGCCATGGGCCACGACGGCATGCTCTACAGCCTGCCCAGCCGCGACATCATTTCCGACTCCGTGGAGTACATGGTCAACGCCCACTGCGCCGACGCCATGGTGTGCATTTCCAACTGCGACAAGATCACCCCCGGCATGCTCAATGCGGCCATGCGCCTGAACATCCCGGTGGTCTTCGTCTCCGGCGGTCCGATGGAAGCGGGCAAGACCAAGCTGTCCGAACACAAACTGGACCTGGTGGACGCCATGGTGATCGCCGCCGACAGCGACGCCAGTGACGAAAAGGTGGCCGAGTACGAGCGCTCTGCCTGCCCCACCTGCGGCTCCTGCTCCGGCATGTTCACTGCCAACTCGATGAACTGCCTGACCGAGGCCCTGGGCCTGTCCCTGCCCGGCAACGGCTCGACCCTGGCCACCCACGCCGACCGCGAGCGCCTGTTCCACTGGGCCGGCCGCCAGGTGGTGGAGCTGTGCCATCGCTACTACCAGCAGGATGACGACAGCGTACTGCCGCGCAATATCGCCAACTTCCAGGCCTTCGAGAACGCGATGAGCCTGGACATCGCCATGGGCGGCTCCACCAACACCATCCTGCACCTGTTGGCGGCGGCCCAGGAAGCGGAGCTGGATTTCACCCTCAAGGACATCGACCGCCTCTCTCGCAGCGTACCGCAGCTGTGCAAAGTGGCGCCCAACACGCCGCTCTACCACATGGAGGACGTGCACCGCGCCGGCGGCATCATGGCCATTCTCGGCGAACTGGATCGCGCCGGCCTGCTGCACCGGGACTGCCCCACGGTACACAGCGCCAGCATGGGCGACGCCCTGGAGCAATGGGATATCGTGCGCAGCCAGGACCCGGCGGTGCATGAATTCTACAAGGCCGGCCCCGCCGGCATCCCCACCCAGACCGCCTTCAGCCAGAGCACCCGCTGGCCGAGCCTGGACCTCGACCGCGAGGGTGGCTGCATCCGCAACCTGGAGCACGCCTTTTCCACCGAGGGCGGCCTGGCGGTGCTGTTCGGCAATATCGCCCTCGACGGCTGCGTGGTGAAGACCTCCGGTGTCGATGAGAGCATCCTCCAGTTCTCCGGCCAGGCCTACATCTGCGAGAGCCAGGAGAGCGCGGTGGAGGACATCCTCGCCGGCAAGGTGAAGGAGGGCGACGTGGTCCTCATCCGCTACGAAGGTCCCCGCGGCGGCCCCGGTATGCAGGAGATGCTCTACCCCACCAGCTACCTGAAATCGAAGGGCCTGGGCAAGGCCTGCGCCCTGCTCACCGACGGCCGTTTCTCCGGCGGCACCTCAGGCCTGTCGATTGGCCACGTTTCGCCGGAAGCAGCCTCCGGCGGTGCCATCGCCCTGGTCGAGCACGGCGACATCATTGATATCGACATTCCGGCGCGCAGCATCAACGTACGCCTGAGCGACGCCGAACTGGCGGCCCGCCGGCAGGCCATGGAGGCGAAGGGCGCCGATGCCTGGAAGCCGGCGGAAATGCGCCCGCGCAAGGTCAGCACCGCGCTGAAAGTCTACGCCAGCATGGTCACCAGCGCCGACAAGGGCGCAGTCAGGGACCTCAGCCTGCTGGATTGACGGGCAAGGCTTCTGACAGCGCCACCAGGTCGGCCTGCAGGCGCGTCAGCTCGCGCGCGAGATGCTGATCCTGGCGCTCGCTGCGCTGGTTGATCACATCGACCACCGCCGCCTGCATCACCTGTCGATTGTGCGCCCAGGCCTCGCGGTAGCCCGCTGGCAGTCGCTCGTCGCGGGTCGCCAGGCTGTCGCGCAGCCGCTGCTGCCAGCCGGGTTCTCGCTGCAGGGTCCTCTCCAGTTCCTCGATCCAGGTGGCCCGGCTGGCCAGCCAGAGATGGTCGCTGCGCATCAGCTCGCCGCAGGCTGTGTGCAAGCGTTCCTTCTGAGAGGCATCCAGGCGCCCGATAAAGCGCCGCACGTTGTCGTCCAGACTCTCACAGGCATCCACCTGGTACTGCTCTGCGTCCCGCTCCAGGTATTTCTCCTCGTATTCGGATTGCTGCTCACGCAGGGCCAGCAGGAACTCCCCGACCTGCGCCTCGCTGAGTGAGGCCCCCAGCGGCAGCAGCCACTCCAGGGCGCGCCACTGCAGGCGATCCAATGCCTGCTGCAGGTCGACCGCCAGCAGGTCGACTTCTTCCATGGTCAAGGTATCCTCCAGCGCCCCGCGGGCCTGGCCGAGGAGGGCGTGATAGGCGGGCAGCTCCTCGCGCTGGTGCCAGTCGAGAAAATTGGCCAGCTCGCGATCCAGCAGCTCGCGCTGCTCGCGCTCCAGGCTCACGTAGTCTCCCAGGTACCAGGGCACCAGGAAGTCCAGGCGGTTGTAGAAAAAACGGTTGCTGCTGCAGCCGGCAATAGTCAGTAACAGGAAAAGCAGGGTGCAGCGCTTGAGCATGGCGAGTCTCTCTCAATCCGAAGGCGGCCTGGAAAGTTGTTTATGCCCGGAGATCATTGCCGACACAAGCCCTTCACGGTGGCGCACTTCCGCATGCACCACCGCCGCCACATGCAGCAGCACGGAGACCATCAACAGGTAGAAGGCGAGCTTGTGAATCTCGATGAATGGGCTGCGAAACTCGCGCATCTGGGCGTAACTTTCAGGATCCAGGCGCGATTTGTCGCCCGGCTGCAGGTCGCGAATACGGCTGTGATCCTCCCCGGCACCGGTCGCCCACTCGGCGAACTCGTGGCCGAAGGGCGGCAGATAGAGGTCGGTCCCCGCCAGCACCAGGCCGGTCACCATCTGTGTCGTCAGCAACAGAAACAACCAGCCGACCATCAGGCGGCCCAGGGGATTGTGTCCCCGCCAGGTGGGTGGGTTACCGGCGCGCAGGCCACGCAGGTGATTCCGCAAGGCGGCCGGGTAGCCGCGCCCGAAGGGCAGGATCCGGGACCAGCGCGCGGGCCGCGAGCCGATCCAGCCCCAGACGAGCCGCCACAGCAGGTTCAAGGCGAACACGTAACCGATATAGGCGTGCCAGGTTTTCAGCAATACCTTGCCTTCTCCCGACAAACCCAGGCTACCGGCATTGAGGATCACCAGGCCCAGCCCGGCCAGTGCGAGCACGCAGAGCACATTGATCCAGTGAAAGCAGCGAACCGTTCGGTCCCAGGCCAGGTAGGCCTGCGGACTGGCTTCGCGTGAGGTTTCCGTTTGCATGGCCGTGATCTCCAGTGGGGTAACGACACCAGCCTACACAGTCCGTATTAACAGGCCATTAACGGACCAGCCCCTGCCGTGCCACGGCCCCCGGCGCGGTCACTGCACGTGCCAGGGCAATCGGTCGATATCGACATTGCCACCGCTGATCACACAGGCCACCTGGCGTCCGGCGAAGCGCTCCGGGTGTTCCAGCAGGGCAGCGAAACTGACCGCTCCCGATGGCTCCACCACACTTTTCAGGCGGGTCCACTGCAGGCGCATGGCCTCGATGATGCTGGTCTCCTCCACCGTGAGGATGGTATCCACGTGCCGCTGGATAATGCCGAAGTTGATCTCACCCAGGCCGGCGCGCAGGCCGTCGGCAATGGTTTGCGGATTGGTCTGCGGCTGCAGCTCGCCGAGGCCGAAGGAACGGAAGGCGTCGTCGGCCCCGGCGGGCTCGGCCGCCACCACCTCCACCTCTGGCCGCAGGGCCTTCACCGCCAGGGCAACGCCCGAGAGCAGTCCGCCACCGCCGACTGGCACCACCAGCACCTCGAGTTCCGGCATCTGCTCCAGGATTTCCAGGGCCACCGTGCCCTGACCGGCAATCACTCTCGGGTCCTTGTAGGGATGCACCGCCTGTGCCCCGGTCTCATCGACCAGTGCCTCCAGTGCCGCCTCCCGGGCCGCCAGGGTGGGGGCGCAATCGATGATCCGGGCACCGTAGGCAGCCACCGCATCCCGCTTCACCCCGGGGGCCCCTTCCGGCATGACAATGTGCGCCGCGATCCCGCGCTGGGCCGCCGCCATGGCCAGGGCGGCGCCGTGGTTACCGGAGGAGTGCGTGGCGACGCCGTGGCGCGCCTCCGCGTCACTCAGACTGAATACCGCATTGCAGGCACCGCGGGCCTTGAAGGCCCCGACGCGCTGCAGGTTTTCACACTTGAAGCCAATGCGTGCGCCGGTGCGGGCGTCCAGCAGGCGGCTGTGCATCAGTGGCGTGTAGTGCACATGCGGCTGGATCAGCCGCCAGGCAGCCTGAATCGCGGTGATATCGGGGGGCGCGGTCATTCTGTCTCCAGTTTTGTCAGTGAGTGGTCACTCGCTTTTAATGTCAGGCCAGCTCTACGCCAGACGAGATAACCCAGGAAGAAATTGGCCTGCAAAAGGAGGGTAAGCACCCACTCGAAGGAATTGTCCATCGACTTGTAGAGGGGGCGATTCCAGGCCTCCAGGATAACCGTGAGCAGGCCGATCGTCAGCAGCGCGATGCAGAGCCGCCACATGCCCTGCACCAGCCCCTGCACCTGGGGCAGACGTCCGGACTGCGCCCTGAGCTGTGCCACCAGCAGAAGCTGACAGAGGAAGGTGAAGGAAAAGAACAGCACAGTGCCGATCCGCCGCTGGCGCGCCCAGGCATCCCCCGCCTCGCCGAGCACGGTGACATAGAGGATGAGACCCAGGCTGGCCAGCAGCCCCAGGCCCAGCATCCAGCGGTTGGTCGCGGTTGTGCGACCGGACAGTGTCGCCATCCAGGCGTGGTTCACCCACCAGTAGCCGGCGAACAGGACCGCCGCGGGCAGCATGCTGGCGCGAAACAAAAAACTCGCCGGCGGGTGCCGTCCGGTGGCGCTGATGGAGGTGCAGTCGTGTATATAGGGGTTGCACCACTCCACCAGACCGTGGGAAGCCGCCACCAGCCAGGTCAGGTGGACCGCGACAAACGGCACCAGGGCCGCGAGCAGGGCGACAATGCGAACGTTCATGGCGCCGAGTGTAGCACCGCCCTGTGCTATCCTGCGCGTTTTGCCGGGAGCAGCCTTTCCCATGCTGGATACGCTGGAGCGGCTTTCCGCCGCCTTCGCCGACGCCGTCTGGAGCACACCGCTGGTCACCCTGCTGCTGGGCGGCGGCATCTTTTTCGCCCTCTACTCCCGCTTCCTGCCCTACCGGCATTTCGGCCACGCCCTGGGCATCATGCTGGGCCGCCACGACACCCCCAACGAGCCCGGGGAGTTGTCCCACCGCCAGGCCCTGGCCGCGGCACTTTCCGGCACCATGGGCCTGGGCAATATCTCCGGGGTCGCCCTGGCCATTGTCGCCGGCGGGCCCGGGGCGGTGTTCTGGATGTGGATGTCCGCCCTGGTGGGCATCGCCACCAAATTCTTCACCTGCACCCTGGGGGTCATGTACCGGGGCGAAGACAGCCTGGGCCGTCTGCAGGGCGGCCCCATGTACATCATTCGCGAGGCCCTGCCGCGCGCGTTCTATCCACTCGCCATCCTGTTTTCCGTGGCCGGCCTGCTGGGCACACTGCCCATCTTCCAGGCCAACCAGCTCACCGCCCTGGTGCGCGAGTCCCTGTTTCCCGGCTTTGACCCGCTGTTGACCAGCCTGGTCATCGGCTGTGTGCTGGCACTGGTGGTAGCCACGGTCATCTTCGGCGGCCTGCAGCGGGTGGCCCGGGTGGCGGAGGCTTTGCTGCCGCTGATGGTCATGACTTACCTGTCCATGACTCTGCTGCTACTCCTGCTGCACATCGATCAGGTGCCGGGGCTGTTCGCCTCGATTTTCCGCGACGCCTTCAACCCCCAGGCGGTGGGGGGCGGCTTGCTGGGGGTGGTCCTGGTGGGCATCAGCCGCGGGGCGTTTTCCAATGAAGCCGGGGTGGGCACAGAGGTGATGGCCCACGGCGCAGCGCGCACCAACGAGCCGATCCGCGAGGGCCTGGTGGCGATGATGGGGCCGGTGGCGGATACCCTGGTAGTCTGCACCTGCACGGCCCTGGCCATCCTGCTGGCCGGTACCTGGCAGGACCCGGAGAATCTGTCGGGCATCAACCTGACCGCCAACGCCTTCAAGGCGGACTTCGGCAACGTCGGCGTGGGCCTGCTGCTGTTCGTGACGCTGATCCTGGCCACCACCACCATGTTCACCATGTGGTACTACGGCGCCAAGTGCTTCGGTTTCCTGTTCGGGGCGCGGCTGCAGGACTACTACCGCTACTTCTTCGTGGCGGCGGTGGTGTTTGGCGCCAGCGTCAGTATCGACGTGGTGTTCAATCTCATCTCCGGCGCCTACGGCTTGATGGCCATTCCCACCATGGTGGCCACGCTGATGCTGTCCGGGCGGGTGCGGGCGGCGGCCAAGGAGTACTTCCACCGGCACCCTTACTAGACGCGATTGACTCATGTGGATACAGAAAGAAATCACCCTGGAAGCCCGCCCGCGCGGCTTTCACCTGATTACGCAAGACATCGAGCGGGCCATCGCCGACTGCAGCGGCATTCAGGTCGGCCTGCTGAACCTGTTTATCCAGCACACCTCGGCCTCACTGACCATCAATGAAAACGCCGACCCGACGGTGCGCGCCGACTTCGAACGCTACTTCAGTCGCGCGGTACCCGAGAACGAGCCCTGGTACGAGCACACGCTGGAGGGGAGCGACGACCTGCCGGCCCACCTGAAGAGCAGTATTATCGGACCGAGCGTGCAGATTCCCGTCACAAAAGGGCGCCTGAACCTGGGCACCTGGCAGGGGATCTACCTGTGTGAGCACCGCAACCGCGGCGGCAGCCGGCGGGTGGTCATCACCTTGCAGGGGGAGTGACCCGGGAGTACGAGCGCCTGGTTCGTAGCCAGGCGCTCGCACACGGGGTCGATTGATGGGCTCAGGCCGCGGCGCTGGCCCCGGCCGCCTCGGCGCGGTTGATGGCGCCGAGAATGCCATCCAGGGAGGCCTGGATGATGTCCGGGCTGCGACCCACGCCGCAGACCCGCTCGCCGTCGATGTTGAGCTGGATGTAGCACACCGCTTCGGCATCCGCACTCTGACTCAGGGCGTGCTCGCTGTATTCCACCAGCACGATCTGCTTGCCCAGGAAGCGCTGCAGGGCGTCGACAAAGGCCGCTACCACACCGTTGCCGCTGCCGGTCAGGGTGTGGCGCTGCTGGCCGTCGTGCAGCTCGGCGCGCAGCTGGTCGGCGTTGTCGGCGCGGTTCACCTGGTAGTCCCCCAGGCGGTAGCGGCCGCTGTCGGACAGGTAGGTGCGCTGGAAGATATCGAAGATGGCATCCGAGGCCACCTCCTTCTCCTGCTCCTCGGCGTAGGCCTGCACCGTGCCGCTGAAGTCGATCTGCAGCCAGCGGGGGAGGTCGTAGCCGTAGTCACGCTGCATCACGTAGGCGATGCCGCCCTTGCCCGACTGGCTGTTGATGCGAATCACTTCCTGGTAGCTGCGCCCGATGTCCGCCGGGTCGATCGGCAGGTAGGCCACCTGCCAGGGGGCCTTGTCGTCGCGCCGGGACAGGCACTTCTTGATCGCGTCCTGGTGGCTGCCGGAGAAGGCCGTGAAGACCAGCTCACCGGCATAGGGGTGCCGCGGGTGTACCGGCAAGTGGGTGCACTCGCGCACGGTCTGGATGATCTCGTCCATGTGGCCGAGCTGCAGCTGGGGGTCGATGCCCTGGCTGTAGAGGTTCATGGCCATGGTGACGATATCCATGTTGCCGGTGCGCTCGCCGTTGCCCATCAGGGTGCCTTCCACCCGGTCGGCACCGGCCAGCACCCCGAGTTCCGCCGCCGCCACGGCGCAGCCGCGGTCGTTGTGGGTATGCAGGGAAACGATCAGCGAATCGCGGCGGGCCACCCGGTCACAGAACCACTCGATCTGGTCCGCGTAGACATTGGGCGTGCTCATTTCCACGGTGGCGGGCAGGTTGATGATCACCGGCTTTTCCGGGGTCGGCTGCCACACCTCGGTGACCGCATCGACCACCTCCACGGCGAAATCCAGCTCGGTGCCGGTGAAACTCTCCGGCGAGTACTCGAACACCCACTCGGTATCCGGGTAGCGCGCCGCGGTGTCCTTGACCAGCTGGGCGCCCTTCACGGCGATGTCGATGATCCCCGGGCGCTCCAGGCCGAAGACCTGCTCACGCTGCACGGTGGAGGTGGAATTATAGACGTGCACGATGGCCCGACGGGCGCCGTGCAGGGCCTGGAAAGTCTTCTCGATCAGGTCGGGCCGCGCCTGGGTCAGCACCTGGACGGTCACGTCATCGGGGATGCGCTTGTTGTCGATCAGGTCGCGCACGAAGTTGTAGTCGTGGCTGGAGGCGGAGGGGAAGCCCACCTCGATCTCCTTGAAACCGATTTTCACCAGCTGGTCCCAGAGACGGGACTTCTGGCGCGTGGTCATCGGCTCGATCAGGGCCTGGTTGCCATCCCGCAGGTCCACGCTGCACCAGGTGGGCGCGCGCTCGATCTGGCGATCGGGCCAGCGCCGGGAGGTCATGCGGACCGGCGGAAAGGCCTGGTACTTGCGGTGGTCAAACTGGCTCATGCTGACTCCTTGGAGGTAATGGGGGGCTGGCCAGCCCGCCTGGCTCGCCCGGCAGACACCGCGGGTAAACGGTGCGCCAGCAGCCCGGGTTCTCGTGAAACCCCGGCCCGCCCTGCCGGATAGGCAGGAAGGGCTTGCGACAGGCAGCGTATCAGCCTGGGACACAGTATAGAGCGACAGACTTGGGGAATGTCTGCAAACTTTCCCCTGATTCACCCTCGAAATAGCGAGTTATTTGTATTTTTGCTGTATATTTAGTGAATAACGCCATACACCGTCGCTTCGCTATTTTCGATCACTCGTGGGGTTCGCAAGATGAAACTCGATCGCACCGACCGCCGCATCCTGGACCTGGTGCAGGCCAACGGCCGCATCAGCAACCTGGAACTGGCCGATGCTGTCGGCCTGTCACCCACGCCCTGCGCGCGGCGGGTCAAGCGACTGGAGGAGAGCGGCCTGATCCGCGGCACCGTGACGCTGCTGGACCAGGGCAAGCTGGGCCTAAAACTGACCGCGTGGATCGGCATCAGCATGGACCGCCACACCCCTGACCGCTTCGATGCCTTTGAAGCCGAGGTGAGCAGCTATCCCGAAGTGCTCGAGTGCTCGGTGGTAACCGGCCAGGCGGCGGACTACCTGCTCAAGGTGGTGGTGCCCGACATGCAGCACTACGAGCGCTTCCTTCTCGGCCGGCTGACCCGCATACCCGGGGTGACCGGCGTGCACTCCAGCTTCGAACTGCGGCGGGTCATGCACCGGACGGCGCTGCCGCTGGACTATGTCAGCGAGGATCACTGAACAGGCGCAAATTGCGCCGGCGCGCCGGAGGCGAGCGTGCTAGCATGCCTGCCCCATGACCTCGCGCACACTGACTCCCGACTCCCGCTGGTTGCTGCCCCTGCTGGCGGCCCTGGCCGCCCTCGGCCCGCTGACGGTGGACATGTACCTGCCGGCCATGCCCACCATGCGCGACGCGCTGAATACCAGCGCCGGCAATATCCAGCTCACCCTGAGTGCCTATCTCGCGGGTTTCTCGATCTTTCACCTGGCCTGCGGCCCCCTGGCCGACCGCTTCGGACGCAAGCCAGTGATCCAGGGCGGTACACTGCTCTTCGTCGCCGCCAGCCTGGGCTGCGCCCTGGCCCAGAGTGTCGAGCAGTTATTGCTGTTCCGTTTCCTGCAGGGCGTCGGAGCCTGCGTCGGCCCCACCCTGGCGCGAGCCATTGCCCGGGACCTGTTCGGCCCGCGCAAGGCCGCCCGGGCGCTGTCGCTGATCGCCATGCTGATGGCCCTGGCGCCCGCCGTGGCACCCACTGCCGGCGGCCTGATGCTGCTGGTACTGCCCTGGCAGAGCATCTTCGTGTTTCTCGCCGGCTACGGCGGGCTCATGCTCTGGCTGCAGGGCCGCTACCTGGCGGAGTCACTCCCGCAGCCCCAGAGCATGGCGCCCCGGGCAATCCTCGGCAATTACTCGCGCCTGCTGACGGCGCCGGGCTTTATCGTCGTGGTGATCGCCAGCTCCCTGTCCTATGCCGGCATGATGGTCTACCTGGCCAGCGCCAGCTTTGTCTACATGGAGATGCTCGGGGTACCGGTAGCCTGGTTCGGCGCTGTATTCCTCACCACCGTGATCGGCTACATGCTCGGCAGCGCCCTCAGTGCGCGCCTGGCCGGCTATATGGAGTCCTGGCCCCTGGTGCTGCTGGGGGCGCTCCTCGCCGCGATAGCCTGCCTGAGCATGAGCGCCCTGGCCTGGGCCTTCCCCGAGAGTATCAGCGCCATCATGCTGCCCGCCATGCTCTACACCGCTGCCCTCGGCCTGGTACTGCCCCACGCCATGGGCATCGCGCTGCAGCCCTGGCCACATATGGCGGGTACGGCCTCGTCGCTGATGGGCTTTATCCAGATGGGGGTTTCCGCCCTGGCCGCCGCCAGCGTCGGGCCCTTTCTTCGCGACAGTCCTTTTCCCATGCTCGCGGCGATGACCGGACTGTCGCTGCTGGGCCTGCTGTTGAGCCTGCTCGGCCGCCACCTGACCCGAAACGATCCCGTCGCTGACCCGGGGGAAACCACATGACCTGCTGGCTGATGAAGACCGAGCCCGACACCTTCGGCATCGACGACCTGGCGGCCAGACCCGGGCAGACCGAGCCCTGGGATGGGGTGCGCAACTACCAGGCGCGCAATTTCATCCGCGAGATGCGACCCGGTGACGAGGTACTGATTTACCATTCCAGCTGCGCACAGCCCGCCATCGTCGGCATCGCCGACGTAGCCGGCGAGCCGCGACCGGACCCCACCCAGTTCGACCCGGAATCCCCCGGCCACGACCCGCGCAGCAAGCGGGAAACCCCGCGCTGGTACCTGGTGGATGTGCGCTACCGGGCACACCTGCCCAGACCGGTAAGCCTGGCTACCCTGAAAGCACAGGCGGAAGCCTTTGAGGGCCTGCTGCTGCTCAGTCGCGGTCGGCTATCCGTGTTACCGGTATCCGCGGCACACCGGGATCGGATTCTGGCCCTGGGAGAGGGCTGAAACCAGACTCAAGGCTCACTGAAGACCAGGCAGTTGCGGCCGTCACTCTTTGCCGCGTAGAGCGCCTGATCGGCCCGGGCCAGCCAGCGCGACCAGTCCTCGCCCTCGCGCAGTACGGCGGCCCCGGCGGAGAATTGCACCGGTCCGTCCGGGGTGCTCACCCGCCCCGACAGTCGCGCATGCAGGTCGGGCAGTTCACGCCGGGCGGTTGCCAGGTCCATGCCCCGCAGCAGCACCACGAACTCCTCGCCACCCATCCGGTACAGGCCATCCTCGGTGCGCAGTGCAGCGGCGACACTGTCGGCAAAGGCCGCCAGCACCTCGTCACCGACTTCATGGCCGTGGCGGTCATTGACCTCCTTGAACATGTCCAGGTCGAGTACCAGCAGCGTGCTGACGCGGCGATCGCGCCGCCGCTCGGCGGTAATGTCTTCCAGGTGTTCCTGCATCAGGCGCCGGTTGCCGACACCGGTCAGCGGGTCAATCCGAGCCTGGCTGGCCAGCAGGCGGCGCTGCTCCCGCAACTGATCGGTGAACATCAGCCCGAAACCGGTCATCAGCAGCGCCACCGTGGTCCAGCTGACCTGGTGCAGCAACGACTGGTAGAGGGAGAGGGAAGAAGTCAGCACCAGGATAATCAGGGCATTCAGACCGAGCGCCCAGCGCCGGGAGAGAATCAGCGCATTCACCCACAGCACCAGGAAGGCCCACAGCAGGCCGTTGCTGCTGACCAGCAGGGAACTCAGGAGGCAGGCCGCCGAAATGGTGACACCAAACAGGTTCAGCGCCAGCGGCTGGAAGCGCCGCCGCTTGCCCAGCCACAACGCGGCGAACACCATAATGATGATCAGCAGGTTGATCAGCGCCCCGAACACGTCCCCGGTCCACCAGCGATAGACAGCGAAGCCGGTAATCACGGTGGCTGTGACGGCACCGATCACGTTCATCACCGAGACCTCCAGGCTTCTCGATGAACGCGACAGCCTTCCCGTGGCTGCCTGGCTCACCAGCAGTCGAGAGGAGTCCGGTTTAACGGGCAAGATCGCCCCCTTCAGCGATCGGGCTGGGTAGTGTTGACGTCTCGACTATGCCACAGCGCTGGCGCTGTTGCCATCAAGAGGTGTGGCCCACTGCCGGTCCGCAGCAGCAGGCGGTGGGGCAACGCCTGTGGCATACTGGCCAGCGTTTCACCGAGTAGAGGAAGAGGCCTTGCAGTACGCCGACGACGTCACCCGATTGATAGGCAATACGCCGCTGCTGTTCTTGCGCGGGGCGTCCGAGCGCACCGGCTGCCGCATCCTCGGCAAGGCGGAGTTTCTCAACCCGGGCGGCTCGGTCAAGGACCGCACAGCCCTGGGTATCATCCGCGCCGCCGAGGCCAGCGGGGAGCTGCGCCCGGGTGGCCGCATCGTCGAAGGCACCGCGGGCAATACCGGCATCGGCCTGACCCTGCTGGCCAACGCCCTGGGCTACCGCAGCAGCGTGGTCATGCCCATGAGCCAGAGCAAGGAGAAGATCGACCAGCTGGAGCTGCTCGGCGCCGACCTGCACCTGGTGCCCGCCACGTCCTACAGCGACCCCAATCACTATATCCACAGCGCCGAGCGCCTGGCGCAGAAATACGCCGCCAGCGAGCCGGCCGGGGCCATCTGGGCACGGCAATTCGACAACCTGGCCAATATGCAGATCCACCGCGAGACCACCGGGGAAGAAATCTGGGCACAGACTGACGGGGAGGTCGATGGTTTCGTCTGCGCGGTAGGCACCGGCGGCACCCTAGCGGGGGTGTCTGCGGCACTGAAGGCACACCGGGACAGCGTGCGTATCGGCATCGCCGACCCCTCTGGCGCCTCGCTGTATCATTATTTCCACGATGGCCGGCTGGAGGCCAGCCCGGGCAGCTCCATCATGGAAGGCATCGGCATCAACCATATCACCGACAATATTGCCCGCGCCCGGGTGGATGCCGCCTACCAGATACCCGACAACGAGGCGCTGCCCTGCCTGTTCGACCTGCTGCAGCACGAGGGCCTCTGCCTGGGCGGTTCCGCCGGCGTCAACATTGCCGGGGCCATTCGCATGGCCGAGGAACTGGGGCCCGGGCACACCATCGTCACCATCCTCTGTGACTACGGCAACCGCTACCAGAGCAAGCTCTACAATCCCGCCTTCCTGCACAACCGGGGCCTGCCCGAGCCGCCCTGGCTGCAGGCCTGATTCATCCGACCACAGGAGAAGACATGAAGATCGGTATTATCAGTGGCAGTCATCGCCCACAATCCCAGAGCGCCAAGGTGGCCCACTACATTGATCGCGCCCTGCGCGATCAGGGCCTGTGCGACGAGACCTGGGTCTACGAGCTGGCGGGCAACCCGCTGCCACTGTGGGAAGAGGGTGTCTGGGACGAAAACGACAGCGAGTGGCAGGCGCTCCTGCAGCCGCTGCGGGACCAGCTGCACAGCTGCGACGGCTTCGTGATCGTCTCACCGGAGTGGCACGGCATGGTGGCCCCGGGGCTGAAGAACTTCCTGCTGATGTGGACTGCCGGCGAAGAACTGGCCCACAAGCCGGCCCTGATCACCACGGTGTCGATTGCCGACGGCGGTTCCTACCCGGTGGCCGAGCTGCGCATGAGCAGCTACAAGAACAGCCGCCTGTGCTACCTGCCGGAGCACCTGATCATCCGCTACGTCGACACCGTGTTCAACGACAACCCGGAGGACAACAAGGCGAGTGCCCAGGAATATTTCGAGGAGCGCCTGAAATACGATCTGGAACTGCTGCGGGAATACGCGCTGGCTTTCCGCCAGATCCGCGCCAGCGGCAAGGCTTCACTGCAGAAATACACCAGCGGCATGTAAGGTGTCAGCCAGCCCGGCTACCCGGGGACGGGGAGCTCGGGCCGGTGAGCGAGGAGGCGCCCGGGATCAGGCGCCCTGGTTGTCAGACATGGCCGCGCGCTCCTGTTCGATCAGGAAGTCGGCGATTTTCAGCATGTTCTCCTGGCTGCCCGCCTTGCGGGTGCTGATCCGGTACTTGCCGTTGACCATCATCTCCGGGGTGCCGGTGATTTTCGCGGCGCGCGCCCGGGCATTGGCCTGGCGCACCTGGCTGTTCACGCCGAAGGAATTGAACGCCTTGTCAAAGTCTTCAGCGGCAACGCCGTTGGCGACGAACAGCTCCCGAATCGCCGACTCGCTGCCCAGGCGCTTGCCATCGACATTCATCGCCTGGAAGAGTACTCCGTGCAGCGTGTCCTTCACCCCCAGCACCTCGGCGGTGAAGTACATTTTGGCGTGCAGTTCCATGGGCTGGTTCCAGATAGCCGGCGAACCCTTGAATACCACATCCTCACCCAGGTCCTGCTTCCAGCGGCTGACCAGGGGTTCGAAGGTGTAGCAGTGGCCACAGCCATACCAGAAGAACTCGACCACTTCGATCTTGTCCGGGTCCGCGGTGCGAATCGCCGGGCTGATCACATCATAGTCTTTGCCAGCTTCCCATTCGGAATCCTGGGCGTTGGCCAGGGGGGCAAGCAGTAGCAGGGTACAGGCAATCAGGCGCTTGAACATGGTTGTCTCCATTCCTCATGAACAGTTCTCAGACCCCCGCTGACAGCCATTTGTTCAGCGGGTGGCAAAAAAAAGGTGGCCAGTGGCCACCTCTTCGATCATACCTGGGCTCACTGCCCGGGCTGCAGACCCGCGGCATAGCTGGCCACGGCCTCGATCTCCATGTCACTGAGACCGAAGGCGTTGCTGCGCATGATGCGCGCGTCGCCGTCGTTGGTACGCCCCTCGGGGTCTTCATAACCCTGCCGATAGGCACGCAACTGGGCGGCGATATACTCGGGGTGTTGACCCGCCAGGCGCGGATAGCCGGCGGGCGCGTTGCCCTGACCGGTGGGGGAGTGGCAGGCCGTGCAGGCAGCCACTCTGCGGTCGGCCACACCGGCGCGATAGACTTTTTCGCCCAGTGCGACCAGGTCGGGATCGGTCTGGCTGCCGGTCATCGTCTGTGCGGCGTAGTAGGCAGCGATATCCGCCAGTTGCTGATCCGTCTTGCCATCCAGCTGGCCGGCCATGGTCGGAATGGGCCGGGCACCATCGCGAATATCCATCAACTGCTTGAAGAGGTAGCGCTCACCCTGACCCGCCAGCTTGGGGAAGTTGGGGGCGGCACTGTTGCCATCGGCCCCGTGGCAAGCAGAACACACGGTGGTCATGGCCTTGCCGGCCTCGGCGTCACCCTGGGGAACCGGCGAGGCCGCCGTGGCCGCCTGAGTCGCACCCAACAGCAGGCCGCAGAAAATAAGGACTTTCTTCATGGTGATTCCAGAACTGGGAGGTTGAGCCGGCGCTTACTCCGCCGGCGTGGACATGTACTTGATCAGGGCTACGTAGTCTTCGTCCGTGCAGTCGAAGCACATGCCCTTGGGCGGCATGGCGTTAAGGCCATTTTTCACGGACTGCACCAGCGCATCCATGCCTTTTTCCAGCTTGGGTGCCCAGGCGGCGGCATCACCCGTCTTCGGTGCGCCAGCGGCACCGGCGTTGTGACAGACCGCACAGCTCTTGTTGTACTTGTCCATCGGCACGTCCGCCATCGCCGCAGACGCCGTCAGGGCCAGACCCAGAGCAAACCACTTCTTCATTGGACACCTCGCATGTCGCATAACTCGTCGCGCCCCGCGCACCCTGCGGGAAATCCCGTCGTGGGTGGGGCGCGAAGCTGTGGCATTATATACAACTTGACCACGGCGAAAAAGGCGACTTTCTTGACCGATACCAGCACACCCGGGCAACCTGACTACCGGCAGGCCCGTTTTCTGACCAGCGCCGCAAAACTGGCCCAGTGCCCGGACGACAACGGCTGGGAGGTGGCCTTTGCCGGGCGCTCCAATGCCGGCAAATCTTCCGCCATCAACAGCCTGACCGGAAACAGCAAGCTGGCGCGCACCTCGAAGACGCCGGGGCGGACCCAGCTGATCAACTTCTTCGAGCTGAGCGAGTGCCAGCGGCTGGTGGACCTGCCCGGCTACGGCTTCGCCAAGGTGCCTTTGGCCGTCAAGCAGGCCTGGACCCGGCAGCTGGAGCACTACCTGGCCGAGCGTCAGAGCCTGCGCGGCATGATCCTGCTGATGGACAGCCGCCACCCCCTGCAGCCCTTCGACCAGCAGATGCTGGCCTGGGCCGAGGCAGCCTGCATGCCGGTGCACATCCTGCTCACCAAGGCCGACAAGCTGAAGAAGGGGCCGGCTCGCAACACCCTGCTGCAAGTTCGCAAGGCCCTGGCGGACAAGGCCGAGCTGGTCAGTGTGCAGCTGTTCTCAGCCCTCAAGCACCAGGGTCACGAGGAGCTCCGGGCGCGGCTGGATGCCTGGCTGACGGATATCAGCGTTCTGGAGGACGAGGCAATGGACGACAGCTCCGAGCCCCAAGGAGAAAGCCAGAGTTTTGACGACAATAGCGCTGATTTCGACGAAAATAGCTGAAAACAGACACACCGGGCATAAAAAAGCCCGGTAGCCCACAGGGGGGGCAGACTACCGGGCCAGCTTGGGGTCTCTGGGGAAGAGACTCTCCGCCATCACCCATGGAGAAAGGCTGGCGGAGGTAGCAGCATGCTACGGTAACTGTGACCGGGCCCCCGCGGGAAAGTTCCCGCGTCAGTGCGCCTCATCCCAATTTTTTCCCGCGCCGGCTTCCACCAGCAGGGGAACCGCCAGCTCCGCGGCCCCGGACATCAGTTCACAAAGGCGTTCGCAGGCCGCATCCACGGCGTCTTCCGCCACTTCCAGGATCAGTTCGTCGTGCACCTGCATGATCATGCGGGCATCCAGCTCGCCCTTCTGCAGCCAGGCATCCACCGTCAGCATGGCCCGCTTGATGATGTCCGCCGCCGAGCCCTGCATGGGCGCGTTGATGGCGGTGCGTTCCGCTGCCTGGGCGCGCATGCGATTGCTGGCGTTGATTTCCGGCAGGTAGAGGCGGCGGCCAAACAGGGTTTCCACGTAACCCTTGTCCCGCGCCGTGGCGCGGGTGCGGTCCATATAGTCCTGCACCCCCGGGTAGCGCTCGAAATAGCGGTCGATGTACTCCTGGGCCTCGTTGCGCCCCAGGTGCAGCTGGCGCCCGAGACCGAAGGCGGACATACCGTAAATCAGGCCGAAGTTGATCGCCTTGGCCTTGCGCCGCTGCTCCCCGGAGACACTGTCCAGGGGCACACCGAAGACCTCGGAAGCGGTGGCGCGGTGCACGTCGAGCCCCTCGCGGAAAGCCGTCATCAGCCCCTCGTCACCGGACAGATGGGCCATGATCCGCAGCTCGATCTGGGAGTAGTCCGCCGCCACGATGCGGTAACCCTCCGGTGCGATAAAGGCCTGGCGGATGCGCCGGCCCTCTTCGGTGCGGATGGGGATGTTCTGCAGATTGGGATCGGAGGAGGAGAGGCGTCCGGTGGCAGCCACCGCCTGGTGGTAGGAGGTGTGAATGCGCCCGGTGCCGGGATCGACCATCTCCGGGAGCTTGTCGGTGTAGGTGGACTTCAGCTTGCTCAGGCTGCGGTACTCCAGGATCACCCGGGGCAGGGGATAGTCCATGGCCAGCTCCGCCAGCACTTCCTCCGCCGTCGACGGCGCCCCCTTGGGGGTTTTCTTGAGTACCGGAAGCTCCAGCTTGTTGAAAAGGATCTCGCCGAGCTGCTTGGTGGAACCCAGGTTGAAGGCTTCCCCCGCCAGCTCGTGGGCCTCGCCCACCAGGGTTTCCATGCGGCCCGCCAGCTCCTCGCTCTGGCGGTGCAGCAGTTCCCGGGAAACCAGCGCACCGGTGCGCTCGATGCGCGACAGCACCGGCACCAGGGGCACCTCGATCTCCTCGTAGACCCGCTTCAGGCCCGGCAGGCCCTCCAGCTGCGGCCACAGCTTGTGGTGCAGGCGCAGGGTCACCTCGGCGTCCTCGGCGGCGTAGGGGCCAGCCTCCTCCAGCTTGATCTGGTTGAAGGTGAGCTGCTTCGCGCCCTTGCCGGCAATGTCCTCGAAGTGAATGGTGCGCTGCCCCAGGTACTTGAGGGCCAGGCTGTCCATGTCGTGGCGGGTGGCGGTGGAGTCCAGCACATAGGACTCCAGCATGGTGTCGTGGCGGATGCCCGCCAGGGCGATCCCGTGGTTGGCCAGCACATTGGCGTCGTACTTGAGGTTCTGGCCCAGCTTGGCCCGCTGCGAGTCCTCCAGCAAGGGCTTCAGGCGCGCCAGCACCTGGTCGCGGTCCAGCTGCTCGGGGGCCCCGAGGTAATCGTGACCCAGGGGCACATAGGCGGCCGCGCCGGGCTCCACCGCGAAGGAGACGCCGACGATGCGCGCTTCCATGTAGTTCAGGCTGGTGGTTTCGGTATCGAAGGCAAAGCAGTCCGCCGCCTCCAGCTTTTCCATCCAGGCGTCAAAATCCGCCTGACTGGTGACAATCGCGTACTCGGCGGCGGGAGCCTCCTCGGCACCGGCCTCGCCCGCGGCGGGGTCATCCCCGGCCAGCAGCTCCTCCAGCCAGCCCTTGAATTCCAGCCGGGTGTACCAGGACTGCAGGGCCTCGCGATCCGGCTCGGCGTTGTGCAGATCCTCCGGCTTCTCCTCCAGTTCCAGGTCGGTCTTGATGGTCGCCAGCTCGTAGGAGAGGAAGGCACGCTCCCGCTCTTTCTCCAGCTTCGCCGCCATGCTCTTGGCGCCGCGGAAGCCGAGATCCGCAACCTGGTCCAGCTGCGCGTAGATCGAATCCAGACCGCCCAGGCCCTGCAACAGGGCCAGGGCGGTCTTCTCGCCGACACCGGGGACGCCCGGGATGTTGTCCACCTTGTCGCCCATCAGGGCCAGCAGGTCGATCACCCGCTCCGGGGGAATGCCGAACTTCTCCTCCACACCCGCGATGTCCAGGGTGGTGCCCGTCATGGTATTGACCAGGGTGATGTTGGCATCCACCAGCTGGGCCATGTCCTTGTCGCCGGTGGATACGATCACCGGGCGCGCGGCGGCGCTGGCCTGGCGGGCCAGAGTACCTATGACGTCGTCGGCCTCCACCCCGGGCTCGCAGATCAGCGGCAGGCCCATGGCCCGCACCAGGGCGTGGATCGGCTCGACCTGCGCGCGCAGCTCGTCGGGCATGGGCGGGCGGTGAGCCTTGTACTCTTCGAACAGCTCGTCGCGGAAGGTCTTGCCTGGCGCGTCGAATATCACCACCACCGGGCTGTCGGGGTAGTCCCGGCACAGCCGGCGCAGCATGCTGATCACCCCCTTGACCGCTCCACTGGGTTCGCCCCGGGACGTGGTCAGGGGTGGCAGCGCGTGGAAAGCCCGATAGAGGTAGGAGGAACCGTCGACCAGGACCAGGGGCGGCTGTGATGTCGGCATGTGGCGCTTCCCTGTGTCAGCGATCCCAGAGCACGCGCATGGCGCGATAGGTGGTTTTCATTCGGGCCATGTCCAGCGGCGTGCGGAAAAAGGCATGGTAGTCGCCACGGGGGTTGATGACCATGACATTGCCGCCGTGGTCCACGGTGTAGTTGCCGTCGTCCAGTGGCACCTTGCGGAAGGGCGTATTCAGCGCCGTGGCAAAACGGTGCACATCCAGGAACTCGCCGGTAACCCCGGTGAACTCGGGATTGAAGAAGGGCACATACTCGGCCAGCTGCTCGGGTGTATCCCGGGCCGGGTCCACGGAGACCATCACCACTTCGGTATCGTCCGCTTCCGTGCCTTCCAGCTGCTGCATGAACTGGTTGAGAAAGGCCATGGTGGTGGGGCAGATATCCGGGCAGTGGGTGAAGCCGAAGAATACCAGCGTCCAGTGGCCCTCGAGTCGCTCGGGGGTAAAGGGCTCGCCGCGGTGGTCCACCAGCTCGAAATCGCCCAGGTCGCGCGGGGTCTGCAGCAGGACCGTGCCATTGGCCAGCATTTCCGTCGGCGTCATGGCGCGCGGTTGATTGATGCGGTGGACGAAACTGGCCACCACCACCAGGATGAAGGCGACCACGACGGCCACGGTGATCTTGATGCCCCGGGACTGGGCCGGAGTGTGGTCAGAGCTCATGGTTCAATGTCCTTACAGGGTATGCGGCGGGAACAGGTAATGATCCACCAGCATGATAACGAACAGGGCCATCAGATAGACAATGGAATACTTGAAGGTTTCCATCGGGGCGTGGGGATTGCGCTTGCGCATCAGCTCGATCGCCCAGTAGAGGAAGCCACCGCCCAGCACCACGGCGCCCAGCAGGTAGAGCGGGCCGCTCATGCGCGTGACATAGGGCAGCAGGGTGATCAGGAACATGAGAATGGTGTAGAGCAGGATGTGCAGGCGCGTGAAGGCATCGCCATGGGTCACCGGCAGCATGGGAATTTCCACCGCCGCGTATTCCTCCTTGCGGTGGATCGCCAGGGCCCAGAAGTGGGGCGGCGTCCAGGCAAAGATGATCAGCACCAGCAGCAGGGCGTGACCGTGGATCTCGCCGGTGACCGCGGTCCAGCCCAGCAGCGGCGGTGCCGCCCCGGCCAGCCCGCCGATGACGATGTTCTGTGGCGTGGCGCGCTTGAGAAACAGGGTGTAGACAAAGGCATAGCCCACCAGGGAGGCCAGGGTCAGCCACGCGGTGAGGGCATTGACCTGCCACAGCAGGACCGCCATGCCGGCGCCGCCCAGCAACAGGGCGAAGGCCACGGCCTGCCACTTGCCCACCCGGCCACCCGCCACCGGCCGGTTTCGGGTGCGCGCCATGCGCTGATCGATACTCTGATCCACCAGGTGATTCACCGCCGCCGCCGCACCGGCACACAGGGCAATGCCCAGGTTGCCGAAGATCAGCGCATCCAGGGGCACCATGCCGGGCACGGCCATGAACATCCCGATCACGGAGGTCAGGATCATCAGCGCCACCACATTGGGCTTGGTGAGTTCCTTGTAGTCTCGCCAGGTCGCCTTGCCCGCGGTTGCCATCTGTTCAGCCATAGCTTCAGTCGCCTGAATTCTTGAGCAGGAATTTGAGATCGGAGATGACATCCTTGTAGGTGTCATCATTATCATAGGTCATCATTACCCAGCCGGCGGGGTCCACCAGGTACCAGGTCGAGGGGGCCTCCAGGGTTTCCGGGAACAGGGCGCGATAGGTTTCCGGGCTTACCTGGGCCGCGGTGATGCCCTGGTGCTCCTTGTCCAGCAGTTCTGGGAAACTGCCGGGTACGGGGTGGTCATCACTCAGAGCCGACAGATCGAGTCGCGTCGCGTCCGGCGCGTGATCACCCACGTAGTAGCGCCGGATGCGGTGGAACTCCTTGCCCAGGGCAATGTGGATCTGCCGGGTCAGGTAGAGCTGCCGTTCGCAGGTTTCGGCGCAGCGCTCCCCGGGGTGCGCGACCAGCAGGGTCCACTGGTGATCGCTGTTGGTCCAGGGCAGCTCTGCCCCCGAGGCCGTCATCAATGCATGCTCCGGCAGGGGGCGCGGCGGCTGCACCAGTTCACCCTTGTTGGCGGTGCCGAGCGCACCCACCAGGTCCAGGTCACCGCGCATCACGAACCACCACAGCCAGGTGGCCGCCAGTATGATCGTCACCGGGATCCCGGCGATCAGCAGGATCACCATCCTGCCACTACGGTTGTCGGGGCGCTGTTGCATGTTTCAGGGTGTCCTTCGGTTGCGGATCAGGGACCACAGGTTGGAGTTGCGCAGCAGCCAGAAGAGCACCAGGACTGCCGCCATGCTGAACCACTGCACCGCGTAACCGCGGTGTTTCGCCGGGCTGGCGTTGACCACCTGCCAGTCGGTGAGCAGGGCCCCCGGCTGACCCGCCGCCATTCGCACTTCGAGCGGAAACAGTTCGGCGGAGTACGCCTCCCGCAGGCGCGCGGCGATGGCGTCGATGTCCAGCGCCTGGATTACCAGGGGCCACTGCCCGGAAAAGTCCTGCTCCCCCAGCAGATAGGGCTCTCCCGGGGAACGGTAAAGGTGCCCGTCAAGGGTCACCGTGCCCGCCGGCCAGGCCACGTCGGGCAGTTCGCGACGCGCCGGGTCGCCCGCCAGCCAGCCGCGATTGACCAGCGCCAGGCCGCCGTCCTCCAAAGTCATCACGCCCACCACTTCGTAGCCAAATCGGCCCTGGCGCACCCGATTGTCCAGCAGCAGGTAGCGCCCCTCGAGAAACTCGCCTTGCAAACGCACCCCGCGGTAGACCAGCTCGTCGGCATCCCGATCGCGCAGGGCCGACAAGGCCACCGGCGGCGCACTCTGGCGCTGCGCCCACTCCGCCTCCAGCTGCTGCTTCTCAGCGGCGCGATCCAGCTGCCAGAAACCCAGACTGATAAGCAGGGGAAACAGCACCGCTGTGGCCAGGGTGATGCGCCACTCGACGTCAAAACGCAGGCGCATGGGGGTTACCTCTCGCGACAAATGTCAGGGCCGTCTCCGCCCGCCAGGCCAGCTGGTCTATACTGCGCAATCTGGAAAAAGGAGCGGAACATTGCTGAAATTTGCGATAGTTATCTTGATGCTGGCCCTGATCGCCAGCCTGGGCAGCGGATTCTACTACCTGATGATCGATCAGGGCGACAAGAGCAAACGGCGCACATTCAACTCCCTGGGAGTACGGCTCAGTCTGGCCATTGCCCTCGCGGCATTGATCGTCTATGGCGTGGCGACCGGACAACTCGGTCATCGCAACCCCTGGGACGCGGGTCCGGCACCCGCGGCATCCCAGGTGGAGGGGGCGGCTGAATAGCCGCCTTACAGGATGTAGACGAACAGGAACAGGAAGACCCACACCACGTCCACGAAGTGCCAGTACCAGCTGGACGCCTCGAAGCCAAAGTGATCGTCCGCGGTAAAGTGGCCCGCCCTCACGGAGCGTAGCCACTGGATCAGCAGCATGGTCATGCCCATCAACACGTGGAAACCGTGGAAGCCAGTCAACATGAAGAAGGTCGAACCGTAGATCCCGGAATTCAGGGTCAAGCCAAAGTGCGCGTAGGCTTCGTAGTATTCCAGGGCCTGCAGGCCCACGAAGACCATACCCAGTACCACGGTAATACCCAGCCACAGGTTGAACTTGCTCTTGTTGCCGTTGAGCAGGCCCAGGTGGGCAATGTGCACGGTTACCGAGGAGGAGAGCAGGATGATGGTGTTCCACAAGGGCAACCACAGGTACCAGGCCGCCGCATCGCTGAAGGCCATGCTCTTCTCGTAGCTCTGGAAGGTACCCATGTTGGCAATCGGCTGGTTAGCCACGCCGCCCACGGCTTCCTGGGGGGTCTGGGGCATCGGCCAGGCGTACTGGAAACCTTCCCAGAGCAGGTGGTTCATACGACCGCCATCCCCTTCACCGGACAGCCAGGGGCCAACCAGGTTGCGCACATAGAACAGGGCGCCGAAGAAGGCGAGGAAGAACATCACTTCGGAGAAGATGAACCAGAACATGCCCAGCACATAGGATTTCTTCAGCTGTGCGCTGTTCAGGCCGGCGAGATTTTCCTTGATCGCCATGCGGAACCAGCCGAACAAGGTGGCCGAGAAGATGAACAGGCCGACAAGAAAAATACCCCAGGAGCTGCCCGTGGTGCCATCGCCAAAGGTCATGTCGTTCATGACATTGGCGGCACCAAAGGTACTCGTAACGAGACCGAGGGTGGCACACACCGCCAGCTTGCTTTTCTCCGGTACGTAATACTTCTCGTACTCTGCTGAACTCTGGGTTGTCATTGGGATTCTCCGTTAATGCACCCGGCACACCCGGCCGAATGGTCAGCGCGCGGCGACAGCACCGCGCACCATGTCCGTCACGTCAAATATAGTGTAGGAAAGAGTAATCGTGTGGATGTCCTGTGGCAGGTCGCGATCGACGATAAACTGCAGGGGCATTTCCGCACTGCTTTCCCCGTCCAGTGGCTGCTGGTTAAAGCAGAAACACTCGGTCTTGTGGAAGTAGGCCGCGGCCCGGGACGGCGAGATACTCGGGATCGCCTGGGCCACCATGGCATCGGGCAGGGGGTTGCTGGCGTGAAACACGGTGTCATTGCTGGCACCGGGGTGCACCTTCATCGAGTTCACGCTGGGCCCGAATTCCCAGGGCATGCCCTCGTTGTTGGTGGCGACGAACTGGATGGTCACCATCCGCGTCTCGTCCACCCCCGCCTGAACCGAGGTATAAGCCTCGCCCGAGGTCTTGCCGTTGATGCCCAGGGCGTCGCAAAGCACGTTGTAGAGCGGCACCATGACCACGAACACGAAGGCAAACATTGCCACCGCCGTGACCACCAGTTTGGCGACCGTATCAACAACCGGATTGCGACTGACCTTGAGCATCTCTCGCTACCTCGTTTCTCTGCCTTCAGCGAACCGCCGGGGGGCGCTCGAAGGTGTGGTAGGGGGCCGGCGTAGCAACCGTCCACTCCAGACCTTCGGCACCTTCCCAGACTTTTTCCTTGTCAGTGGGCTTGCCGGACACAATGGTGGCAATCACGTTGTACAGGAACAGGATCTGCGATGCACCGTAGATGAAGGCGCCGATACTGGACATCATGTTGAAATCGGCGAACTGCAGTGCATAGTCGGGGATACGGCGCGGCATGCCGGCCAGACCCACGAAGTGCTGCGGGAAGAAGGTGATGTTGAAGCCGATGAACGAGATCCAGAAGTGGGTCTTGCCCATGGTCTCGTTGTACATCTTGCCGCACCACTTGGGCAGCCAGTAGTAAACCGCGGCGGACATGGAGAACACCGCACCCGCGACCATCACATAGTGGAAGTGGGCCACCACGAAGTAGCTGTCGTGATACTGGAAGTCAGCCGGCGCGATGGACAGCATCAGGCCGGTGAAACCGCCGATGGTGAACAGTACCAGGAAGCCCATGCAGAACAGCATCGGGGTTTCGAAGGTCATGGCACCGCGCCACATGGTGGTGACCCAGTTGAACACCTTAACCCCGGTGGGGACGGCGATCAGCATGGTGGCATACATGAAGAACAGCTCACCGGCAACCGGCATGCCTACCGTGTACATGTGGTGCGCCCACACGATAAAGGACAGGAAGGCGATGGAGGCGGTGGCGTAGACCATGGAGTCGTAGCCAAACAGCGGCTTGCGGGCAAAAGTCGGGATGATCTGGCTGACCACACCGAAGGCCGGCAGGATGATGATGTACACCTCGGGGTGACCGAAGAACCAGAACACGTGCTGGAACAGAACCGGGTCACCACCACCAGCGGCGGAGAAGAAGCTGGTGCCGAAGTGGATATCCATCAGCATCATGGTGACCGCACCGGCGAGTACCGGCATTACCGCAACCAGCAGGAAGGCGGTGATCAGCCAGGTCCACACGAACAGCGGCATCTTCATGTAGGTCATGCCAGGCGCACGCATGTTCATCACGGTGGCGATGATGTTGATCGCGCCCATGATGGAGGACATGCCCAGCACATGGATGGAGAAAATGAAGAAGGTGACCGAAGGCGGCGCGTAGGTGGTGGAGAGCGGCGCATAGAAGGTCCAGCCGAAGGCGGGAGCACCCCCTTCCATGAACAGCGTGGAGGCCAGGATCAGGAATGCCGGGGGCAGGATCCAGAAACTCCAGTTGTTCATCCGCGGCAGGGCCATGTCCGGCGCCCCGATCATCATCGGGATCATCCAGTTGGCCAGGCCCACGAAGGAGGGCATGATCGCGCCGAATACCATGACCAGCCCGTGCAGGGTGGTCATCTGGTTGAAGAAGGCCGGCTCAACCAGCTGCATGCCGGGCTGGAACAGTTCCGCCCGGATGATCATGGCAAAGGCGCCACCCAGGATGAACATGGCAAAGGAGAACCACAGGTACATGGTTCCAATATCTTTGTGGTTGGTGGTGAACAGCCACCGACTGAGGCCCTTGGCAGGACCGTGATGATGATCGCCCATCGTTAACTCCTCCAATCAGCCGTTTTTGTGGTTGTACACATCGATGGGCTGAACCATGTCACCCATATTGTTACCAAAGGCATTGCGCTGATAGGTGATCACCGCCGCCATCTCCACATCGTTGATCTGGCCGCCGAAGGCCTGCATTGCAGTGCCCGGCACGCCATTGATACCCACATCCAGGTGACCGGAAACCGGCCCGGTGGCGATGGCGCTGCCGGCGATTGCCGTACCCACGCCACCTTCGCCGTTGGCACCGTGACAGGCCAGGCAGTTGCGCTCGTAGACCGCCTTGCCGCGCTCCATCAGCTCATCCATGGTGAAGGTCTGCGCCATCAGCTCACGGATCTCCGCGGCCTTGGCCTGCTTCTCTGCCAGCCAGCTGTCGAACTCTTCCTGGCTTACTGCGTTGACCACCACCGGCATGAAGCCGTGGTCCTTGCCGCAGAGCTCGGCGCACTGGCCGCGGTAGATGCCTTCCTCGCTGGCCTTGGTCCAGGCCTCGTTGATGAAGCCGGGGATCGCATCTTTCTTCACCGCCAGTTCGGGCACCCACCAGGAGTGGATCACGTCGTTGGCGGTGAGCAGCAGGCGGACCTTGGTATCCACCGGGATCACCATGGGCTCGTCCACTTCCAGCAGGTAGTGTTCGCCCTTGGCTTCGGCGTTGTAGATTTCCGTCTGGGGGGTACGCAGGTTACTGAAGAATTCGACGTTCTCGCCGTCTTCATTAATGTATTCGTACTTCCACTTCCACTGGTAGCCGGTGATCAGCACGTCCAGTTCGGCGTCGTCGGTGTTGTAGATCTCCAGCAGGGTGGAGGTGGCGGGCACCGCCATGCCGATCAGGATCAGGAAGGGAACCACGGTCCAGGCGATTTCCACCTTGGTGCTTTCGTGGAAGGTCGCGGGTTTCACGCCACGGGATTTGCGGTGGTGGTAGATGGAGTAGAACATCACCCCGAACACCAGTACACCGATCACCACACAGATCCAGAGGATCAACATGTGCAGATCGTAGATTCGCTGGCCCACTTCAGTGACGCCGGGCGGCATATTCACTTCGTTCACCTTGCTGCCCGCCGCCAGAGCACCAGCACTGGCCAGACTCAGCAACATCAGCACAGGACCAAGCGCCAGCTTGCACAGCCGCTTCGCTTTCAAGACCATTTCCCGTGTCTCCATAACCTGTTTAAAGACTTCCCCCCAACCGAACGCGCTGCTCTCCGCCTGCACCGCTTGGGCGCGGCCACTGTTCCGGCCGCATCTTGAGGTCGCGATTGACCCGGGCCGCAGCCCTTCAAGGGTGAAGGGGAGATGGAGAGGCTTGTGCTCGTACCAGCTGACTGTGTCCCCTGGCTGCGACAAGCTGCCGCAGGCAGGGCGGCGGGATTATAGCCAAACTTTGCACCAATTAACACCAAGATGCTGATATTGTGAGGGTTTTGAATCGGCACCCGGAGGGCAGGGCAGGCGCACCGCCAGAACCCCCATATATGGCAGCACTAAAGAGCCTGGACTACAAGATATGGGGAATTGCCTGGCCCGCCATCCTCGCCAACCTATCGGTCCCGCTGCTCGGCCTGGTGGATGCGGCCATCCTCGGCCACCTGGACAGCAGCCGCTACCTCGGGGCTGTCGCCCTCGGCGCCGCTCTGCTCTCCTTCCTCTACTGGGGCTTCGGCTTCCTGCGCATGGGCACCACCGGGCGGGTCGCCAGGGCCCTCGGGGCGGGCTCGCAGGCGAGGGCGGAGCGCGAGCTGGGGCGCGCCATGTGGCTGGCCCTGGGCCTGGCGTTGGCGGTGTGGCTGGCCCACCCCCTGTGGCTGGACCTGGGCTTTGCCCTGATGGCGCCCGACGCCGAGCTGCTGCCCCTGGCCAAAGAGTACACCGCCATCCGCATCGCCAGCGCCCCCGCGGTGCTGGTTACCTACGCCGTGGTCGGCTGGTGCATCGGACGCCAGGATACCCGCTGGCCCCTGGCTATCCTGCTGCTGACCAATCTCAGCAATATCCTGCTGGACTTCCTGCTGATCCTGGGCCTGGGTCTCGCCAGCAAGGGGGCGGCGCTGGCGACGCTGCTGGCAGAATACCTCGGCTGCGGCATGGCGCTGTGGGTGGTGCAGCGGCAAGTGCCGGGCTGGCGGCGGGAATTTCCGGCCCTGCTGCGCGAGCCGCGAGACTTTTTGCCCCTGCTGCACGCCAACCGACACCTGTTCCTGCGCACCATCTGCCTGCTGGGTGCCCTGGCCTTTTTTACCGCCATGGGGGAAAAGTTCGGTGCCGCCACCCTGGCGGCCAATGCGCTGCTGATGCAGCTGGTGATGGTCACCGCCTACGCCATGGACGGCTTTGCCTTCGCCGCGGAGGGCCTGGCCGGCCAGCGGGCGGGAGCGGGCGACAACTCGGGCTTCACGGCGGCGGTGGAGCGCTGTGCCCTCTGGTGTCTGGCCACCGCGGCGGCCATGAGCCTGCTGTTCCTGCTGACCGGCCCCTGGCTGTTCCGCCAGCTGACCGACCTGCCCGCGGTCCTGGCGCTGCTGCATCACTACGGCCCCTGGCTGATCCTGCTGCCGCTGGTGAGCGCACCGGCCTACCTGTTTGACGGCATATTCATCGGGACAGCCTGCACCCGGGACCTGATGCGTTCGATGCTGGTGAGCGTGGGGCTGGTCTACCTGCCCACCTGGTACCTGACACGGGACTGGGGCAACAGCGGCTTGTGGCTGGCGTTCACCCTGTTCAGTGCTGCCCGAGGTTTCACGCTCTACCGGCGTTTTCGCCGACGGCAGTCAGCGGAGGGCTGGGACCCGGCCGGCAAGCGGCGCTGAAGCCTTACTCCCCCTTGTCGGGCTTGCCCGGGTCCATCAGGCGCACCGGCTCTGCGCGGGTTTCCACCCGTCGGGCGGCGGGCCGACTGACCCGGGTGGCGGGTTCGTTGACCGCATCGCCGGGACGCTGATCGGTAAAGCCGCACTCGACGCACTCGCGACAGTCGGTATCGCTGTCGACCAGTATGGTGTCCATGGCCGCGCAGCGGGGACAGACGGCGCCGGCGATGAAGCGGCGGGTGGCGCTAGGCATTGATCCTCCTCCGGGGCCGGCACTGGCCAGCCTGGCAATGAGCCGCTATTGTAGCAATTTCAACCCGGGAGGACCGACATGCCGCAAGACCCCGCCAGCTCAGTTCGCACCTTCGAGGGCCACCGGCCCCGGCTCGGTGCGCGGGTGATGATTGACCCCAGCGCCGTTGTGCTGGGCGACGTGACGCTGGACGAGGATGTCTCGGTCTGGCCCCAGGCGGTCATTCGCGGCGACATGCACCGCATCCGGGTTGGCGCGCGCACCAGCATCCAGGACGGCGCCATACTGCATATTACCCATGCGGGCCCCTACAACCCCGACGGTTGGCCACTGCTGATCGGCAGCGATGTCACTGTGGGCCACGGGGCCATCCTCCACGGCTGCCGGATCGGCGACCGGGTACTGGTCGGCATGCGGGCAACCGTGATGGACGGCGCGGTGGTGGAAGACGAGGTGGTTATCGCCGCGGGCGCACTGGTGACCCCCGGCAAAACCCTGCGCAGCGGCTACCTCTACACGGGGAGCCCGGCCCGGGAAGCCCGGGCATTGAGCGAGAAGGAGCTGGCCTACTTCCGCTACAGCGCCGACAACTACGTGCGCCTCAAGGACCGCCACCTGCAGGCGCAATCCGGCTAGCGGACTGCGCTTGCCCAGGCACCCGCCAGGATCAGGCCGCTGCCAGCAAATCCCGCATCTGGGTGATCACCGGCTGTGTCGTCGGACGTACGCGCCGCCAGATATAAAAGGCCTCGGCGGCCTGCTCCACCAGCATGCCGAGGCCATCGGCCACTGCCCAGGCAGCGTGCTGGGCCGCCCAGCGCATGAAGGGGGTCGGCTCGGGCCCATAGACCATGTCGTAGCAGCAGCTGCGCTCGGTCAACAGGCTGTCCGGCAGCGGCGGCATTTCGCCCTGCAGGCCGCTGCTGGTGGCGTTGATCAGCAGGTCGAACTGCTGTCCCTCGAGGCACTCGTAACCGCCGCCCGCAACCGAGCCAAGATCACTGAAGTCGGCCACCAGGGCCTCCGCACGGGCGGCGGTCCGGTTCGCCACCACCAGGCCAGCGGGGCGCTCCCGCAATAGCAGCTCCATGACACCCCGGGCAGCACCGCCGGCCCCCAACAGGAGAATGCGGCGGCCCTGCAGTTGCCATCCCAGGTTGGCCACCATATCGCGCACCAGGCCGATACCGTCGGTGGTATCCCCGGCAATTCCGCCGTCCTCGCGGCGGGTCAGCGTATTCACCGCTCCCGCCCGCGCGGCCCGCGGACTGAGGCTGTCGGCAAAGGCAAAGGCTTCCTCTTTAAACGGCACCGTGACATTGAGCCCACTGCCGCCTGCCTCGAAAAAACAGCGGGCTGCACGCGGGAAGTCACCGGTTTCCACTCGCACCGCGCGATACTGGATATCCTGGCCGCACTGGGCCGCGAAGGCCGCGTGGATGGCCGGAGACTTGCTGTGCTTGATCGGGTTGCCGAATACGGCGTACTTGTCGGACATGGGCCGACCTCCCTGTTCAACCTTCCCGCAACCAGTCCCGGTCACGCAGGTAGTAATCGGTGAGCTCGGCCTCAGCGCTGCCGGGCTCGGGGTGGTAATCATACTCCCAGCGCACCAGCGGGGGCAGCGACATCAGAATCGCCTCCGTGCGGCCCTGGGACTGCAGGCCAAAGAGGGTACCCCGGTCGTAGACCAGATTGAACTCCACATAGCGCCCGCGGCGGTAAAGCTGGAATTGCCGCTCCCGCTCGCCCCAGGGCTCATCGCGGCGTCGCTGGACAATCGGCCGGTAGGCAGGCAGGTAGGAGTCCCCCACGGCGCGCAGGAAATCGAAGCAGCGCTCGAAGCCCCCGTCGTTGAGGTCATCGAAGAACAGGCCGCCGACACCGCGGGGCTCATGCCGATGGGGCAGATGGAAGTACTCGTCACACCACTGCTTGTAGCGGGGATAGACCGTATCGCCAAACGGTGCGCAGGCATCCCGGGCGACGCGGTGCCAGTGCACACAGTCCTCGCGGTAGCCGTAGTAGGGCGTGAGATCGTAGCCACCGCCGAACCACCAGACCGGCGGCTCGCCCGGCTTCTCCGCCACGAAGAAGCGCACGTTGGCGTGGGAGGTGGGCACCCGGGGGTTGCGCGGGTGGATCACCAGGGACACGCCCATGGCCTGGAAACTGCGCCCGGCCAGTTCCGGTCGCGAAGCGGAGGCGGAGGGCGGAAGGCCTTCGCCCCGGACATGGGAGAAGTTCACCCCGGCCTTCTCGAATACCGCACCCTCACTGAGCACGCGGCTGCGACCACCGCCGCCACCGGGTCTCTCCCACTGGTCGGTGATAAAGTCCCGCTCGCCATCCTCTTCCGCCAGCTGCCGGCAGATCTCATCCTGCAGGCCCAGCAGGTAGTCCTTGACCGCTTCACTGTCCATGGCTGTATCCGTCGTCACTGCGAAGGGGCGGCATTATACGGGTCGCGCCCCGGGGACTCTAATGACACGGGTCAAGTTCTCAGCACCGCGTCGGTTGCCAGATCGCGAATCACCGAGGGCCGCCGCGCTCCGCCCACCGCGCCCGGCAACACGTAGTCGAGCTGGCCGCGAAAATAGCGCTGCACCTGAAAGGCCTGCACCGCGGGCTGTGCCCCACCCGGGTTGCAGGAGGTCGACACCAGGGGCCCACCCCAGGCACGCGTCAGGGCCGACATGCCCGGGTGACCGGTGACCCGCACGGCAACCGTGTCCCGGCCACCGTGGATCCAGGCGGGTACGCGCCCGTGGTGGGGGATCAGCCAGGTGGTGTGCCCGGGCCATGACAGCGCGAGACGGGCCCGCTGGGTCTCGCCCAGGGGCGCCAAAAGGCCGGCGATCTGCGCGACATCACCGGCCACAAGAATCAGGCCCTTTTCCACCGGACGCTGCTTCAGCGCCAGCAGGCTGGCCACCGCGTCCGGATCATCGGGGTCGCAGGAGAGCCCCCAGACGGCTTCCGTGGCGCAGGCGATCACGCCGCCGGCGGCGAGCGCGTTGACGGCAAATTTGAGATGCAGGGAGTTCACCAGCTATTGGCCCCCGGTTGGTGGATGGAAGGCCACCGCGACACCCGGGTGGCGAGCCGAATGTACCCATTCCCGGGTAGCGGGGCAAGGTCGACACTGACCACACCGGCGCCTTTCAGCGCGCACGCAGATAACCGCCCCCCACCTGCTGCACGCGCCCGGCCAGCTCCAGCTCGGTGAGTGCGGCAAGCAGCCGGTCCGTGGGCAGTGACAGGGAGACAGCGAGTGTTGCCAGGTCACGAGCCTCGTAACCGAGCAGGGCCCAGACCCGCCGGCAATCAGACCCACCGCAACCGGGATCCTCGGGCGCTTCGGATGCACCACCCAGGGGAAGCGCCTGCTGACCCGCCCACAACTCGAGTGCCAGCAGTATATCCTCGGCTGTCTCCACCAGACTGGCGCCATCGCGCAGCAGCTGCAAACCGCCGCGGCCGCCCGCGTGGCGGGGGAACCAGGGCACAGCGAAGACCTCGCGGCCCTGGTCCAGCGCACTGGCCGCGGTGATCAGCGAGCCCGAACGCCGCGCCGCCTCCACCACCAGCACGCCGAGGGACAAGCCGCTGATCAGACGGTTGCGGGCGGGAAAATGACCCGGTACCGGCGGCGTCAGGGGAGCGAACTCCGTGACCAGCGCCCCCTTTTCAAGCAGCTCCCCGGCCAGCCCCCGATGCCGGCGGGGATAGACCTCCTCAACCCCCGTCGCCATCACCGCAACGCTCACACCCGCGGCCTCCAGGGCACCCCGGTGGGCAGCGCCATCGATACCCAGGGCCAGGCCACTGGTGATTGTCAGCCCCGCCCGCGACAGGTCGCCGGCAATCTCTCGCGCCAGATCCAGGCCGGCGGGGCTGGCCTTGCGACTGCCGACGATGGCCAGTTGCGGGTGCTGCAGAGCGGCGGCTGAACCGCGCACATAGAGTAAGGGGGGTGGGTCCGGAATGGTGGCGAGCAGGGGCGGGTAGTCGGGTTCACCGAGCGCCAGTATGCGGACATCGAATGCGGCGAGCAGCTCGCGCTGGCGGCCCAGGTCGCGCGGGGCCGCCGAACACGTGCCGCGCCGCCGCAAGCCCTCCAGGCCCCGCGCCTCGGCGGCGCTGAGGCCCGCCGCACGCCAGGCGGGCAAATCGGCCTCCCAGACCGCCTGCACACTGCGAAAATGCGCGAACAGGCACTGCAGCTGGCGGCGGCCGAGAAAAGGCGCCGCGTGCAGCAGCAGGCACTGACCCTCCCTGTCCAGTCCGACTGACATGGGCACCTCTCCCGATGCCGAATGGGCCCGCTGCGGACCCGTTCTTGATGGCGACCGCTCCCTGGTCGCCGCGCCGCGTCAGGGCTCCTCGACCCTGTCCATGATCCGCAGGGGGCGACTCGCCTTGAGCACCAGGGCGTAACTGGCCCGCTCGAAGACCTCAAAGACCATGAGCAGACCGGCCCGGGTATCGGGCAGGCGCACATTCTCCTGGGCCACCCGGTCGTAGACCGTGCCGCCATCCTGGTAGATGGCCAGGACATGGCCGGGCGCCAGGCTCTCGCGTTCGCCGAGATTGAGGACCACGATATGCCCGGGGCCAATCTGGCTGACACCGCCATCCACGGCGATCATGAAACCGTTCTCCACGGGATGCTCTGGCGCCCGGGGATGAAAGGTCGCCGCCAGGATGCGCTCCTCCTCGGGCAACAAGCGATCCTCGATGCGCACCTCCTCCGAGACCCGGGTGACCTCCAGCTCCACCACCGCATCGCGGGGGCTGCTCAGCAGGCGGGCGTTGCCGATATCCCGCGCGTGGTAGCCGAGCAGCTCGCCGGTCAGGGGGTCGCGGTAGGCTTCACCGGGGCGGAAGATCCCGTAGGCGCGCTCCTCGCCAACGAACTCACCGCGGCCAAAAATGCGGTCTCCGGGCGCGCTCAACAGGTGCCCCTGGTCACCGGCCACGACGTAGGGAGACCCATTCAGGGCGCCGGCATCGACTATCCGGTGGCGTTTGAGAAAGGGACCGATTTCATCCAGGGGAATCGCGGGAATGGCCAGGTCGAGAGGCGAAATACGCATCTCCGGGTGCAGCTTGACCTCGCGGCCACGGCGCAGGCGCAGGCGGGGTTGCCCATCGATCCAGACCAGATACAACTCGTCCCCGGGGTAAATCAGGTGAGGATTGTCGATCTGCGGGTTGACATCCCACAGCTCCGGCCACAGCCAGGGCTTCTCCAGGTACATGCCGGATATGCCCCAGAGGGTGTCCCCCCGCTTGACCACATAGGTCTCCGGGGCACCGTCGCGCAGATCCAGTGCCCGCAGACCGGCGCTGAAGCACAGGCAGCACAGCAACAGGTAAAGTGTCAGTCCCTGCTTTCTCATGGTCGTGATCCCATTCAGCGCACGATTGTCCCCAAGCCCCCCGGCGGGTCAGCTGTCGCCGGTGATACCGGCCACCCCCGGCCTGTTCACTGGCTGACCGGCGAAGGCGCTGGGCACCACCGGGCTCGCGGTTATATAATAGCCACAGTTTGCGGCGGGCAGGCGCCCGAGGCAAGACCCGATGTAAGCAATTCACTTCCTTCCTGACAGGCACCCCAGCATGGCCGTACTCGATATCCTCGAATTCCCCGATCCGCGCCTGCGCACCCGCGCAGAACCGGTGAGTGAGGTGAGCGACGCGACCCGCGCCCTGATCGACGACCTGTTCGAAACCATGTACGCCGCCCGCGGCATCGGTCTCGCGGCTACCCAGGTGGACGTGCATCAGCGCGTGCTGGTCATTGATCTCAGCGAAGACCACAGCGAGCCGCAGGTCTTCATCAACCCGGAAGTGACGGTACTAGAACCGGAACTGGGCGAATACGACGAGGGCTGTCTCTCGGTACCCGGTTTCTACGAGACGGTACAGCGCCCCCGGCGCGTGCGTGTCACCGCCCTGGACCGCGATGGCGAGACTTTCACCCGCGAGCTCGACGGCCTGCTGGCAATCTGCCTGCAGCACGAGATTGACCACCTCGACGGCAAGCTCTTCGTCGATTACATCTCGCCTCTGAAGCGCCAGCGCATTCGCAAGAAGCTGGAAAAAGAACACCGTCGTCGTGCCTGAGCGGTCCCTGCGCCTGATTTTCGCGGGCACCCCCGAGTTCGCCGCCCGGCATCTGCAGGCACTGCTGGACAGCCGTCACCAGATTGTCGCCGTGTATACCCAGCCCGACCGGCCCGCCGGTCGCGGCAAGCGCCTCCAGGCCAGCCCTGTGAAGCAGCTGGCCCTGGAGGCGGGGCTGCCGGTCGAGCAACCGGTCAGCCTGCGCGAGGCATCGGCGCAGGCCACCCTGGCCGGCTTCGAGGCCGATGTCATGGTGGTCGTGGCCTACGGGCTGATCCTGCCCCAGGTGGTGCTCGACACCCCCGCCTTCGGCTGCCTGAACGTGCACGCCTCGCTGCTGCCGCGCTGGCGTGGTGCTGCCCCCATACAGCGTGCCATCGAGGCGGGCGATCGCGAGACCGGCGTGACCCTGATGCAGATGGAGGCCGGCCTGGATACCGGCCCGATGCTGGCCACCGCCCACTGTCCGATCGACGCGGATACCACCGGTGGCGAACTGCACGACCGGCTGGCGGACCTCGGCCCGCCGCTGCTTCTGCAGGTATTGGAGCAGCTGCAACAGTATCTCACCGGGGCAGAGCCCCAGGACGACCAACGCGCTACCTACGCACACAAGATCGACAAGGCAGAGGCCCAGCTCGACTGGCGCCAGCCCGCCGAGGTGCTGGCGCGCAGGGTGCGCGCCTTTAACCCCTTCCCGGTCTGCTTCAGTGTGCTGGAAAGCGGCGAGCGCCTGCGCATCTGGGCCGCCGAAGCCCTGCCCGAGGTGAAGCTCGGCACTGAGCCCGGCACCCTGCTGGGTGCCGACCGCGATGGCCTGCGGGTCGCCTGCGGGCAGGGGGTGCTGAAGATCACCCGCCTGCAGCTGCCCGGCGGCAAACCCCTCGCCATCGACGCCGTGTTGAATGCCCGGGCCGACTGGCTGCGGGCCGGCGCACACTTCCTCCTGCCGGAAAGCGCTGATACAACACCCTCCACAGCCGCTACGGCCGCCCGGGGGAAAAGCTAGTGGCCGCCGCAGATCGCGGCACGGCACTGCGAGCAGTGGCCGCGCAGACTCTGGCCCGCGTACTCGGCGGCAGTACCCTCAACGCCTGCCTGCCGGCGGCGCTGGACAAGGTATCCGCGCGGGATCGCGGCCTCCTGCAACAACTCTGCTACGGCTGCCTGCGGCTCTACCCGCGGCTGCAGGCCCAGCTGACCCCCTTGCTCGACAAGCCCCTGCGCGACAAGGACCGCGATATCCAGGCACTGCTCTTGCTGGGACTCTATCAGCTTGAGGCCATGCGCATTCCCGACCACGCCGCGGTCGCCGCCACCGTGGGTGCCACCCGGGTCCTGCGCAAGGACTGGGCCCGCGGGCTGTGCAACGCCGTCCTGCGCCGTTACCAGCGCGAGGCTGAGACGCTGGCTGGCAGCCTGCCCGCGGCCGCCGCCGCTGCTCACCCACCCTGGCTCTATGACGCCATCCACCGCGAATGGCCGGCCCAGGCGGAAGCGATCATCCACGCCAACAACGCTCCCCCGCCCATGACCCTGCGGGTGAACCGCCAGCGCCTCTCCCGGGACGACTACCGCGAGGCACTGCGCGCCGCGGGCCTGGTGGCCACCGCGGGCCAGCTGAGTGCGGACGCCCTGACCCTGGCGCAGCCGGTGGACGTCGCCGAGCTGCCCGGCTTCCACGACGGCCAGGTGTCGGTGCAGGACGAGGCCGCCCAGCTCGCCGCCCAGCTGCTGCCGCTTGCCCCGGGCGATCGCGTGCTGGACGCCTGTGCCGCCCCCGGCAGCAAGGCCTGTCACCTGCTCGAACACCACCCGCAACTGGCGCTGACGGCAATGGATGTCGACCCGGAGCGCCTGGGCCGGGTCCGGGAAAATCTCAGCCGACTGGGCTTGCAGGCGGAGCTGATCACCGGGAATGCCGCACAGCCACCCGCGGTGCTGCAGAGAGGACAATTCCAGGCCATTCTCGCGGATGTTCCGTGTTCCGCCACCGGCGTGATTCGCCGCCATCCGGACATCAAGCTGCTGCGCCGGCCCGCGGACCTGGCGGCCATGGCGCGGCAGCAAGTGGAGATTCTGGAGGGCCTGTGGCCCTTGCTGGCCACGGGTGGCCACCTGCTCTACGTCACCTGCTCGATCCTTGCCACGGAGAACCACGAGGTGGTGATGCGCTTTCTGCAGGGTCATGAAGACGCCCGACTGCTGGAGTTGCCCGTGCACTCCGGCCAGACCCGCCCGGCGGGCCGGCAGTGGCTGCCCGCGGCGGATGGCAGCGATGGGCTCTACTACGCCCTGCTGCGAAAAGGCGACTGAAGCGACACTGTAGAAAAATGTGCCTGGCCAGCGCTTACAATTCCGCAGGCTTTTCATTAAGGTGCCATGAATTCGAGGCGGGGCTAGCGCCAGCATGAAGATCATCATTCTCGGTGCCGGTCAGGTGGGAGGCACGCTGGCCGAGCACCTGGCCAATGAACAGAACGATATTACCGTGGTGGACATGGATGCCGACCGCTTGCGCGCCCTGCAGGAGCGCCTGGATATCGGTACCGTCACCGGGGCGGCCTCCCACCCGATCACCCTCTACCAGGCCGGCGCCGAAGACGCCGACATGCTGATCGCCGTGACCAACAGCGACGAGATCAACATGATGGCCTGCCAGATCGCCCACACCCTTTACAACACCCCCACCAAGATCTCGCGGGTGCGCTCCCCCGACTACCTGGCCCACCAGGAAAAACTGTTCACCCCCGACCACATCCCGGTGGACGTGATCATCGGGCCGGAACAACTGGTGACCAAGAGCATTGTCGAGCTGATCGCCAACCCGGGCGCCCTTCAGGTACTGGATTTCGCCGAGGGCCGCGCCCAGCTGGTGGCCGTGCGCGCCTACCACGGCGGCCCCATCGTCGGCGAGGAGCTGCAGGCCATTCGCCAACACATGCCGCGAGTGGATACCCGCGTCGCAGCGATCTTCCGTCGCGACCGCGCCATCATTCCCGAGGGCAATACGGTAGTGGAAGCCGACGACGAGGTCTTCTTCATCGCCGCGCGCAAGGACATCCGCGCAGTGATGTCCGAGCTGCGCAAGGTCGACAAACCCTATCACCGGGTGATGATCGCCGGCGGTGGCAACATCGGCGCCACCCTGGCCCTGCGCATCGAGGCGGACTACCAGGTCAAAGTCATCGAGCAGTCCTACGAACGCTGCCGGGTGCTCTCGGAGAGCCTGCGCCATGCCATCGTGCTCCACGGCAGCGCCTCCGAACCGGCGCTGCTCACCGGGGAGAACATCGAGTCCACCGACGTTTTCTGCGCCCTCACCAACAACGACGAATCCAACATCATGATGTCGATGCTGGCCAAACGCATGGGCGCCAAGAAGGTGATCACCCTGATCACCAACCCGGCCTATGCCGACCTGGTGGGGGACGAAATCGACATCGCCATCTCTCCCCAGCAGATCACCATCGGCAGCCTGCTCACCCACGTGCGGCGGGGCGATATCAGCATGGTGCACTCGTTGCGGCGCGGTGCCGCCGAGGCGATCGAGCTGACGGCGCGGGGCGACGCCTACTCCTCCAAAGTGGTCGGCCGGCGCATCGACGAGATTCCGCTGCCAGAGGGTGTGACCATCGGCGCCGTAGTGCGCGGAGAGGAGGTGCTGATCGCCCACCGCGATGTGGTGATCGAGACCGAGGATCACGTCATCCTGTTCCTGGTGGACCGCAACCGCATCTCCGCGGTGGAAAAGCTGTTCGCCGTCGGTTTCGGCTTCTTCTGAGGGGGCGGCGTGCATCTCACCGTTACCCTGCGCATCCTCGGCCTGCTGCTCATGCTGTTCAGCAGCACCCTGCTGGTGCCACTGCTGGTGGCCCTGCTGGAAGAAGACAGCACCGCCACCAGCTTTGTCACCGCACTCGGCCTCACCTTCCTTGCCGGCTTCGTGCTCTGGCTGCCTTTCCAGTACGCCCGCCAGGAACTGCGGATTCGCGACGGTTTCCTGGTCACCTCGCTGTTCTGGACCGTACTGGGCCTGGCCGGTGCGCTGCCCTTCGCACTGGCGGAAAGCCTGCGCCTGAGCCCCATGGACGCCGTATTCGAGTCCATCTCCGGGCTCACCACCACCGGGGCCACGGTAATTACCGGCCTCGACGAACTGCCCCGGTCAATTCTCATCTACCGGCAACTGCTGCAGTGGCTGGGGGGCATCGGCATCATCGTGATCGCGGTCGCCGTACTCCCCATGCTGGGCATCGGGGGCATGCAGCTATACCGGGCCGAGATCCCCGGGCCGACCAAGGACCGCAAGCTGACCCCACGGATCGCCGAAACGGCCAAGGCACTGTTTGTGGTCTACGTCGCCCTGACCGCAATCTGCGCCCTGGCCTACCTGGCGGCGGGGATGAGCGGCTTCGATGCCGTGGCCCACGCCTTTTCCACCGTCGCCATCGGCGGCTTTTCCACCCACGACGCCAGCATGGGCTACTTCGAGAGCGACGCCATCCTGCTCATCTGCACCCTGTTCATGCTGGTCTCGGCGATGAATTTTGGCCTGCACTTCATGGCCTGGCGCCGGCGCAGCCTGGGCGCCTACCGGCAGGATTCGGAATCGCGCTTTTTCCTCGGGGTGATGCTGCTGGGTAGCGCGGTAGTTTGCAGCTACCTGATCCTCAGCGGGGCACTGAGCGTGGAACACGGACTGGTACAGGGCCTCTTCCACACCGTGTCGATCGCCACAACCACGGGCTTTGGCGCCACCGACTTCAGCCTCTGGCCGACCTTCCTCCCGGTGCTGCTCCTGATGATGTCCTTCATGGGCGGCTGCGTCGGTTCCACCGCCGGCGGCATCAAGGCGGTGCGCCTGATGCTCATCACCAAACAGGGCATCCGCGAGCTCAAGCAGCTGGTGCACCCCAAGGCGATCATTCCCCTGAAAATCGGCCGCCGGCGGGTCGAGGCCAGCATGGTCAGCGCGGTGTGGAGCTTTTTTGCCGTCTACATGTTCGTGTTTGTCACCCTGATGCTGGGCATGCTGGCCACCGGCCTGGATTTCCTCACCGCCTTTTCCGCGGTGGCGGCCAGCCTCAACAACCTGGGACCAGGGCTGGGCGAGGTGAGTGCCAACTACGCCAGCATCAGCGACGCCGCCAAGGGCATGCTGTGCCTGGCGATGCTGCTGGGACGCCTGGAGATCTTTACCCTGCTGGTGCTGTTCACGCCCATGTTCTGGCGGCTCTGAGCCGGGACACAACTGCCAGGTACACCTCGCGCTGAGCCTCTTTTCAGCGCAGGAGCCTGCATCGACAAGCTCACCAGCTCCCGTTATGCTTCAGGGCAGAAGGCGCGGCCCCGGTTTCAAGCGGGTGTTTATCAGCCATGCCTCGACTTGTGGGCTCGTGATATGGAACCCACCTGGTAACAACAAGAATCTGGTGGGGACCATATATGAAAACCTTGTTTTCGCGCTTTGCTCTAATCTTCACGCTCATTTTCTGTGGTCAAGCGGTGGCGTCGTTTGACGGTCAAAACGTTCAGGGGGATTACTTCTTCCCTAACCTGGCTACCACCGTTAATCCGCCGGTGAGTGCCATCGTTGGACCGGGCATTGAGTTCAACGACTTTCCTTCGGCTGATCAGCGGACAGATGTCGACATATCTGCCAACAACATACTGATTACCTTTATCAGCGGCCCGTCCAGTTGGACAACCGCCGATTTCAACGGGCCGGTTTTCTCTGACCCGGATGGCACCATACCCGCCATCACGGGGGTGAGCATTAATCCCGCTACCACGATGGTCGGTCTGGATCTCTCTCGTATCTCCTTTGATGCCGACTCCATTGCGATCAACTGGAACGGGCTTGATTTCGAAGTCGACACCATCGTCAGCCTTGACGTGCAGTTTGGGGCGACGGCAACGCCAGCACCGGTACCAACCCTGCCGCTGGGCCTGCTCTTTTTACTGGCGGCAGGACTTGGCCTGGCCGGGACCCGGTGGGTTAACCGGACCTGAAAATCCGGTCACTGTGCCGTGCAGCCAACACATTGAGAGGCGGTGAAACCCTCTCGCGGGAGCAGCCCCGCGAGTAAACCTCACTTGCGGTCGCGGTGCTTGCGGATCAGCTCGTAGGCGGCGGTGATTTCCTGGGAGCGCTCGGTGCTTAGGCGGATCATTTCCTCGGGCACCCCGCGGGACGCCAGCTTGTCCGGGTGGTGCTCGCTCATCAGCTTGCGATAGGCGCGCTTGAGCTCAGCATCGGAGATCTCCGGCTTGACCCCGAGGGCCTCGTAGGCCGCCTGCAGGCGGTCCGGGGTGTCCGCCTGGGCACCGCCGCCGGGGCGGCTGTGGAACTGCTCCTGGGCCCGCGCCATGCGCAGCAGCTGCTCCAGCTGGGCGTCGCTGAAGCCCAGCAGGCCGGCAATCTGGCGCAGGGTACGGTGCTCTGCCGGGTCCAGCTGGCGATCCGCCAGGGCCAGGGAGACCAGGAACAGCAGCAGGGTTTCCCGCAGGGCAGGGCGCTTGCCACACACCTCGCGGAAGGTGGTGACCGTACCGACGAGGTCGAAATCCGCCGCGGCGCCGCGGCGGAACAGCTCGATCGCCCGCTGGCGACGGGCCGCATCCAGCCCCATGTGGCGGAAAACTTCCTCGGTGTGGGCGACCTCCTCCTCGGAAATGCGACCGTCGGCCTTGGCCAGGTGCCCCTGGAGCAGGAAGGTGGTCTCGAAAAACACCTCCCGGGCGCGCGCCACTGCCTCGGGTGAACCCGCCCGCAAGGTCTGCAGCAGGCCGCGATCGAACAGGTGCCCCAGGGCCAGACCAATCAGCAGCCCCAGTGGGCCGGCAATCAAGAGGCCGAGCAGGCCAGCCACCAGTTTTCCGTAAATCACGGGATTCCTCGATACTGTGGTTGTCGTGCGCACGCGGGCGCCGATGGGCACGGGGCGGCGTATGCCCCCGTGGCGAGAGCCTGTATAATACCGGCCTTTTGTGCCAACCGCGAACAGGTGACCTGTGCCCACGGAAACACTGACCTTCCAGGAACTCATTCTCCGGCTGCAGACTTTCTGGGCCGGCAAGGGCTGCGTCGTCCTGCAGCCCCTGGACATGGAGGTCGGTGCCGGCACCTTTCACCCGGCCACCTTCCTGCGCGCTGTCGGGCCGGAAAACTGGAACGCCGCCTATGTGCAGCCCAGCCGCCGCCCCACCGATGGCCGCTACGGCGAAAATCCCAACCGCCTGCAGCACTACTACCAGTTCCAGGTGGTGATGAAGCCGTCCCCGGCGGATTTTCAGGCGCTCTACCTGGAATCCCTGAAGACCCTGGGCATCGACAGCGCAGTGCACGACATCCGCTTCGTCGAGGACAACTGGGAATCGCCCACCCTGGGTGCCTGGGGCCTGGGCTGGGAGGTCTGGCTGAACGGCATGGAAGTCACCCAGTTCACCTATTTCCAGCAGGCGGGGGGCCTGGAGTGTTTCCCGGTTACCGGCGAAATCACCTACGGGCTCGAGCGCATCGCCATGTACCTGCAGGGCGTCGACAGCATCTACGACCTGGTCTGGGCCCGCGGCCCCGCCGGCGACGTCACCTATGGCGATGTCTACCACCAGAACGAGGTGGAGATGTCCCGCTACAACTTCGAGGAGGCGGACACCCACTGGCTGTTCGCCCAGTTCGACCACTGTGAGAAGGAGGCGCAACGTCTCGTGGAGCTGAACCTGCCCCTGCCCGCCTATGAGATGGTGATGAAGGCCTCCCACACCTTCAACCTGCTGGATGCCCGGCACGCGATTTCAGTCACCGAGCGCCAGCGCTATATCCTGCGAGTGCGCACCCTGGCCCGCGGCGTCGCCCAAGCCTACTACGACGCCCGCGCGGCCCTCGGTTTCCCCATGGCCGAGGAGAGCCTGCGCCGCGAGCTGGCACCGGCAGGGGAGGCCAGCGCATGAGCCAGACCGAGACGCTGCTGGTAGAGCTGGGCACCGAAGAACTGCCACCGAAATCCCTGAAAGCCCTGGGGCAGGCCTTCCGCGACGGCATTCTGGCCGGGCTGCAACAGCGCGAACTGATCTTCGGCGACGTACAATGGTTCGCCTCGCCGCGCCGCCTCGCGGTCCTGGTACAGGACGTCGCCCTGCAGGCCGAGGACCGCGAGGTCGAGACTCTCGGCCCCCCGGCGGCCCAGGCCCGGGACGAGGCCGGCGCGTGGAAGCCGGCGGCCCTGGGCTTTGCCCGCAAGCAGGGCGTCGAGCCCGACCAGCTGCAGGTCATCGAGACGCCCAAGGGGCCGCGCCTGGGTCTGCGTAGCACCCAGGCCGGTGCGCGCACCCGGGACTGCCTCAACGAGATCATCCACGAAAGCATCCGCGAACTGCCGGTAGCCAAGCGCATGCGCTGGGGCGCCAGCCGAGTGGAGTTCGTGCGCCCGGTACACTGGGTGGTCGCCATGCTCGGCAGCGAATCGAACTTTGGCGAAGTCCTGGGCCTGCCCACGGGCAATGTCACCCGCGGCCACCGGGTCCACAGCAGTGGCGAGATTGTGCTCAAGCAGCCCGGGGACTACCCGGCGGCACTGGCCGCAGCTTACGTGGTCGCCAGCTTCGACGAGCGCCAGGCGATGATCCGCGAGCAGGTCGAGGTGGAGGCCAGCGCGCTGAAAGCCAATGCAGTCATCGACCCCGACCTGCTGGAGGAAGTCACCGGCCTGGTGGAGTGGCCGGTTGCCCTGACCGGCAACTTCGAGGAGCGCTTCCTCGACGTCCCCGCGGAAGCCCTGATCTCCTCCATGAAGGAGCACCAGAAGTACTTCCACGTGGTGGATGGCGAAGGGCGCCTGCTGCCCCACTTCATCACCGTGGCCAATATCGAGAGCCGGGACCCGGCCCAGGTGATCGCCGGCAACGAGCGGGTGATCCGGCCGCGCCTGAGCGACGCCGCCTTCTTCTTCGAGACCGACCGCAAGCGCAGCCTGGCCTCCCGGGTCGACGACCTGCGCAATGTCGTGTTCCAGCAGCAGCTGGGCACCCTGCACGACAAGGCTCACCGCGTCTCCCGGCTCGCCGGTGAGCTGGCGCAGCGCCTGGGCAGCCCGGCGGAGCTGGCCCAGCGTGCGGGCCTGCTGGGCAAGGCCGACCTGACCACCGAGATGGTGCTCGAGTTCGCCGACATGCAGGGCATTGCCGGCGCCTACTATGCGCGCCACGACGGCGAGGACCCCGCGGTTGCCGACGCCCTGGAACAGCAGTACTGGCCGCGCTTTGCCGGGGACCGGCTGCCCGAGGGCCTGACCGCGGCGGCAGTCGCCCTGGCCGACCGCCTGGACACCCTGGTGGGCATCTTCGGCATTGGCCAGCCGCCCACCGGCTCCAAGGATCCCTTTGCCCTGCGCCGCGCCTCTCTGGCGGTACTGCGCATCCTGGTGGAAAAGGAGCTGGACCTCGACCTGCGCGAGTGCCTGGCCCTGGCGGTAGCGCAGTTCCCGGAGGACACCCTGCAGGCAGATTGCGCCGAGCAGGTGCTCGATTATGTGCTGGAGCGCTTCCGCGCCTGGTATGAAGAGGATGGCATCCCGGTCGAGGTGTTCCGCGCCGTGAGTGCCAACCGGCCCTCGCGCCCGCTGGATATCCAGCGCCGGGTCAAGGCAGTGGACGCCTTCACCCGCCTGCCCGAGGCGGAGGCACTGGCCGCCGCCAACAAGCGCGTGGGCAACATTCTCGACAAGCTGGAATCCGGCTACCGCTTTGGCGACGTTGACGACGACTTGCTGGAAGCGCCGGAAGAGCGCCAGCTCGCCGAACAACTCCACACACTGGGTGAAACCAGTGGAACGCATCTGGCGGCGGGGCGCTACACCGAGGCGCTGTCCTGCCTGGCGGCGCTGCAGCAGCCGGTGGATGCCTTCTTCGATGGTGTCATGGTCAACAGCGACAACGAGGCCCTGCGTCGCAACCGCCTGAACCTGCTGCACGCCCTGCGCCAGCGCTTCCTGCAGGTGGCGGATATTTCCCAGCTGGCCGGGCTCGGCAAGGGCGACTGAGAGGCGGCACCCAGCCCCCGGGCTTCAGCGCCCGGGGCGACCCTGCTTGCCACCCGGTCGTGCGGGCCTCAGCCCCCGCTGGCCTGGTCCGCGAAACGCTCCCGCAGCTCCCGCTTGAGGACCTTGCCGGAGGGATTCACCGGCAAGCTGTCGGCAAAGAAGACCCGCTTGGGCACCTTGTAGCGGGCCAGCCCCTGGCCCGCCCACTCCATCAGCGCCTCCGCCGAGGCTTCCTCACCCTCGCGCAGCACCACCACCGCGCACACCGCTTCGATCCAGCGCGGATCGGGCAGGGCGATCACCGCCACCTCCGATACCGCCGGGTGCTTGTAGATGACTTCCTCCACTTCGCGACTGGACACCAGCACACCGCCGGAATTGACCACGTCCTTGACCCGGTCGACGATATACAGGTAGCCCGCCTCGTCGAAATAGCCGAGATCACCGGAGTGGAACCAGCCCCCCTCGAAGGCCTCGCGGGTTGCCTCCTGGTTGTCCAGGTAGGCCTGCATCACCTGGGGCGAACGGTGCACGATCTCCCCGGTCTCGCCGGCGGGCAGGAAGCGCATCTCCTCGTCGACGATACGCGTCTCCACGTGCAGCACCGGCCTGCCGGCGGAGGTGGGGCGCTCGGCGTGATCCTCAGGTGACAGCACCGTCGCCAGGGAGCCCATCTCGGTCTGCCCGTAGCAATTGTAGAGACGCGGCTGCTCCAGGGCATCCTGCAACTCCTGCACCACGGCACCGGGCATGATCGAGGCGCCATAGTAGAGCTTGCGCAGGGAGCGGATATTGCGCGCCGGGCGCTCCGGGGAGCGCAGCAGATTGATCCACACCGTCGGCGGCGCGAAGAAGGAATTCAGCTGGTATTCTTCGATCATCGCCAGGCAGCGCTCCGGCGCCGCACTGTCGATCAGCCAGATGGATGCCCCCACCAGCAGCTGAGGCATGCAGAAGACATGCAGCTGCGCCGTGTGGTAGAGGGGCAGGGCAGCCAACACGCGATCGGAGGCGTGATACTCGCATTCGATGATGCAGCTTAAATAGTGGAACAACTGCCCCTCGTGACTCAATACCACGCCCTTGGGCAGGGACGTGGTACCCGAGGTATACATGATCTGCACCGGTGCAGAGGCGGAGGGCGGCCCCTCGGGTTCCTCGGGTTCCCCGGGGTCACCCGCCGCCAGCATGACCTCGAGCAGCCGACTGCCCTCTCCGCGAAGCCGATGGCGAACCCCGATGGTCTCGCCCCCGGCCGCCAGGGCTTCATCCACGGGGCCCTCCAGGTCACTGTCGACAAACAGTGCCCGCGCGCCCGCGTGGCGCAGGGGATAGGCGAGCTCCTCCCCGCGCAGGGCGAAATTCAGCGGTACATGCACCAGCCCCGCCCGGCTGCAGGCCAGCCAGAGCAGCAGATACAAATCGGAATTCTTGCCCAGTGCGGCCACGCGGTCACCCGGTTTCAGCTCCTGCTGCAGCAACCAGACGGCCACGCGGTTGACCGCAGCATCCAGCTCCCGGTAGGTCCATTGTCGGTCGCCGTAGACCAGGGCCAGCTTGTCGCGGTAGCGGGCGGCACTGCGGCGAAAGGCATCGCCGATGGCATTGCGACTGGCCAGCAGAGGCCGCTGTAGTGTGTGCTCCATCATCGCTCTTCTCGTTATGTCAGCGCTCGATAGGATGTTCGGCACCCGCGGGTGCGCGGGCAGACAGCGGAGCCGCCCGCCCTGTGCAGTCGGCGCCTACCAGAGGCCCCGGCCGCCGTCGATAAAGTGGTCACCGCCGGTGATGTAGGTCGCCTCGCTGGAGGCCAGGAAGACCACCAGGTCAGACACTTCGTCCAGGGTGGCGGGGCGCTGCAGGGGTATCTGCTGCATCTGCTCCGGGGTCCCACCGGAGAACATGCCGGTATCCTGGACCGCACCGGGCAGGACTGCATTCACCCGGATATTCGCCGGTCCCAGGTCGTAGGCTGCGGTCTTGGTCAGCCCGCGCACTGCCCACTTGGAGGCGCCGTAGATGGCGTGCCAGGGAATGCCGCGAGCCCCCGCGAGGGAAGCGAGGTTGACGATGGCGCCGCCGCCGCGTTGCTTCATCGACGGCACCACTTTGCTGATACCCAGCCAGCTACCGAAGACATTCACTTCCAGCAGTTTGCGCACCTTGTCGGGCTCGGCTTCGTCCACCGGGCAAATAAAGTACATGCCGGCATTGTTGACCAGGATGTCGATGCCACCAAAGGCCTCTTCAGCGGTCTTGACCACGGCATCCCAGTCGCTCTCGCTGGACACGTCCTGGCGCACGAAACGTGCTGATTCACCGAGCTCCTGCGCCAGGGCAACGCCGGTCTCTTCCTGCAAATCGGTCAGGACCACATTGGCGCCCTCGGCCACGAAGCGGCGGGCGTGATTGGCTCCCATGCCCTGGGCGGCGCCGGTGATAATGGCCGTCTTACCCGACAATTTTCCCATGCTGTGTTATCTCCTTGATTGGCAAACCCGAGAGAGTAGCGTGCCCGCCCCCCATCCGCGTCACCCATACGCATGATCAGCCGCCGACGGCGGCGTGCTAGGGTTAGCATCCCCCGAATCAGTACAACACTGCAAGGAGAGAGCACAGTGATTGATGTGACGGTACAACGCGAGCTGCCCGTCCCGGCTGACAAGGCCTGGGCATTGATTTCGGATTTCGGCGATATCAGCTGGGCGCCGGGCATGGACAAGGTGGAAGTGACCGGCGAAGGCCCCGGCATGATCCGCGCCATCCACATGCCCGGGGATACGCCCCCCATCGAAGAGCGGCTGGAGTCCCTGGACCACGACAACCGCGTAATGGAGTACACCATTCCCAAGGGTATGCCGATGCCGCTGACCGGCTACCGTGCAACCGCGAAGGTGGTACTGCTGGACGACGATAGCTGCCGTGTCGACTGGAGCTGCCGCGCACAGGAAGTCGGCGTCAGCCCCCAGGAGGCCGAAGCGATGGCTGCCGGCGTCTACAACCAGCTACTCGACTGGATCGCCGAGGAACTGGATCGGCGCTGAAAAGGGGGAGTAGCCCACCGCGGGCACCCCTCATCAAGCCGGTGCCCGGGTGCGGCCACGCCAGCCGCCACCGGGCACCTTGCAGGTCAGTGGGGCAGATACTCACCACCGTTGACATCGAGGCCTGCACCGGTCACCACGCAGGCGTAATCCGAGGCCAGCATCAGCACCGCCTTGGCACAGTCGGCATCGTCCGGGATACGGCCCAGGGGGATGTTCTTCGCCACTTCAGCCTTCATGGCCTCGACACTTTCCCCGGTCTCCTGGGCCGCGTGCTGGAAGTAGCCCTCGACCGGCGGACCCCACATCCAGCCCATGAAGGTGGTGTTCACGCGAATGTTGTACTGACCCAGCTCCAGCGCCAGGTGCTGGGTCGCCGAGAGCAGTGCCGCCTTGGAGGCACCGTAACCGCCCTGGGTCTGCAAGGGCTTGCGCGTCACCATGGTGTTGACCATGACAATACTGCCACCGCCCTGGGTTTTCATGACGCGGGCCACCTCCAGCGTCAACTGCATGGTGCCAAAGAGATTCACATCCATGGCCTGGCGCCAGCTGTCCAGGTCGGCCTGCAGAATCGGGCTGAAGTTGCCCGGCACATAGGCGCTGTTCAGCAGCACGTCGATGCGCCCAAAGGTACTTTCCGCTTTGGACACCAGGTTGGCACACTGCGCCGCATCGGCAATATCAGTAGGGACTTCCAGCACCCGGGTATCCAGGCCCTCCGCCGCGATGGCCTTGGCACAATCAGACAACTTCGATGCCGTCCGCGCGCAGATGACCAGGCCAGCAGCGCCTTCACGGGCAGCCGCCATGGCAAGCTCCTGGCCGAGTCCGGGCCCGATGCCCGACACCAGAACAATCTTATCTTTTAGTAGCACTTGTACCTCCTCGGTTCACTGGCACCCGCCAACGAATGACGGGTGTCGGGCCACCCCTACGGTGACCCCTGCAGAGGATACTAGCGCCAGTGGCGGCAGGCTGCCCCATCCAAACGGACCAGTGTGGCTCCGGGGCAGTGTGGCGAGATCAGTGCTCGTCCGCTGGGCGGCGTTCGCCGTCACGGGCAACCACGCGAATGGTACGCTGGCAGGTTTCCAGCCAGGGCACCCGGGGGTCGGTTTTCAGGGCGCGCACCACACCGCGTTCGGTCAGGCAGGCAATGGACGTCTTGTTGGGCGTCCAGTCGTCTTCAGCAATCCGCGGCTTGCGATGACTGTAGAACCAGAGCCCGCGACGGTCCTGCATCACGTAGCGGGCGTCCGGGGGCAGATACACCTTGCGTCCCTCGATCACCGCGAACACCTCGAGATCGCGGGAGCGCGCTTCACGCAGATCGGCAGTCGGAGTAATGGTCAACATGGCGGTTCCCCTGTTGTGTGCTCTATGACATCCCTGACAGGGCTTGTTATAGAGTCGAGACAGCGGAACTGACAACGGCAAGGAGCAAGCGCTCAACGCGCAATATGGGTTAAGCGAAGTTTTTGCGACAATTTTTTCAAGAAACGCCTATTTATCGCAGAAAAAACTAATCAGAAAGAAAATTATGGCGCAGACTGCGCTGCGTCGGCGAGGGCGGCCCCCAGCGTTACGAGATCCGGTACCTGACACAGCCGGCCCCGGTACTCAAAGGCCGTGATCGCATCGGGCAGGGCGGCATCCGCTCGCTCCGCAAGCTCGTCGGACGAGAGAAGCACCCACTGAGCACCGGGCCTGCGCAAGCGCAAGCCCCAGAATGGCAGTGACGCAATGGGCCCGCCGCGGAACACCGCCACCAGCTCTCCCGCGGCGGGGCCGCTGAAACCCGGGGGCTCTGCCTCGGCCCGGTCCAGCAGCGGCAAACTCTGCCCGGACCACTGCAGTCGGGGGGGCAGCTCGGCACAGTGGAAAATCGTCGCGAGTACCGCCTCGGGCACGGCCCATACCTCATCCGCCGAACAAGTCAGCAGGACACAGGCCTGGAGGGCTGTGGAAGCCTGCGATTCAGTCACCATCCACCCGCAGCGATCGGCCAGTGAGTCGATTGATTTCAGCGAGCAGCTCGGGGAAATTGAAGGGCTTGCCGAGGAAGGCGTTACAGCCCGCCTCGCTCGCCAGACTCCTGTGCTTGGGCCCGGTCCGCGAGGTAATGGTAATCACTGGCAAGGCCGCCAGTCGCGGGTCGGCACGCAGCTCACGCAGGGTCTGTATACCGTCCTTGACCGGCATTTCGATATCCATCAGGACCACATCCGGCAGCCTGGAGGTCTCTCGCAACCACTCCAGCGCCGCCAGGCCATGCTCCGCCGTGACCGTTTGCACACCCAGGGTGTGCAGCTGGCTGGTGGCCACCAGTCGCTGGGTGCGCGAATCATCCACTACGAGCGCCAGCAGAGGGGCGGTGGTCTCTCCGGCCTCGGCAGCGGGCTCGGGCAAAGAAGCCTCCTCGGGCTGGTGTTCCACCAGAGTGTTCAGGTTCAGCGCGACGACGGCCTGGCCATCGGCCGTGGTACTCGCGCCCGCCAGCCAGGGCACCGCGGCAAACTGGTTACCCAGGGAACGAATAACCAGCTCCTCGGCCTGCTCGAGGCTGTCCACGGCAATCGCCATATAACGGCCATCAAGCCCGGCCACGATCACCGGTACCGTGAGCTCCCAGCTGTCGGCAGGGGGCACCGGCAAACCCGAACACAGCGTTCCCAGGTAGGCAGGCTGGCAGGCGCGCCCCAGCAGGGCCAGAGGCTGCCGCTCTTGCCGAGCCGCTTGGAAGGCCTCGACCGACGGATACTCGATGCCGACCAGCCCCTCGAAGGGCACCGCGTAGGCGGCTTCACCGGCACGCACCAGCAGTGCACCATTAACGGTGATATTGGAGGGCAGACGGATGCGAAAACTGGTGCCCTGGCCCAGCCGCGAATCGATACTGATGTCACCACCAATGCGCTGCAGCTCCTGCACGACGATGTCCATGCCGACCCCGCGCCCGGAAATTTCACTCACCGCCGCCGCCGTGGAAAAGCCGCGCTGGAAGATCAGTTGGCGGGCCTCGTCGTCGGTCAAGCTGTCGGGATCCTCCACCAGCCCCTTGCGCCGTGCCTGCTCGCGTACCCGGTCGGGATCAATGCCGCGTCCATCGTCACTCAGCGTGACCAGGTAATCGCTGCCCTGTTTACGGAAATCCACAGTGATCATCGCGGTATCGGGCTTGCCCGCTGCCTGACGTTCCTCCGGGGTCTCCACTCCGTGGTCGAGGGCATTGCGCACCATGTGCTCGAGAACGATCTGGCAGCAGGCGTAGCTGTCCCGATCCAGCGAGCCAGACTGCGCGAGGGGCCGGAACATGACCGACTTGCCCAGCTCGGCACTCACCGTGCGCACGATGCGCCGCAGACCGGGCAGCAGCCTGGAGACCGGCACCACCCGCGCCGCGCGGATACCCGCCCCGAGAGAAGACACCGTACCCGCCTGCTGTTTGAGCAGGGACTCGGCCGCCGCGGTATGCCGGTTGGCCAGCTGCATCAGGTCATCCAGGTCTTCCACAGCTTCACGCAGGATATTCGCCGCCTCGTGAATTTCCGTGTACTGGTCCATTTCCAGTGCGTCCATCCCGCTGTCGCCGTCCCGTAGACCGCGGGCTGTCACCGACAGCAGGGAGCGATCGGCGATCCGCGAAACCTGCGTACGCAGCGCCGTGAGCCGGGACAGCAACTCGCCACCGGCGCGGCGGGATTGCAGGGTACTCTGTGCCGCCCGAACCCCCAGTTTCTGTACTTCGGTGCTGAGATTGAGCAGCTGATCCAGGGTTTCCGCACTGATACGAATGGTCTGCTGGGCAGCCAGGGCGCGAGCACCCGCGTCCGCCAGCTGTCTGTCGGCCTGCCGCTGCGCATCCGCATCCCCCTGCGCATTCCCGGTGGCCTCAGCCGCCGTCGGCGCCGCCTGCTCTGCATCTGCCAGCGGCAGTTCACTGGCGACATCTTCGCGCTGTGCCTGGATGTGTTCGTAACCTTGCACCAGGTGATCCAGCCAGGCGTAGATGCGCCGGAAGTACTCACCCGGATCAGCCTGATCCGGTCCGGGCAGGCTCAGCAGGAGCGTTTCGAAATTGTGCACCAGCGTGCCGTAGCGCTGCAGCCCCACCCCCTTGGCGATGCCCTTGAGCGTGTGCAGTATCCGCCCGACCGTTTGCGCGGCCTCGCCCGCGAGCTCCCGCTCCCACAGTCCGATGGCATCCTCCAGCTTTTCCAGTTCGCCGCCGGCCTCTTCAATGAAGGCATCGAGAAAATCCGGAAACAGCTCCGTGCCACTGCGTGTGGTGAAGTTGAAGGTGATACCGTCGGGGACACACCAGGACCACTGCTCGCTGGCGGCACTCCCGGTGCTGGCGGCTACCGGGATAGGCCGGGCAGGGGAGGCTTCCGGGGTCGCCGCGGCCGCGGGCAGTTCCGATACCTGTTCCGCGTCCGCGACCCCAGGCTCGACGTCCGGAGCACGCTCGGCAACCGGTTCAAGCGCCGGTTCAGGCGCCGCTGCCGGTGCGGATTTCGGCTCCGGGGCGCTCTCCCCGGATAGCACTCGCGGCTCCGGCTCACCGGCTGCCGGGACAGCCTCCTGCGCCGCATCACTGGCGGGACCCTGCAGTGGTGCGGGCGGCCCCAGGCCCAGCACATCGGCACCCTGAAACTCCGGGCGAGCTCGCAGGGACAGCGAGTCGCTGCTGTTGCGGCTGTGATCGACCGCAATCACGCTTTGGCGATCCGCCGCGGAGGCGGGGTGGGCGGCTTCCCGGGGAGCATAGATATCGCTGCTCTCACCCACGGAGGAAAGCACGATTTCCTCCTCGATAAAACTGGAGAGGTCATCGGCGCCGGGCAAGCCACCCTGCATGTGGCGCATGCCCAGACGTCGCTCCTCGTCACTGAGCTGGGCGACTGGCGCGCTCTCTCGGTGCAGACTGAACAGCGAGTCACTCGCCTCTTCGCTCTCACTGGCCAGCAGCTGGCGCAGTGTTTCCTCGCCCCGCTCGGCAGCCAGCGCGCGGGCCCAGTCGGTCTCCAGCAGGCGATCTATCGGATTCATGGCTTGTCTCCCTGCTGCACGACACGACAGCGCTGCAGGAAATGCTCCAGCACTGCAGGATCGTCGCCGCTGATCAGTCTCGGCAGGCGCGACACGAGATCGTGCAGCAACGGCGCCAGCTCCGGGTCGAGCGGACCACTGCTCTCCAGTACGCGGTCCAGCATGTCCTGTGCCTCGCGTCCCAGCGCGGCGATGCGCTCGGCCCCCACGGCCAGGCCGTTGCCCTTGAAGGTGTGGAAGTGCCTGCGCATTTCCCGCAGGTGCTCGTCCCGTGCCGGCGCCTGCTCCCAGGCCGGCAGCAGGGTCTGCAGGCGCACTACCTGCTCCGCACATTCCTCGGCAAAAACCGCTCTCAGGGCCTCCGGGATTTCGTCCAGGCTACCCGGCTCGACCGGGCTGTCACCGCGCAGGGCAGGGCCTTCAACGCCTCCGGTCTCGGTCTCGGAGAGATGGGACAGACTTTCCAGCGCGATATCCACCCGGGTGGCATCGGCGGCCCGCGGCTCGGCAAGGAAAGCTTCCCAGTAACACTCGAGACAGGCAAAGGCGAAGGCCACCCGTGCCAGATCCTCTCCCGCGGGGTCGGCACCCCGGGCACGCAGCCAATCTCTACCCAGTACCAGAACGCTTGCCTCGCGCTCTCGACCGGCGTGTGCCAGTGCCGCGGCAATCTCGCCAAGACGCGCATCAACCGGGGTTTCGAGCGCGTCCCGGTCCCCCTCCGGCGCTGCACTTTGCGGCTCCGGTGCGTCGAGGGTCTGCATCACCCCCAGCAGCCGGTTGCGGCAACCGGACAGCAGTCGCTGCTGATCCTCGAGCTTCGCCGCGTCCTCTACCCGACGACCGCGCCAGTGCAGACGACTGGCCAGCGCCAGCTGCAAGCCTACCAGGTCCTCCACCGCGCTGGCCGGCAGACTGCCGCGCTCTGGCACGGTGCCCGCCAGGGCCCCGCGAATGCGCTGCAGGCATTGCAGCCAGTCCAGCTCGCCTAGCGCCAGCAGGCGGCGCTCAATGCCGTGCAAGGCGACATCCTGTTCTTCCTGGTCAAGACCGTCGGATTGCAACTGCTCCATCAGCGACTGCAGCCGCGCGTCCGTCTCCCTGAGTACCGCGCACAGCGCATCGCGATGCACCGGCGGGCGACTGAGCGCTTCCACGCTGCCCTGGTCGACCCCGCAGGCCTCACAGATGTGCTGCATGTGGAGGGTACGCACCGGGCAGGCCGCCAGATAAAACAGGATTTGCTGGAGATAGCGATCACTGTTCACCGAGGGGAGTGGCGCTGTGCCGTGCTCGCGAGCCTGCTTGATCAGCAGCGCCCCGGCCTTGAGGATGTGGGCAATGGCCTCATCCGGCAGAAACATGCCCACGGCCAGCCCTTCGCTCAGCCCCACCAGACCCAGCCAGAAGCGCTCCTGTACGCGCCCCCGGAACAGCTGGTGCAACTTGTGGGCAATGCGACCAAGGGTACGCGCGGCACTGCGCGGATCCCCCTCCGCCAGCAGTGCCCGGGCGGACTGCACCCAGGGCGCCAGCAGCAGCCCCGCCGCGCGACGCACCTCCTCGTCCGGGGTCAATGGACCGCTGCTCAGGCCACAAGCAGGCGCCAGGGGCCAGCGAAAGAACAGCGCCGGTGGCCGCGGGGCTTGGCCGCGCCAGCGACGTAGATCATTGATACAGGGGGCCAAGCCGCGGCCACTGTCTTCGCCGCTTTCCTCCACGCTGTCCAGGCAGGCTGGCAGGGTCTGCAGGCCGCGCATGACGCCGCCGAGAATCAGGTTGCGGCGCTCAACGGCAATATCTTCCAGCAGCAACTGACGCAGGCTGCGCTCCAGCTCCAGGCCCAACAAGGGCACCAGCTCCAGGCCCAGGCTGCGCAACGCGGCGCTCACATGATGGACCGCCCACAGGCAGTGCAGCAGTTCGGCGGGGCTGCTGCCCTGGCGGCCCGCGTTGACCAGGCGGGCTTCCGCCTCGGCCAGCTGCCGATCCAGCAGCGGACGGAGCCAGGCCAGTGCAACCAGGTCCACGCCCGCAGGCAGGGTGACAGGGGTTCGCGCGCTCAAGTGTCTGCTCCCGGAATATCGGCCGCGGGCGGCGTCTCCGTCCGTTCGAGACGCAGACGCGACAGGGCGCGCCCCAGGTTGGAGAGGTTCTGCTGCAGGTTGGCCACGCCCTGACGCAAGAGCTCCGACTGATCGCTTATCTCGCCTCCCTGGCCCAGCAGGTCACCCATGCCATTGTCCAGTTGGCGAAGGGCGCGGGATGTCCCGGTCGCCGATTCCTGCAGCTGGGCCAGCAATTGCTGCAGTTCAAGGGCGGACTGGGCCGTCTGCTCCAGGGTGTTGTCCAGGCGATCGACAAACTCGAGGATAGTCACCACCGACGAGACCGTGGTCTCGAGGCTGCTCAAGCTCTCCGCAGAGAGATTCTGCAGCGTGCGGATTTCGGCGGTGATACGCCGGCCTTCGCCCTCGGACTCACGCAGCAGCTCGCCCAGGGCTTCGGCAATACCCAGCAGCGGTCGACCCTGCTCTCCGGCGCGCTCGGCTTCTATGCGGGTATTGATCGCCACCACCGAAACGCGGGTGTTCAGCCCCTGGATGTACTCGGCCGCGCTGGTAACCGACTGGATCAGTTCCCCCTGCCGCTTGGCGGTTTTCGAGGTCTCCTGCAGACTCTGGCGCAGCTCCCCGGCCGCCCGCGACATATCGCGCACCAGGTTGTGGCCGCGGCGCACGCCCTGCTGGTGACCCTGACCCACCTCGCCGGAGCGCCGGGCGCTCTCCAACAGGGTTTCCACGCCGCGACGGCTTTCCCCCTGCAGCGCCAGGCTGTCCTGCAGCTGCCGCGATACCTGGGAGGCCAGGGTCACCTGACTGCGATTGTGCTTGCCCAGCCGGTAGACCTCCGCGGCCATGGCCTCAAAGGGCTGGCGCAGGGCCTGGAGCAATTCCCGCTGACCCTGCAGCGTACTTTCCAGAGCATCCGCCAGGGGTTGCCCGCGCAGTTCGGCTGGCAGGGATACGGTCAGGTCACCGGAGGCCATCTGTCCGAGCAGTTCTTCCAGTGCCGGCTGCCGTTGATGCACCGCGCGCCAGCCGCGCCAGGCTGACCACATTGCCAGCAGCGCGAGCACGGCAGCCAGTATCACCAGGATCAGCAGGCCGGGTCGCCCCGACTCACTGATCAGACCGGCGGCAAGCAGGAGATACAGACCGAGCCCCGCGCAGACCAGCAGCCCCAGGGCCAGCACGGCAAACAGGGGGCCCGCGAAGCGGTTGAAGGTATTCATGACAGGGATTCCTCTGAACAGGGTCGGGCCAGCACAGTATCGGAGAGACGCGGGTCACTCAGCAGGCGATCGATATCCACCACGGCAAGTACCTGACCACCAAACTCAACGCTGCCGCTGCACCACTCGGCTCGGGGAGCTGTCGGGGGAATGCTCTCCGTGAAAGCCTCCTCGGCCAGGGTCAGTGGCCCGCGCAGCTCGGCGGTGGTGAGGGCGAAGTGAAAACCGCGCCGGCGCACCACCAGGGCATAGCCTCGGGCGGGCCCGGGCGCGTCCGCCAGACCGAACAGGCACTCCCCGGACAAGACTGGAATCAAGCCACCCTGCCAGCTGGCCACGCCCATGACAAAAGGCCGGGTACCGGGTATCCGCGACACCGCGGGGCAGGGGATGACGGCATCGAGTGCAGCCTGGGGAAACAGCTGCCAGGTTTCAGCCAGGCGCACCCGCACTCCGCGCCAGGGCGTGGGCACCGGGGCTACCACGGGAACCGGCGTGGCACTGGCACGCCAGCGCTCGCGAAGACTGGCCAGGGCATCCAGTGCAGCGGGCATGCTCAGTGCTCCCCGGCTGCCCGCGTATGCTCGTGAATCAACTGCCGCAACACCGGATCCGGGGGAATCTTGCTGGCGTGGGCGGTCGCTCCACGCGCCTGACCGCGGGCAATATCAAACAGCCCGTCCGACGAAGAGAGCAGGACGACGGGCAGATCCCGGGTGTCTTCGGCACCGCGAATCAGACTGCAGGTCTGATAGCCATCCAGCTCGGGCATGCTGATATCGAGAAAGACAATATCCGGCCGGAAGCGACGCAACAAGGCGAGGGCACTGAAGCCATCCTCGGCACACTCGACCTCACAGCCCATCGACCGCAGTGTATGCGACATCATCATGCGGATGGTCTTGGCATCGTCCACCACCATCACGCGAACACCGCGGATATCCTGTTCTTCACTCTGTGCTTCCATCGCCTCGGGTTCACTCCTTGCCGGGTCCGACAGTATTTTCGCCCGGGCCGCCCGAAGGCAAGGGGAAACCCGCCTTTTCGTCAGGCAGCCAGGGAGTATCCGCAGGTCGCTCGCCGCCACCGGGAGCGGCAGTCTGGGCGGGCGCAAATAGCAGATTGTGGAAGAGCTCAAGGTGGCCGGCCTGAAAATCCTGCCACTCGTAGATATTGAACTGCTGCATCAAGCGCAGGCAGTGCTGGAAAAGCGCTGCAGCGTCGTAGCTGGATGGCGGAATACGGAAGCGTTCGGTCAGACGGGCAATGATACGGGCAGCAATTTCGCGGCGCCCGCTATCCGCACGGTAGAGCAGGTGCTCCAGGGGAGAGGAGACGATCGGCGCCCCGTAGACCAGAAAAGCCTCCCAGCGCAGAGGATCATGCTCCTCACCCAACTCCGCGACCAGGAAATGCACCATGCTGCGCAGCACCGGGCGGGCGGGCAACACGTCCTGTTGCAGCCAGCGGCGTATATCTGTCTCTCGCCACTCGGGGTTAAGGGCAAGAATCGCCAAGACCCGGCCATCCAGTTGGCCCGGTACCACACCCGCGAGATCCCAGAGCAGGTTGAGGCGCGCCGAAAAGCCCATGGCCACGCTGCTGTCGGGTGGACTGATCGCGCGGTAGCGGCGGCTAAGCTCTTCCACCGGTGGGCGCGTGGTACGCGGGGTTGTCATCGCAGCGACTCGCGCATCTCATACTCCCTCAGGCGCTTCTGGTAGGTGGGGCGGGACACGCCCAGCAGGCCGACCCGGCGCGCCATGGGAAGCCTGTCGGAACAGGCTTCCAGGCGACTGAGCAGCAGCGACTCCAGGCGCAGCAGGGGAGACTCGCCCTCCAGACCCAGCCCGCGCACCCAGTCCTGGATCAGGCGACGGGTTTCCGACCACTCGACGCAGGCTTCCCGCTCCACATCCCGCTGCCGGGCAGCGGGATACCAGCGCTGTACATTGCGCGGCGAGGTCTGCACCAGCCGCGCGGCCTGGCTGGCCACCCCCGCGTAGCGCGCCAGCGAGGCGAGCAGGAGCTCGTCGCGCAGCCACTGCCCAAGGGGCAGGTCATCACAGTCACCTGCGACTATAGCCTGCAACAGTTCCGCCAGGGCGATCTGCAATTCCTCCCAGGCGGAAGGTGCCAGCACGTCGGCTGCGGTCTGCAGCGTCCAGAGTGTCGCCGGCGCGGCGCTGCGGCCGCCCTCGTAGAGCTGCAAATCCGCGGCGGAAAGCCAGTCTGCCTCGGGCCTTCGCTCCATCGCGCGGACAACCCGCTGGCGCAATTCACTGAGATTGCCGTGCCACTGGTGACGACGCATGGCCTGTTCGGCCTCCGGCGTATAGCCCTGCAGCCGGCTGCCGTGCCTGGCGGACTCCTGCTGCAGGATCTTGCCCGCCCAACGCAGGATGGCCTGAGGCCGCGCACGCAGTGGCGGAACATGGATGGGGTGCCCGGCAAAGACGCTGGCCAGGCGCGCCTGCAGTTCACCCGCTTCGACCAGGGCCGTGAGGCTCGCAGGAAAGAGGGCCGCAAAGCGCAGCGGGGGCAGATAGTCACCGCCGTCCTGTGTCGGCAGTCGCCGGGTCGCTACCAGGCGGGCCAGGCGCTTCTGTACTTCCGGATGCAGCAGCTGGGGCGACTTCAGTACCAGGGTCTGGCCAGGCGCCGCGAGCATCGCCTCGAGCAGACGCCGCCAGGACTCGTCGCGCCCGCGGCACTCGCGGCAGTCCAGCAGACGAAGCGCGTCCGGTGATGCCCCGCTGGCCTGGTGGTAAAGCTTGGCCAGGTAGAGTTTGCCGGTTCCGCGAGCGCCAATAATCGCAAGCGGCATGTCGGTCGCCGCCAAAAATCGCGCCTGGTCGACCGCGCCCTCCATGTTATCCAGCACATAGCCCGCCGGCCCGGACCGGGCATCCGTGGTGCGCGAAAGCTTGTCACGAGGCAGTGAGGCGGTCATGGCAGCGGCCCGGATCCGTCGGCTGGGGCCGCGCCAGTATCCCCATTCGCCGCGCAGGCCGTCAAGCCGGCTCCCCGGGGGTGTAACGGGAAACGCCCCGGCCCGCAAGCGCTCCGGTCAAGCGGCAATCAAAGCCCGGGGAACGGTTCGAGGGCTTGATCCCCCTGGCGTTTTGCCCGCGTGCAGCCTGACAGCTCCCCGTCGCGCGTGTTTTCATAGGTCACGCCGCAACGCGAGGAGAGAGTTTATGGGCCTGCAAGGCAAGGCATCGATTACCGGCTACGCCCAGTATGCACCGGAAAAATATGCCACCGCGCCGCAGATGTTCCACCTGGAGCAGGTGGCCGACCTGGCCCACCAGGCGCTGAAAGAGAGCGGCCTGGCGCTGCAAGATATCGACGGACTGATCCTCAACAACACCAGCTTCCATGAAGCGGATATTTTTGTCCCGGCCATGGCGGCCGAGTATCTGGGCATTCCGGTCAATTTTGCCGAGGTGGTCGATCTCGGCGGCACCAGTGCCGTGGCAATGGTCTGGCGCGCAGCCGCGGCCATCGAGCTGGGCCTTTGCCAGGCGGTTCTCTGCGTGCTGCCGGCGCGCATGGCGCCACTGGGGCCTGCCGAGGACCCGACCCAGCTTGCCACCGCCATGCGCTTCGGTGGCCACAGCACCCGCTACGGCGCACCCGAAGCCGAGTTCGATATTCCCTACGGTCATGTGGGCCAGAACACGGGCTACGCCATGATTGCTCAGCAATACGCGGACCGTTTCGGCTATGACCCCCGGGCCATGGCCAAGCTGGTCGTGCAGCAGCGGGATAATGCCCAGGAACATCCGCAGGCCATTTTTCGCGGCCAGCCCCTGACCGAAGCCGACTTCCTCGCCAGTCGGATGGTCGCGGATCCCTTGCGCCTGCTGGAAATCGTCATGCCAGTCGCCGGTGGAGCCGCCGTCATCGTCACCTCCGAAACCCTGGCCCGGCGCTGCCCGCACCGGCCGGTGAAGGTTCTCGGCTTCGGCGAGAGACTGGCCTACAAGTCGCCGACCTATGCCGCAGACATGACTGTTACACCCATTCGCGAGGCGGCGCGGCAGGCCTTTGCCATGTCGGGACTGCAACCCGTGGACATGCACATGGCGCAGGTCTATGACTGCTACACGATCACCGTACTGTTGAGCCTGGAAGATGCGGGTTTCTGCGCCAAGGGGGAGGGCATGCGCTTCCTGCGCGAGCGCGACCTGGGATTCCGCGGCGACTTTCCCCTCAACACCCACGGCGGCCAGCTGTCTTTTGGGCAGGCAGGCACGGCGGGGGGCATGTCACAACTGATTGAAGCCTGCACCCAGATCCAGGGGCGGGCGGGTCCGCGCCAGGTTCCGCGCCACGACAATGCCTTTGTATCAGGCACCGGTGGCGTGATGAGTGAGCAAGGTGTCCTTATCCTGCAGGGGGGAGAACAGGCATGAGCGCCGTGATTCCAGTTTCCACGCCCATCAGCCAGCCCTTCTGGGAGGGACTGAAGGAAGAAGTGATCCGGGTGCCGCGCTGCGACGAGTGCGGCCACTGGATTTTCTACCCGCGTCGGCACTGCACGCACTGCGGTTCGCTGTCACTGACCTGGCGCGAGATCTCCGGGCGCGCCACGCTGTGCAGCTACACCCTGGCTCGGGTTCCCACACTGGAGGAGTTCGCTGCGGACCAGCCCCAGAACCTGGCCATCGTGACACTGGAAGAGGGCTTCAACGTCAACAGCAGCCTGGTGGATATCGAACCCGGTGACATGCGCATCGGCATGGCCCTGCGCCCGGTGTTTGCACCCGTGGGAGACAGTGGCGCCCAGCGACTGTTGTTTACCGCAGCCTGACGACCCGGTGTAGTGCGCTGAGCCCCTGGGCACTACACTGGCAGGGACAAAGCGGATAGACGGAGTGGGGAATCCCCCAGTGAATCTCGGTGGAAAGCGGCCTGCCACTACCAGAACCGATACTTGAGATTGCGGTGGCACTGGCCATCGGTCTGCTGGTGGGCAGCGAGCGGGGCTGGCATCGCCGCAATCACACGGAGGGCAGCCGGGTTGCCGGTATTCGCACCTTCACCGTCCTCGCCCTGCTCGGCGCCCTGGTCACTACCGCCGGGCAGTACTGGCGCGACGACCTGGCCATCGGGATCGCGGCTGTCGGCTTTCTGCCCGCGGGGCTATTGCTGGTGGCGGGCTACCAGCGTGCCGCCGAGTCACCCCGGCGCCTGAGCATCACCACGGAAGTGGCCGCCATGCTGGTGTACTGGCTGGGGGTGATCGCGGTGGCTGGAGAGCCGCTACTCGCCGCCGCCAGTGCCGTCGTCCTGGCGCTGCTGCTGCACCTAAAGGACACCCTGCACCGCTGGTTGCGCATTCTGGACCAGAGGGAGCTACTGGGTACCCTACAGTTCCTGCTTCTGTCGGTGGTCATGCTGCCGCTGTTGCCGGACCGCGACTTTGGCCCCTGGGATGCCCTCAACCCCCGGGAAGTCTGGTGGATGGTGGTGCTGATCGCGGGACTCTCGCTGGTTGGCTATTTCGCCATGCGGGCAGCGGGCCCCCGTTGGGGGCTGCTGGCGACAGCCCTGGCCGGGGGCATTGCCTCCTCCACCGCCGTGACCCTGAGCCTGTCCCGACTGCACCGGGAACTGGGTAACCCCGCCATGACCGCGGCCGGGGTGCTCCTGGCCAGCAGCACGATGTATCTGCGCATGCTGGTGGTTATCGGTGTCCTCAACCCGGCACTGGCCTGGGACAGCCTGCCACTGCTGGCGATTGGCCTGGGCGTCCTGCTACTGGCCGCCCTGTGGCACTGGCGTCAGGGGGCCGGTGATGCCCGGCAGGCAGGCGAGCGGATTGCGGTGCGCAATCCCTTTGAACTGGCGCCGGCCCTGCAGTTTGGTGCGCTGCTGGTCATCGTGATGCTGGCATCGGAAGCGCTGCTGGCCGCCTTTGGTCAAACAGGCCTCTACCTGCTGTCGGTCTTCACCGGCGTCGCCGATGTCGACGCCATCGTGCTATCGCTGGCGCCCCGGGCGGGGGAGGACCTGGGAAGCCAGGAAGTGATCCTGTGCATGGTGCTGGCGGCTGCAACCAACACGGTCATGAAAGCGGTCTACTGCCGGCTGATTGCCGGCAGTGCTCCCGGCTGGAAGGTGCTCTGGCCGGCGCTGCTGGCCAGTGGTGGCATGCTGGCGCTGCCACTCTGGCAGGCATTCTGGGGCGCAGGCACGGGCTGAACCGGGACAGCAAACCGCGCGCCAACCCGACTCAAGCCGCCAGGCCCCCGGTCATCGCGGGATGCCCTCCCGTCGGATGGCGCCTGGACTCCAGCTGGCGCCAGAGCTTCTCGTGCCAGTAGTAAGCCACCGAGTTAACGGCGGGCTCCACCAGGGCCACCAGACCGCCGAGCCAGGCGCTGCCCGTCAACAGCCAGGCCACGGAAAAGGCGATGGTGAAATGCATTACGGTGAAGGACAGTGTTTTGCTCATGACTTGTCTCCCTTGAGTTGGGTTAATAATAACCATTCTCATCAATGGCAACAGTTCAATCTGCCAAAGATCACCTTCCACAGAATGAAAGATAGCTGCCGCCTGGCAGGCACGGCAGCAGCTATTGGAGACAGTCCGCTGGGGTCAAACGTCGAGGTTGGCCACCGACAGCGCGTTCTCCTCGATGAACTCACGCCGCGGTTCCACGTGATCGCCCATCAGGGTGGTGAAGATCTGGTCCGCCTTCATGGCGTCCTCGATGGTCACCTTGAGCATGCGACGGGCGTCCGGGTCCATGGTGGTCTCCCAGAGCTGATCCGGGTTCATTTCCCCCAGACCCTTGTAGCGCTGGATGCTGTAGCCCTTGCGCGCCTCGGTCATGAGCCACTCGAGGCCCTCCTCGAAGACCTGGGTGGGGAAGGTCTTGTCGCCCCGACGGAAGTAACCGCCTTCCTCGATCAGGTTGTTCAGGGTGTCTCCGAGTTCCACCAGACTGCGGTATTCCCCGGATGAGAAGAACTCCTGACTGTACTCCGTCTCGCTGCTGACACCGTGGGCGTGCAACTTGACGACCGGGTAGTGGATATTGCGTTCCACGTCGCGACGCACCGAGACCGTGTACTCGGCACCCTTGGGCGCAACGGTAAGTAAGCGCTCACTTAACTGCTCGGCAAAGCGCTGCACAGCGGCTTCATCCGCCATTTCCGCGAGCGACAGACGGGCACCGTAAACCAGCTGCCAGAGTACCGGCGGAGCGTACACACGGCTCAAGCGATCGATGGTGGCTGCGACCTTGCGGAAACGCAGCACCAGCTCTTCGAGGGCCTGACCGGTGACCGGCGGCGCATCGGGGTGAACCACAATGGCGGCCTCGTCCAGCGCCGACTGGGTCAGGAAGTCCTTCAACGCCTGTTCGTCTTTCAGGTACTGGTGCTGCTTGCCCCGGGAGATCTTGTAGAGAGGCGGCTGGGCAATAAACACATGCCCGCGGTCAATCAACTCGCGCATCTGCCGGAAGAAGAAGGTCAGCAGCAGGGTGCGGATATGCGAGCCGTCGACATCGGCGTCGGTCATGATGATGATGCTGTGGTAGCGCAGCTTGTCCGGATTGAACTCGTCCTTGCCGATGCCGCAGCCCAGGGCAGTCACGATCGTACCGACCTCGGCGGAGCCGAGCATCTTGTCGAAGCGCGCCTTTTCCACGTTGAGAATCTTGCCCTTGAGCGGCAGGATCGCCTGGAATTTGCGGTTGCGGCCCTGCTTTGCGGAGCCGCCTGCGGAGTCGCCCTCAACCAGGTAGAGCTCGGAGAGAGCCGGGTCCTTTTCCTGGCAGTCGGCGAGCTTGCCCGGCAGCCCCGCGATATCCAGGGCACCCTTGCGCCGGGTCATTTCGCGTGCCTTGCGCGCCGCCTCGCGGGCGCGGGCGGCATCCAGCATTTTGCCGACCACCGCCTTGGCATCACCGGGGTGTTCCAGCAGGTAATCGTTGAACTGGGTATTCATGGCCTGTTCGACCGCTGTCTTGACCTCCGAGGAGACCAGCTTGTCTTTGGTCTGGGAGGAGAACTTGGGGTCTGGCACCTTAACCGAAATGATTGCCGTCAAACCTTCGCGGGCATCGTCGCCGGTGGTGGAGATCTTGGCTTTCTTAGCCAGACCTTCGCGCTCGATGTAGCTGTTCAGGCTGCGGGTCAGGGCCGCACGGAAGCCCGCCAGGTGCGTGCCGCCATCCCGCTGAGGAATGTTGTTGGTGTAACAGTAGATATTTTCCGAGAAGGCATCGTTCCACTGCAGGGCAACCTCGACACCGATACCGTCGGTCATGTCCACCTGGAAGTGGAAAGGCTTGTTGACCGTGCTCTTGTTCTGATTGAGATAGGCTACGAAAGCCTTGAGGCCGCCCTCATAGGCATAGGTTTCCTGGCGACCACTGCGCTCGTCCTTGAGGTGAATATTGACCCCGGAGTTCAGGAATGCCAGCTCACGCAGGCGCTTGCTCAGCAGGTCAAAGTGAAACTCGATATTGGTGAAGGTCTCCGAGGAGGGGTGGAAGCGCACGGAGGTGCCGGAGCTGTCGGTATCACCAATCACGGCCAGGGGTGCCTGGGGCACGCCGTGGCGATACACCTGCTCATACATTTTCCCCTGCCGGCGAATTGTCAGCACCAGCTCGGAGGACAGGGCGTTTACCACAGAGACGCCGACACCGTGCAGGCCGCCGGATACTTTGTAGGTGTTGTCGTCAAACTTGCCCCCAGCGTGGAGCACGGTCATGATCACTTCCGCGGCAGACACCCCTTCATCGTGCATTTCCGTGGGAATGCCGCGCCCATCGTCGCTGACCGAAACGGACTCGTCCGGGTGAATCACGATATCGATGCGTGAGCAGTGGCCCGCCAGCGCTTCGTCAATAGAGTTGTCAACCAGCTCAAACACCATGTGGTGCAGGCCGGTTCCGTCGTCGGTATCCCCAATGTACATCCCGGGTCGCTTGCGCACAGCATCCAGGCCCTTGAGCACCTTGATACTGGAGGAATCGTAGTTGTTGCCGCCGTCACTCATGGTCTTGCACTCTTCATCACAACATTGGTTGCCTCAACCCGTCTGGGGCCGAGGCTCGAACCTGACCGTGTTCCACGTGGAACAATTTAAGGGCTTCCGGTGTAGGCCACACCACTTGCAGGTCATCGCGATCGACACTGGTCAGAAAAACTTGCGCCCCCAGGGCGTCTAGCTCCTCACAGACCCGGCCGAGGTGCCCCCGATCCAGCTCTGCTGGCAGGTCATCCACCAAATAGAGACACTGCCGACCCGTCGCTTCCCGTAAAAGGCCACCCTGGGCCAGTTTCAGCGCAATCACCAGAAGCTTCTGCTGACCACGGGATAGTGTCTCCGCCGCGCTTCGACCCTGGACCGTAATCCGCACGTCCGCCCGGTGGGGCCCAGTCTGGGTAAAACCCCGCTCGCGGTCACCCTCACCCGCGACCGCGAGTGCTTCTGCATAAGGCACTTTGCGGTCCCAGCCCCGCCGATACCGCACCTCGACCTGATCCAGCTCCGGCACGAGCCGGTTTAGCACCTGGCGAAACCGGGGGGCAAGCGCCTCAAAGTAGGCCAGGCGAAATGCATGTATCGCTTCGCCCGCCTCGGCAACCTTGCGGTCCCACACAGCCAACTCATAACCGCTTATGGTACCACGGCGAAGCAAGGTATTGCGCTGTTTCAGGGCCCGCTGGAAGCCCATCCAGTGTTCGTGGAAACCATGTTCCACGTGGAACACACCCCAGTTCAGGAACTGACGGCGCACCGCGGGACTGCCCACCAGGAGATCAAAGGTACTCGCATCGATCACCTGGACGGGAAGGGCAAAGGCCAACTGGGACAGGTTGCGTTGCGCCACGCCAGCGAGCTTGACCTGGAGATCACCACTAACCGTACGCTGTACGCCAAGACTTGAATGCCTGTCTCCCACTTGCTGGAGGGCGAAAACCGTCAACTGATCAGACCCGTGCCGTACCAGAGATCGCGGCGACGTGTTCCGAAAACTGCGCCCACTGCCGAGGATGTGAATGGCCTCAAGAAGCGAGGTCTTGCCACTGCCATTGGGACCGTAAATCAGGTTGACCCGGCCCAGGTCTTCAAGCCTGACACTCTGCAGGTTACGGAGTTGATGGATATCCAGGCGCGAGAGGCGAGACACGGAGGGGGAGGGGCGTGTGCGGAGGGATTCGGGAAGCGGTGCGACGGGATTCACCCGCCACACCCGCCAGTGCCCTTACAGGCGCATCGGCATGACCACATACAGGGAGTCACCGTCTTCTGCCTCCTCAAGCAGGGCACTGCTATTGGGGTCCGACAGGGAAAGCTTCACGGTCTCACCACTTAACACCCCAAGGACATCCAGGAGATAACTGACATTGAAGCCAATCTCGAGGCCATCGCCGCGATACTCCACGGGGACCTGCTCCTCGGCCGTTTCCTGTTCGGGGTTATTGGCAACAATATCCAGACTATCCTCGGACAGCTTGAGGCGCACACCGCGGTATTTCTCATTCGAGAGGATGGCCGTGCGGGTAAAGGCCTGGCGCAGGTCGAGACGGGCGCCTACGACCACTTTCTCCGCGGAACGCGGCAAAACCCGCTCGTAATCCGGAAATTTGCCGTCCACCAGCTTGGATGTAAAGGTAAATTCACCGGTGGTTGCGCGCAGATGATTGCTGCCCAGGGTGATGCCAATCTCCTCGTTCTCCGCCAGGAGCAGGCGCGCCAGCTCGAGCACGCCCTTGCGCGGGAGTATCACCTGGGTGTCCTGCTGCCCGGACAGGGCTTCAGGGAAGGTGCACATTGCCAGGCGATGACCGTCGGTTGCTACCACCCGCAGCTGTTCCTGACGGATCTCCAGCAACATGCCATTGAGGTAATAGCGCACATCCTGCTGGGCCATGGCAAAACTGGTGCGATCGATCAAACGCTTCAGTTGACCTTGCTTGAGGCTGAACTGCTGCGTCCCAATGCCTTCTTCGACACTGGGGAACTCCCGCGCCGGCAGCGTAGAGAGCGTGAAACGACTCCGTCCCGAGCGCACGGTAGCCTTGCCTTCCTCCACACTGAAGGCAATGTCGCTTCCCTCGGGCAAGGACTTGCAGATATCCACCAGCTTCCGTGCCGGCACCGTCACTTCACCGTCGATACCGGCCTCATCCACCGGTACACGGCCCACCAACTCCACTTCCAGGTCGGTGCCGGTCAATGACAGCTGGCTTCCTTCCAGTACCAGCATCACGTTGGACAGCACCGGCAAGGTCTGCCGCCGCTCGACCACGCCGGCCACCAGGTTGAGAGGTTTCAGCAGTGCATCCCGCGAAATGGAAAATTTCATGGTCCTCGGTATCCTTCCGTTGGCGCCAGACCCTCGCTCAAGTGGTCAACGAGCGCAGCAGGTTCTTGTAATCTTCCCGAATATCCGCGTTGGTTTCGCGAAGTTCCTTTATTTTACGGCATGCGTGCAGGACTGTCGTGTGGTCCCGGCCGCCAAAACTGTCACCGATCTCCGGCAGGCTGTGATTGGTCAGCTCCTTGGCCATGGCCATGGCCATCTGCCGCGGCCGGGCCACCGAGCGGCTGCGCCGGCGGGACATCAGGTCCGCCACCTTGATCTTGTAGTACTCGGCCACTGTGCGCTGAATATTGTCCAGGCTGACCTGCTTGTCCTGCAGTGCCAGCAGGTCCTTCAGGCTTTCCTTGATCAGCTCGATATCGATCTGCTTGCCGGTGAAGTGAGCACTCGCTATCACCCGCTTAAGTGCACCCTCGAGCTCACGCACATTGGAGCGAACACGCTGGGCGATAAAAAACGCCGCCTCTGGCGGCAGGTGCACGCTGGCCTGGCTCGCTTTGTTCATCAGGATCGCGACTCGCGTCTCCAGCTCGGGCGGCTCTACGGCTACCGTCAGGCCCCAGCCGAAACGGGATTTCAGGCGCTCTTCAAGGCCGTCGATCTCCTTGGGATAGCGATCACAGGTAAGAATCATCTGCTGCCCGCCTTCCAGCAGGGCATTGAAGGTGTGGAAAAACTCTTCCTGGGAGCGATCCTTCTTGGCAAAAAACTGGATATCGTCGATCAGCAGGGCATCCACGGAGCGGTAGTAGCGTTTGAACTCGTTGATGGCATTGAGCTGCAGCGCCTTGACCATGTCTGCCACAAAACGCTCGGAATGCAGGTAGACCACCTTGGCGTTTGGGTTCTGTTCGCGCAGGGCATTGCCCACCGCGTGCATCAGGTGGGTCTTGCCCAGGCCCACTCCACCGTACAGAAACAGCGGATTGTAGGCATCGCCGGGGTTCTCCGACACCTGCCTGGCGGCAGCCAGTGCCAGCTGGTTGGATTTGCCCTCGACAAAATTCTCGAAAGTGTAGTGATCGACGAGGTTGTGCTGGTCGTGACCGCCTTCGCCCTCATTGCGCAGACGCGCTACCGACGGTGGCGGCACAGCCCGCAGCGTGCGCTGCTGTGGTTCAACCGGTTGCCGGTCGACCGCCTGGCCGGATACCGCCATGCCTGAAACCGCCGGCGGAAATTCCGACTTACCGGCGGCAGCACTGCGCGCCACAACCGGTTCGGTGCGAACCCGGCCACGGGCACTGCCCACCTCGAGGTTGACCTCCAGGCCCGCGTGGCCCTGAAGCTCGCGCAAGAGCTCACCGATACGGCCGGCAAACTTGTCGCTGACGAAATCGCGGATGAAACGGTTCGGCGCGTGCAAGGTCAAACCGCGATCGCAGGATTCGGCCTGCAGTGGTCTGATCCAGGTATTGAACTGTTGCGACGGAAGCTCGTCCTGCAAACGGTCCAGACAGCGCTGCCAAACTGGATCAGCCGACATGATTCCCCCATGACATCGGCACGCGAGTGCCGGTGTACTGATTTGCAATCCCTTGACGTTCCCCGGCGATTCACCACAAATGCCTGTGCATCGGGGACCAGAGAGCGGCCATCATACCCCTCTACAACACAGTTATCCACACTGTAATCGGAATTTTTGATTCCCAGGTAGCCCTTTTATTTCAATCAGTTAGATCATTATTGGCGATTCTTTAACCACCCCGGAGCAGGTTTTTTTACTGGGCAAAAAACTGTGCAAAACATGTGTATATCATTGTGGGAAACTGTGCACCGATTGCTGAACGCGGCGCCATTGCTGAGCTTGACCAAGACACCCCGATGGCGAATTCACCTTCCATCGACAGCACCCCGAGTCTGCCCGCAGCGGACCTGGCTCGAGGCCCGACCTGCAGTGATTGAATTGACGGCGGGCTTTCTCTATAATCGCCAGCCTTTTTGCGGCCGGCCAATCCGGGTTTCCCGGAAGGGCGGCTACCTTCTTTCTTCTTTATATACCGTTACGGACAGATGTCATGAAGAGAACATTCCAACCCAGCGTACTCAAGCGCAAGCGTACCCACGGTTTCCGCGCCCGCATGGCCACCAAAAGCGGCCGTCAGATCCTGTCCCGCCGCCGCGCCAAGGGCCGTCAGCGCCTGAGCGCCTGATAGCCGGCCACCCAGGTGAACAGCCCCGACCTTCGGCTGCCACCGGGTACCGGATTTGACAAGACCCGGCGCCTGCTGACCGCCGAACATTACCGTCGTGTGTTCGCGGCGCCGGACGCCCGTGCCTCCCACAGGCAGATCTTGCTGCTGGCCAGAACCAACGAACAGCCCGGGCATCGCCTGGGCTTGGTTGTGGCCAAGAAAAATGTGCGCAAGGCGGTACAGCGCAACCGCATCAAGCGCATTGCCCGGGAGGTGTTCCGTTTTCAGCCCAGCCAGCCCCTGAACCTGGACGTGATTGTTCTGGCCAGGCGCGGTCTGGATGAGCTGGACAACCCCGCCCTGGCCAAACTGCTCCGGGAGCAGTGGTCGCGTCTCCTGCGGAACTCGCTGCGCAACGGGGACAAGCGTCCATGCTGAAGTATCCGCTGCTGCTTCTGATCAGCCTCTACCGCTACACACTGAGCCCCTTCGTTGGCAGCCACTGCCGCTTCTACCCCAGCTGCTCACTGTATGCGCGCGAGGCCATCATCACCCACGGCGCACTGCGCGGCACCTGGCTGACCCTGCGACGCCTGGCCCGCTGCCACCCCTGGCACGAAGGCGGCATTGACCTCGTCCCGCCATGCCCCCACAGCCACCGATTGACTGAAGACTGATCTATGGACCTGCAACGCACATTGTTGATCGGCGCCGCCGCACTGTTGTCTTTCATGCTGCTGACCGAATGGGTCAACTTCAAGGACGCACACACCAGCGAAAGCCTACCCCCCGCCACCCGGCTGACCAGCCAAGGTGGCGAGGCACCGGTTCCCGCGGCCACCGAACTCCCCAAGAGCGCCGCCGCCAACGAAGACCTGCCGAGTGCGCCGGTTGCCAGCGACGACATCAGCGCCGCGCCAGCGGTCGAAAACAATTCCGGGGCCACCACCGGTCGCATCGTCCAGGTACACACCGATGTCCTGCAGGTAGCCATAGATCTCAGGGGTGGCGATATCGTCGAAGTCGCCCTGCCCGAACACCTCGAGGATATCGACAACCCCGACCAGCCCCTGGTCCTTCTTGAACGCAACGAACGACGCACCTATGTGGCCCAGAGCGGGTTGATCGGCCCCGATGGTATCGACAGCGAGCAGCGGGCCCGTTTCACGGCCGGCCAGCAGCGCTACAGCTTGGAGCCCGGCGCCGAGAGCCTGACCGTCGACCTGGCCTGGGAAGGCAATAATGGTGTTCGCATCACCAAACGCTTCACCTTCAAGCGCGGGGACTACGTGACCCGCGTCAGTTACCTGGTGGAAAACCGCGGGGACACCGCCTGGCAGGGCAACCTCTTCGGGCAGATCAAGCGCGACAGCAGCATGGACCCCTCCGCCAGCACCAGCGGCATGGGCCTGAAACCCTTCCTCGGTGCCGCCATCACCCAGCCCGACGAACGCTTCACCAAGTTCAGCTTCGAGGACATGCGCGAGGAGCCCTTCCGCGAGGCGCTACCCGGCGGCTGGATCGCCATGATCCAACACTACTTCCTCAGCGCCTGGATTCCCAACCCGGACCAGACCCACACCTACAGCACCCGGGTCACCTCCAGCGGCGACAACATCGCCGGTTTCGTCAGCCCGACTTTGTCGGTACCACCCGGGGAAAGCGGGCAGGTCAGCGCGCGCTTCTACGCCGGCCCCAAGGACCAGTACCGCCTCGAGGAAATCTCCGAGTACCTGGATCTCTCAGTCGACTACGGCTGGCTCTGGTGGATCGCACAGCCGCTGTTCTGGCTGCTGACCCAGATCCAGGCCCTGGTGGGCAACTGGGGCGTCACCATCATCCTGCTAACCGTGCTGATCAAGGGGGCCTTCTACAAGCTCTCCGCCACCAGCTATCGCTCCATGGCCAACATGCGGCGAGTCGCACCCAAGATGCAGGACATCCGCGAGCAGTACGCGGATGACAAGCAAAAACAGTCCCAGGCAATGATGGAGCTGTACCGCAAGGAGAAAATCAACCCCATGGGCGGCTGCCTGCCCATCCTGGTGCAGATGCCGGTGTTCATCTCCCTCTACTGGGTACTGATGGAGAGTGTAGAGTTGCGCCACGCGCCCTTCTTCCTGTGGATTGAAGACCTCTCCGTCATGGACCCCTACTTCGTACTGCCCCTGCTGATGGGCGCCAGCATGTGGTTCATGCAGAAGCTCAACCCGCCGCCGCCGGACCCCATGCAGGCCAAGATCATGCAGTGGCTGCCGGTGATCTTCACCTTCTTCTTCCTCTGGTTCCCCGCCGGCCTGGTGCTCTACTGGGTGGTCAACAACCTGCTGTCCATGGGCCAGCAGTGGTACATCACCCGGCAGATCGAAAAGGAAAACGCCAGGGCCTGACCCCGCACCACGGGGTCGGCGCCACAGGTATACTGGCGCCATGTTCCAGACCGACACCATCGCCGCTATTGCCACCGCCCCCGGACGTGGGGGCGTCGGCATCGTGCGCCTTTCGGGGCCCGCCGCTCGCGAAATCGGGCAGGCCATTGCCGCCCAGCCCCTCCAGCTTCGACACGCTCACTACTGTGATTTCCGCGACGCCGCGGATACCGTGATCGACAGCGGTATCGCCCTCTACTTTGCCGGCCCGCACTCCTTTACCGGGGAGGATGTCGTCGAACTGCAGGGCCACGGTGGCCCGGTGGTCATGGACCTGTTGCTGCACAGTTGCCTGACCCGCGGCGCCCGACAGGCCCGCCCCGGCGAGTTCTCCGAACGCGCCTTCCTCAATGACAAGCTGGACCTGGCCCAGGCCGAAGCCATTGCCGACCTGATCAACAGCAGTACCGAACAGGCGGCACGCAATGCCACCCGCTCGCTCCAGGGGGCCTTCTCCCGGCGCGTGGCGGCGCTTGCCGAGGCGGTCATGCGCCTGCGCGTTTACGTCGAGGCAGCGATCGACTTTCCCGAGGAGGAAATCGACTTCCTCGCCGAGGGGCAGGTGGCCGAACAGGTCAGCGCCCTGCAGCGACAGCTCGCGGCAGTACTGCAGGAAGCGCGCCAGGGCAGCCTGTTGCGGGAAGGGATGAAGCTGGTGATCGTGGGCAAGCCCAATGCCGGCAAATCCAGCCTTCTCAACTGTCTCTCCGGCCAGGAGAGCGCCATCGTCACCGATATTGCCGGCACTACCCGGGACGTGCTGCGGGAACACATACAGATCGATGGCATGCCCCTACATATCGTCGACACCGCAGGATTGCGCGAAAGCGGCGACGCCGTGGAGCAGGAGGGCATCCGGCGGGCCTGGCAGGAAATGGCCTCGGCGGATCGCATTCTTCTGGTTGTCGACAGTAGCAGTGAAGACGCCGATCTGCCTCGGGAGGCTCTATGGCCGGCCGGGGAACAGCGTCCGCCGGCGAACACCCCAGTCACGCTGATCCACAACAAGTGCGATCTCAGCGGACACACACCGTCCCAGGAGATCAATGCCGAGGGCGACCCCGTGATCCGCCTCTGCGCCCGCTCCGGGGAAGGGGTCGATCTGCTGCGCCAGCATCTGAAGGCCGCAATGGGTTACAGCGACGCCGGTGGCAGCAGCTTCAGTGCCCGCCGCCGCCACCTGGTGGCCCTGCAAGAGGCCGCCGAATGGCTCGACCAGGGCCAGGCGCAATTGGCGGGCGCCGCTGCCGGCGAACTGCTGGCCGAGGACCTGCGACAGTGCCATAACGCCCTCGGAAGCATCACTGGCGCCGTCAGTAGCGACGCCCTGCTGGGGGAGATCTTCTCCAGCTTCTGTATCGGCAAATAAGCCCCCAATTCGGACCATCTGCAGGCCGATAAACCGTCCCCGACCCTATCTGCCGGCCGGTCATCGCCGCCGCACTCGCTCACCGCCAGCCTGCGGGAAAACGTTATTCTTTCGCCTGTGGATAACCTTGCACACGTTATTCCGCGGCCCAAAACCATCCACAGCGAAAAGGCTTCAGGCTTTACCCCCAACTTACCCACAACTCTATTCCTAAACAGCAAATTCCTCGGGAAAGATTGCCCACAGGCTGTGGAGAAAAACCCTCTTTACGCACAGCTTCGTGCATTTCAGCAAAAAAGGCTCAATTTCATCCACAGAGGGACACAGGATGTCCAGCGTCGGTCCCGCCCCCAGCCGCCCACCTGTACCTGGTACAAGTCATTGATACAAAAGGGCAAAAGGGGCTTTTCAACAGGCCAAGGTACGACCATATATAAGTACAGCAATCCTTATCAGTACTTTCATACATAACAGGCATAATAGATAACAGACATAAACAGACACTGATTCACAGAACCCAATGATCGACGACATCATTCAACGCCTGTACGCGGACTCGACCCGGGACACCCTCTACCACTACACCAACCTCCAGGGCCTGCAGGGCATCGTGGATTCCGGTGTGCTCCGGGCCAGCGATGTGCGCTACATGAACGACTCCACCGAGTTGAGACACACTCTGGAACTGATGCAGCAGCACATCTCACAGCGCTTGCAGGCGGGTACCGACCACCCCGCATTGCTTAACGCCCTGCAGGAGTGGCTCAGCCACCGGATCGTTGGCGGGCCAATGCTGTCTGCCGCATCCTTTCGCGCGAATGGCAACTTGTTGGGCCAATGGCGCGGCTACTCGGCCCTCGGAAAGGGAGTGTCCCTGGGATTTGCACCCGATTGGCTGCGCGAAAAAGCCGATGCGCAGGGTTTCCAGATCGCACGTTGTATCTATCACCCCGGCACCCAGGAGAACCTGGTGGAGGAAATCGTCGACGCCGTCGAGGACGATGCCCAGCGCGCCCTGGAGAGTCGCGGCGACCTCGACGAGGCGGTAATTTTTGAACGTCTGGAATCGCGCCTGCTGCGTATCGCCGCGGTGCTCAAACATCCGGCCTTCGAGGAGGAGCAGGAATGGCGGCTGGTATCGCCGGTCATGGATGACTGCCAGGACTGCCCGGTTGCCTTTCGCGAGGGCGTCTCGATGCTGATTCCCTGGTATCCATTCCGGCTGGGCACGAACGAAACCGACCCCATGCGGCTGGAACACGTCTTCCTGGGGCCGACTCCGAACACCGATCTGTCGATGAACTCCCTGGCGCTGTACTTGCGCAAACGCGGTGTCGAGCCGCGGCGGGGTGTGGAATACTGCCGGATTCCCTATCGGCAGCGCTGAATAATCGCCTAACTTTTGAACAATCGCGGCGGCGGACGTATAATCGCCCGCCGGCCGAGCGCCGGTGAACCAGACGAGGCGAGAGCGGTGGATTACCCGGAGCGATTTGATGTCATAGTGATCGGTGGCGGCCATGCCGGCACCGAGGCCTGCCTGGCCGCAGCCCGCATGGGTTGCCGCACGCTGCTGCTCACCCACAGCATCGACACCCTCGGGCAGATGTCCTGCAATCCGGCGATTGGCGGCATCGGCAAAAGCCACCTGGTGCGGGAAGTGGATGCCCTCGGCGGCGCCATGGCCCGGGCCACTGACCGCGCCGGCATCCAGTTTCGCGTGCTCAATGCCCGCAAGGGGCCGGCGGTGCGCGCCACCCGGGCGCAGGCTGACCGGGTGCTCTACCGCAATGCGATCCGGGAAATTCTCGAGGCGCAGCCCAACCTGTGGATCTTCCAGCAGGCGGTGGACGACCTGGTGATCGAAAATGGCCGCGCCGTGGGTGCAGTCACCCAGATGGGCCTGACCTTCCGGGCGCCGGCGGTGGTGCTGACCACCGGGACCTTCCTCGGCGGCAAGATCCATATCGGCCTGGAGGCCAGCAGCGGCGGGCGCGCGGGGGATGCACCGGCCATCGCCCTGGCCCGCCGTCTGCGCGAACTGCCCTTCCGGGTGGAACGGCTGAAGACCGGGACGCCCCCGCGCATCGACGCCGACAGTGTCGACTTCAGTGAGCTGGAAGAGCAGTGGGGCGATGCCGATGCGCCGGCAATGTCCTTCGTGGGCAGCGTCGACGAACGTCCGCAGCAGCGCTGCTGCTGGATTACCCACACCAATGAGCGCACCCACGAGATCATCCGCGGCGGGCTCGACCGCTCCCCGATGTACTCCGGCGTGATCGAGGGCATTGGGCCGCGCTATTGCCCGAGCATCGAGGACAAGATTCATCGCTTCGCGGAAAAGACCTCGCACCAGGTGTTTATCGAGCCCGAAGGCCTCAACACGCGCGAGCTCTACCCGAATGGCATTTCCACCAGTCTGCCCTTCGACGTCCAGTACCAGCTGGTGCGCTCGATCCGCGGCTTCGAGAACGCGCACATCACGCGACCGGGTTATGCCATCGAATACGACTTTTTCGACCCGCGGGACCTGCAGTACTCCCTGGAAACCCGCGCCGTGCCCGGCCTCTACTTCGCCGGCCAGATCAACGGCACCACCGGCTACGAAGAAGCCGCTGCCCAGGGCCTGCTTGCCGGCCTCAACGCCGCCCTGGCCGTGCAGGGGCGCGATCCCTGGTGCCCGCGCCGGGACGAGGCCTACATCGGTGTGCTGGTGGATGACCTGATCACCCTCGGTACCCTCGAGCCCTACCGCATGTTCACCTCGCGTGCGGAGTACCGCCTTCTGCTGCGGGAGGACAACGCCGACCTGCGCCTGACCGCGAAAGCGCGCGAGCTCGGCCTGATTGATGACCCGCGCTGGGCCCGTTTCGAGGCCAAGCAGGCGGCAATTGCCCGGGAAAATACGCGCCTGGCCACGACCTTTGTCCATCCCGGCACGCCGGCAGCGGAAGCGCTGGCACCGAAACTGAAAACACCCCTCGCCCGGGAGTATTCCCTGGCCGATCTGCTCAAGCGACCGGAGCTGCGTTATGCCGATGTCGCCGGGCTCAAGGGGGAGCCCCTGGCGGATACCCAGGCCGCCGAGCAGGTGGAAATTCAGGCCAAGTACGCCGGTTATATCGACCGGCAGCAGGAGGATATCGAGCGCCTGCGTCGCCATGAGGACACGCCCTTGCCGGCGGATCTCGATTACCAGGCGGTGGATGGCCTGTCCCACGAAGTGCGGCAGAAACTGTCGGAGGCCCGGCCGGCCACCCTGGCCAGGGCCAGCCGGATTCCCGGGGTGACGCCGGCGGCGGTGTCGCTGTTGTTGATTTACCTGAAAAAACGGGGCGCCCTGCAGGCGGCGAGTGCGATTGACCGACATTCTGCCTGATCGTCCCGCGCTGCGGCAGCGCTTGATACGCGGAGCGGATTCGCTCGCGTTGTCCCTGGATGAGGCCCAGTACGAGCAGTTGCTCGACTACCTGGCCCTGCTGGTGCGCTGGAACCGGGCCTTCAATCTGACCGCGGTGCGCGATCCCGCCGAGATGGTGACCCGGCACCTGCTGGACAGCCTGGCGGTACTCCCGCACCTGCCGCCGGGCCACTGTATCGATGTCGGCACCGGGCCAGGGCTGCCGGGCATCCCCCTGGCCATTGCCCGGCCCGGGCTGTCGATCGACCTGCTCGACAGCAACGTCAAGAAAACCCGGTTTCTGTTCCAGGCCGTAACCGCCCTGAAGCTCGGCAACACGCGCATATTTCACTGCCGGGTCGAGGATCATGCCCCCGCCGTGGGCTACGACGTGGTATTGTCCCGGGCGTTCGCCTCGCTGGATGACATGGTCGATGGCTGCGCGCATCTGCTGGTGCCGGGTGGCTGTTTCCTGGCCATGAAGGGCCAGTGGCCGGAAGCCGAATGGCAGGCGGTGGCGGAGCGCTGTGAGCTGCGAGCCCGGCACGAGCTGGCGGTGCCGGGACTGTCCGAGCAGCGGCATCTGCTGGAACTGGGCTTGCGCGAGGCGGCATAATCGACGCGGCAGGACAATCGGGGTGGGACCGAGTGGCACGAATACTGGCAATAGCGAACCAGAAAGGGGGGGTGGGGAAGACCACCTCTTGCATCAACATGGCGGCCTCACTTGCGGCCATGAAAAAGCGCACCCTGCTGGTCGATCTGGATCCCCAGGGCAATGCCACCATGGGCAGTGGGGTGGACAAGCATGGCGTCGATGCCAGTATCTACCACGTCCTGGTGGAACGTACGCCCGTGCGTCGAGCGCTGCAACGGGTCCCCGAGGGGGACTTTGATGTCCTTCCCGCCAACGGCGATCTGACCGCCGCGGAAGTCGAACTGATGGACCTCGCCCAGCGTGAGCGCCGCCTGCGGGAGGCTCTGGCCGAAGTCAGCGACGACTACGATTACATTCTCATTGACTGCCCACCCTCCCTGAACCTGCTGACCCTCAACGGTCTGGTGGCTGCCCACGGTGTGGTGATTGCCATGCAGTGCGAATATTTTGCCCTTGAGGGCCTGTCGGCGCTGGTGGATACCATCCGGCGGATTGCCGCGTCGGTGAACCCGGACTTGCGCATCGAGGGCATCCTTCGCACCATGTACGATCCCCGCAACAGCCTGACCAACGAGGTGTCGGCCCAGTTGCACCAGCATTTCGGGGAGGCGGTCTACCGGACGGTTGTGCCGCGCAACGTTCGCCTGGCGGAGGCACCCAGCCACGGGGTTCCGGCGATGTATTACGACCGCGGCTCCCGCGGGGCGCGGGCCTACATGGCGCTGGCCGGGGAAATCCTGCGCCGCGAGGAAAAACAACGGCAGGCCATGCCCCGGGTACTGACCTGAGGCAACAGGGAGACGGATTATGTCGGCAAGGAAACGAGGATTGGGGCGCGGCCTGGAGGCGCTGCTGGGTGCGGGCGCCGAAGCGTCACCGGCTCCGTCGGGCGACACCGTCGAAGCCCTGCGGGAGGAGGAGCAGGCCTCCCTGAAGGACCTGCCTGTCGAGTTTCTGCAGCGGGGCAAATACCAGCCGCGCCGGGACATGGACCCGGAATCCCTGCAGGAGCTGGCCGACAGTATTCGCGCCCAGGGCGTGATGCAGCCCATCGTGGTGCGGCGGATTGGCGACAATCGCTACGAGATCATTGCCGGGGAGCGCCGCTGGCGCGCAGCGCAACTGGCCGAGTTGCCGACCGTTCCCGCTGTGATCAAGGATGTTACCGACGAAGCCGCCATTGCCATGGCGTTGATCGAGAACATTCAGCGCGAGGACCTCAACCCGATTGAAGAGGCGGTTGCCCTGCAACGCCTGCAGCGCGAGTTCAGTCTCACCCAGCAGGAAGTGGCCCGGGCAGTGGGCAAGTCGCGCTCCACAGTGGCCAACCTCCTGCGTTTGATGGCCCTGCAGGAGGATGTTCGTTTGCTGCTGGAGCGGGGCGACCTGGAAATGGGGCACGCCCGGGCGCTGCTGGCACTCGAGGGTGGCAGCCAGTCACAGGCGGCGCGCACCGTGGTCGGCAAGGGGCTGTCGGTGCGCCAGACCGAGGAGCTGGTGCGTCGCTTGCAGCGCGCGGCCGCGGAAGCGCCGGTCAGCGCCAACCAGTCTGTACAGGACCCGGACATTCGCCGCCTGCAGGAAGACCTGTCGCAAAAACTGGGGGCCAGTGTGCAGATCCAGCACGGTGCCCGCGGCAAGGGCAAACTGGTGCTCAGCTACAACAGCCTGGACGAACTCGACGGGATTCTGAGCCACATCCGCTAGCCCTGACCACTGTATCTTGTAGTCGACTGAAATATAACCACAACATGGTCGATAGACCCTTCAGAAGTGCCCCGAGATACCGCGAATTGCGGCAAATTTCGTATAACTTGCGGGGATGTTTATTGCATTGCCCGGGACCGGATTCGGTTGAACCGGGCTCCAAAGCCCCATATAATGCGCGCGCCCAAATCGAGGAGGTGCTGACCGCAGGCCAGCGCACAAGGTGAGGCTAGCGTGAGCGTAAACGGCATACCCCGTCCCCCCGTTCACCGAATTTCCCTTGTTCAGTTGTGTGTCCTGCCGCTGGCCACGGGGCTGGCTTGGCAGGGATCGGGATGGGTGGCCGCCCAGTCAGTACTGGCGGGAGCGCTGGTGGCGATACTGCCCCAGGCCTGGTTTGCAGTCCGGGTGTTTCGCTTCCGGGGCGCGCGCGCCACACCGCAGGTGCTGCAGTCGGCCCTGTCGGGGGAGGTGGGCAAGTTTTTTTTGAGCGTGGCGGGCTTTGCCGCTGTGTTCGCGCTGATGCGGCCGGTGAATGCAGCCGGCGTATTTGGCGGTTACATCGCGATGCTCGCGATACAGATTTCAGGTGGCTGGCTGTTGCTGAGAAGCGGCAACCGGTCGGCACGGACCGAAACAGAAGCACAGGCAAGAGTTGCGATCCATGGCAGGCGAAAACCAGACAGTCTCTGAATACATTGTCCACCACCTGACCAATCTGACCTGGGGCAAGTTGCCCGAAGGTTATGAGCGTTACGACGGTTCCGTGGTGGGCGAGGGCGGTGCCTGGGTCATGGCCCACGGTGGCCAGGAAGCCTCCGACATGGGCTTCACTGCCATTCACGTCGACTCCATGGTCTGGTCCGTCGGCCTGGGTGTGATTTTCAGCTGGCTCTTCCTGCGCCTGGCCCGGCAGGCGAATGCCGGCGTTCCCAGTGGCCTCAGCAACTTCCTGGAAATGATTGTCGAGTTTGTCGGCAACACCGTTCGCGACACCTTCCACGGCCGCAACCCCCTGATCGCGCCGCTGTCCCTGACCATCTTCGTCTGGATTTTCCTGATGAACCTGATGGACCTGGTGCCGGTTGACCTGGTTCCCTGGACGCTGATGCAGCTGGGCGTGGAATACCACAAGATCGTACCGTCTACCGACCCGAACATCACCTTCGGACTGTCCATCGGGGTACTGATCCTGATTCTGTTCTACTCGATCAAGGTCAAGGGCTTCGGTTTCGCCAAGGAGCTGGCGCTGAACCCCTTCAACCACTGGCTGTTCATCCCGGTCAACCTGTTCATGGAGATCGTGGGCCTGCTGGCCAAGCCTTTCTCCCTCGCCCTGCGTCTCTTCGGTAACATGTACGCGGGCGAAATGATCTTTATCCTGATTGCAGCGCTGTTCAGTGCCGGTGTGGCCTGGATGCTGCCCGCAGGCCTGCTGCAGATAGGCTGGGCGATCTTCCACATTCTGGTGATCACCCTGCAGGCTTTCATCTTCATGGTGCTGACGATCGTGTATCTCAGCATGGCCCACGAAGACCACTGATCCAACTTCAACATTGGTAATCACAACCTTTAGGAGAAACTCATGGAATTAGTCCTCATTGCCGCCGCGATCATGATCAGTCTGGGTGGTCTTGGTGCCGCTATCGGTATCGGCATGCTGGGTGGAAAGCTGATTGAAGGCTCCGCCCGCCAGCCGGAACTGGCCCCCAAACTGCAGGTAACCTTCTTCCTCGGTGCCGGCCTGGTAGACGCGATTCCGATCATCGGCGTTGGTCTGGCCATGTACCTGATCTTCGTTGTTGCTCCCGGCATGGCCTGATCGGCACACCCCAACGCAATGACGAGTGGGGCTGCCGCCTCGGTGGCCCCTCCATATCAGTGAGGAGTACGGCGTGAACATCAACCTTACGCTTATCGGACAGGTGATCGCCTTCTTTGGCTTCGTGTGGTTCTGCATGAAGTTCGTGTGGCCGCCCATTGTGAATGCCATGGCGGAGCGCGAAAAGAAGATCGCCGATGGACTGGCTGCGGCAGACCGTGCCAGCCACGACCTCGAGCTGGCCCAGGAAAAGGCGCTTGAACGCCTGAAGGATGCCAAGCACGAGGCGGCAGGTATCGTCGAGTCCGCCAACAAGCGAGCCAACCAGATTATCGAAGAGGCGAAAGCCGCGGCCCAGGTCGAGGCGGAGCGCGTCAAGACGTCGGCCCGTGCGGAGATCGAACAGGAAACCAACCGTGCCCGGGAAGCCCTGCGCAGCCAGGTGGCTACCCTGTCACTGGCCGGTGCCGAGAAGGTACTGGGTGCGACGATTGACCGCGACGCCCATGCGGAGCTGGTCAACAAGCTGGCCGCGGAACTTTAATTGCGAGGATCCCATGGCTGAACTGACCACACTGGCCCGCCCTTACGCCAAGGCCGCTTTCGAGTACGCCCGCGATCACAACAGCTTGGATCAGTGGTCGGAGCAGCTGGCCATGATCGCCGCTGTCAGCACTCATGAGTCCCTGCAGAAGGTGCTCTCCAACCCGTCGCGCACGGCAGAGCAACAGGTTGCGGTGCTGGTGGATGTCTGTGACGACCAGATGGCGGCACCGCTGCGCAACTTCCTGTCGGTGGTTGCCGACAACAAGCGGCTGCCCCTGCTGCCGGAGATCGCCGGCCTGTTTGCCAATTTCAAGGCCAACCACGAGAAGTCCGTGGATGTGGAAGTGGTCTCCGCTTTCGAGCTGGAGGACGAGGTAACCCGCAAGCTGAGCGAGGCCCTGAGCCGCAAGCTGGAGCGGACCGTGAATGTGCGCAGCACCACCGATGCCAGCCTGCTGGGTGGCGTGTTAATCCGTGCTGGCGATCTGGTGATCGACGGCTCCGTACGTGGCCGGCTGAACAAGCTCGCCGCTGCCATGAATTCGTAGGATTGAGGAACAGAGCATGCAGCAACTGAATCCATCAGAAATCAGCGACACGATCAAGCAGCGCATCGAGCAGCTTGACGTGTCCTCCGAGGCCCGCAACGAAGGTACCGTGGTCTCGGTCACCGACGGCATCATCCGCATCTACGGCCTCACCGATGTGATGTACGGCGAGATGATCGAGTTCGAAGGCGGCGTGTTCGGCATGGCCCTGAACCTCGAGCGCGATTCCGTGGGCGCGGTGGTCCTGGGCGACTACAAGGGCGTGGCCGAAGGTCAGTCCTGCCGTTGCACCGGCCGTATTCTGGAAGTGCCGGTGGGTCCGGAGCTGCAGGGTCGCGTTGTCGACGCCCTGGGCAATCCGATCGACGGCAAGGGCCCGATCGCGGCCAAGCAGACCGACGCCATCGAGAAAGTGGCACCGGGCGTTATCGCTCGTCAGTCGGTTGACCAGCCGGTACAGATCGGTCTCAAGGCCATCGACGCCATGGTGCCGATCGGCCGCGGCCAGCGCGAGCTGATCATCGGTGACCGCCAGGTGGGCAAGACTGCCATCGCGGTGGACGCGATCATCAACCAGAAGGGTACCGGCATCAAGTGTATCTATGTCGCGGTGGGCCAGAAGGCCTCCTCCGTGGCTTCCGTCGTGCGCAAGCTGGAAGAGCACGGCGCCATGGAGCACACCATTGTCGTGGCGGCAACAGCCTCCGATCCGGCGGCCATGCAGTACCTGGCGCCTTTCGCCGGCTGCACCATGGGCGAGTACTACCGCGATCGCGGTGAAGACGCCCTGATCATCTACGATGACCTGACCAAGCAGGCCTGGGCCTACCGCCAGATCTCCCTGCTGCTGAAGCGTCCCCCGGGCCGTGAAGCTTACCCCGGTGACGTCTTCTACCTGCACTCCCGCCTGCTGGAGCGCGCCGCGCGGGTCAACGCCGACTACGTCGAGCAGCAGACCAACGGCGAAGTGAAAGGCCAGACCGGCTCCCTGACCGCGCTGCCGGTTATCGAAACCCAGGCCGGTGACGTGTCCGCTTTCGTACCGACCAACGTGATCTCGATTACCGACGGCCAGATCTTCCTCGAGGCCGACATGTTCAACGCGGGCATCCGCCCGGCGATGAACGCCGGTATTTCGGTATCCCGTGTCGGTGGTTCGGCACAGACCAAGATCATCAAGAAGCTTTCCGGCGGTATCCGGACAGCCCTCGCCCAGTACCGTGAACTGGCGGCCTTCTCCCAGTTCGCCTCCGACCTGGACGATGCCACCAAGGCACAGCTGGACCAGGGTGAGCGGGTTACCGAGCTGATGAAGCAGGGCCAGTATGCGCCCCTGAGCATCGCCGAAATGGGTATCGTGCTGTACGCGGCCAACGAAGGCCACCTGCGCGACATCGAAGTGGCCAAGGTGCGCGACTTTGAAAAGGCCCTGATCAGCTACATGCACGCTGAGCACGGTGACCTGATGAAGAAGATCGTCGAGACCGGCGCCTACAACGACGAGATCGAGTCCACCTTCAAGGCGGCCCTCGAGAAGTTCAAGGCCACGCAAACCTGGTAATCCCGAGGACGGCAGATGGCAGTCGGAAAAGAGATCCGGACCAAGATCAACAGTATCCGGAGCACGCAGAAGATCACCAGCGCCATGGAAATGGTCGCGGCGAGCAAGATGCGCAAGGCCCAGGAACGCATGGAGGTGGGCAAGCCCTATTCCCGCCGCATGCGTGACGTGGTCGGCCACATCGCCAACTCGGCGCCGGAATACCAGCACGCCTACATGGTGGAGCGGGAGGTGCGCCGGGTGGGCTTCATCGTCGTCTCCACCGACCGCGGTCTGTGCGGTGGCCTGAACATCAACCTGTTCAAGGCTACCGTGCGCGCCATGAAGGAGTGGGCCGATCGCGATGTGAAGATCGAGCTTTGCCTGATCGGTGCCAAGGCGGCAGCCTTCTTCAAGGCCTACGGCGGCAACGTCAAGGCGGCGGTGCGGGATATCGGCGAGGACCCCTCGCTGGCTGATCTGATCGGCAGCGTCAAGACCATGCTGGATGCCTACGAGGCCGAAGAGATCGATCGTCTGTTCCTGGTCAGCAACGAGTTCGTCAACACCATGACCCAGCTGCCCCGGGTGGAGCAGCTGCTGCCCCTGGAAGCGGATGACTCGAAAGAGATGAAGCACCACTGGGACTATATCTACGAGCCCGATGCGAAGGAATTGCTCGAGCGCTTGCTGGTTCGCTATATCGAGTCCCAGGTCTACCAGTCGGTGGTGGAAAACGGTGCCTGCGAGCAGGCAGCGCGAATGCTGGCGATGAAGAATGCCACCGACAACGCGGGCGAGCTGATCGACGACCTGCAGCTGGTTTACAACAAGGCACGCCAGGCGGCAATCACCCAGGAACTCTCGGAGATTGTCAGCGGCGCCGCGGCGATCAGCAGCTAAGCGGCGAGTAACAGACAGTGACAGTGGCGGCCTTCGGGTCGACCTCCAGACAGAATCGAATTTGAGACAGAGGATCCGGACATGAGTAGCGGACGCATCGTACAGATTATCGGCGCGGTCATTGACGTGGAGTTTCCGCGTGACAATGTGCCCCAGGTCTATGACGCGCTGTTGGTCACCGAAAAGGGCCTGACCCTGGAAGTGCAGCAGCAGCTGGGTGACGGCGTGGTGCGGGCCATTGCCATGGGTTCCTCCGAAGGTCTGAGCCGTGACCTGGCAGTAGAGAACACCGGCTCCCCGATCTCCGTGCCAGTCGGCACCGAGACCCTGGGCCGCATCATGGACGTCCTCGGCAACCCGATCGACGAGTGTGGCCCGATCGGTGAGCAGGAGCGCGCTTCCATTCACCGGAAGGCGCCCGCCTACGACGAACTGGCGGCCTCCGAAGAGCTGCTGGAAACCGGCATCAAGGTCATCGACCTGGTGTGCCCCTTCGCCAAGGGCGGCAAGGTCGGCCTGTTCGGCGGCGCCGGCGTGGGCAAGACCGTGAACATGATGGAGCTGATCAACAACATCGCCACCGAGCACTCCGGCCTGTCGGTCTTCGCCGGTGTGGGTGAGCGGACGCGTGAAGGTAACGACTTCTACCACGAGATGCAGGAAGCCGGCGTGGTTAACGTCAAGGACTTCCCCAAGTCCAAGGTTGCGATGGTCTACGGCCAGATGAACGAGCCGCCGGGCAACCGCCTGCGCGTGGCCCTGACCGGCCTGACCATGGCCGAGAAGTTCCGCGACGAAGGCCGTGACGTCCTGCTGTTCGTCGACAACATCTATCGTTACACCCTGGCCGGTACCGAGGTATCTGCACTGCTGGGTCGTATGCCCTCCGCGGTGGGCTACCAGCCGACCCTGGCCGAGGAAATGGGTGTACTCCAGGAGCGCATCACCTCCACCAAGACCGGTTCCATCACCTCCATCCAGGCAGTATACGTGCCCGCGGACGACCTGACTGACCCGTCCCCCGCGACCACCTTCGCCCACCTGGACTCCACCGTGGTACTGGCCCGGGATATTGCCGCCAAGGGTATTTACCCTGCGGTAGATCCGCTGGACTCCACCAGCCGCCAGCTCGACCCGCTGGTGATTGGTCAGGAGCACTACGACGTGGCCCGTGGCGTGCAGACCGTTCTGCAGCGCTACAAGGAGCTGAAGGACATCATCGCCATTCTCGGCATGGACGAACTGTCCGAGGACGACAAACAGACCGTTGCCCGGGCGCGGAAAATCGAGCGTTTCCTGTCCCAGCCCTTCCACGTGGCGGAAGTGTTTACCGGTGCGCCCGGTAAGTACGTGTCCCTGAAAGACACCATCGCAGGCTTCAAGGGCATTCTGGAAGGTGAGTACGACCACCTGCCGGAGCAGGCCTTCTACATGGTTGGCAGCATCGAAGAAGCCGTCGAGAAAGCCAACAAGCTGTAAGCGGTCGCGACCGAGGGGCTCTACATGACCATGACTATTCACTGCGACATCGTCAGCGCCGAGGAAGAAATTTTCTCCGGCCTGGTGGAAATGCTGGTCGCAACCGCGGACCTCGGCGAGATGGGGGTGACCTATGGTCACGCCCCGCTGCTGTCCTCGCTGATCCCCGGGCCGGTCCGCATCGTCAAGCAGGGCGGTGAGGAAGAGGTCTACTACGTCTCCGGCGGTTTCATTGAAGTGCAGCCCGGCGTGGTGACCATCCTGGCCGACGCGGCACTGCGCGCCCACGACGTGGACGAGGCCGCTGCGGAAGAAGCCCGCAAGGAAGCGGTTCATGCCCTTACCAACCAGACCGGTGATTTCGACTACGGCCGGGCCTCAGCCCAGCTCGCCGAAGCCGCCGCTCAGCTGGCGACCCTGCGCAAGATGCGCAATCGCGCCGGGCGCGGGTAACAACCGGAGTCTTACCTTCCAGGCCGGTGCGGTTCTATCGACCGGCCACCCAGCAAGGGACCGACCTCACTCCGCAGTGGCGGGATGTGGTCGGTCCCTTTGCTTTTTGGGTCTTTGTCAGAAGTGCTGACTGGTGTTAGGCTGTGTATATTTTTTATTTTTATACACATGAGGTGCTCATGCGTACCAATATCGTGATCGATGACCAGTTGATGGCCGAAGCCCTGAAGGCCTCCGGCTTGCAGACTAAAAAGGAAGTGGTCGAGCAGGGGCTCAGGCTCCTGGTGCGTCTTTGCCAGCAGCAGGAACTGCGCAAGTTGCGGGGCAAAGTGGCCTGGGAGGGTGACCTGGACCGCATGCGGAGCGCGGATTGATGCTGGTGGATACCAGCGTCTGGATCGATTACTTCAATGGTATCGCCAACGCGCACACCGACCTCCTGGATTCGGCGCTCCTCGATGGCAATGTGGTTATTGGGGATCTCATTTTCCTGGAAATCCTGCAGGGGATTCGCCATGAAAAGGATTACCAGAGAACCCGGCGGGGCTTGTTGGCGCTGGACCAGTACGCCATGCTGGGCAAGGATCTGGTCGACCCCTGCGCTGAAAATTACCGCGCCCTGCGCCGAAAGGGCATCACCATTCGCAAGACTGCCGATGTGATCATTGCCACCTTCTGTATGGAGAAAGGCTTCCCCCTGCTGTTTCGGGATCGCGACTTCCAGCCCTTCGTCGAGCACCTCGGCTTGCAAGCGGTATTGATTGAGTCCTGACCTGCGCGACTACAGTAAAGACCAGACAGTATCGAAGAGGATCTGCTGGGTCGAGGCAATTGCCGCCGAGTCCATGACCACCACCACTGGATAATCCTTCCTGGCCTGGGTAATCATCGCCACCTTGGGTGGATAGATGGCAATGTAAGACGCGTCAGTATTATCACCCGCCGGCAGCCATTTGCGCTCCGCCAGTTCCGCTTCCTCGCCCCCTTCGCCAATCGACAGCACCCGCACCCGAATACCGCGCTGGATACGCTGGCGGGTAAAATTGGGGAAAGGCCGATAGAGTTGTGCCCGAAGCACTTTGGTGGAAATCACCGAATAGCCCCGCTCGGGGTCTTTACCGGCCTCATCCAGGATATCCCTGAGAACCAGCTCGACACCGTCATCGCCCTCGTAAAAACGCACATTGCCCGGGCTGAAATCCGCCTGTCGCTGCTTGAGCGCGGGAATCACCTCCCGTCGCAGCTGCTCCATCGCCTGGCTCAGGGCCTGCTGCTTGCTTTCCCCCAGGCTCAACAGGCGTTCGGGATCCTCCGCCTGAAAAACACGCCGACGGCCCTTCGGGAAGTAACTCACAATACCCTTGGTGGCGAGCTGCTTGAGGGTTTCGTAGGTGGTACCGCGATTGATACCGGCCTTGGCGGCGACATCGCGGATGGAGGCGGGCCCGAGGTCGAGCAGGGCGCGGTAGACGCGCACCTGGCGTTCATCCAGATCCAGCTGCCGCAGGCTGTCCAGCTTTACTGTTGTCATAAAATCTCTGACAAAAATGGTTGTATGAAAAAAAGATCGCACTAACATGCGCTTAAATTGCATGAAATGTCAAAAAACATCTGACACAAGGATTCTGGATGGCACTTGAAGTGATTGTGCTGGCCGCTGGCCAGGGCTCGCGCATGCGTTCGCGCTTCCCCAAGGTACTGCAGAAACTTGCCGGGCGGCCCCTGTTACAACATGTGCTGGATACCGCGGCCGCACTGGCGCCCAGCCGCATTCATGTGGTTGTCGGCCACGGCGCCAATGCCGTTCGCGAGGCTTTTGCCGACCGCGGTCTGAACTGGGTCGATCAGTCAGAGCGCCTGGGTACCGGCCACGCCGTCTTGCAGGCCATGCCGGCGGTCGATACCGCGGCCACTGTCTTGGTGCTTTACGGGGACGTGCCTTTGGTGGCGGAAGACACCCTGCGCAGCCTGCTGGCCATGGCAGCCAGTGGCCCGGCCCTGCTCACCGCGAGCCTGGACAACCCCGCTGGCTATGGTCGCATCCTGCGCAATGCCAATGGCCAGTTCAGCGCCGTGGTGGAGGACCGCGACGCCAGCCCCGAGCAGCGCGCCCTGCGGGAGGTGAATACGGGGATCCTGGCGGCTCCGGCGGCCCAGCTGGCGCAGTTGCTGCCCCTGGTCGGCAACGACAACCAACAGGGTGAATACTATCTACCGGACATCCTGACGCTGGCCCTGGAACGCAATATTGCTGTGCACACCGCCGGTGTGGGCCATCTGTTGGAAGTGCAGGGCGTGAACGACCCCTTTCAACTGGCCCAGCTGGAACGCGCCCTGCAGTTGCAGCAGGCAGAGGCACTGATGCAGGCAGGGGTTCGCCTGGCAGATCCGGCCCGCATCGATGTTCGCGGTGCCCTGCGCTGTGGCCGTGACGTGTCGATAGACGTCAACTGTGTGTTTATTGGCGAGGTCGAGTTGGCGGATGGCGTCAGCGTCGGCCCCAACTGCGTGCTGGAAGACTGCCGCGTGGGTGCCGACAGCCAGGTACTGGCCATGAGCCACCTCGAGGGGGCTGAGGTGGGCACTGGCTGCAGTGTCGGTCCCTTCGCACGCCTGCGTCCCGGCACACGCATGTCCGACAGCGCTCGCGTGGGCAACTTCGTGGAAACCAAGAAAACGCGTATTGGCACCGGCAGCAAGGTCAATCACCTGACCTACCTGGGAGACTGTGATGTCGGCGAGGAAGCCAACATCGGTGCCGGCACCATCACCTGCAATTACGACGGCGTGAACAAACACCCCACGCGCATCGGCGACGGGGCCTTTGTTGGCTCCAACGCCACCCTCGTGGCGCCCCTGGAGATCGGTGACAACGGCTTTGTTGCCGCCGGCTCCACCATCACCCGCAATGTGTCCAGTGATGAGCTGGCGGTGGGTCGCGGCAAGCAACGCAATATTCCCGGCTGGAAGCGCCCGGGCTCAGACAAGGAAGGCTGACATGTGTGGAATCGTCGGGGCGACTGCCCGCCGGGAAGTTTCGGAAATCCTGCTGGAGGGCCTGCGGCGCCTGGAGTATCGCGGCTATGACTCCGCCGGCTTCGCCCTGCTGGATGCGGACCGCAACCTGCTCATGCACAAGCGCCTGGGCAAGGTGGCCGAGCTGGAGCAGGCCCAGAAGCTGGAGCCGCTGCACGGCTGCGTGGGTATCGCCCACACGCGCTGGGCCACCCACGGCGTTCCATCGGCAGCCAACGCCCACCCGCATCTCTCCGGCAACCGCGTTGCCGTTGTGCACAACGGGATTATCGAGAATCACGAAGCCCTGCGCAGCGAGCTGATCGCCGCGGGCTACGAGTTCGTCAGTCATACTGACACGGAAGTGGTAGTCCACCTCCTGCACCGCGAGCTGGCAGCCGGCAAAGACCTGCTGCAGGCGATGCTGGACACTATCGCGCGCCTGCAAGGCGCCTACGCACTTGCGGCGGTGGATGCGGAGCACCCCGAGGAAATTGTCGCGGCCCGGGAGGGCAGCCCGCTAGTAGTCGGGGTGGGTATTGGCGAACACTTTCTGGCCTCCGATCCACTGGCGCTGCGTCAGGTCACCGACCGCTTCATCTACCTGCAGGAGGGCGATGTATTGCGCATGACCCCCACCAGCTTGCAGCTGATGGATGCCACCGGCAAGCCCGTAACGCGTCCGATCTCGACCATCAGTGTCGAGGAAGATACCGGAGGCCGTGGTCACTACGAGCACTACATGCTCAAGGAAATCCACGAGCAGCCACGGGCGCTGGCCGCCACGGTGCCGGTGGAGGGTGCCCGGGAGATCGCCGACAGTGTTTTTGGCGAACGCGCTGCAGAGGTTTTTGACCAGGTGCGGGCCGTCCAGATCGTCGCCTGTGGCACCAGCTACCATGCCGGCATGGTGGCGCGTTACTGGCTGGAAGAACTGGCCGGTATTCCCTGCAACGTCGAGGTGGCGTCCGAGTTTCGCTATCGGCAACGGGTTCAGCACCCGGGAACTCTCCTGGTCACCATCTCCCAAAGCGGCGAGACCGCCGACACCCTCGCGGCACTGCGCAATGCCACCGATCCTGAGTTTATTGCCAGCCTGGTGATTGCCAACGTTGACCACAGTTCACTGGTGCGCGAATCGGACCTGGTCTACCTGACCCGGGCCGGGGCGGAGATCGGCGTGGCTTCCACCAAGGCCTTCACCACCCAGCTGGTCGCGCTGTTGTTGCTGACACTGGTACTGGGGCGCCGCAACAAGCTGGATGCGGAAACCGCCGCGGAGATCGTTGGCGCGCTGCACCAGGTACCGGATTGTGTGGAGAAAGTGCTGACCCGGGAAGCTGCCATCCGCGAGATGGCGTCGGCCTTTATCCTGCGACACCATGCCTTGTTCCTGGGGCGCGGTATTCATTTTCCGATTGCCCTGGAAGGCGCCCTCAAGCTGAAGGAAATTTCCTACATCCACGCCGAGGCCTACCCCGCGGGCGAACTCAAGCACGGGCCCCTGGCTCTGGTGGATGCCGACATGCCAGTGGTCGCCGTTGCCCCCGGCGACGACCTGATGGAAAAACTCAAATCCAACATCGAGGAAGTGCGCGCCCGCGGCGGCGAGCTCTATGTTTTCGCCGACGAAAAGGCCGGCTTCCCCGAAGCGCCGCGGGTGCATGTGCTGGGCATGCCCGACTGCCCGGAGGTACTCAAGCCGATCACCTACACGGTGGCTCTGCAGCTGCTGGCGTACTATGTGGCGGTGCAGAAGGGGACCGATGTGGACAAGCCGCGGAACCTGGCGAAGTCGGTGACGGTGGAGTAAGCGATATCCACGGTGGTCTGCTGCCCATGTGTGCCGGACTATTTTTGATAATGATAGCGACAAGAAATAATCGTGAGCTGACCGTGGTCCACCGCATATACGAGCCGATGGGTGTCATCAATACGCCTGGACCAGAAGCCGGATAGATTCTCTGTCAGGGGCTCCGGCTTTCCAAGGCCATCAAAAGGCGACCGCTGCGTATCACGAACCAATTTGTCGATGCGCCTCAGGGTTTTGTTATCCTGGGATTGCCAATACAGGTAATCTGACCAGGCCTCCCGCGTCCAAGAGAGAATCTCAATCATCGCTCAGCGCGTGTTGCTTTGCCTTTCCGGCGCGGTACTGCTTGATGGATTTTGAAAGGTGGGCGGCATTGGCCGGGCTTTTCAGCAGATGCACGGTCTCCATGAGCCGATTGAACTGATCCAGAGACATGACCACCGCATCTTCGGAGTCCCGCCGGGTAATAATCGTGTAGTCAGCGTCATTGACCACCTGGTCCAGAACACTCTTCAATTTGTTTCGCGCGTCAGAGAAGCTCACAACTCTCATGGGGTAATCGTCCAACCTGTACCATAGACTGTCCAAGTATAACTTGTCCAGTATGTTGTTCAAGTGGAAGGGGCGGGCAATAGTGCCTTTGTGCCCTCCTGTTACCTTATGCGTCGCAGACCAGCGTAGCCCCAAGCCCACGGCCACATAGCCGGTCGCGATACCCGCCACCGCTATCCCCAGCTATCAAGAAAACTCGTTGAGACCCCCTGGACAGCACCTACTCGACGCGGCTTTTTACCGCCGTTGGTCCCGGTAAAGGCGCTTTTTTCGAGGCCGAGGATTTCAAATCCAGAACCGAACATGCCTGAAAACACGACATGTATGAATCTACATGACTCGTAATTGTCCGCGCTGCCTTTAGACTGAAAACACAATCGCACGCTGTGTTGGATTCCGGGAGGCGCTGCGCATACTCTCGAGTGATTAGGGCTCTCGCAGAGGCATGGAGAATGATGAGTATAGAGTCATCGAATCGTAAAACGATTGCTAACTCGAAGCAGACGAAATTGAGAGCAGATCAGATGATTTTTTGGTTTGGGAATATAGTGAATTGAGCACATTCTACGCGCATTCCACGAAAAACTCCGAGCGCACAGATTGGCAAGGCCTAGCGGATCACCTTCACCAGGTCGGTGCCATGGCGTCGGACTTCGCCGCCAGCTTTAACGCAAGCACGCTCGCTGAGACGATGGGTCTCTTACACGATATAGGAAAGTATACGGACGAATTCCAGCGCCGAATCGCCGGAGACTTACTGCGTGTAGATCATTCAACACGGGGTGCGATGCTGGCAGTAGATCGCTATGGACAAATTGGTCACCTTATCGCATACGGGATTGCCGGCCATCATGCCGGCCTTGCCAATGGTACTGACAGTGGTGAGCGGACAGCGCTTGAGGAACGTTTAAAGGGTTTAAATTTACCGCTTCTCAGAGAAGAGTGGCAACATGAAATAACACTGCCAGATCAGCTTATACCCCCACGATTCAATGTTGGAAGTTACGGAGGCGGGTTTCAGTTTTCATTCCTGGTGCGGATGTTATTTTCATGCCTGGTTGATGCAGACTACCTTGATACAGAGGCATTCTACGACCGAGTAGATACCCCCAATATACCTACAGGACGTAGTAAACTTCGCCAGGCGGAAAATCCATCGCTGTCTGCTTTACGAGAACGACTCGACTCTCATCTCTCCAAATTCGTTGTCGATTCTAAGGTCAACCGTGTTCGTGCAGATATTCTCGCGCATACACGTAATGAGGCGCAGAGAGAGCCTGGGATTTTTTCACTTACCGTACCTACGGGTGGTGGAAAAACTCTGGCATCACTCGCCTTTGCCCTCGACCACGCGATACTGCATGGACATCACCGAATAATCTTTGTCATTCCTTTTACAAGTATCGTCGAACAGAACGCAGCTGTTTTTCGGGATGCGCTGGGTGACTTGGGTGAAGTAGCAGTATTGGAACACCACAGCGCCTATGTGTCCCCTGAAGTTTCCCGATTGGATTCTGAGCACTACCAGGCTCGGGCTAAGCTGCGTCTGGCGATGGATAACTGGGATGCCCCCATTATCGTCACCACAGCCGTACAGTTCTTCGAAAGCCTGTTTGCGGCACGTCCGTCGCAATGCCGCAAGCTGCACAACATTGCCGGCAGTGTGGTCATTCTCGATGAAGCGCAGACCCTGCCGTTGAAGCTGTTGCGTCCAGCTGTCGCGGCCATCGATGAACTGGCCCGTAACTACCGCTGCAGCATCGTCCTTTGCACAGCCACCCAACCGGCCTTGAACACACCGGATTTTCGCGGCGGATTTGACAGGGATAAGGTTCGCGAACTCGCCCCGGACCCACCGGAACTCTTCCGCAAGCTGGACCGGGTACGTGTACACCACGTCGGCACGCTCGACGATGATGCACTCGTGGAGCAGCTCAGCGATCTCGATCAGGTGTTGTGTGTGGTCAATAACCGCCGCCACGCGCGTGCGCTGTATCAGTCGATCGCAGACCAACCTGGCGCGTGCCACCTGACCACGTTGATGTGCGCCAAACACCGTAGCCAGGTACTCGCCGATGTACGGGTACGCCTCAAGGCCGGCGAGCCCTGCCGATTGGTGTCGACATCGCTGATCGAAGCTGGGGTCGATATCTCGCTGCCCATAGTCTACCGCGCCGAGGCCGGTCTCGATTCAGTGGCCCAGGCAGCGGGGCGCTGCAACCGCAACGGCGAGCGGGCAGCGGAGTTGAGCGAGGTACGCGTGTTCGCCACCACCAACAGCGACTGGGCACCGCCGCCAGAATTGCGTCAGTTTGCCCAGGCCGCGCAGGAGGTCATGCGTCAGCCGCATTTCCGCTACGATCCACTGTCGCCGTCAGCGATCGAAGCCTACTTCCGCTTGCTTTACTGGCAGAAGGGCGACCAGGAACTGGATGCCGCGAACCTGCTCGGCCTGTGCGCGGAGAGCCGTATCGACTCTCTGCCAATGGAGACGCTGGCGGCCAAGTTCCGCATGATTGATACGGTACAAATGCCAGTGATCGTACCGTTGGACAAGGATGCGCGCCGCAATATCGAAAGTCTTCGCTTTGCGGAAAAGAGCGGTGGGCTCGCCCGAAAGCTACAGCCCTACCTCGTGCAATTGCCACGTAACGGCTTCGATGCGTTACGCAAGGCGGGGGCAATCCAGCCGATTGCTCCGGGGAAATGGGGGGAGCAGTTTATGGAGCTTGTGAACATGGACATCTATAGCCAAGAGTTCGGTATCTGGTGGGAAGAACCTACGTTCATGAAATCGGCAAATACGATCATTTGAAGGAGGGGCGCATGAGCTTTGGAATCCGCCTGCATGTTTGGGGTGATCGGGCCTGCTTCACGCGGCCTGAGATGAAGGTCGAGCGGGTGAGCTACGATGTCATCACGCCGTCGGCCGCACGCGGTATCCTTGAGGCGATATATTGGAAGCCGGCAATCCGCTGGGTGGTGGATCGCATTCACGTGCTAAAACCAGTCCGATTTGAATCCATCCGCCGCAATGAAGTGGGCGGTAAATTATCACCTGGTAAGGTGAAAAAGGCGATGAAAGCTGGGTCGACCGTTGGATTGGAAACCCACGTCGATGAAGACCGTCAGCAGCGTGCCGCTATGGTCTTGCGCGATGTGGCTTACGTGATCGAGGCTCACTTTGAGCTCACCGGTAAGGGTGGCGCGGACGATTCGGCCGGCAAGCATCTGGATATCTTTAACCGCCGTGCACGCAAAGGCCAGCATTTCCATGCACCATGTCTGGGTGTGCGTGAGTTTCCCGCTTATTTCCGTCTGATCGAAACTGGACAATCGCTGCCGGATGCGCATCCCGAACGTGATACTGACAGAGACCTGGGCTGGATGCTGCACGATATTGATTTTGCCAATGACATGACCCCACGCTTTTTTCGCGCGCAGTTGAAGGCGGGTGTTATCGAGGTTCCACCGTGGCAGGACGAGGGGGTCATGTCATGATCTTGCAGGCCTTGAGCCGCTATTACGACAGATTGATCGATCAGCAAGCTGAGGGGGTCGCGCCAGTTGGCTACAGTCCAGAAAAGATAAGCTTTGAGATTCTGTTGATGCCAGACGGCAGTTTGGCCCAGGTGAACGATATTCGTGACACATCCGGAAAGAAGCCTCTACCGCGAATACTCAACGTACCGCGGGCAGAGAAGCGCACCGTTGGAATAAAGTCCAACTTCATGTGGGACAAAACGAGCTATGTGCTTGGTGTGAGTAACACCAGCAAGCGGGCCGATAAAGAGCACGAGGCATTTCTCAACCTGCACGAAGTTGCCTTGACCGGCGAAGACGATCTCGGACTCAAAGCCCTACTCAACTTTCTGCGCGACTGGTCACCGGAGCAGTTCGAGACGCTTGGTTTTCCTCCCGACATGATCGACGCCAACATTGTGTTCCGGCTCGACGGCGAGCATTGCTATTTGCACGACCGGCCGATGGCGAAGGAAGTGCGTTCACGTCTGCTTACGGCAGAAGAAGGACAGGAAACGGAGGCAAGCGAGGCTCTCTGTCTAGTTAGTGGGAAATTGGCGTCTGCGGCTCGCCTGCATCCCGCGATCAAAGGCGTGAATGGTGCGCAGAGCTCGGGGGCCTCCATCGTCTCCTTCAATCTTGAAGCCTTCAAATCCTACGGGAAGGATCAAGGTTACAACGCGCCAGTATCTGAAAAAGCTGCTTTCGCATACACCTCTGCTCTGAACTACCTGTTACGACGCGGTGAGCACAACCGTCAGCGTCTTCAAGTGGGTGATACCACGCTAGTGTTCTGGGCCGAGGCGGTGGATGCAGGGCAGGCAGCAGAGGCGGAGAACACTCTCTTTGCCCTTCTCAACAGACCTGCTGACGATGCATCTGAAGCGGCGAGAGTGCGCGCTGTTCTGGACCGTATTGCTAAAGGTCGCCCTGTGGCAGACCTCGCGCCAAATCTCGAACCCGGTACACGTATGTATATGCTTGGCCTCGCGCCCAACGCATCGCGGCTATCGGTGCGCTTTTGGCAAGTGGACACACTTGATGTTTTCGCTCGAAGGATACGCCAACACCAGGAAGATTTGCATCTTGATCCCTTGCCGTGGCGTACCGAGCCGTCTGTTTGGCGACTTGTGCTTGCGATGGCCCCCTCCCGGGATGGGCGTAGCAAGAGTGAGGATGTGTCGCCACTAATGGCGGGCGAGTTCATGCGAGCCATTATTAGTGGTAGGTCGTACCCGCGCAGTCTATTGTCCAACACTATCATGCGGTTTCGGGCGGACGGAGATATCTCCGGTCTGCGCGTGGCCTTGTGCAAAGGCGTTCTGGCGCGCGAGAGACGCCGGAACATTCGTACATCCGAGGAGGAAATCCCCGTGAGTCTCGACAAGCAATCCACACAGCCTGGTTATCTGCTCGGGCGGTTGTTCGCAGTTCTAGAGCATATTCAGCGCGCCGGTTTGGGTGGGCAACTCAATGCCACGATTCGTGACCGTTTTTACGGTGCTGCATCGGCCACTCCGGCCTCGATCTTTCCGGTGTTGTTGCGCAACGCGCAGAATCACCTTGGAAAGCTGCGCAAGGAGCGCATGGGTCAGGCGATAAACCTGGAAAAGGACATCCGAGAGATCGTCGGCAGCTTGCCCGAAGAATTCCCGCGCAGTCTCAAGATCGAGGACCAAGGACGATTCGCCATAGGTTACTACCATCAATCGCAGTCTTACTTTACACGCCGCGATGCAGATGGCGAAAAATCCGAAGAACCCACAGATAACTGAGTAGAAGGATCAGATCAATGACAGCCATCGCCCATCGCTACGAGTTCGTTTATCTATTCGATGTCACCAACGGTAACCCCAACGGTGACCCGGACGCCGGAAATCTGCCACGCCTGGACCCAGAAACCAACTGCGGCCTGGTGACTGACGTTGCACTCAAGCGCAAGATTCGCAACTTCGTTACATTGGACAAGGACAACTCGCCCGGTTTTTCTATTTACATGCAGGAAAAATCGGTACTCAACAATCAGCACAAGCGGGCCTATGAGGCACTGAGTATCAAGCCGGAAGATAAGAAGATGCCCAAGGAAGAGGCAAAGGCACGTGAGATCACCGCTTGGATGTGCGCAAACTTCTTCGACGTACGCACTTTCGGCGCGGTAATGACCACTGGTATAAATGCTGGTCAAGTCCGTGGACCGGTGCAACTGGCCTTTGCAACCTCAGTAGAGCCAGTGTTGCCGCTTGAAGTCTCCATAACCCGAATGGCGGTAACCACTGAAAAGGAAGCGGAAGCACAGAGCGGCGACAATCGCACTATGGGTCGCAAGCATATATTGCCCTACGGGCTGTATCGCGCGCATGGCTTTGTTTCAGCGAAGCTTGCCGAGCGCACAGGCTTCTCTGATGATGACCTGCAACTGCTATGGAATGCTCTCATCAACATGTTTGAGCATGATCGCTCCGCAGCGAGGGGTGAGATGGCGGCACGCAAGCTGGTCGTCTTTGAACACGAAAACGCCATGGGTAACGCTCCGGCGCATGTATTGTTCGATGCGGTCAAGGTCCAGCGCGCTGAGGGCACGGAAGACCGACCTGCGCGTAGCTTCGCAGACTATCGCGTCAGTGTCGATGCAGAAACTATGCCCAACGGGGTTAGCGTGCGCGAACTGCTGTGAGTGCGGGGGCAGAGCGGGGGAGAAACATGGATGAGTCCGCGTATCTCGTCCCCCTGTCCGCGTTGCAGCACTATTTGTACTGTCCTCGTCAGTGTGCGCTGATTCATGTTGAACGCCTGTGGGCAGATAATCGTCAGACGGCGGAAGGGCGCTTGCTACACGACCGTGCCGACACCCCACAGATTGAGCGTCGGCATGGTGTACGTACGATTACAGCAATGCCGCTGTCCAGTGATGAGCTGGGCATCGCAGGGGTGGCGGATGTCGTTGAATTCAGGGCGGAAGCTGAAGGCGAGCGTCCATTTCCCATTGAGTACAAGCGCGGACGTCCGAAGCATCACCTTGCTGATGAGGTTCAGCTGTGTGCGCAGGCGCTGTGCCTGGAGGCGATGTTCTGCTGCCGGGTGTCGGAAGGTGCGCTGTTTTATGGACAGACCCGTCGCCGTAAGGCAGTTATCTTCGATGATGACTTGCGTCAGTTAACTTTGGAGACGATAGAGTTGACGCGTGAATTGATCCGTACAGGACATACACCAACAGCCGACTATTTAGCGAAGCGTTGCGATTCCTGTTCGCTCATTGAGCTTTGTCAACCAAAGCTGCTTGCCAAGGGTAAAGATGTCAAATCCTGGATCCGCGCGCAGATATTGAAAGAGTCCTGAAAAATGCGTCGTCAACTAAATACTGTGTATGTAACCACCGAAGGTGCGTGGTTGCGCAAGGATGGGGAAAATATTGTCATGGAGGTGGATCGTGAAATACGCGCACGTATTCCAGCTCACATGATCGAAAGTCTTGTTTGCTTTGGTCGAGTATTGGTCTCACCGCCATTGCTGGGGTATTGTGCGGAGAAGGGTATCACCGTGTCTTATCTTAACTGGCACGGAAAATTTCTTGCCCGCGTTGAAGGCCCTGTTTCCGGTAACGTTCTGCTGCGCCGAGAGCAGTATCGAATAACAGACGATATCTTGGGTTGCTCATCAATCGTCCGCAGCCTCCTGTTAGGAAAAGTGCATAATCAGCGAGTCGTAGTATCGCGTGGGTTACGCGACTATGGTAACGATCTTGCATCAAGCGCGCGTGGTGCGTTGCTTCATGCCGAAAAGCGGTTAAAACGAATTGGTGTAAAACTTCTCTCTGACTTTTCTGTAGACGTACAGCGAGGTCTAGAGGGGGAAGCTGCACAGGCATATTTTGGCGTTCTCGACCATTTGATACGTGTTTCGGATATGTCGATGCGTTTTCGGGGGCGTAGCCGCCGGCCACCCCTCGACGCTGTAAACGCTTTATTGTCCTTTCTATATACTCTGCTGGTACACGATTGTAGTTCTGCACTTGAGACAGTGGGACTTGATCCCGCTGTAGGATTTCTTCATCGGGATCGCCCTGGTAGACCTAGCCTCGCGCTAGATCTTGTTGAAGAATTTCGTCCTCTGCTAGCTGACCGCTTGGCTCTATCTCTGATAAACCGGAAGCAAGTTTCGTCTCGTGATTTCAAGAGTATGGACAATGGTGCAGTATTGTTGAATGAAGGTGCTCGAAAGGTTGTCCTCACCGCTTATCAGGAGCGAAAGAAGGAGCAGCTTCGACATGTTTTTCTAGGTGAAAAAGTTGAAATCGGATTGTTTCCCTATGTTCAGTCTCAGCTACTTGCGCGCCACTTGCGTGGTGATCTTGATGCCTATCCTCCGTTTCTCTGGAAGTGACCCGTTATCGTGATGGTTCTCGTGAGTTATGACGTGAGCACATCTAGCTCTGGCGGTGAAAGACGATTACGTCAAATCGCTAAGGCGTGTCGTGATTATGGACAAAGAGTACAGTACTCGGTGTTCGAGATTGAGGTGGATTATGCCCAGTGGACTTATTTGAAAAGTGCATTGTGCGATCTTATTGCCCCTGAACATGACAGCTTGCGCTTTTACTACTTGGGCCGTAACTGGAAGAATAAAGTAGAGCATATTGGGGCCAAGCCAGTATTGGACCTGGATGGTCCGTTGATATTCTAAAAACAAGTCCCTGCGAACCTACAGTTGCCGGCAAATCCTAGCTAGGTTCGCAAGTGGTTGTTGGCATAGATTTCTCTGGTCTTTTAGACTAATTTTCTCAACTATTGTGAATGGCGGACGCCATTTCTTCGAAGTTCGCGAACGGCTAAGAATTTATTCATGAATTTCATACAATTACACGAATGGCGTCGCGCCCCGCGTGGGCGCGTGGATTGAAACAGCATCATGGTCTCGAAAAACTCGAACCGGGTCGTCGCGCCCCGCGTGGGCGCGTGGATTGAAACTCTGCGCTCGGCATCCGGGTTGCCTGCTTCGCCTGGTCGCGCCCCGCGTGGGCGCGTGGATTGAAACCGGTATCCACGGCGCGGAGACCTGCCACGGTCTCGGTCGCGCCCCGCGTGGGCGCGTGGATTGAAACACCGTGGCACCCTCGAAGGCGGTTCCGGTGCCATGGTCGCGCCCCGCGTGGGCGCGTGGATTGAAACAGCACGGCTCGCTGCACCACCGCCAGCGCCTCCGCGTCGCGCCCCGCGTGGGCGCGTGGATTGAAACTGGGTGAGTGGCACATCGACGCGCTCGCGAACGGGTCGCGCCCCGCGTGGGCGCGTGGATTGAAACGCTGGTGCCAGCTGGACTGGGAGCGTGCCGAGGTCGCGCCCCGCGTGGGCGCGTGGATTGAAACAAAATCAAGAAGGCGCTCATGGAGTGCATGGGGTGTCGCGCCCCGCGTGGGCGCGTGGATTGAAACACGCACGAAGCCGGGACGCTTTCCTCGCCTGTCGCGCCCCGCGTGGGCGCGTGGATTGAAACAGTGGCTTGCCCGCCAGGTGCCAGACCTGCACTGGTCGCGCCCCGCGTGGGCGCGTGGATTGAAACTGGTCGGATGTAGAGGGTGCGTTTCATGCGCCACGTCGCGCCCCGCGTGGGCGCGTGGATTGAAACGGCTCCTGCGCCTCCAGTGAGGCGGCTGCGGCGTGTCGCGCCCCGCGTGGGCGCGTGGATTGAAACTGATGATCTACGCCGGCATTCGGGCTGGCAAGCTAGTCGCGCCCCGCGTGGGCGCGTGGATTGAAACTGCTCCACCCGCATCTCGTCCTGCTGCTTGCGGGTCGCGCCCCGCGTGGGCGCGTGGATTGAAACAAGCCATTGCCTCCAGCTCGCGGCGGGCTGCGGCGTCGCGCCCCGCGTGGGCGCGTGGATTGAAACTACTACCGGCGCGTGAAACCGGACTGGCACATGGGTCGCGCCCCGCGTGGGCGCGTGGATTGAAACCAGCTCAACCCCAGCCCCCCGATTCTGGAAGAAGTCGCGCCCCGCGTGGGCGCGTGGATTGAAACAAGTATTACGTCGGCGACAATCCACCGGCAGGATTGTCGCGCCCCGCGTGGGCGCGTGGATTGAAACTGGCTATAAGGCGGTTCCTGCTTATTCCAAAACGTCGCGCCCCGCGTGGGCGCGTGGATTGAAACATTCGCGGCATGGCGTCCGACGACACCTACCGGGTCGCGCCCCGCGTGGGCGCGTGGATTGAAACAGCCCATTCCCCGACTGATCGTTGATCTGATAGAGTCGCGCCCCGCGTGGGCGCGTGGATTGAAACGGTAGCTCCTCTCGAATGCTGTAGGTCATTTTCGTCGCGCCCCGCGTGGGCGCGTGGATTGAAACCAGCGTGCAGTGCGCGAGCGCGTCGATGTGCTGGTCGCGCCCCGCGTGGGCGCGTGGATTGAAACATGTACCACGCACAACAGCGGTTCGCGATGTAGAGTGTCGCGCCTTACGCGATCACATCGAAAACCGCATGGGCCAGGTCGACCAATGAGGTTGGCCTTGATAAACGTCTTGCTGTCGGCAGGAAAGCACCTTGGGTTGGTCCGGGCCTAAAGTGTTACGATTACAACCTGTGACCCTTTCCAGGACAGAACATTATGGAAACCCTGCAAAATACGTCGCAAGCACGCTCCTTCTGGCAACTGCCCTCGCTGCTGGCGCTGCTTCTGTTGCTCACCGGCTGCGGCATCAACAACATCCCCACTTACGACGAAAAGGTGACTTCCGCCTGGGCGCAGGTAGAGAACCAGTACCAGCGCCGTGCGGACCTGATCCCAAATCTGGTGGAGACGGTCAAGGGCTTTGCCGCCCAGGAAAAGGAAACCCTAACCGCAGTGATGGAGGCGCGCTCCCGAGCGACTTCTATCCAGGTGGACGAGAGCATCCTCAACAATCCGGAGAAGCTGCAGCAGTTCCAGCAGGCCCAGGGTGAGCTGAGCAGCGCGCTTAGCCGCCTGATGGCGGTTTCCGAGCGCTATCCCGATCTGAAGTCGAACCAGAACTTCCTGGCCCTGCAGTCGCAGCTGGAGGGTACGGAGAATCGCATCGCCGTGGCCCGGCGCGATTTCATTCAGGCCGTGGAGCGCTACAACACCGAGCTGCGCACCTTCCCGGGGCGCATATGGCACAGCATTCTGTATAGCGATCTCGAGCCCCGGGCCAACTTCGAAGCCACCACGGAAAATGCGCAGAACGCGCCCGCCGTGGAGTTCTGATGAGAGTTGTTCTGCGCACAAGCCTGCTGGTCTGGCTGTTCTGGCTTCCCTTCTCCGCGTGGGCACAGTCCGCGCCGGACTTTCCGAAGCTCACCGGCCGGGTGGTGGATCGGGCCGACATGCTGCAGCCGGCCGTGGAAGCGCGCCTGGGCCAGATGCTCCAGGCCCACGAGCAGTCCACCATGGAGCAGGTGGTGGTGGTGACCCTGCCGGACCTGCAGGGCTACCCGATCGAGGATTTCGGCTACCAGCTTGCGCGACACTGGGGCATCGGGCAGAAGGGCGAGGACAATGGCGCGCTGCTGATCGTGGCCAGGGACGAGCGCAAGGTCCGTATTGAAGTCGGTTACGGCCTGGAGGGCCGGCTCACAGACGCCGAGTCGGCGCTGATCATCAATCGCATTATCACGCCAGCTTTCCTTCAGGGTGACTTCCCGGCAGGTATCGTCAACGGTACCGCTGCCATGATCCAGGTGCTCGGCGGTAAGCCCCTGGCCCTGCCCCAGGGGCAGGACGGCCGTGCTAGCCAGGAAAAACCCAAGCCCGGCCTGGTCGGGTTGTTCTTTCTCATCATGCTGCTCGTTTCCCTGCTGGGGGGCGGTGGTCGTGGCCGTGGCGGCGCGGCCCTGCTGGGCGGTGCACTTCTCGGCGGTGCCATGGGCGGTCGTGGCGGCGGCTTTGGGGGCGGTGGATTTGGCGGCGGAGGCGGCGGCTTCGGCGGCGGCGGTGCCTCCGGTGGCTGGTAGTATCGCGAATCGAATCAACAAGCCAACGCACTCGCCGGCGACAATGGGAAACAGGCAATCATGACACTACTCAGCAAGAACGATCAGGATGCCGTGGCTGCGGCGATCCAGAATGTGGAGCGGGAAACCGACGCTGAACTGGTCACCGTACTAGCTGCCCGGGCGGACAACTACAGCTATATACCGCTGCTCTGGGCAGGCATCCTGGCCCTGCTACTGCCCGGTGGCGCGAATTATGTGGGCGGCTGGCTGAGTGCCGATTTGCTGTTGCTGACACAGTGGGGGATGTTTATTGCACTCAGCCTGCTGTTCCGTCTCCCGGGCATCAGTACCCGATTGATCCCCCGGCAGGTGCGCTACTGGCGCGCGTCCAACCTTGCCCGCCGGCAGTTCCTGGAGCAGAACCTCCACCACACCGAGGGCGGCACGGGCATGCTGATCTTTGTCTCCGAGGCGGAGCGCTACGTGGAGATTCTGGTGGACCGTGGTATCGCCAGCAGGCTGGATAATACGGTGTGGGAAGATATCGTCGCGGACTTCACGGCCCGGGTGCGCCAGGGCAGGACACGCGAGGGCTTCCTCGAATGTATCGCGGCCTGTGGTGAGCTATTGAAGTCCCACGTACCGGCGACGCACGAACGCAACGAGTTGCCCAACCATCTGATCATCCTGCCCTGAGACAGGCTTGCCGCGAGCCAGACCATTTACCGGACATTGATGAGTGACAGCTTGGGATGACAGCCATTGACGATAGTGAGCAGTACTTCGAGGCCAGCTTCGAAAAGCTGGATGAGCCCGATGCGGAATACCACGACATCGAGTTCGAGGAGTGCCGCTTTGTAGACTGCAATTTCTCGGGCGCACGCTTTCGCAACTGCAAGTTCATCAACTGCGACTTCCTGCGCTGCAACCTGAGCCTGGTGGAGCTGCCCGGTAGTCGGTTGTTTGGCGTCGGTTTCAAGGAAACCAAACTGGTGGGTGTCGACTTTACCCGGGCCGACTGGCCGGTCTTCCACAGTGATTTTGAATTGCGCTTTCAGCACTGTGTCCTGAATGATGCCTCTTTCCATGGCCTCACCCTCAATGAACTGGTTCTGGAAAACTGCAAGTTGCACGATGTCGATTTTCGCGAGGGTGATTTCCGGGAATCGAACATGACAGGCTGTGATTTCACCCACAGTCTCTTCATGCGCAGTAATTTGCGCAATGTCGATTTCACCGATGCCACCGGCTACGCCATCGACGTCTTGAACAACGAGATAAAAGGTGCGAAGTTCTCCCGCTACGAAGCACTGAGCCTGCTCGACGGGCTGGGAGTGGAGCTGGTTGACTGATCACGGGAACAACAGCGACCCGCTTCGCCGCTATTCCTCTGCGGTGGTGGACGGCATTGGCAAGTCCGCCAGCCGCGCCATGCTGCGCGCCGTGGGTTTCAGCGATGAAGACTTCGCCAAACCACAGGTCGGCATCGCCTCCACCTGGAGCAATGTCACGCCTTGCAACAGCCATATAGATGAGCTCGCCCAGTGCGCCAGTCGCGGCGCCGACGTCGCCGGTGGCAAGGCGGTAATCTTCAACACCATTACCATCTCCGATGGCATAGCCAACGGCACCCAGGGCATGAAGTATTCGCTGGTGTCGCGGGAGGTGATAGCCGATTCCATCGAGACCGTGGCCGGCTGCGAGGGTTTTGACGGGCTGGTGGCCATTGGCGGTTGCGACAAGAACATGCCCGGTTGCCTGATGGGACTGGCGCGCCTGAACCGGCCGAGCGTCTTCGTCTATGGTGGCACGATTCTCCCGGGTGAGGGGCGCACCGACATCATCTCGGTTTTCGAGGCGGTGGGCGCCCACAGTCGCGGTGATCTCGACCTGCTGGCGGTCAAACAGATCGAGGAGACCGCGATTCCCGGTCCCGGCTCCTGCGGCGGCATGTATACCGCCAATACCATGGCCTCGGCCATCGAGGCTCTGGGCATGAGCCTGCCGGGCAGCTCGGCGCAAAATGCGGTTTCACAGGTCAAGCGCGACGACTGCGAAGCGGCCGGCGCCGCGGTCCTGCAACTGCTGGCCCAGGACATCAAGCCCTCGGATATCATGACCCGGGAGGCTTTCGAGAATGCCATTACTGTGGTGATCGCGCTCGGCGGTTCCACCAATGCGGTACTGCATCTGATTGCCATGGCCAGTACAGTCGGTGTTGATCTTACCCTCGCTGATTTCACCCGGATCGGCCGGCGCGTACCGGTACTGGCTGACCTGCGTCCCAGTGGCAAGTACATGATGAGCGAGCTGGTGGCGATCGGCGGCATCCAGCCCTTGATGAAGACCCTGCTGGACGCGGGAATGCTGCACGGTGACTGCCTCACGGTGACCGGCCGTACCCTCGCGGAGAATCTGGCCGGGGTGGCGCCCTATCCACAGGATCAGCAGATTATCGCGCCCATCGATCGGCCACTGAAAGCGGAGAGCCACCTGCGCATTCTCTACGGCAACCTGGCGCCGGAGGGCGCGGTGGCCAAGATCACCGGCAAGGAGGGCACGCGCTTTTCGGGCAGTGCACGGGTATTCGCCTCCGAGGAGGAGGCCCAGCAGCGTATCAACGATGGCACAGTGGTGGCGGGCGACGTGGTGGTGATTCGCTACGAAGGCCCACGCGGTGGGCCGGGCATGCGGGAAATGCTGACCCCGACGTCGGCCATCATGGGCCGCGGCCTGGGCAGTGAGGTGGCGCTGATCACCGATGGACGCTTCTCGGGCGGCAGCCACGGCTTTGTCGTGGGTCACGTCACGCCGGAAGCCTTTGATGGTGGTCCACTGGCTCTGGTCGAGGACGGTGATCGGATTACCATCGATGCCGAGGCCGACACCATCGACGTGGATCTGAGCGATGATGAGCTGGTGCGTCGGCGCCAGGCCTGGCGGCAGCCGGAACCGCGATTCACCCGGGGTGTCCTGGCAAAGTACGTCAGGACGGTCAGCTCGGCGTCGACGGGGGCGGTGACGGACTTGCCGGGTTAGTGAGCTGTATGATCCCGGGGGTGTCTCAGAGAGGGAGTTTCTCGAAACCTTTCTCCCACGGTCTTTTCCATGCTGGAGAGGTCTACTTTCTTGCTTCCGCGATACATCTCGAAGTGCAGATTTTGCCCTCCTGGAAGGTCGCCAAGAGCATCACCCTGGCTTACGGCATCTCCCTTCTGCACGTCGCTGCTATTGAGGTGGGCGTAGCTTGAAAAAACATTATTGGCATGGCGGACAATGATGATCATGCCTGTATAGCTTCCAATACCGCGAACCACGGACTCAACTATACCTTCGGCTACCGCCCGCACTTGGCCGGGCTCGCTAGACTGTAAGTCCAGGGCGGGGTGCGGATAATTTGCAACGATCGGTAACCAGCATGATGCAGTGTCTCCGCCCAGGAAACCTTTGGCAATAAAACTGGTTTGCAAGGGCGAGACTGGCCGTAGTTCATCAAGAATACGCAGACTTTCCGAGCGGGGCAGGATATCTGCACTTACTGGTCGAAAGGCAGTGAGGAGCGAGAGCAGAGTAAGCACTATGGTCGTCACCACAATCGGAAGCCAGGAAGAACTCTGCCCTGGTGGGTGGACCAAGATCCGAATGCGTTGTTCCAGGAAATTGCGGTGTCCAGTCAATGCCAGGGCCGGCGGGGGGCCTCTGCGGGAAGACTGGATTCTGGCGACGTTCAGTAATGCGCTGCCATAACGTTTTGCGCCAAGCGTATTTGCGGCCAACAGGTCGCAGCAGTGCTCGCGCAGTTGGTACAGGCGGCGCCCGAGGAACCAGGTGGAGGGACAAAAGAAAAACAACGACTGAGCTATTTGCTGCAGGCGAAGCCACAAGTCATCCAGTCGCCTTACATGGGCGAGTTCGTGGAGTATGACTGCTTCCAGGTCGGCATTGGAGAGCTTATTGAGCAGGGACTCGGGAAGTACAATGACGGGCCGGTGAAGGCCCATGGTGAAGGCGCATGTAACCTCACTGGTTTGCAGCAGGGACACCTCCCGACCCAATCCCCACTGTTTTTGCCAATGTTCCAGGCACTCATGCAAGCAAGGATTGGTGACAGGTTTTGACGCTTTTACGACTTTCCGGAAGTGAGATCTGCGTTGAAGGTGGCGAAAGCAGAGTGCGATCGCCGTTGCTGCCCAGATTAAGACCAGCAACCCTTGCCAGGACAGAAGGGGAGGACCCGGCAGGGCGTTACTAAAGCGCTCGTAGATGGGCGTGTCGCAGGGATGGCTTGCCAGGGCTGTTAGCCAGCTCGGACCGTTTGGGCTGTGGATGGGTAGACCGAAACCGGGTTTAAGCACGCCGGTGAGAATCAGCCACACCAGAAAGGTCATCCAGATTGAAAACCTCACTCTCGGTGAACGTTGTCGCCAAAACCAGGACAGTGCGACGATCACCGCAAGACCCAGCATGGATGTGAGCAGCTGATGTCGTGCTACGGCTCCCATCAGGAAGCTGATGTTCTCGAGGTGATAGCTCAGGCCGATCATTTGCCTCAGTCGCTTTCGGGCTGGTGCCTGTCCAGAAGTTGCTGTAATTCTTCGAGTTCTCGTTCCGAGTAGAGCTTGCTGTCTGCAAACAGATTGACCACGGCTCGGTCATCGAGCTCCAGCACTCGGTCAGCGAAAAAGCGTACCCAGCTTGCGAGCCCCTGTGCCCGGCTTACCTGGGCATGGTAGACAAATACCCCGTGAACCTGGGTTCGCTCCAGAAGCCCTTTTTGGGTCATGCGGTCCATGACGGTCTTTGTGGTGTTGTAAGCCCAGCCATTGGCCATGCGGTCGTGTACTTCACGGACACTAAGCGGCGTATCTTTCCACAGCTCCTGCAGTACCGATAGTTCGGACTTGGTGAGTTCAAGCATTTCCTGAAGGGTCCTCGGATTTCACCCGAGGATATTGACATACCAACCTCAAAGCTTCAATGTGGTAGATAAACTACAATGTAGTAAAACAACCACAATATGGGATAGCAATGATGAACTCACAGCATCGCAACAGCCTGACAACCGCCATAACCGCTGCCACGATGGGTGTATTGCTAGGGTCAGAACCCCTGCTGGCGCAGCCTGCTCTTGAGGAAGTCGTGGTAACCGCGCGTAAGCGCGAAGAATCCTTGCAGGATGCACCGATGTCGATCAAAGCCCTTGGAGCCATGGAGCTGGAGCGACGAAATATCACGACGCTATCCGACCTTGAAGGGGCAGTGCCCAATCTCAGCGTGAAGGGCAGCATCAGCCGCAATAATGCGGGGGTGTTTATCCGCGGTGTGGGACAGGGGGACCGTTCCATCACGCTGGACCCGGGCGTGGGCCTCTATATCAATGGTGTTTATCTCGCTCGCATGCAGGGAGGCATGCTGGACCTGCTGGACATTGAGCGGATTGAAGTACTGCGTGGGCCACAGGGCACGCTTTACGGCCGCAACACCATTGGTGGTGCAGTGAATATCGTTCCCTCGAAACCCTCCGAAAAAGCTGGCCTGAAGGTCAGGGTCGGCACAGGTAATTACAGCCTGGTGGATACTGGGGTCGTCGCCGACCTCCCGCTGATAGAGGACACACTCTATAGCCGGCTCTCAGTGGGATACACGGACCGGGATGGTTTCACGACCAATGTCGCCAACGGTGAAAAATGGGATGATAAGAACTATCTCGGGCTGCGGGGTGATCTGCGTTGGTTGCCAAGTGATAATGTCACGGTGGATTTGTCGCTGGACTGGTCGAAACGACGTCAGGAATCTAGTGGTGGACAGTGTGTATTGGAAGACCGCAATGCGCCGCTTATGCAGCTGGCGGATCGAGTTCTTGGCCTGGGATACGCCGATGCGTGTGCCGAAACAGAGTCGCTTGGTGACCTCCGCTTTGCTTTGGATAGTTCGAGCCGGGATGATACTGACGAGTGGGGAATGGCGGCCAGTCTGGAATGGGCGCTGTCCGACACTGCGACCCTCAAATCAATCACGTCCTTCCGCCGCCTGGAGTGGGCACTGGACGAGGACTTCGATAGCTCCCCCCTTCCCGTCTATCACAGCCGCAATGACGCTAGCTGGCAGGAGCAGTACAGCCAGGAGTTCCAGTTAACCGGAGACACTCTTGGTGGCGACCTGCAGTGGACAATGGGTCTGTATATGTTCTCCGAGGAGGTGGAACGCCCGGCGTTTACGGATTTCTTCCTGCTCAATCAATTCAGTGAGCGTATTCGCTATTCAGAAACCGAGAGCTATGCGCTCTACGGGCAGGCCAGCTACCAGTTGGCCGAACAATGGGTACTTACGGGTGGGCTTCGCTACACCTATGAGGATCGAGGCTTTGCCAACCAGGAGGTTCTGCTTCCGTCGGGCGACCTGACAGATAATGTTGCGGTGAGCGACACCTTCAGCGCCGTGACACCCATGCTCAACCTGGCGTGGCACCCGACAGAATCCGTCATGGCCTACCTTAGCCTATCCCAAGGCTTCAAGTCGGGTGGCTTCAACGCGCGCCCGGATGTCAGCCAGCCGGAATCACTTGAACCCTACGATGAGGAGACGGTCGATAGTTATGAGATCGGGATCAAAAGCCGCTGGCTAGAGGATCGGCTGACAGCGAATCTAGCGCTTTTCCGCTCTGACTATGAGGACATGCAGTTGAATAATGTCCAGGTGTCCGACTCCGGCACACCGCTGTCGATCATCCGCAATGCCGGTGAATCCGTGATCGAAGGTGTGGAACTGGACATCGAAGCATTGGTCACTGAAAACTGGCGTATCTCTCTGGGTTATGGCTATACCAGCGCTGAATACGAGGAGTACGCGACGCTAAATCCCACGAGTGGTCTGGTCGAAGACCTGACCTACCTGGAGTTTGCCAACACGCCTGAAAACAGTCTCAAACTGTCGACCGACTGGAAGCTTCCCCTCGAATTGCCCGGACTGTACGAAAGTCGTTTCCGTATCGACTATAGCTATACCGATGGCTATTACAACGATGTGGAAAATACCGAAGCCTTACGGCGGGAGGATACCGATATTGTGAATGCCTCACTGTTGTTTGCCTTCAATGAAGATCGCACGCGCCTTCAGCTGTGGGGCAAGAATCTTACCGATGAGGTCTACTACCGGGCGGGATTCTCCCTGGGGGCAAGTTTTGGCGCCGGTCAGCGGTTCTTTAGTGAACCACGTACCTATGGCGTGACCCTGACGCACGAACTCTAGGAGGTTGATCATGAAGATTTCGTGTTTACGAGCTGTGCGTCTTTCCGCCCTGTTGGGTGTGTCCCTCACTGCAATCATGGAAGGTAGAGCAGAGAACGGTGCGGCTTTCTCGGTGGTCAGTGATGCGCCTGTGCGTGCTGTTGTGGTCGCACCAGCCACGGAGGATGTCAGCGCTCTTTATGCAGGCGAGTCACCGGATCAGGTCAACAGGCGGGTGGGCGGATGGAAGCCCAGTGCGGCAGGATTGCTGGTTTCTGATGTGCATTCGGAGGATCGCGGTTGGTATCGCGTGGTCTATGAGGACGGGCGTGAGCTCGTCCTCGGCCCGCGCCACGTGCCGGAGATTCGGGGGCGTAACCTCCGCGATCTGGGGGGTTATACGACATCGGACGGTGCACGCGTAAAGCCGGGCCAGCTCTTCCGTTCCGGCTACCTGAGTGACCTCTCTTCTGAGCAGAAGATGAGCTTACAGGATCTTGGCATTGCCCGGGTCTGTGATTTCCGCTCTGCCGCCGAACGACTCGACAAACCCGACCCGGATTTGCCGGGCTGGCAGCAGATTGAAGACTGCCAGGGGGGTAATTCGGCGGATAGTTTTGCCGCACTATCCAGGTTGGCTGAACGAGCCCGGGTGGGTGAAGCGGTCGACTGGCGGAACCTTATCATCAGCAGCTATGCCAAGATGGGACAGCACTATGCGCCAGCTTTTCGGGCACTGTTTGACAGCCTCGTAGAGCATCCGAACGAGCCGGTGCTTTTTCACTGCACGGCGGGCAAGGATCGCACGGGTATCGCAGCGGCACTGGTGTTGCTGGCGCTGGGTGTGACCGAGGAGCAGGTCGTGGCCGACTACACCATGAGCGAAATGGACCCGGTATCCGACCTTGAAACCGACGCGTATCCCGAAGAGCTGGTGAATCAACCGGATTTGCAGGCAACCGATTCCGAATACATCCGATCCGCGCTGGAGGGAATAAAGCAGGATTATGGCAGTATTGCTATCTATTTACGGGATGTAATGGGTCTTAGCCACGAGCGGATGGAGGTGTTGAGATCGGCGTTGTTGATAGCACCCGAATAACAGAGCCTTAACTTCGCTCTCAGGTAACAGTCATTTGGCCATCTGCAGCTGCACTGTGCTCTTGCATCGTTGATCCCCGCGGAACACCATAGCGTGACTAGAGCAGGGAACAACAATAATGCCCGCATCAGCTGCAACACCCGACGCACCGTTTCCCCTCGCCGGCATCCGTGTCCTCGAGCTGAGCGACGCCATAGCCGGCGCCTGGAGTGGCAAGCTCTTCGCCGACGCCGGTGCCGATGTCATCAAGGTGGAGCCACCCGGCGGCGATCCGCTGCGACGCTGGAAGGCCTCCGCCGAGTTGGGCCAGTCGGCCCCGCTCGCCGCGGGGGAAACCGGGGCGCTGTTTCACTACCTGAATGGCAACAAGCAGAGCCGCGCGCTGGACTTGCAGTCAGAGTCTGGCCGCGAGGCTTTTCGGGCACTATGTCGGGGTGCCGACCTGCTCTTGATTGACCTGAGGGAAGCGGAGCCGGATTTACAGCACTGGCTCCGGAGTCTGCAGGATGACTGCCCGGGACTCTGTGTCACCGAGCTGTCCAATTGGGGCCCGCAGGGCCCGTTTTCTGCTCGCGCGGCAAACGAATTCACCTTACAGGCAGAGGTGGGCAGTACCGCCTACCGCGGCTACGCCGATCGTGCCCCCCTGGGGGCGGGCGGCCAGATCGGCGAGTACCTGGGCGGCACCATGGCGGCGGTCTCAGCGCTGGTGAGCTGGTTCTCGGGGCAACGCTCCGGGCAGGGGCACCGGGCTGAGGTATCACTGTTCGAAACGCTCCTCCTCTGCCTGCAGCCCTACCAGTTCATTCACAGCCAGCTGGAGCCCGACGTACCGGTTCCGCGCTCGGTGGAGATCCCCTCGATCGAGCCCGCGGCGGATGGCTGGGCGGGGGTCTGCACCATCACCGCCCAGCAGTGGCAGGCCTTTGCCGACATGATCGGTCATCCCGAATTGGGTGAGGACCCGCAGATGGCCAGCAGCTACCTGCGCTATCTCAACCTGGACCAGGTGGGTCCGAAAATCGAGGCCTGGACGCGCTCACAGACGGTTGCGGAGATCCTCGAGGAAGCCGGCCGCCGACGGATTCCCGCCGCCCCCATTGGCAATGGCCGCGAGGTGCTGGCCATGGCACACATGCGAGAGCGGGGCCTCTACCCGGAAAATCCCGCTGGTTTCCGCCAGTCGCGATCCCCGTATCATTTCTCCGCCGCTAGCTTGCGTGAGCCGGCACCGGCACCCCAGCTGGGCGAGTCCGCCGGTTGGGGCGAGCGTGATGATCCACCGATGTCAGCCCGAGACGCTAAGGCGGCGACAACGACTGGCAGTCCTCCGCCGACCGGCCCCCTCGAAGGCCTGCGTGTCGTCGATTTCACCGCTTTCTGGGCGGGACCCTTCGCCAGCGCGCTGTTCGCCGCGCTCGGTGCCGATGTGATCAAGGTTGAGTCGATCCAGCGCCCTGACGGCATGCGCTTTGCCGCGGGCATGCCGCCGGACGAGCGCCCCCTTTGGGAACTTTCCTGTATTACCCACGGCGCCAATACCAACAAGCGAGATGTCACCCTGGATCTGGAGAGCGAGGCCGGCCTGGACTTGGCGCGTCGCCTGATTCGCGACGCGGATATCGTGATCGAAAACTTCTCCCCGCGCGTCATGGAGAACTTCGGTCTGGGCTGGGAGGCGATTCACGCCCTCAACCCGGAGGCGATCATGGTGCGTATGCCGGCTTTCGGCCTGGAGGGCCCCTGGCGTGACCGCACGGGTTTCGCCATGACTATTGAACAGATCTCGGGTTTGGCCTGGCTGACGGGCTATGCGGACCGTTCACCGCTGGTGCCGCGGGGATGCGTCGACCCGCTCGGGGGGATGAACGCGGTTTTTGCCACCCTGGGGGCGCTGCGTCTGCGTGACCAGGGCCACGGTGGCCAGCTGGTCGAGGTACCCCTGGTGGAGGCGGGGCTCGCCATCGCCGCGGAGCAGGTACTGGAGTACTCGGCCTATGGGACACTGCTCGAGCGCAATGGCAACCGCATGCCCCAGGCCACGCCCCAGGGTGTATTCCAGGGTAGCGATGGCGAGTGGCTGGCAGTTTCGGTGTCACGCCCGCAACATTGGCGCGCACTGGTGGCGCTTCTGGAGGAACCGGCGCTGCAGGACCCCGGACTCGAGGAGCCCGCCGAACGCCGTGCCCGCGAGGATGAGATCGAGGCCGTGCTGTTGGACTGGTGCGCCGGCTTTCCGGCAGCCGAACTGGCCGAACGCCTGGCTGACAACGGTGTGCCGGCCGCCTTCCTGCACAACGTCCGAGATCTCAACCGCCACCCCCAACTCAGCGAGACCGGCTTTTTCCAGCGGCTGCGGCACGCGGTGGTGGGTAACTTGGACTACCCGAGCTTTCCCTTCCGCCTGGATGGGGAATACCTGCCGGTGAAGCGTCCGGCACCTTTGCTGGGGGAGCACAACCGGGAGATCCTTCGGGACCTGCTTGGCCTCGACGAGGCGGAGATCGTCGCGCTGGAGCAGGCTGCCGTGATCGGCAATCGCCCCAGCTTCATGTAAGGAACTGTCGCCATGACCTCACTGCTCACACAAGGCATGCCCGTTACGGACGCGGCGCTCACGGCCATTGCCCACATGCCCACCCGCAGCCTGCCGGTGCTGATGGACGAGGGCTTTGCACGGGGACTGACGGACGCCGATTTCATGCGCATTGCCGTGTTGCTCGCGCAAAAAAGTTACCATGAGGGTGGTTGCCCAATCGGCGCAGTGATTGTCAGCCACGACACCGGCTGGATTGTCGGCAAGGGTCACAATACCCTGGTGCAGGAAAATCACCCCTACAACCACGGTGAAACCGCGGCGATTCGCGACGCCGGGCGCCAGGATTTCAGCCGTGCCACCCTGTATACCTCCCTGAGCCCTTGCACTGTGTGTGCGACCTTGCTCTACATGCGCGGCTTTTCCCGCGTGGTGGTTGGTGATGTGAGCAATGCCTCCGGTAACGAGGCTATGCTGCACGAACAGGGGCTGCAGGTGGACATCCTTGAAGACGCCACGGGCATTGCCCTGTATGCTCGCTTCCGCGCGGAGCAGCCGGCCCTGGACCTGGAAGACTGGAAGGGGCTGAGCGCAGTGCGTGCAGAACCTGAACCGTAAATGCCGAGAGTCCTGTCATGAGTGAATTGCCCCCCTGTCCCCAGTGCCAGTCCCCCTATGCCTACCAGGACGGCGAGATGCTGGTTTGTCCGGAATGCGGCCACGAGTGGCGCCCCGGTGAAGAATCCGCGAACGACGACGCCCTGCAGGTGCTGGACGCCCATGGCACCCCCCTGAGCGATGGCGATACCATCACGGTGATCAAGGACCTCAAGATCAAGGGCTCCTCTCAGGTGGTGAAGGTCGGCACCAAGGTGAAAAATATCCGCCTGGTGGAAGGCGACCACAATATCGACTGCAAGATCGATGGCATCGGGCCGATGAAACTCAAGTCCGAATTTACCAAACGGGCCTGACTAACTGACGTCGCAGCGGGCGCCGAGAACTCCGAGCAGGTCGTGGTTACCAGACAGCTCAGGTTGTTGGCATCTCGCCTTCGGGCCGCAATAGCTGTGTGAAGAGCGTCTCTCCCTCCAAGTCCTTCAGCGTCACTGTCATCGCACGACTCTCGGTGTCTATATCCACCTGACCGAAAAACTGCATACCTTCCAGGGGGGACAGGTTGACGCGACCGTCCTCGGGGGCCTTGCGGTAGATCAGCTGGGGGCCGAAGGTATTGTCCAGGGGATTGGGTCCGAAGGTACCGGCGTTCAGGGGGCCGCTGACAAATTCCCAGAAGGGTGAAAAATGCGGGTACTGCGCTTTTTCCGGATCGTAATAGTGGGCGGCAGTGTAGTGCACGTCCGCCGTTAGCCATACCACATTGGCGATTTTTTCATCGCGAATAAAGGTGAGCAGCTCCGCAATTTCCAGTTCCCGTCCTGCGGCAGGCCCGTCCCGTAGAGCGATAGCCTCGGCACCGCGGGCATGTTCCCAGTTGTCGTAGACAACCAGGCCCAGGGGCATACTCGAGGCAATGACCTTCCAGGTGGCGGTGGACTGTCGCAGTGATTGTTTCAGCCAAGCCATCTGCGCCTGTCCGAGAATGCGAAACTCCGGCGACAGTTCCCTTGGCTGCTCGTCGCTGTTGGGGCCGCGCCAGGCCCGTAGGTCGATACGGAACACGTCCAGTAGTGGCCCGTGGCTGAAGTGGTCGTGGATGCGCTCCGGATTCAGCGGGTGTTGGCGCACCGGCATGTACTCCTGAAAGGCGCGCATGGCTCGGGCGGCGAGACGCGCAACTGAGCCCTCGCGGTAGCGCGGGTCGTTATCCCGGCGCAGTTCCCAGTACCAGTTGTTGGTGACCTCGTGGTCGTCCCACTGGGCATACATGGGCACCTCGGCATTGAAGCGCCGCAGGGGCGCATCCAGCAGGTTATAGCGAAACTGGCCGCGGAATTCGTCGAGGCTCTCGGCAACCTTGCTCTTCTCCGGTGTGACCAGGTTGCGCCAGCTGGTCCCGTCAGGCAGCTGCACGCTTTCTCCGATGGGGCTGTCGGCGTAGACAGTATCCCCACAGTGGATGAAGAAGTCCGGTTGCAGCGCGTGCATACTGTTGTAGATACGCATGCCGCCAAAGTCAGGGTTGATGCCCCAGCCCTGGCCGGCGGTGTCGCCGGACCAGAGGAAGCGGACATTCCGCTCGGCACTTGCGGGCGCGGTGCGGAAGCTCCCGCGCAGGGGTTCGCTGTGGATTTTCAGGTCTGCCAGGTCAGTGAACACGATCTCATAGTAGATACGCTCGCCGGCCGGTAGGCCGTTTAGCAGCAGTTTTGCCGTGTGGTCGCGATCCTGCAGGGCGTGTACCCAAGGGCCGTGCACGGCGTCCGCCAGGTCCGGGCGGGTGGACCACCGCAGCTGCATACGCGCATCGCGGTCTGTGCGCGACCAGATGAGTGCGCTGTCCGATCGCACATCGCCTACCTGGGACCCCCAGTCCACTCGAGGTCTCCCCTCGCCGCGTCCATAGGCTCTGCGTACCAGCGCCGGTGCCAGCGCACCGGCAGAACCCGCTTGCAGCAGGCGGCGGCGGGACCAGCCGGCGTGCGTGGAGTCTTCCGTCATGACCCTTCCTCAGAACTGATAGCGCGCACCCAGGGTGATCACTCGCGGCGGCAGCAGCTGGAAGCTGGTGACCCCCTGGAAGAAATCGTCGGTGTGTACCGAGCTGACTTCATCGCTATCGAACAGGTTCTGGATGTTGAGCTGGAAGTCCCAGGCACTGTCGGAGGGGAGGAAGCGGAAGTTCAAATGGGCCAGGTCGTAGGACTCCACCACGTCCCGTGTCGAGTTGAATACCCGGTTGTAGTACTCGCCGCGGTGGCTCCAGCTCAGGCTGGTGATCAGGTTGCCTTGGACCTGGTCGGTCGCAATGGGCTGGTCCCAGGTCAGACGTACGTTGGCCACCACTTCGGGAATTTTCGGCAGCTCGTTGCCGCTAAGATCCACCGCCAGGGAGCGGATGGTGGCTTCGATTTCCGCCGGGTCGGTCAGGCCGGCGGTCTGGTTGACCTGCTCGGCGCGGTCCAGCGCCATGCGGCCTTCCTTGATCTCCGATTCGGCGGCGGACAGGCTGATGTCCAGGGTCAGGCGGTCGGTGATACGCGCCACCGACTCTATCTCGATGCCCAGCACCTCGGATTCCGGCAGGTTGCTACCGCCGCTCACGCCATTGCCGGTCAGGTTGAGGCCCGCGGAGTTGAACAGGTAGTTCTCGATGTCATAGTAGTAGGCGGCCAGGTTGACCTGCAGGCGACGATCGAGAAAATAGTTTTTCGAGCCCAGCTCCCACGCAGTGACTTCCTCTTCCTCGAAGATCTCCGGGAAGAAACCGGTGCCGTTTTCATCTGCTACGAAACCATTGTTGGAGGCGGCGGGCTTGATGCCGGTGGCGGCCGAGAGGTAGACCATGTTGTCATCACTCCAGGCGTAGTCGGCGGCAATTTTCCAGGTCACGTTGTCGTTGTCCTCGGACGGACGAGAGGGCGTGCCCACGCGTCCGTCGTTGGTCAGGCAGCCACTGAAGATATTGCAGCGTAGATCTTCGAAGGTATTTTCGGTCCAGCGCGCGCCACCTGTCAGTGTCAGGCGGTCAGTTACGGCGTAACTGAGCTGACCGAATACTGCGGTAGACTCGAAGGCACGGATATCCGAATTCTGGAAATCGGTATCCGGGTTGATGAAGCCGAGGTCGCGTATGTTCACCGGCAGGCCGTCGCGATCATTGTCAACGAAGTTGCGGGTGTTGCTCTCGACCTCGGTGTCCAGGTAGAAGGCACCCAGTAGCCAGCTCAGGCGGCTGTCGCTGTCCGCGCTGGAGCTGATATTGATCTCGGCGGTCAGTGTTTCGTCTTCCTGGGTCAGGCCGCCCACATGCTGGCGAATCGGCAACTGGCCCAGCAGGGTGATCTCGCCGCTTTCGGGAATCGGCAGCGGGGCCGGGTCATTGGCGGTGAGCGAAGAGCGGTCGGCATCCAGACGGCGATTCATCCGATAATCCTGATGGCTGAACAGGCCCTTCACATCAAAGGCCTTCGCCTGCCACTCAAGAATCAGGCTGGCAATCGTGTTCTCCACCTGGAAGAACTCGGTGGTGTCGTGGGAGACCACGCGCTTGTCGCTTGAGACGGTGTCGAAACCGCCCTTGAGAGCCGGGCCATTGGTGTCCATGTCGAAGTCCTGCACCGACAGGCGCGTCGAGAAGTCGGGCGTCACCTGCCACAGTAGCTGCGCGTTCAGGGAGGTATTGTTTTCGTCGTCAAGGTCATTGAAGGCCCCGGCTACGTTGTCTGGACTGGCCTCCGGGTTGGGAACATTCTTGGTGAAGCCGTCACGGCTGCGCTGTGAGGCGGAGACCCGAACCGCGACACTGTCACTGATCGGCAGGTTAAAGCTACCGCGGACGTTGTTGGTGGAGTAGCTGCCCACCTCGCCGTCGATGAAGCCCTCTGCGACCTCGGTATCGGGGCGTCGGGTGATCACGTTGACGGCACCACCGGAGGAGCTGTTGCCGTAGATGGTCCCGTCGGGGCCGCGGATGACCTCGACCCGCTCCACATCTACCAGGTCCTGGAACAGGGCGAAGTCGTTGGACATAAAGACGCCGTCCACGTGATAGGCCACGCCAGGCTTGGTGGCAGCGTTATCGGGCAGCTCGTTACCAATGCCGCGAATCGTGAAGGTGCGCCGGTAGCCCTGCACGTTGGTGGCCACCAGGCCGGGGATCTGCTCGCTGAAGTCGAAGGGATTGCTGATATTCAGTACGTCAAAATCCTCGCCGGAAAGATTGCTTACCGCGGCGGCGATATCCTGCAGACTCTGTTCGCGCTTTTGTGCGGTAACCACGGTTTCCTCCAGCACGGTGCCCTGTGCCAGCGCCTGTGAGCCGGTGGCCGCCAGCAACAGGCCTGCAGTAATCAGTGATGTGGAAGAGCGTTGCGCGCGCGTGGACAGCTTCATGGAGGTGCATCCTTGTACGGGTGGGAGTGATTCCTGACAGGCCTGCGACCTGTTTATCGGGCACGGCGAGGTTAGGGGAAGCATGTGAAGGCCATGCGACGGGGAGGTGAAGGTTTGTTTACACTGCGCGGACGTACTTGACGGTTCGTTGGTAGTATCCGCTACGGCCGATATCCGGACGAGCAGGCCGAAGCCGGGATACACGCCCTGTCAGCTGTCGTTGAAGGGTCGTCATGGAGTGAGCAGGTAGTCGTGTTTTCAAGAAGGAGCCCCGCATGCCAAACCACGCACTGGAAATCACCAATCTCCTATATCGCTACGCCGAATTGATGGACAGCGGGGACCTGCCCGCGGTCGCCGCGCTGTTTCGCCACGCCCGGGTCAAGGCTGGCGAGCAGGGTGAGCTGCTGGACGAGGCGGGAATGCTGGCGCTGTGGGATCGGCACGTGAGAATCCACCCCTGCGGCACGCCGCGCACCAAGCATGTGATTACCAACCCGATCCTGGAGATCAACGAAACCGCCGGACGGGCCACCTGCCGTTCCTACTACACTGTGCTTCAAGCGACTGACACCCTGCCGTTACAGGTGATTGGGGCCGGTCGTTATCACGACGAGTTTGAACGCGTGCTGGGCGTCTGGCGCTTTTCCTACCGGGACTACACGCTGTTCGATCTGCAGGGGGATCTGCGCGATCATCTGAACCTGTGGGGATGAGCGAACCCGCCCATCTTCAGCCCGGCACGCCAGCTTACCGTCGCGCCAACCTGGCCTTGTTCCTCGGCGGCTGGGCCACCTTTGTCCTGCTCTACGGTCCGCAGCCGCTGTTGCCGCGTTTTGCCCAGGAGTTTGCGGTGTCCGCCGCAGCTGCCAGCCTGTTGATCTCGGCGGCGGCGGCCGCTCTGGCGCTGATGCTGATCCCCGCCAGTCTGCTGGCGGATCGCTTTGGGCGCGATCGCCTGATGAAGGCCTCGCTGGTTCTCGCGGCGCTGTTTACCCTGTTGCTGCCGCTGGCGGAAACGTTTTCCCAGGTGCTGTGGTTGCGTGCCCTCTCGGGTGTGGCCGCCGCGGGGCTGCCGGCGGCAGCCATGGCCTGGCTCGGCGATGAAATGGCGCCACTGGCTCGCGCGCGGGCCATGGGCTTGTATATCGCGGGCAATGCCTTGGGCGGCATGTCCGGACGCTTCCTGGCGGCACTGCTCGCGGACTTCGCCGGCTGGCATGTGGCCTTCGCGGTGCTCGGTGTATTGGGTGCCGCGGTGGCCGTGGGCTTCTGGCGTCTGCTGCCTCCGGCGCGGCAGTTCCGCCCCCGGTCCCTGCATCCGCGCGCGATGCTCACCGACCTGCGGGCGCTGTTGACCGATGCAGTGCTGCCCGGCCTGTTTCTGGTCGCGTTTCTACTGATGGGCGCCTTCGTGGCTTTCTACAATTACCTGGCTTTTCGTCTCTCGGCACCGCCCTTCTCGCTGCCGGAAACCTTGATTGGCGCGCTGTTCCTCCTCTACGCCCTGGGGACCGGGTCATCGACCCTGTCCGGGCGTCTCGCGGAGCGCTACTCGCCGGGGCATGTTGCCCTGGGTATGACCCTGCTGATGGGGTGCGGCCTGGCGCTCAGTTTGTCGCTGAGCCTTGCCTGGGTGGTTATCGGCGTGGCCCTTATGACCATTGGTTTCTTTGCCGTCCACGCGACCGCCAGCGCCTGGGTAGGGAGCTGCGCGGGGCCGTGGCGGGCACTGGCGTCCGCGCTGTATCTCACCGCTTATTACCTCGGCGCCAGCCTGCCACCGATGCTGGCGGGCCTGGCCTGGCAATGGCGCCAGTGGCCGGGGGTGGTGCTGGTGCTGGGCTGTCTGCTGTTGGGGGTGTTGGCGACAGTGGTCACGCTGATGTGGCGACGGCGGGCGGACTGATCGCTTGCTCGCCTGCCCGCAGTATGGATGCTTGGTCTTCGTCTGTGGCGCGGCGACGGCATAGTGGGCTAAGGTCGCAGCAAAGCATAACAAGCTGCGCTCTGCCGTGGCTGTAAGGAGCCAGTCATGAGTTTGTCCCGTCGCCACTTCACCCAGCTGGGTTCCCTGGCCCTGGCCAGCGGTCTCTTGCCCCGAGCTGGTGTCGCGCAAACCACGTCCACGCCCTTCGAGGAGTACCGCAGCCACGATGCCCTGGGGCTCGCCGAGCTGGTGCGCCGCGGTGACGCCTCGCCGATGGAACTGCTGGAATTGGCCATTGCGCGTACCGAGGCCGTCAATCCGATCATCAATGCCGTGGTGCTCAAGCACTACGAGCTGGCGCGAGAGCAGGTCAGGCGCGGCCTGCCCTCCGGCCCGTTCCAGGGCGTGCCTTTCCTGCTCAAGGATCTCGGCATTGCCCTCAAGGACACGGTAACCACCGAGGGTTCGCGCTTTTTCCGCGACCAGCGTTTCGACTACGACAGCACCCTGGTGGCGCGCTACAAGCAGGCGGGCCTGACCCTCTTCGGCAAGACCCACAGCCCGGAATTCGGCAGCTCCCCCAGCAGCGAAAGTGCACTGTTTGGCGAAACGCGCAATCCCTGGGACCTCGCCCGCAGTGCCGGTGGTTCCTCGGGTGGCTCGGCCGCCGCAGTGGCTGCCGGCATTGTCTCGGCCGCTCACGCCAGCGACGGCGGCGGTTCGATCCGCATTCCCGCATCCGCCTGCGGACTGCTGGGCCTGAAACCCAGCCGCGGTCTGGTGCCCATGGGGCCTGTGGTGTACGAAACCCGCGATGGCTTGAGTGCCATGCACGTGGTCAGCCGCTCGGTGCGCGACTGCGCAGCCCTGCTGGATATCAGCCAGGGCGCGGCGATCGGTGATGCCTATGCCGCGCCATCGCCGCAGCGCGCTTTTCTGGAAAGCATGGCCATTGCACCGCGTCCGCTGCGCATTGCCCTGATGCGCGAGCCGCTGCTGCCCATGCCGGTGGACCAGGCCTGCCTGGACGCGGTAGAGGCGGCTGCGCGCCTGTGCGAGGACCTTGGGCACCATATCGAGGAAGCCCGGCCACAGCTGGATGCCGGCGAGCTCTGGCGCGCCTTTAATGTGGTCAGTAACGTGCTGGTTGCCGGCAAGGTCAGTGCCCGTGAGCACAAGCTGGGCCGGCGCGCCGGTGCCGAGGATCTGGAGGCGGTCAACCTGCGCGCCCTGGAAGGAGGGCGCGAGCTGGATGCGCTGTCCCACAGCACCGCTCGAAACGTGCTGCATGCGGCCAGCCGCAAGTTGGGCGAATTCATGCGCGATTACGACCTGATTTTAAGCCCCACCATGGCCCTGGTGCCACCCGAGTTGGGCGTGCTTTCACCCAGTCAGCTGGATGAGCCCTTCATGCGCGAGGCGGGCCGCGCATCGGCCTTTACCGCGCCCTACAACATGACCGGACAGCCGGCGATATCGGTGCCCTTGCACTGGAGTGACGAGGGTCTGCCGGTCGGGGTGATGTTTGCGGGTCGTTTCGGGGAGGATGGTCTGCTGTTGCAACTGGCGGCTCAACTGGAGCAGGCGCAGCCCTGGTTTCACCGCGTACCCGAATTGGCCCCCTGACCTGACTTGAGCTGACCGGTTTTCTGAGGGGCACAAAAAAGCCGGGGCGGCTGGTTAGTGGCCGACCCGGCAAGGGGAAGCATGTGGCTAGCCGAACAGCCCGCCAGGATCAGGCCGCGGCGGCAGTATCTGCCTCGGGCGCCTCGACCTCGTGCTTCAAGAGGTAGTCAAAGGCACTCAGCGCGGCTTTCGAGCCTTCACCCATGGCGATGACGATCTGCTTGTAGGGCACCGTAGTCACGTCGCCGCAGGCGAAGATGCCCGGCTCGCTGGTGGCGCCGCGCTCGTCGATCTTCACCTCGCCGTGGGGGGTCAGTTCCACCACGTCCCTGAGGAAGCTGCTATTGGGTACCAGGCCGATCTGCACGAAGACACCGGCCAGCGCCTGGCTGTGGGTTTCGCCGCTCGCCCGGTCCTGGTACTCGATGGCGCTGACTTTGCCGTTCTCCGCCACGATCTGCTGCGTCGCAACATTGCGCAGGATCGTGATGTTGTCGCGTTTCTCGGCCTGGTCTACCAATACCTGGTCGGCTTTCAGATCGGGCAGGAACTCGAACACGGTCACCGACTTGACGATGCCCGCCAGGTCCAGTGCCGCCTCGATGCCGGAGTTGCCGCCGCCGATCACTGCCACGTCCTTGCCCTTGAAGAAGGGGCCGTCGCAGTGGGGGCAATAGGCCACGCCGTTGCCGATGTTTTCCTTTTCACCGGGCACGCCCAGCTCGCGCCATTTGGCGCCGGTGGCAATCACCAGGGTGCGACTCTCGATCACCTCGCCGGAGGACAGGGTCAGGCGCTTGATGTCGCCTTTCTCCACCTTGTCCACGCGCAGGTGTTCCTTCAGGGTCACCGGGTACTCGCGCAGGTGTGCAAGCAGGTTGCCGGACAGCTCGGGGCCGGTGGTCTTGGGTACCGAGATCAGGTTCTCGATGCCCATGGTGTCCTTGACCTGGCCGCCGACGCGGTCGGCGATCACGGTCACCGCCAGGCCCTTGCGTGCCGCGTAGATGGCGGCGGCGACGCCGGCGGGGCCACCGCCGATCACCGTGACATCCTGCAGGGGCAGGGCACTGCTGTCGTCGTCACCGGCCTGGGCGATTGACGGATACTTCTGCAGCAGCTTGTCCAACAGCTGTGCCGTGTCTACCTTGCCGTTGGCAAAGACTTCGCCATTGAGGAAGACGGTCGGTACGCCCTGCACGTTGCGATCCTCGACCTCCTGCTGGAACAGGCCGCCGTCAATCATCTCGGTGGAAATGTGCTCGTTGAGCAGTGCAAACTGGTTCAGCGCCTGCACCACGTCGGGGCAGTTGTGGCAGCTCAGGGAGACAAAAACCTCGAAGCGCAGGGGCTCGCTCACCTTGCGCACCAGGGCCTGAATGCTCTCGTCCAGCTTCAGCGGGGTACCCGAGGCCTGCAGCACCGCCAGCACCAGGGAGCTGAATTCGTGGCCCGAGGGAATCCCCGAGAAGCGGATGCCGCTATCGACGCCGTCGACCTCGAGCAGGAAGCTGATCGGGCTGCGCAGGGCCGGGCCGCGTTCGGTACCGCCGCTATCGCGCTCTTCCAGGGACAGCTTGTCGGAAACCGAGGTGAACTGGGTCAGGAATTCGACCAGTTCCTCGCGCTTGCTGTGTTCGCCGGTCTGCAGAACCAGTGCGACCGGTCGCTCCATCTTGCTGGTGTAGCCCTCCAGGGCGGTCATGATGTCTTTGCTCAACATGATCCTGCAGTCCTCTTGTGAATTCGGATAAAAGGGTGGGCGGCCGCAGCCACCCACCAGGGGGGGGAAGCCGGTAAAGGCTTAGATCTTGCCGACCAGGTCCAGGCTCGGAGCCAGGGTCTTCTCGCCTTCTTCCCAGGCGGCGGGGCAGACTTCGCCGTCGTGGGTAGCGACGTACTGGGCAGCCTTGACCTTGCGGACCATGTCCTTGGCGGAGCGGCCGATGCCGCCGGCGTGGATTTCGGCAACCTGGATGACGCCTTCGGGGTCAGCCAGGAAGGTGCCGCGCATGGCCAAGCCGGACTCTTCGATCATCACGCCGAAGCCGCGGGTAACGACGCCGGTGGGGTCGCCCAGCATCGGGTACTGGATCTTGCCAATGGCTTCGCTGGTGTCGTGCCAGGCCTTGTGGCTGAAGTGGGTGTCAGTGGACACGGAGTAAACTTCCACGCCCAGGCCCTTCAGCTCTTCGTAGTACTTGGCCATGTCTTCCAGTTCGGTCGGACAGACAAAGGTGAAGTCCGCCGGGTAGAACAGGAAAATGGACCACTTGCCCTTCACGTCTTCGTGGGTGACTTCGCGGAACTCGCCGTTGTGGAAGGCCTGAACCTTGAACTCGGGGATGGATTGGCCGATGTTTGCCATGTGTTGATTCTCCTGTTTCAGGTGGTTGTCGCCGTTTCCGGCGTTTGATGGACACACTATGCCCGCTATTATTCTTCTTGAAAATTGATTAAATTGGAATCACACGTTCAGTTTATTGGAAGAGGCCTGCGGCCATGATCTCCCTCAAGCAGCTCAATTACGCCCTCGCGGTGGCTCACACCCGACACTTCAAGAAGGCGGCGGAGCAGTGTGCGATCTCCCAGTCTGCCCTTAGCACGGCCATTTCCGAACTGGAGAGCCAGCTGGGTACCCAGCTGTTCGAGCGCGACAACAAGAAAGTGCTGGTAACGCCGGTCGGGGAACAGATTCTGGCCCGGGCCATGGCCATCAAGGTCGAGCTGGATGACATCCACCGGCTGGCGCAGGCCGGCAAGCAGCCCCTGAGCTACCCCATGAGCATGGGCGTGATTCCCACGATTGGGCCTTATTTGCTGCCCAAGGTGCTGCCTGCGGTTCGCGACAGCTACCCGGAGTTTCGCCTGGCGATTACCGAGGAGCAGTCGCACGTGCTGGTGGACAAGGTGCGCAGCGGGGAACTGGATACCGCGGTACTGGCATTGCCCTACCCCCATGAGGGGCTGCTGGCCTTCCCCTTCTGGGAGGAGGATCTCTACCTGGTGGTGCACCGGGACAGCCCGATCGCCGAGCGCGACAGCATCAGCGGCGAGGAGCTCAAGGGCAGTGGCCTGATGCTGCTCAAGGACGGCCATTGTCTCAAGGATCACGCCCTGGCCGTATGCCACATGGGGGCATCGGAGCTGGGGGCCACCCTTGAGGGGGCCAGCCTGTATACCCTGATCCAGATGGTGGCGGGCCACATGGGCGCCACCCTGGTCCCGGAAATGGCGTTGGACCAGTTGCTGGCGGGCAATTCGGAGCTGCGGGCCGTGCACCTGGCGGAGCAGGGGCCCCACCGGAGCATCGCCTTTATCGTGCGGCCCAATTTCGGTGGGGTAAACAATGTGGAGGTCTTGAAGGCGCTGTTTCGAGAGCAGCTGTCCCGCTGCGCTGCGGCAATTCGCTAGGGGGTGCCGCCCTCCGCGGGAGGGCGGCCGCGAGCCTTACTGCGGGTTGGCAGCCTTGTACTCGCGGATTTCGGTGTTGAACTGGCCGGCCACCTCTTCCTCGGTGGAGACGGCCTTGTTGTAGGCATCCACGGCCTCGCTGTACTCCGCCTGGACGGCTTTCAGTGCCTCCTTGCCTTCGACCTCGCCCTCTTCAATCGTGGTCTTGGCGGCGGAGAAACGCTTCTCCAGACAATCCATGTACTCCAGGTTTTCCGTCTGGAAGGCCTTGACGGCCTGCTGGCCCGCCAGCATCTCTTCCATGCTGGCGCTGGCGCCGTCGGGAAGCTCGGGGCTCGCCGGTTTGCTGCAGTCTTCGGCCAGGGCGGCGCCGCTGCCAAGCATCAGGGTTGCGAGCAGAATGTTCAGGGACTTCATGTGCTTATCTCCTGTCAGGATGAGCGTCAACATTAGCAGTCGGCGAGGGTGCTGCCAAGCCGGATCATTGCCGGCCGACCCAGAGGGGGGCCAGGTCAAAGCGCTTTTCCAGCTGGCCGGCCAACTGGCGCGCGGCACTTTCCGAGGCCAGCCCGGTGATGCGCACCCGGTACAGGCTGCGTCCGTTGCTGTCGACGGGCATGACCACGACGGTATTGCCGTCCTTGCGCAGTTTGCCCGCCCACTCGTTGGCCAGGTTCTGCTCGCGATAGGCTCCGAAGTTCACGAACCAGTCACCGGCGACCGGCGGGGCTGATTTTGGCTTCTCCTCGCGCGGTGGCGTACTGGCGGCTGTCTCGCGGGCCTTGTCGGTGACTTCCCGCTGGGCGTCCACCTGTTGTTCCAGGCCCGCGAGGGTGTCGGACAGGCGCTGGTTTTCTTCCCGCAGGCTGGTGACCAGGGCGCGCATCTCGGTGTTTTCGCCGCGCATGTCTTCCAGGGCGCGGCGGGCGGCGAGCACTTCGTCGGGGGTGGCGGATTCCGCCAGGCGTGCCTGCAGCTCGGTGATTTCGGCCTGCATGGCACTGCGCTGCTGCATGACGCCATAGCCGCCGGCAGCCAGGAGAACCAGGGCAATGACCGCCACGGCGATCAGCGCCAGTGGCCAGCGCTCCCCGTCTTCATCCGTTTCTCCCCCGGCGACGGTCATGACCGGCGTACCCTGCCCGTCGTCACGGGAGCGGTCCTCCGCCGTGCGCGTGCCGTCCTCGTCCCCGAAGGTGTCATCGAGCGAGCTGTCGTCGGAATAGTCGTCGCTGTCCCAGTCGGGGTCGGAGGGCTCACGCTCCCCGGCCGAGTCGCTGCGATCATCGTTCCGCTGATTCAGGGGCTCCCCCCAGATATCCACCGGGTCTTCGTCCTGGTCCCGGTAGCTGAAGCTGGGCAGGTCATCGTCGCGCCCTTCCTCGCCGTTGTCGCGATCGCGCCAGGGGTCATCGGGGTCCGGGTCGTCGCGCCAGGGATTGGGCTCGTTGTCGTTGCGCTTGTCGTCGTGCATGCCGATGCTCCGCGGGGGCTGCTGTGGCTGGAGGGAGTCTACCAGAGGGTGGCCGGCAATGCCCTTGCGCGTCTCAATCCGGGGTGCGGAGGGACTGCAGCCCCCGATTGAGCCGGGCCAGGTGGCGGCTGACATCGTCCCCCTTGGTCTTGGAAACGCCGACCGCAAGGATGTCGATCACAGCCAGGTGGGCAATGCGCGAGGGCAGGGGACTGTAACTGTCCTCACTGGTGGGGGTCACGTTGATCGGAATGGCGATGGTCGAACGGCGAATGACCGGGGTGTCCCCGGGGGCCAGCCCGATCAGCACGGCGCCGGAAGCCCGGGCGTGGTCCATGGCCTCGAGCAGGGCGGTGCTGCGGCCGGTCTGGGAGATGGCCACGACCACGTCGTCGGCGCTCAGGGACATGGCCGACATCGCCTGGATGTGCGGGTCCGAGTGGGCGGCGCTGGCGATCTGCAGGCGGAAGAACTTGTGCTGGGCATCCATGGCGACCGGGCTCGAGGCGCCGAAGCCGTAGAATTCCACCCGCCGGGCATTGCACAGGGCGTCCACGGCGACCTCGATGGTGTCGGGGTCGAGGGAGTCGCGCACCCGGCTCAGGGTCTCCATGGTGGCGTCGAAGACCTTGTAGGTGTAGTCCCTGGCGGTGTCCATCTCGCTGAGCTGGAAGGGCTCGTGGCTCGGGTTGGGCGCGGTGCTGCGCGCCAGTGCCAGCTTGAAATGCTGGAAACCCTCACAGCCGATCGAGCGGCAGAAGCGCACCACGGTGGGCTCACTGACCCCAGCGGCGGAGGCCAGGTCGACGATGCGCATGTGGATGATGCCCTCCGGGTTGGCGAGCACCAGCTCCCCCACCTTGCGTTCCGAGGGGCGGAGGTCGGGCAGGTCGCTGGCAATGCTGCGCAACAGGGAGCGCTTGGGCCTTGGCACGGGTGGTCTCTCTTGAGTGGGCGTTCAGGACGTCGCCGGGCGGTCCATCTCCAGGCGTCCGGCAGGCCTGCCCCGCGCCGGTGCGTGGAGTGAAGCGTGTCGAATGCCGTGCCCTGCCATGATAGTAGCTCCACGAATGGGCGCAAGGACCGCGCCATTATCGCCCTGCCAAGCCAGGTCGCAAACAGCGAAACCGAGCGTCGCCACCCAGTGGACACCCGGGATGCAAAAAGGAGCCTGCCTCTGTTTCCCGCTTCCGGTAGAATTCCCGCATGGACGTATCAGATATTCTTTCCCCCCTGAATCCCGCCCAGCGCGAAGCCGTGGCCGACGACAGCCCCAACCTGCTGGTGCTGGCCGGCGCCGGCAGCGGCAAGACCCGCGTGCTGGTGCACCGTATCGCCTGGCTGATCCGCGCCCAGGACCTTTCCCCCTGGTCGATTCTGGCGGTGACCTTCACCAACAAGGCGGCCCGGGAGATGCGCGGGCGCATCGAGGAAATGCTGCAGATCTCCGGTCACGGGCTCTGGGTCGGCACCTTCCATGGCCTGGCCCACCGCCTGCTCAAGGCCCACTGGAAGGATGCCGGGCTGCCGCAGAACTTCCAGATCCTGGACAGCGATGACCAGCTGCGGTTGGTCAAGCGCATCTGCCGGGAGCTGAACCTGGACGACTCCCGCTGGCCGCCGCGGCAGGCCCAGTGGTACATCAACGGGCAGAAGGACGAGGGCCTGCGGGCGGCCCATATCGACGTGCCGCCGGGAGACCTCTGGGGCCAGACCATGCTGCAGGTCTACCGCGCCTACGAGGCGGCCTGCGAGCGGGCCGGCCTGGTGGACTTCGCCGAGCTGCTGCTGCGCGCCCACGAACTGTGGCTGAAATGCCCGGCGGTGCTGCGCCACTACCAGGGTCGCTTCCGGCAGATCCTGGTGGATGAGTTCCAGGACACCAATACCATCCAGTACGCCTGGCTGCGGGTACTGGCCGGCGGGCAGATTCCGGTAGTGGCGGTGGGGGACGACGATCAGTCCATCTACGGCTGGCGCGGGGCGAAGATCGAGAATATCCAGCGCTTTACCGACGACTTCCCCGGCACCCACACGGTGCGACTGGAGCAGAACTACCGCTCCACCCAGACCATACTGCAGGCGGCCAACGCGGTGATTGCCAACAACTTTGGCCGCCTGGGCAAGGAACTGTGGACGGCGGGGGAGAGCGGCGAGCCGATTGCCCTCTACGCCGCCTACAATGAACACGACGAGGCGCGCTTCATCGTCGAGCAGGCGGAGAGCTGGGTCAACGACGGCAACACCCGCAGCTCGGTGGCCATTCTCTACCGCTCCAACGCCCAGTCCCGGGTGCTGGAAGAAGCCCTGATCCGCCACGGCCTGCCCTACCGCATCTATGGCGGCCAGCGCTTCTACGAGCGCCTGGAAATCCGCAACGCCCTGGCCTACCTGCGTCTGCTGCTCAATCGCGGCGACGATGCCGCGGTGGAGCGGGTGATCAACACGCCGCCCCGGGGTATCGGCAGCAAAACGGTGGACAGCCTGCGCGAGCTGGCCCGGGAGCGCGAGATCGCCCTGTGGCAGGCGATCAATATTGCCCGGGATGAGAAACTCATGCCGGCCCGGGCGCTTTCCGCCCTGGAGGGCTTCCAGGTACTGATCGACGAGCTCGACAGCGGTACCGACGAGCTGGCCTTGGAGGAGATTGCCGAGCAGGTGATACAGGGCTCGGGCCTGGTGGATTTCCACCGCAACGAAAAGGGCGAGAAAGGCCAGGCGCGGGTGGAAAACCTGGAGGAGCTGGTCAGCGCCGCCAAGCAGTTCGCGCCCGAGGGCGAGGAACTCTCGCCCCTGCAGCAGTTCCTGGATAACGCCGCCCTGGATGCCGGCGATGCCCAGGCCGATGCCCACGAGGACAGCGTCCAGCTGATGACCCTGCACTCCGCCAAGGGCCTGGAGTTTCCCCTGGTGTTCCTCGCCGGCATGGAGGAAAACCTGTTCCCCCACCGCATGTCCCTGGAGGAGCCCGGGCGCCTGGAGGAAGAACGGCGCCTCTGCTACGTGGGCATCACCCGGGCCATGCAGCGCCTGGTGATCAGCTACGCCGAGTCCCGTCGCCTGCACGGCAACGAGACCTACAACACCCCCTCTCGCTTTGTGCGGGAGATCCCCGCGGAACTGTTGCGGGAGGTGCGCCTGCACAGCACCACCATCCAGCGGCCGGTCAATCACTTCGCCCAGACCGAAGTGCCGGACACGGGTATCAGCCTCGGGCAGCGGGTCTACCACAGCGTGTTTGGAGACGGCACGGTGATCAATTTCGAGGGCCGCGGTGCCAGCGCCCGGGTGGAGGTCAACTTCGACGACGAGGGCAGCAAGTGGCTGGTGCTGCAGTACGCCAAGCTGCAGGCGCTCTAAAGCGCGGAGTGCGTCGGTTGCTGCCGCGACGGGACTGGTGCAGCAGTTGGTGAAGCTGCACCCGGCGGGTTAGACTGCGCCGCCAGAGATCCACCAATAAGCAGAAACTGCCATGCCCCAGTCCCCCGTCGAGCGCCGCTACACCCCCCTTGTCATCCTGCTGCTGCTGGCGGCCCTGGTTACCGTCACCGCCCTCTGGGCGATGGACCGCGCGGGGAGCGCGGCGGCGCGGGCGGCCGGTGCCAGTGTCGCGGTGGAGGGCGGCACCGAGCAGCACTTCCACTGGAAACTGGTCACCACCTGGCCCAAGAACCTGCCCGGCCTGGGCACGGCGCCGGAAAACTTCGCCCGCATGGTCACCGAGATGAGCGGCGGCCGCATGACGGTTCACGTCTACGGGGCCGGGGAGATGGTGCCCCCCTTCGAGGTCTTCGACGCGGTGCGCCAGGGGGTGGCGGATGCCGGCCACGGGGCCGCCTATTACTGGAAGGGCAAGATTCCCTCGGCGGTCTACTTCACCGCGGTGCCCTTTGGCATGACCGCCCAGGAAATGAATGGCTGGCTGCACTACGGCGGCGGCCTGGAATTGTGGCGGGAAGCCTATGCGCCCTCGAACATCATTCCCTTTGCCGGGGGCAGCACCGGCGTGCAGATGGCCGGCTGGTTCCGCACCGAGATCAATTCCCTTGAGGATCTGCAGGGGGTCAAGATGCGCATTCCGGGACTGGCGGGGGATGTTTTCGCCGCCGCCGGCGGCACCCCGGTGCGCATCCCCGGCGGGGAGATCTATACCTCGCTGCAGACCGGCGTGATCGATGCCGCCGAGTGGGTCGGTCCCTACAACGACCTGGCCCTGGGCCTGCACGAGGTGGCGAAGTACTACTACTACCCCGGCTGGCACGAGCCGGGTGCGATGCTGGAGTTCATCGTCAACCGGGACTCCTATGAGGCACTGCCGGCGGACCTGCAGGCCATCGTCGCCGAGGCCACCCGGGCGGTGAACCAGGACATGCTCGACGAATTCACCGCGCGCAACAACCAGGCCCTCAAGCAGCTGGTGGAGGAGCATGGAGTGGAGTTGCGGCGTTTCCCCGACGATGTTCTGAAGGCACTCTACGCGGGTACTCGCCAGGCGATTGCGGAACTGACGGCCAGCGACCCCATGGCGCGGAAGGTCGAGGCCTCCTACCAGCGCTTCTTCGAGGCGGTGCGCGACTACCACCACATCTCCGAGCAGGCCTACATCAATGCCCGGGACGTGGTCCTGGAACCGGACTCACCCTGAACCAGCGGCGGTTCGCTGTGGCGAGTGCCATCCGGCAACCGGGCGGCGCGGTTGTCCCGCGCCGGCGTGACCTCAGTGCTGAATGGCGCGGGTGCGGCCCTTCTCGTCAATGGCCACAAACACGAATTCGCCCTCGGTAACCTTGATCGGCTCGCCGTCGTGCTTGGAGTTGATCCACACTTCCACCACGATACGCACCGAGCTGCGACCGATTTCCAGGACGTCGCAGTAGCAGCTGACCACCGCGCCGACATGCACCGGTGTCATGAAGGCCATGCCCTCGACGGCCACCGTGGCGACGCGCCCGCCGGCCACTTCCGTGGCGGTCACCGCGCCGGCCATGTCCATCTGGCTCAATAGCCAGCCGCCGTAGATATCGCCCGTGGCATTGGTATCCCGGGGCATGGCCACCACCTGGAGGGCCAGCTCGCCCTGGGGGACGGGGGTGGAATCAATGTCGCTCATGCTCTGCCTGCTGCGTGTTTATGGGTGTGCGCGCATAGCCGGCCTTGGCTAGCTCTTGATTGCCGCTGGCAGCCAGGTGGCCAGGGAAGGCCAGAACCACAGTGCCGCCAGTACCAGCAACTGCATGATTATAAAGGGAAGCACGCCGCGGTAGATAGCACTAGTCGCGAGTTCCGGCGGGGCGACGCCGCGCAGGTAGAACAGGGCGAAGCCAAAGGGCGGCGTGAGAAAGGAGGTCTGCAGGTTGAGGGCGATCATGATGCCCAGCCAGATCGGGTCCAGGCCCATCATCAACAGGATGGGGCCGACGATGGGCACGACCACGAAGGTGATCTCGATGAAGTCGAGAATGAAGCCGAGCAGGAAGATCACCAGCATCACCACCAGGGTGGCGCCGACTACGCCGCCGGGCATGCCGGTGAAGAAGCCGTGGATCAGCTCCTCGCCGCCGAAGCCGCGGAAGACCAGGGAAAAGACCGCGGCACCGATCAGGATCATGAAGACCATGCAGGTGATCTTGAGGGTGTCCTGCATGGCCGCCTGCAGGCGTTCCAGGGGCAGCTCCCGCTTGATCCAGGCCAGCACCAGGGCGCCCACCGCGCCGACCCCCGCCGCTTCCGTGGGCGTTGCGGCCCCGACCAGGATCGAGCCGAGGACCACGGTAATCAGCAAGAGCGGGGGCAGCAGGCTGGCCAGGACATCGCGCAGGGGCACGTGTTCGCGACTGACCACCGGCGCTGCCGCCGGGCGCAGCCAGGCGACCACCAGCACATAGAGCAGGTAGAGGCCGACCAGCAGTAGCCCGGGGATCAGGGCGCCGATAAACAGGTCGCCCACGGAGACCGTCTTGGGGTTGTAGATGTTCAGGTTGAGCTGGGCCTGCTGGTAGGCCGTGGACAGGACGTCACCCAGCAGTACCAGGGCGATCGAGGGCGGGATGATCTGCCCCAGGGTGCCGGTGGCGCAGATGGTGCCGGCGGCCAGGCTCGGGTTGTAGCCCCCGCGCAGCATGCTCGGCAGCGAGAGCAGGCCCATGGTGACCACCGTGGCGCCGACAATCCCGGTACTCGCCGCCAGCAGCATGCCCACCAGGACCACCGCCAGCCCGAGGCCGCCGCGCAGGCCGCCGAACAGCCGCGACATGTTGGTCAGCAGGCTCTCGGCGATGCGGGATTTCTCCAGGATCACCCCCATGAAAATGAACAGGGGTACCGCAATCAGGGTGGTGTTGGTGACCGTGCCGAAGAGCCGGCCGGGGAAGGCGGCGAGGAAGGCCGGGTCAAAGTTGCCGGCGATCACCCCAATGGCGGCGAAGGCCAGTGACACACCCGCCAGGGTGAAGGCCACCGGAAAGCCCAGCATCAGCAGCAGGCAGATGGCCGCGAACAGCCACAGGGACAGGCTTCCTTCCATCAGGCCTCGCCCTCCACCAGGTGCGCGGCGCTGCGCAGGGTTTCCGCCAGGCCCTGCAGGAACAGGTTGACCGCCAGTGCCGGCAGCAGGCTCTTGAGCAGGAACAGGGCGGGAATACCGCCGGGCTCCGGGGAGGTCTCGCGAATGGCCCAGGAGGCCTCGACATACTCCCAGCTGATGACCAGGATGAAGGCGCAGAGGGGCAGCAGGAACAGCACACCGCCGAGGGCGTTGACCCAGGCTTTCGTCCGCGGGCTGAAGTTGCGGTAAAAGATGTCCACGCGTACGTGCTCGTCATGCTTCAGGGCGTAGCCCGCACCGAGCATGAACAGGCTGCCGTGCAGGTAGTTGATGCCTTCCTGGGCCAGGATGGAGCCGATATTGAAGCCGTAGCGCAGCACCACCACCGCGGCGGTCAGTAGCGCCAGGCACAATACCAGCCACGCCAGCAGTCGCCCGCAGGTTTCGGTAATCGCGTCGATGGTGCGGACCAGTGCGTGGAGGGCGGTCATTGCCTTTTCTTGGACTTTTTGCAAAAACCCGCGCAGGGTATCATAGCCTGGCGGCGCTGGCGCAAGCGTCCGCTCACCTGTCCATCCAATTTTGCAGGGATGCCCCGCTATGCTGACCGTGCTTTCACCGGCGAAAACCCTGGACTTCGATCACCCGGCGCCCACCCGCCGCAGTACCCAGCCGCGCTTCCTGGAGCAGTCGGCGGCCCTGGTGGAGGATGCCCGGGAGTTGCGGCCCGAGGATATCCGCGAGCTGATGGGGGTGAGCGAAAAGATTGCCGAGTTGAACTTCCGTCGCTTCCACAACTGGGCCACCCCCTTCGACCGGGACAATGCCAAGCAGGCGCTGTTCGCCTTCCGCGGCGATGTCTACACCGGACTGGACGCCGACAGCCTGGAGGCGGAGGAGATTGCCTTTGCCCAGCAGCATCTGCGCATTCTCTCGGGTCTATACGGCCTGCTGCGTCCCCTCGATCTGATGCAGCCCTACCGCCTGGAGATGGGCCTGAAGTTCGTCAACCGCGGTGGCCGCAACCTCTACGCCTTCTGGGGGGACAGCCTGACCCGCAGCCTGAACAGCGAGCTGGGCCGCAGCGGCAGCCGGGTGCTGGTGAACCTGGCCTCCAACGAGTACTTCCGGGCCCTGCAGCCCGGGGATCTGGATGCCGAACTGGTGACCCCGGTGTTCAAGGACCTGAAGAACGGCAAGTACAAGGTCATCAGCTTCTACGCCAAGAAGGCCCGCGGCCAGATGGCACGCTATATCCTGCGCGAGCGCCTCAATGAGCCGGCGGGGCTGCGCGAGTTCGCCGTGGACGGCTATCGCTATAACCCCGAGTTGTCCACTGCGCGGGAGCCGGTATTTACCCGGGATCAGCCTCCCGCCTGACGCCGTCACGCCCGGGTCCGGGCGTCGTTGTGGCCCGGTTCAGCCCGGGTTTTCCCGGAAGGGCAGCAGCGTGGCCGCCTCCCGCTGGTAGGCTTCACTGTGGGGCAGTTCCCGGCGGGTGAAGTCGGCCACCGCCTCGGCGAGTCGCGGGTCGGCGATCCAGTGGCTGGACCAGGTGGCCACCGGCTCGAAGCCGCGCTGGATCTTGTGCTCCCCCTGGGCGCCGGGATCAAAGCGCTGCAGCCCCTCCGCGATGCAGTATTCGATGCCCTGGTAGTAGCAGGCCTCGAAGTGCAGGCAGTCGAACTCTTCCAGGCAGCCCCAGTAGCGCCCGTAAAGGGTATCGCTGGAGCGGAAGTAGAGCGCCGCGGCGACATCCTCGCCGGCGTGTTCAGCGATCACCATGACCACCTGCTCCCCCAGGGACGGCGCCACCTCGGTAAAGAATTCCCGCGTCAGGTAGCCGCCGTGGCCACTGCGCTTGGCATAGGTCATCTGGTAGAAGTGGTGGAAGCGGGCCCAGTGCGCCGGCTGGATCTGTGCCCCGCGCAGGGTGCGCAGCGCCAGGTCCTGTTCGGCGACCCGTTGCCGTTCCCGGCGCAGGGATTTGCGCTTGCGGCTGGTGAAGGTCTGCAGGAAGTCGTCGAAGGTCGCGTAGCCGCGATTGAACCAGTGGAATTGGGTGGCTCGGCGGCGGGGCAGGCCCCGGGCCAGTAGGGCCTCGCTGACCGCCGCCTCCGGGAACAGCAGGTGCCAGGAGGAGATTCCCCGGTCCTGCGCAAAACCCTGGATCGCCGTGAGAGCGGTGTCCCAGGCTGCAGCCTCCGCTTCGCCCGGGGCTAGGCACAGTCGCGGGCCGGTGGCCGGGGTGAAGGGAATCGCGGAGACCAGCTTGGGGTAGTAGGCCAGGCCCAGGCGCTGCCAGGCATCGGCCCAGGACCAGTCGAAGACATACTCTCCCCAGGAGTGGCCTTTCAGATACAGGGGCAGCAGGCCGACGGCTCGCTCGCCGCGGGTCAGCAGCAGGTGGAGGGGCTGCCAGCCCGACTCCGCAGTGGTGCAGCCGCTGCGCTCCAGGCCGTAGAGAAAGGCGTGGCGCAGGAAGGGGTAGTCGCCGCCGCTAATCGCATCCCAGTCCGCCGCGGGGATTTCCGCCAGACTGCGAAGGAAGCGAGCTTGTAAGGCATCGGCCATCTGGGGTCAGTGACCCTGCAGGGCAAAGTGCGCCACCGCGCCGAGGTACAGCAGCAGCCCCACCCAGTTGTTGTGGCGGAAGGCGCGGAAACAGGCCTCCCGCTGCCGCTCGCGAATCATTACCTGGTGCCAGGCAAACAGGCAGGCCGCGGCGGCGACCGCCAGGAACCAGGGTGCCCCTAGGCCGAAGCGCTGGCCCGCCAACAGCCAGGCCAGCACCGTCAGGCCCTGCAGGGCGCCAATGACCAGGCGGTCGGCCTCGCCGAAGAGCACGGCGGTGGACTTGATGCCGATTTTCAGGTCGTCGTCGCGATCCACCATCGCGTACTCGGTGTCGTAGACCACGGTCCACAGCAGGTTTGCCACATAGAGCAGCCAGAGGGCGCTCGGCAGTTCCGCCTGCTGGGCGGCGAAGGCCATGGGTATGGCCCAGGAGAACGCCGCCCCCAGCACCACCTGCGGCCAGTGGGTAAAGCGTTTCATGAAGGGGTAAGTGGCGGCCAGCAGCAGGCCGAAGACCGACAGCAGTACGGTCAAGGCATTGGTCAGCAGGACCAGCCCGAAAGCGGCTAGGCAGAGCACCACGAACAGGACCCGGGCCTGCAGCACGCTGACCTGACCCGTCACCAGGGGCCGGCCCTGGGTGCGCTTGACGCCGCCATCCAGGTGCCGGTCGGCGAGATCGTTGACGATGCAGCCCGCCGAGCGCATGAGGAAGGTCCCCAGAATGAAGATCAGCAGCAATTTGGGGGAAGGCACGCCATCGGCGGCGATCCACAGGGCGGTCAGGGTTGGCCAGAGTAGCAGCAGGGTGCCGATCGGCTTGTCGAAGCGGATCAGCGCCAGCAGGGCCTTGACGTCAATGGCTCGGGACATGGGTACACGGTGTGAAGGATCGTGCCTGCAAGCTTACTGGTTTGAGTCGCCGATTGCAGCGCTGACCGTGCCGCGCTGGCTGCGGTGTACTGGCATGAGGGCGTTCCAGGGCTGGAATCCGGCCAGGAAAACCTCGCTGACCAGCAGGTGCGAGCCGCGGATATTGAAGCGCGAACGGCGCGCCCAGGCGGGCTCGGCCTGGTCGAGCCAGGGCTCGAGGTAGGCGCTGCCGGGTGCCAGGCGGGCCAGTTCAAAGGGGCTGCGGCGCATGCCCGGCTGGCGAAACAGGATGGCGCCCAGGGGACGGTTCTGCAGCCGGCGCAGGTGGGCCAGGGGCCCCTCGAGGGTAGCCAGGGGGAAGACGCTGCGGGCGAACACCACCGGGCGGCCATCCAGCTGCAGCAGCACCTCCCGCACCAGGGCGCGCTGGCGCAGGGGTAGCCCCAGGGCCTGTCGTTCCGAAGGCAGGGGCACGCACCAGGCCTGCCCCAGCCGGCGCACGCTGAAAGCGCCCTGGTCGAGGGCGATCAGGCGGGCAGTCAGGGAGCGGTCGTCGAGTAGCCACTGGCGGCAGTGGTGGGGCAGGGTGGCGGCGGTGAAACGGTGCTGCGGGCGCCACAGGGGGTCGCGAGCAGCAGTGGCCGGCGGGCTGCTGGGCACGTTGCGGTCATCTCCAGGCAAAACGGGAGGATGCGACAAGGCCGCGCGGCATGCAAGTCATTGAACCGCGGGCCTTGCTTGACCCTGGCGCCGGATAAAATCCTTGCACATTTTTCACACAACTTTATAGTGGTGCGTCCCGATTTGAACCACCCCTGCCTGCCCCGGCACGTGCCCCCGTGCAGGTCGAGAACTGAGAGAGAGCAACAGCTTATGAGCAAGTGGGAATGCATCGTCTGCGGCCTGGTTTACGACGAAAAGGACGGCTGGCCGGATGACGGCATCGCCCCCGGAACCAAGTGGGAAGACGTGCCCGAGGACTGGCTGTGTCCCGACTGTGGCGTGGGCAAGGAGGATTTCGAGCTGATCGAGGAGTCCCCGGTCGACGAGACGCCCCATCACGATGAGGAGCCGATGACGGCCAAGCCCCAGGCACCGGTGGTCATCCTCGGTACCGGCCTGGCCGGCTACGGCGTGGCCAAGGAGTTCCGCAAGCACGACAGCGAGACCCCGCTGATCCTGATCAGTTCGGATGACGGTTACGCCTACTCCAAGCCGATGCTCTCCACCGGCTACACCAAGGACACCGACGCCCGTGCCCTGGTACAGCAGGACGCCGGTGCCATGGCCAAGCAGCTCAAGGCCAGCATCTGGACCATGACCAAGGTCACCGAGATCGATACTGCCGAGCAGATCGTCAAGATCGGCGATGCCCGCACCTCCATCCACTACGGCAAGCTGGTCCTGGCCCTGGGTGCCCAGACCATCCAGCCGCCGATCGAAGGGGATGGCCTGGAGCTGGTCTACTCGGTCAACGACCTGATGGACTACGACGACTTCCGCACCGCCGTGAAGGAAAACGGGGTGCGCAAGGTCTGCATCATCGGCGGTGGCCTGATCGGCTGTGAGTTCACCAACGACCTGCTCAACGGCGGCTTCGAGGTCGAGGCGGTGGACCCGCTGGGCTACTGTCTGCCCACCCTGCTGCCCGAGACGGCCGGCAAGGCGGTGCAGGCGGCCCTGGAAGAGAAGGGGGCGACCTTCCACTTCGGCCCCCTGGTGACCAAGGTCAACAAGGCGGACAAGGGGGTCGTGGTCGAGCTGAACAATGGCGAAACCATCCACGCGGATATCGTGGTTTCTGCTGTCGGCGTGCGCCCCCGGGTCGACCTGGCACAGGCCGCCGGCATCCAGGTGAACCGCGGCATCGTTGCCAACCGTTTGCTGGAAACCAGTGCGCCGAATGTCTACGCCCTGGGCGACTGCGCGGAAGTTGAAGGTCATGTGCTGGTGTATGTGGCGCCCCTGGCTGCCGCGGCTCGTGCCCTGGGTCAGACCCTGGCGGGCAAGGCCACCGAGGTCAGCTATCCCGCCATGCCGGTGACCATCAAGACCCCGGCCTGCCCGGTGGTGGTGTCTCCCCCCGCCGGTGGCGCCGTGGGCGAGTGGCAGATCCAGGCCGAGGGCCACAGTGTGCGCGCGGAATTCCGCAATGCCGCTGGCGAGCTGCTGGGCTTTGCCCTGACCGGCGATGCGACCAAGGCCAAGCTGGAACTGCAGAAGGCCCTGCCCGCGATCCTGCCCTGAGGCTGATTCGCGGGGCGCCCTGCCGGCGCCCCGCTGTCCACCCCACGATCTCCTGTTTCCGACTTCGCCCGGTTCTGCGCCTCACACCCGGGCGAACTGCGTTCTCTCCCCTGTCCAGCGTCGTATCATTGCATCCACGATGGCCGGGTCCCCCGACTGCAGACGCTCGGCAATCTCTTGCACGCGGTCCAGCAGGTGCTCGTGTTCCGGCAATGAGGCCACGCGAAACGCCATCAGGCCGGTCTGGCGCGTCCCCAGGACCTCGCCGGGCCCGCGCAGCTCCAGGTCCCGCTCGGCGATGTAAAAGCCGTCGTTGCTGTCGCGCAGGGCCTGCAGGCGCTGGCGACCGTTGCGCGACAGGGGCGACTGGTAGAGCAGGACGCAGTGGCTGGCCTCACTGCCACGGCCGACCCGGCCGCGCAGCTGGTGCAGCTGCGCCAGGCCCAGCCGTTCGGGGTTCTCGATCACCATCAGGCTCGCGTTGGGCACGTCGACGCCGACTTCGATCACTGTGGTGGCGACCAGCAGGGTAAGTTCCCCGCTCTTGAAGGCCGCCATCACCGCCTCTTTATCCGCAGGCTTCATGCGCCCGTGTACCAGACCGATGGCGAGATGGGGCAGGGCCTCCCGCAGTGCCTCGGCGGTGGCCTCCGCCGCCTGCGCCTGCAGGGCGTCGCTCTCCTCGATCAGGGTGCAGACCCAGTAGGCCTGGCGGCCACTGGCGCAGGCGGCGGCGACCCGTTCCACCACCTGGTCCCGGCGCTGGCTGTCGATCAGCACGGTGGTGACCGGCTGGCGCCCCGGGGGCAACTCGTCGATCACCGAGCAGTCCAGGTCGGCGTATGCCACCATCGACAGGGTGCGTGGAATCGGCGTGGCAGTGAGGACCAGCTGATGGGGGCGCAGCCCCGCGGCTCCCTTGTCGGTGAGGCTGAGGCGCTGGTGCACGCCAAACTTGTGCTGCTCGTCGACCATCACCAGGCCCAGTCGCTGGAAGCGCACGTCCTCCTGGAACAGGGCGTGGGTACCGATGACCATGCCGGCCCGGCCGCCGGCGATGGTCTCCAGGGTGGCCCGGCGCTGGCGGCCCCGGCTGCGGCCGGTGAGCCAGGCCAGCTCGATGCCCAGGGGTTCCAGCCAGGTGGCGAAATTGCGCCGGTGTTGTTCCGCGAGGATTTCCGTGGGGGCCATCAGCGCCACCTGGAAACCGTTGCCGATGGTCTGCAGCGCCGCCGCGGCCGCGACCAGGGTCTTGCCGGAGCCGACGTCGCCCTGGACCAGGCGCAGCATGGGGACGGCGCTGGCCAGATCGCGCCCAATCTCGCCAATTACCCGCTCCTGGGCAGCGGTCGGCTGGAAGGGCAAGTGGGCCTGAAGCTGCTGCCAGAGTTTGGGTCGGGGCTGGAGCGAAGGCGCCGGGTCCGACTGCTGGCTGGCGCGCAGTCGCAGCAGGGATAGCTGGTGTGCGACCAGTTCCTCCAGGGCCAGGCGGAGCTGGGCCGGATGTTGACCTTCCAGCAGCCGCGCCAGCGAGGCATCCGGTGGCGGTGCGTGTAGGTAGCGCAGCGCCTCGACCAGACCGGGGCCCTTCAGTCCGGCGCCAGCCAGCAGGTCTGGCGGTGCGGTCCGCTCCAGCCAGGCCAGGGCCTGGGCACAGAGCTTGCGCCACTGCGCCTGACCGATGCCCTCGGTGGTCGGGTAGATCGGGGTCAGGGTCTCCTCGACGTCGATGGGCGTCGGGCCGTCGAGCACCCGGTACTCGGGGTGCGCCATCTCTGCACCGCTGGCGCCCCGGCGGGCCTGGCCGAAGCCGCGGATGCGGACACCCGGTTTCAGGGCCTGCTTCTGCGCCGCACTGAAATGGAAAAAACGCAGGGTGAGCATTCCGCTGCCGTCCTGTACCCTGACCACCAGGCTGCGCCGGCGGCCGAAGCTGATATCGGCGAGCCGTACCTCGCCCTCGAAGGCGGCATCGACGCCGTCCTGCAGGGCGGCGAGGGGTGTGACGCGGGTGCGGTCCTGGTAGCGCAGGGGCAGGTGGAACAAGAGATCCTCCACCTGGTGGATGCCGTAGTCGGCGAGGCGCTGGGCCATGCGTGGCCCGACCCCGCGCAGCTGGCTGACCGGAACCGGTTCCAGGACTGCCATGCAATCAGTGCCCCGAAAGGGGGGGCGGCGGGAGGTCTGTCGGGGTCATGGCTCCGCTACAACTGCTGTATGGACGCACAGTGTAACCAGTGGGGGTGGTAAAGATGAAGGGTGCACATCTGGCGATTGTGGGCTGCGGCGATCTCGGGCAGCGGGTGGCAGCACTGCTGGCGGGTGCGTCCTGGCGGATTAGCGGCCTGCGGCGCGACCCCGCGGCGCTGCCGCCGGGCATCGACGGGGTGGCAGTGGACTACGGCGAGCCCGCTTCCCTGGGGGTGCTGGCAGCCCTCGCTCCCGACTACCTGCTGCTCACGCTGAAGCCCCTGGGGCGTGACGCCGAAGCCTATCGTGCGGGCTTTCAGGAGGCCACCGCGGCGGTCCTGCGGGGCCTGGGCTCGCACCGCCCCCGGGGCATACTGATGGTCTCTTCGACCCGGGTGTATGCCGAGGATGCGGGTGGCTGGGTGGATGAAGACAGCCCCCTCAACTGCGACGACCCCGCTGCGGAGGCGATTATCCGTGCCGAGTGTCAGCTGCAGGAGGAAGCCGGGGTGCCGGTCTGTATTGTCCGCAGCGCCGGCCTCTACGGTGGCGACAGTCCTTACCTCTTGCGCCGGGTGGCGGCCGGAGAGTTCAGTCCCGCGACACCGCTGCGCTATACCAACCGCATCCACCGCGACGACCTGGCGGGGCTGCTGGTGCATTTGCTGCAACAGCGCGAGGCTGGCGAAGCCTGGCCGCCGCTGATGAATGCCGTGGACGACGCTCCGGTATCCCGTCAGGCGGTGGAGCAGTGGCTGGCTCAGGCGCTGGCACCTGCTGCGGCGAGTTCGGGCGCTGCGGATTCCAGGGCGGGTTCCGCCTCTGAAAGCACGGGTGAGAGTGCGCCGGAGGCGGTCATGGCGGCAAAGGGCAAACGTATCCGCAACCGGGTCCTGCATGCCTGCGGTTACCCGCTGAGGTATCCGGACTTTCGCAGCGGTTACCGGGTCGCGCTTGCCCCGGGTAACTGGGCGGGCTGACTGAGCCCGGCCGAGGGCTGAGTGGCGCAGCCAGAAGGCGTCGCTAGACCGCCAGGATCGCTTCCACCTCGATGGCCACGCCCTTGGGCAGCCCGGCGACCTGGACGCAGGCCCGCGCCGGGTAGGGCGGTTGCAGAAACTCCGCCATGACTTCGTTGACGGCGGCAAAGTCCCCCATGTCGGTCAGCGAGATGTTGATCTTGACCGCACTGTTGAGACTGCCGCCGGCGGCTTCCGCCACCGCGGACAGGTTGCGAAAGACCTGGCGTGCCTGGTCGTCAATACTTCCGGTGACCAGCTCCATGCTGCCCGGCACCAGCGGGATCTGGCCGGACAGCCAGACCATATTGCCGACCTTGATGGCCTGGGAGTAGGGCCCGATGGCCTCGGGAGCATCGGGGGTGGAAATCACAGCTCGATTATTCAATATTCTCTCCTGCTTGCTGGGCGGTGCAGGGACTCCCTGCCCGCGGCTATTTCCTCATGCGGGTGACCCGGCGCACATGGGTGACCGTGCGCAGGCGCTTCATGATGCGCGCCAGATGCACCCGGCTCTCGACCATGATGGCGATGTCCACGCAGGTGAACTGGTGGTCCTTGTCTTCGGTGGAGATCTTCTCGATGTTGACCCCCATACTGTTGATCCGCGTGGCCAATACGGCAATCATCCCGCGACGGTTTTCCACCTCGATGCGCAGCTCGGTGAGGTATTCCCCCTGTACCGGGTCGTCCCAGCGCAGGGCCACCAGTCGCTCGCGGTTTTCACGCATCTCGGCCAGGTTGCGGCACTGTTCCCGGTGTACCACCACGCCCTTCTCCGAGCTGAGGTAGCCCTCGATCGGGTCGCCGGGGATCGGGTGACAGCACTTGGCGTAGGTCACCATGAAGCCCTCGGTGCCGCGGATGGCGACCGGTGGCAGCTGATCCTGGCGGGGTGCCCGCTGCGGGTCAATGCCCAGCTCGCCGAGGATCTGCTGGGCGGTGATCGCCGGTAGCCGGTTGCCGCGGGCGATGTCCATCAGCAGGCTGTCCAGCTCGCTGTAGTCGTGGCGCTGCAGATACTCCTGCAGCTGTGCGGCGGGCAATTGCTCCAGACCGCTGTCGCAGGCCTGCAGGGCCTTGTCCAGCAGCCGTTTGCCGAGGGTGATGGCGTCCTCGCGGGTCTGGTTCTTCAGGTAGTGACGAATGTTGGTACGCGCCTTGGCGGTCACCGCGTAGTTGAACCAGGAGGGATTGGGCCGGGCACCCGGGGCGGTGAGGATTTCCACCGTCTGGCCACTTTGCAGGGGTTCCGACAGGGGCGCCAGGCGGCGGTTGATACGACAGGCCACGCAGCTGTTGCCGACGTCGGTGTGCACGGCGTAGGCAAAGTCCACCGCGGTGGCGCCCCGGGGCAGTTCCAGGATGCGCCCCTTGGGGGTAAAGACATAGATCTCGTCGGGGAACAGGTCGATCTTGACGCTTTCGATGAACTCCAGCGAGTTCCCCGCGCGCTGCTGCATCTCCAGCAGGCCCTGTACCCACTGCCGGGCGCGGGCCTGACTGGTGTTGGCCCCCTGGGCGTCGCTCTTGTACAGCCAGTGGGCGGCGATGCCGTTGTTGGCCATCTCCTCCATTTCCCGGGTGCGGATCTGGATTTCGATGGGCACGCCGTGCATGCCCATCAGCACCGTGTGCAGGGACTGGTAGCCGTTGGCCTTGGGGATCGCGATGTAGTCCTTGAACTCGCCCGGCACCGGCTTGTACAGGCTGTGCACGCAGCCCAGCACCCGGTAGCAGGTGTCCACCGAGTCGACGATGATGCGGAAGGCGTAGATGTCCATGATTTCCGAGAAGGACTTCTTCTTGGACTTCATCTTCTTGTAGATGCTGTAGAGGTGCTTCTCGCGGCCGATCACCTCGACGTCGTGGCCTTCCTGATCGAGGGTGGTCTCCAGCTGATGGCGGATCTTGTCCACCAGCTCCTTGCGGTAACCGCGGCTGGCCTGGACCGCGGCGGCGATGCGCCGCGCGCGCATCGGGTGGAGGGCGCCAAAGCCCAGGTCCTCGAACTCCATGCGCACCGCGTTCATGCCCAGGCGCATGGCGATCGGGGCATAGATATCCAGGGTTTCCCGGGCGATGCGGCGGGCCTTCTCGGGCTTGAGCACGCCCAGGGTGCGCATGTTGTGCAGGCGGTCGGCGAGCTTGACCAGGATGACGCGAATGTCTCGCGCCATGGCCAGGGCCATCTTCTGGAAGTTCTCCGCCTGCTTTTCCGCCAGGGAGTCGAACTCCATCTGGGTCAGTTTGCTGACCCCGTCCACCAGTTCGGCAACCTGCTCGCCAAACTGCTCCCGGATCGCCGATTTGTCGATGCCGGTGTCCTCGATCACGTCGTGCAGCATGGCGGCCACCAGGCTCTGGTGGTCCATGTGCATGTCGGCGAGGATCCCGGCGACGGCCAGGGGGTGGGTGACGTAGGCTTCGCCACTGCGGCGGGTCTGCCCGTAGTGGGCCTGCTCGGCGAAGTAGTAGGCGCGCCGGACCTGTTGTGCCTGTTCGGTCTTCAGGTAGCTGCGCAGGGTGGCGTCCAGGGCGTCGATGGTCTGCATGTCAGTCCTGGCCGCCGGTCATTGCAGGGGCAGGCTGATCAGAGGGCGTCCTGTGACGCCATGACTTCCGCCAGCTCGTCTTCCGCATCCATTTCGTCTTCGCGCACGAGCAGCTCGGGGGTGATCAGGCCCTCGGCGATTTCGCGCAGGGCGATCACGGTCGGCTTGTCCGACTCTTCCTCTACCAGCGGGCTCTTGCCGCCAGTGGCAATCTGGCGCGACCGTTTGGTGGCCAGCATGACCAGTTCGAAGCGGTTGTCGACGTTTTCCAGGCAATCTTCTACAGTTACGCGAGCCATCAGTTCGTTCCCGTGCGGTTTCCAGGGGCCTCCCTTTCGGGGGCGTCGGAGATAGCCGGGGCGGCCCTGCCGGCCCCGGAAGAACCCTCAAGTATACCGGTTGGCAGGCCTGGCTGACAGGGCCCCGGGCGTGAATTATCCCGCCGGATCGAGCAGGTCCCGCAACAGCCCGTCGAGGACCTGTTGCTGGCGCGAAGCTCGCAGGCGCTGGGCGCGAACGATCGCCTCGAGGTCGGCCAGGGCCTCCTCGAACAGGTTGTTGACGACCAGGAAGTCAGCCTGCTTGTGGTGGGACATTTCCTCTACCGCCAGGGCCATCCGATTGGCGATGACCTCGGGGTCATCCTGGCCGCGGCCGGTGAGCCGCTCCTCCAGGGTTTCCCGCGAGGGCGGCAGGATGAAGATGCCGCAGGTGGCGGGGAGCAGCTTCTTCACCTGGCTGGCGCCCTGCCAGTCGATTTCCAGGATCACGTCCATGCCCGCTGCCAGTTGCTCTTCGACCCAGGGGCGCGAGGTGCCGTAGAGATTGCCGAAGACGCGGGCGTGCTCAAGGAAGGCCTGCTCCGCCAGCATGGTCTCGAAACGGGCGGTATCCACGAAGTGGTAATTGACGCCGTCCACCTCTCCCGGGCGCTGCCTGCGCGTGGTGTGGGACACCGATACTCGCAGGCTCTCGCAGCGCTGCACCAGGGCGTTCACCAGGCTGGTTTTGCCGGCCCCACTGGGGGCGGAAACGGTGTAGAGCGTACCGGTCATGGTGTGCGCATGTCCTCGTCAGGTTGGGGTGGCGGCCGTCGCGGCGGGAGCGGGGATGATAACAGGCGCACACGGGAATTGTGAAAAGCTGGCGGCGGAGGGAAAATGGGGAGTTTGGTCATGTTCGGAGCCATTCATGTTACACCGCGACCCGCGCCCGCTGCCTTCGCTCGCCAGCCGGCTGGCCTGGCTGGGCTGGTACGCCCTGGCCTGCGGGCTGCTGGCGGGCCTGATCGGCCTGCGCTACCTGCCCTGGATACTGTTGCCGGATGCCGGTGTGACGGCCTACGTTGTCCTGGTCTACCTGGCGCAGTTTCCCTTCCTGGCGGGGCTCGCCCTGCTGCCCCTGCTGCCCCTCGCCCTGGTACTGCGCCGCCCAATATGGCTGGGTGTCGCGGCGGTGCTCTGGGCGGGCCTGGGTCTCAGCCTGCTGGGACTGGATACCGTGGTCTACGATCTCTACCGTTTCCATCTCTCGGCTTTCGTCCTGGAACTTGCCCTGGGGGCGGGCACCGAGATCTTCGACTTCTCACCCCAGACCTGGTGGCTGGCGCTGACTCTGATCCTGGGGCTGCTGGCCCTGCTGGCACTCCTCGCGCTGCTCCTGTGGCGCTGGCAGGGGTCGGGGCGGTGCGCGGCGGCACTCTTCGCCGGGGTGTTTGGCCTGCAGCTTCTGGTACATGGCTGGCACGCCTGGTCCGACGCCAACTACGACAGTCGCATCACTGACGTCACCCGGCACGTGCCCCTGTACTACGCGGCCACGGCCAAGCGCCGCATGAACGAGTGGGGGCTGGTCGACCAGCAGCGGGTGCGCGACAACCAGGCTGCCAGCGGCCTGGCGGCTTCCCGCGGTGGCGGTGCCCTCAACTACCCCACGCAGCCCCTGGCCTGCCGGGCGCCGGAAAAGCCGCTCAACCTGCTGATGATTGTCGTGGACGGTGCCCGCCGGGATACCCTGGACCCTCGCTGGGCGCCAAACATGACCGAGTTTGCCCAGTCGAGCCTGCGCTTCGAGCAGCATTTCAGCAACGGCAACGCCACCAAGCCGGGCATTTTTACCCTGTTCTACGGCCTGCCCGCCAGCTACTGGGATGCCTTTACCGCCGTGAAGCGGCCGCCGGTACTGATGGAGCGTTTGCAGGCCCTGGGGTACCAGAAGCAGGTGCTGGCCTCGGCGACTCTCACCAGTCCGGCCTTCGACCAGAACGTGTTCGCCGGTGTGCCCGATCTGCGGCTGCATACTCCCGGGGAGGAAAAGTGGGACCGGGACATCCGCATCACCGAGGACTGGCTGGCCTTCACCGCCGGGCGGGACACGCAGCGTCCCTTCTTCGGCTTTTTGTTTTATGACACCACCCACGGCCACCGGGTGCCCCCGGACTACCCGGTGCGTTTCCAGCCGGAGTGGGAAGACGTCAACAAACTGGCTTTGGGCCGCGGCTTTGACCCGCAGCTGGTACGCAACAACTACCGCAGCACGATGCACTTCGTCGACAGCCAGGTCGGGCGCGTGCTGGCGGACCTGCGCCAGCGGGGCCTGTTGGAGGACACGGTGGTGATGATCACCGGCGACCACGGGCAGGAATTCAACGAATACGGTCTCAATTACTGGGACCATGGCAGCAATTTCGGTCACTGGCAGCTGCAGGTGCCCCTGGTGGTGCACTGGCCGGGGCGTACAGCCCGCCGCATAGACTACCGTACCGAGAATTTCGATATCGCCCCGACCCTGATGGGGGAGCTCCTGGGTTGCCAACAAACCGAACCGCGCAGTTACGCTTCGGGGAATGGCCTGTTCCGGCAACGGGAGCGGGAATGGAGTATTGCCCACAGCTACATGGACTACGCCCTGCTACTGGAGGACCTGCAGGTGGTGACCCGTGCCGTGGGCAGTGTCGAGGTGGTCGACGATACGCTGCAGCGGGTGCGGGACTACCGCCTGGACCCCGCGGTGACGCGGGCGGTCCTGGAGGAGCTATCGCGCTTTTATCGCTGAGCCCTGGCCGTGTACACTCGCGGGTCCGATGACTTGAGGGAGTGCCCTTCCAATGCCGCATGCAGGGCGTGCCCTCGCCAGCAGTGAAGGTGCCTCCGCGCTGACGGCGCTGCGCGCTGCCACCGCGTCTTTGCACGGCGCTACTGAACGTCATGCTCTGCTCCAGGCGGCGCTGGAGCCGAAGGCGAGCGCAGCGGATCTGGCCTGGTTGTACCTGGCCTTTCGCGACTTCTATGCGCTGGTGGAGCCTCAGCTGGTTACCGCCGACCTGCCGGCCTCTTTGACACGGACCGGATACCGCTACCAGCCACGCCTGCCTTTGCTGGAGGCGGACCTGCGTGATTTGGCCCACCCTGCCTCGCTTGTGCCCGGGCCTTGCGAGGATATTCAGGCCCAGACCCTGATAAACCCCCTCGGACTCCTGTATGTTGTGGAGGGCTCCAGTCAGGGCGGTCGCCTGATTGCCCCGCGGCTGAGGGCGTCCCTGGGGGTCGATCTCGCCCGGGGTGCGCGCTATTTCCATCTTTTCGAGACGGCGCAATGGCCCTTGTTGCGCGACTGGCTGTCGCGGGAAGCGGCGGGCGTCCACAATGGCACCCCGGATTCGGGCTGTTGGGCATTTACCCTGTTGCACCGGGTCTTCGACCGCGCACAGGCAATGAAATCGGCAGGTGATGGCAGTGAATGAAAGGCTGCGTAGGGCACTTGAGCGCTGTGCCAATGAACCCGTGCAGCAGCCCGGGGCGATACAGCCCGCGGGGTTTCTGTTCGCCGTCGATCCCGGTTTTGAGCGGGTGACTCACGTCAGCGCGGGTATCGGCGAGTACCTGGATGTGGACCCGCGGACGATCCTCGGCGGGTCGCCGGCGCAGTTGTTGAGCCATAGCCTGCTCGGGCGCCTTGAGCGCAGCTTGCGGGAGACTGACGGGGTTCGCGGCGCGGTGCGCGCCCAGATCACATTCCGTGGGCGCGGCAGCCGCTATCAGCTGTTTGCCTACCTCAGCGGCGGGCACGTCGTGGTCGAGGCGGAGCGCTTGCAGCGCAGCCATCGCTCCGGCGTGCTCGGTACCGTCAATGACTGGCTGTCGCATTTTGCCCGACTGGACAGCCGGGACCACCTGATGCAAGCCCTGGTGGATGGTGTTCGCTTTATCACCGATTACGACCGGGTATTGCTGTATGTGTTTGACCGCGACTGGAACGGTCAGGTCGTGGCAGAAAGCCTGGCGTCCGGGGTCGATGGTTTCCTCTATCACCATTTCCCCGCCACGGACATCCCGCCACAGGTGCGCGCTCTCTATGCCACGAACCCAGTGCGCTGCATCGTCGATGCCCGCGCGCCCGCCGAGCCGGTCCTCGTCGCCGAGGGCGAGGGCGAGGGCGGCAGTCCCCTGGACCTGTCGCCGGGCGTCCTGCGCGCAGTATCGCCGGTGCACGCTGCCTACATGAACAACATGGGCGTTCGCTCCTCTTTCTCCATTGCCCTGGAAAATCGCAATGGCCTGTGGGCGCTGATCTCGGGCCATGCCCTGGAGGCCTGCCAGCTCAATCCGCCGGTGCGTGATGCCTGCCGGGTGATGGTGCAGATGGCCAACCAGCGGCTGGCCCTGCTGGAGGCGCGACGCGAGGCCGAGTTCCTGGAGGCGGTGCGCGACAGTCGCGGACAGGTGGCGGACTGGCGAGGCAAGGCCCTGTCGCCGCAGCGGATCCTCGACAAGTTGGGGCCGACGTGGCTCAAGCTGATGCGCGCGGAGGGCTGCGCCCTGCTCGTCGGTCGCGAGATTGCCGGCTTCGGGCGTGCGCCGGAGCGGGACACCCTGCGCACTGTCCGCGGCTGGCTGAACCTGGAGCAGGCCTCCAGCAATCTGTGGCACAGCCACGCACTGGGGGAGACTCCCCTGGCTCAATGGGTGGACAGCGAACTGGCTTGTGGGCTGCTCGCTGCGTCCTTGCCCCTGGGTGACATCGGCAGTGGCAGCCTGATGTTCTTTCGTGCCGAACAGATGGAGACACGGCGCTGGGCAGGGGAGCCCATCAAGCTCCTGGACGAAGACGACGAAGGCCCACGCCTGTCGCCGCGTCACTCCTTTGCCAACTGGGAGGAGGAGGTTCGTGGCCGTAGCGCGGAGTGGACGCAGCTGGAACAGGAGGCGTCGATGGACCTGGCCGAGGACCTGGCCGTGGCCATGTCCAGCCAGGCCCTATTGGAGAGCAACGAGCGCCTGGAGGCCGAGCGCGAGGCCCTGCGCGAGGCCAACCTGAAGCTCGAGCAGTTGGCCTCTACCGATTCACTGACCGGGATCTGGAACCGCTATCATCTGGAGGCCAGCATCGATGCCGAGCTGAGTGCGGCCCAGCGTTACCAGCGGCCTTGCGCGGTGATTCTCTTCGACATCGATCATTTCAAGCAATTCAATGACACCTACGGGCACGAGGCGGGAGACCGGGTGCTCAAGGAAGTGACCGCGGTGGTGTCGGAGAGTCTGCGTGATACCGACCAGCTGGGCCGCTGGGGGGGTGAGGAATTTCTGGTGCTGGTGACCAACAGCAACCTGGACAGCGCCTTGCGCCTGGCAGAGCGTCTGCGCCATGCCGTCCTGGCCCTGGATCTCGGGGAGCTGGGTTCGGTGACCGCAAGTTTCGGCGTGGCTGCCTGCCGCGAGGGTGATACCCGCCGCAGTCTGGTCAAGCGTGCCGATCGCGCCATGTATCAGGCCAAGGAGGCGGGCCGCAATCGGGTGGCCGTGGAGTCGAAAGCGGACTGAGTGCGGGGCGGGTGTTTGTCTGCCCTGTTGTTATAGGGCCTGCTCCCGGCGCGGCATGCCAGACCATAACCAGAAGACCAGTAGCAGGCAGGTAATCAGCAGCGCCATCACCGCCGGCCAGCCCCGCCATTCCCAGGCGAATCCCGCGGCCACGTTGACCAGTGCACCCCCCGCATAAAAACAGCTGAGATAGATGCCAGCCGCGGTGCCGCGGGCGAAGGGAGCTCGTCGGGTGACGCTGCTGTTGCTGGCGGTATAGCTGAAAAAGTAGCCCAGGGTAAAGGTCACCAACCCGATGCCCAGCCAGATCAGGTGGGGCAGCAGCATGCCGACGAGCCCCAGCAACATCAGCGTGGCACCACCGCCCAGGGGCAGCCACGGTCCCCGTCCATCCACCAGATGACCGCTGAACATGGACACCGGAATGCCCAGCAGCAACAGCAGGAAGAGCAAGCTGGTGGCACCCAGGGACAGGGAGAATGGCGGTGCCATCAGGTGAAAACCAATAACACTGTAGAGGGAGATGAAGGTGCCCATGAGCAGGAAGCCGATGGCGAAATAACGCCGAAGCTCCGGATTGCGCCAGTGTGCCTGAACGCTGAGGAGAGACGTGCCCAGGCTGTGACGAACGGGCCGGAACTGCCGCTCCCGCGGCAGCAGTTTCCACAGGGCCAGGGTGGCCAGCAGCCCCAAAACCCCGATCACTGCCAGGGACAGGCGCCAGCTGTGCCACTCGCCCAACGCCCCCGCCGCCAGGCGCCCGCTGACGCCACCCAGGGCGTTGCCTGCGGCGTAGAGGGCTATGCTGCGACCGACAATACCCGGCGCCACTTCCTCTGACAGGTAGGCCAGGGCAACCGCGGGTACCCCGGCTAGCGCCAGGCCGGTCAGTGTGCGCCAGACAATCAGGTCGCCAAAGCGGGGTGCCAGTGCGGCGGCGACGGTTGCCAGCGAGGCCAGACCCAGCCCACCCAGGAGGAAAGCGCGACGGCCAAAGCGGTCGGACAGCAGTCCCACGGGCAACAGCATCACGGACAGAGCCAGCATGGTAGCGGAGAGTGCCCAGCTGGCACTGGACGAGGGCACCCCGAAGCCCGTGGCAAGCTCCGGCAGTAGCGGTTGGGTGCCGTGCAGCACTGACACCGAGCAGAAGCCGCAGAGAAACATGGCCAGCCGCAGGCCGGGCAGCTCGCGACTGCCGGTCTGAAGCGGACCGCTTGCGGTTTGGCTATGCTCTGCCCGGGATGACATGGCTTGACGTGTGGCTGGGGGAGGGCTACCGTAATAATAAATTAGTAATAAGTAAAGTGTGCTCGGGGGGCGCGTTCTGCGGTCTGCCCGGGCCGGAGGGTATCCAGTGTGATCGCATCCGACGCGTTTATTCCCGTTGTTCCGCCGCGCCTGATTCAGGGCGTCTACAGCGATCCAGAGCTGGAGCGCCTATTCAGAGTTCTGCGTACGGAGGGCCCCTGGCCGCTGATCGCCGGGCTCTATTTCCGTTCCGTGGACGAATTGCTGGCGGTCAGTGGCAGAGCGCCTGATACGGCGGGTGCTGCTCGACTGGAGGACTTTCTGACGCCCGCGTTTCGCGGCATTCTCGGCAACAATGGCCTCTGTTACCACGACGATCTCCACGAGATTTTCTACAGTCGCAAGCTCCTAGAGCCGGTTAAACAGATGCACGGTGCCCGCTACGGCGCCCCCTACCTGTTCCAGTTCAATATCCAGGGCCCGAGTCGCGGCCTGGATGGCGGGCACTTCGACGGTCGCAGCTGGCGCGGCATGGACCCCACCAACACGCCCGCCTGGTTGATGAGCGTGATGGCCAAATCCGGTCTGTTTGACGCCTGGGCCGTCAAGGCAGGGCAGGTCATAACCTACTTTTACGACTCAAGCATTGATGGTGGCTTTACCTACTGGCCGGACGGCCCGGATGGCGACCCGCGGCGCCTCGCGCCACCCTTCTGGAACAGCGGAATCGTGACTGACAACCAGCGCATGTTTCACCGCGGCGAGGCCTGCGGGCCCCGAGACCGACGTGACCTCCCGGACGGGTTCGGGCTGGAATCCCGCCTTCGTGCCGCGGGCGAGACTGGCTGGGACGTGGTCAACGACGACAGGGTGATTGCGCATTACGGTGCCGAGGAAATCCGTCTGCTGTTCCATTACAGTGCCCACGTGTTTGAGGACATGAGTGATCTGAAACGCTATTTTGATCACACCGACGATCTCAGTCTGGAACGGGCCCTGAACATGTTGATGGATGACCTGCGGGCACGCGGCGTGCCATTCGAGGAGCCCAGCGATCCGCTCCAGGATTCGGCATTTATCGGTACGCTCAGCAAGACCTATGCGGTCTCGCCCTCCCGATTTCCGCCGCAAGCCCCTCTGGACAGCGCGGCCTGAGTTCCCAGCGAGGCCCGGTCGTGGCATCCTGTGGCAGTGGGTGCCAGCGTGCGCCCCGGCGCCAGATAATAATTCCGGAGATTGCGTCGTGCTGCAGCGTTTAGTCATGTCCCCCGCCGGGCTCGCCCTGGATCGCTTCCTGGTGCGCTGGACGGGCTTTTCCCTGACCACCTGGGTGTTTGCCCGCGCCAGCGGCTTTGCGCCGGGCCCGGTGCTGTACCTGGAGACCACCGGCCGGCGCAGCGGGCGTACCCGTGGCGTGGTAGTGCCCTACTTTGATCGCGACGGCGAGCGCTTGCTGGTCGCCTCCAAGGGCGGCGCGCCCAGTGACCCCTATTGGGCGCAGAATCTGCGCAGCAACCCCGATGCCCTGGTACGCATCCGGCGCCGGCCCCAGCCCGTGCGGGCGCGATTTCTGACCGGTGAGGAGCGCGCCCGGGTGTGGGAAGCGCTCAAGGCGGATGTGCCCACCTATGCGCACTATGAAAGCCTCACCGACCGCGAAATCCCCGTCATCGCCCTGGATCCCCGCTGAAACCGGGGCTGCCGTAGCCGAAGGCGCGGCCAGATCAGCTCGACCCCCATGCCTGACAGGCGCAGCCCTGTCGGTGCTTGACCCGCGTGTTTTCGGGCGACTAAACTTATGCCTAATATAAAGTTAACCCAAAACGGAAACTGCGATGGCCTACACGATTGATGACAAGGGCACTGCCTGGCTCGGCGATCATCCGGTGCCGGTGCCGACCTCGGTCAGTGATGAAGCGCGTGCCTATCTCGCCGGCAACCCCTGGGGCGACGCCCCGATGCCGGACGAGCCGGTTCCCATGTGGACATTCCGCGAACCCATGGCAGCTGCCTTTGAAGCCCTGAATCAGCAGGCGCAGTCCCTGTACCCGGTGGAAATCGAGGAAATGCAGATCGGCGGTGTCCGCTGCCACGTGATACGGCCCCTGGACATGCCCGCGGAGCATGAGGGACGGGTGTTGATCAACCTCCATGGCGGTGGTTTTGTGGTGGGTTCGGGTGCTTTGATCGAGGCCATTCCCATCGCCCATCTGGCCCGTGTGCCGGTGATTGCCGTGGACTACCGTCTGGCACCGGAGCACGCCTACCCGGCCGCGGTGGACGACGTGGTGGCGGTCTACCGTGAGGTGTTGGCGCATCATCCGGCGGACAAGGTGGGAATCTTTGGCAGCTCTGCCGGGGGGATTCTCACCGGCCAGGCGGTGGTCCGGCTGGAGCAGGAGGGTCTGCCCCTGCCGGCCTGCGCGGGGATGTTTTCCGCCGCGGGCAATCTCTACGATTTCGGCGATACCCGCAGCATCTTTACCCTGAGCGGCTTTTACGGCGCTCACAGTTTTCCCCTGGACCACGAGCTGAGCGAGGTGCGCAGCTATCTGGGCGGGGCGGACCCGAAAGATCCGCTGGTGTCACCGGACCGGGCGGACCTGTCCCGCTTCCCGCCCACGCTGCTGGTGTCGGGTACCCGTGATGCCCTGCTCAGTGCCACCACGATGTTTCACCGCGCGCTGTTGCGGGCGGGGCGGCCGGCGGAACTGGTGGTCTTCGATGCGCTGCCGCATTCCCACTGGTATGCGCTGCACCTGCCCGAGACCCGCGAGGCGCTCGACGTCATGGTGCGTTTCTTCAACAGCAAACTGGCCTGAGGGCCCACGGATCCCGGCGCCACAGTCCCGGGAAGCGATGAGGTAATACCAATGGATATCGAACGCGCAAAAATTTTTCGCCCGGTGGCCGAGCCGCGGGTGATCGAGGGGGCCTACAGCGAGGACCAGCATCGCCGCCTGCTCGAGGTCGTCCGCAACAATGGCCCCTGGTCACTGATCATCTCCCAGCACTTCAAGTCCGCCGAGGAGCTCATCGCCACCACCTCTGGCTCCCTGCCGGAAGGTGTCGAGCCCACCCTGGACATGTTCCTCAGCCCGGTGTTCCGCGGTTACTACTCCTACGGTGGTGTCTGCAGTCAGCCGGAGATCGAGGACTGCTTCTACAATCCGAAGTTTCTGCAGCTGGTGCGGGACTACTGGGGTGCCAAGTATGCCGAGCCCGATAGCATGCTGTTCAACATTCAGGGCCCCTGTGGCGGTGCCGGCAACCCCCATGTCGATGCCACGCGCTTCCGCGGTCTCACCCTGGACAATACGCCGATCTGGCTGATGAATACCATGGTCAAGTCGGGCCTGTTCAAGCACTGGCAGGCGCGCAAGGCCCAGGTGATCGCCTGGTATTACAAGGGCAAGGTCGGCGGCGGCTTCACCTACTGGCCGGATGGCCCCCACGAGCAGCCGAAGCAGATCCACGCACCTATGTGGGGACGCGCCGTGGTGGTGGAGAACGAGATGATGTTCCACACTGCCCAGAGCAACGGGCCGAGTGCTTTGCGCAAGCCCGAAGGTCTGGCTTTCGAGTCGGTGATGGAAGCCGATCCGCAGGTTGCCGGTGGCTGGCGCATTCGTACCGGTGAGCAGGTGGTGCAGCAGATACCGGAGGAGGAGTTCCGTTTCCTGGTGCACTGGGGGGCGAATGTCTACATGGACCTGGATGAGCTCAAGCGCACCGTGGACCACACCGACGACATCAGCCACCAGCAGGTCTTTGACATCTTCATGCAGGACCTGAAACGTCGGGGCATTCAATTCGAGGAACCTACGGATCCGCTGGCGGATCGCGCCTTTATCGGCTTGCTGACCAGCGTCTACGACGTCGGCGCTCCGCTGTATTTCCCGCCGGAGCCCGAGGAAGAGCTCGCCGCGTGATACCAAGCCGGTTCTGGCCCTGGGTACAGGTAGGCGTCGCGTTTCTGATCCAGGCGACGGGCGCTGGCGCCCTGAGTTATTCCTACAGCGTGATCGCGGTTCCGCTGGCGGAAACTTTCGAGCCCAGCCGCATGGTGTTGATGCTGGGCTTGACTTGCATGACGCTGGGCGCCGGATTCGTTTCGCCCATGGCCGGCATCGCCATCGATCGCCTGTCCCTGAAACTGATCATGGTCGCTGCGATCCTGATGACGGCACTGGGCTATGTCGGGCTATCACTGGCCGCGGCCATGTGGCAGGTACCGCTGATCTATGGCGTGCTGCTCAGTTTTGGCTATGTGCTCCTCGGCCCGCTCTGTGCCTCCACCCTGTTGACCCGCTGGTTCCACGAAAATCGCGGCATGGCACTGGGCATTGCCGCCGCCGGTACCTCCTTCGGTGGCTTTCTCTATCCACCCCTGATCCAGGCGCTGACCGAACTGGTGGGTTGGCGGGAAGGCTTGCGCTGGGTCGCGCTGTGCATCGCCGGTACCGCCCTGCCGGTCTGGTTGCTGGCGGTGGACCACCCGACGCGCAAGGGTTTTGCGCCGACCGCGGATGGTGGCGCCCAGGCGCCGGACGCGTCGGGGCGTTTCAGCTCCACCTACGCCATTATCCGCCACCGCAGTTTCTGGATGATTGCCCTGGTGGTGACGCTGATGTTCGGCTGCTTTACCGCGACCATGGGCAATATCGTGCCCTTTGCCCTGGATGTGGGGGCGACGCGGGAGCAGGGCGCCATGATGATCTCGAATATCGCGCTGTCGGCGATTGCCGGCACCTTGTTCTTTGGCTGGCTGTCGGACCGTTTTGATGTGCGCCTGGCTCTCGCCGGTCTGATCAGCATCATGGCGCTGGCGCTCACCTGCTTCTGGGGTACGCCCGACTTCCCGCGCCTGGCACTGGGCTCGCTGGTGTTGGGCCTTGGCAGTGGCGGCATGTTGCCGGTATGGAGCGCTCTGCTGGGGCAGGTCTACGGGGCGCTGAACTACGGGCGGGTGATGGGGCTGATGAGTCCGATCCTGCTGCCTTTTAATTTGCTGACGCCGCCGCTCACCGGCTGGATACGCGATGTGACCGGGGCCTATCACTTGGCCTTTGTCGCCTTTGTTGCGCTTCTCTGTCTCGCGGTGCTGATGATACCGCTGATTGAACGCAGCGGCGGCAACCGGGCGGTGCCTGCGGCGGCTGGCTGAAATTTACTCCGATGGTGGCACCGCGAAGGCTGCCATCGACAACCACAAGGAAGCATGACGTGTTTGCAATGATCATTGAGGAAACCGGCGGACCGGAGGTGTTCAAATACGCCGAGTTGCCGACCCCGACGCCCGGACCGGGCGAGGTACTGGTGCAGATTGCCTGTGCCGGCGTCAATCCGGCCGACTGGAAGAACCGCGAGGGGCACCTGGCGCAATACCGGCCCTATACCTTTCCCTACATCATCGGTTTCGACGCGGCGGGTATCGTCGCCGCGGTGGGCGAGGGCGTGACGGAATTTCAGCCGGGCGAGCGCGTCTTTACGCCGACCAATCACGGTCAGGGCGGACAGGGCAGCTACGCCGAGTACGCGATTGCCAGTGCCGATCGCGTGGCCCGCATTCCCGAGGGTCTCAGCTTTGCCCAGGCAGCGGCGCTGCCGGTGGCCTCACTCACCGCGTGGCAGGGCCTGTTTGATCGCGGCGGGCTCAAAGCGGGGCAACTGGCGATGATTCACGGTGGCTCCGGTGGCCTGGGCAGTTTTGCCGTGCAGTTTGCGCGCTGGGCTGGCGCGCGGGTCGCAGCCACTTGTTCGACCCCCAATGTGGACTACCTGAAATCCCTGGGGGTCGAGCGCGTGATCGATTACCGCACGGAGACGATTGCCGACGCGGTGGCGGCCTGGGCGCCGGAGGGTCTGGATTACCTCATGGATGCCGTGGGCGTCAGCACCTTGCCGAACGGGCTCGACCTGGTGAAGCCCGGTGGCACATTCGTCTCCATTCCGACCCTGGTGGATGACGGGGATATCCCCGCCCAGGCGGCCGCGGGTGCCGCGAAAGGGGTGAAGCGGGTGTTTTCGACCATGGACGATGTCGGCTGCGGCCCGACCCTGCAAAAAATCGGCGAGTTGCTGGCGAGTGGCGATATCGTTTTGCCGCCACTGCGTGAATTCCCGCTGCGAGAGGTAGCCGAAGCCCATCGTGTTATCCAGGAAGGCCACAATCGTGGCAAGACCGTACTGAACGTCGCCGATCTCTGAGCTGCCCACAAGCTAGACTTCCCGCGTGTGCCTATCGCACACGCAGGGACTTTCACCGCCATTAAACTTAGTGATACGATAAACATATATTAATTTTATAACACTTGTGAAGAGGCTTCTGATGTCTGTCAAACCCAGTTCCGGAAATATCCTGTCATTGTCCGTGCGAGCCCTGATTGCGAGCCTCGCGACCGGCGCGCCGGTGCTTGCGACCTCGGCACTCGCCCAGGATTCCGCACGGCTCGAGGAGGTCGTGGTCACCGCGCAGCGCCGCGAGGAGAGTATCCAGGACGTGCCCATCGCGATCAGTGCCATCGATGCCGAGAGCCTGCGTCAGCAGGGCATCAGCAGTGCGATGGACCTGTTGGGCAAAGTGCCCTCACTCAACGTGAGCAGTGCCGGCAACCCGCGCAACGCCGAGGTGGTGACGATTCGCGGCCAGGGTGCGACCTATCTGGCGCCGGTGGGGGTGGTCAATTACTTTGCCGAGGTCCCCCTGATCCAGTCCGGCATCATCGCCAACCAGGGTGGCCCGGGCACCTTCTTTGACGTGGGTTCCCTGCAGGTGCTGCGCGGGCCCCAGGGTACGCTGTTTGGCCGCAACACCACCGGGGGTGCGCTCCTGCTGGGACCGCAGCGGCCCACTGAACAGCTTCACGGCTACCTGCAGGTGCAGGGCGGCAACTATGACAATCGCGAGTTCGAGGGCGTCTTCAACCTGCCGGTGATCGACGACACGCTGATGCTGCGCCTCTCCTACAAGGATGTGGAGCGCGACGGTTTCACGGAAGATGTCGGCCCCGAGGCCTTTGGTTTCGACGACGTCTGTGCGCCGACCCAGCAAGCCCTGTGCGGTGCCTTTGCGCCCGACGCGCGTTCACCCGGCTATGCGGGAAAGGACTACGACAACAAGGACTGGTCGCACCTTCGCCTGGGCTTGTTGTGGCGCCCGACCGAAAATATTGAAAACTACTTTGTGGCCCTGCGTTCGGAGTCCGAGGACAACGGCACCGGTTTTGTCTTCAGTGGCGCCGGCCCGGGCTCCAACGTGGCCAACCTGGCGGGGAACTTTGCCTACGGTGTGGGCAACCTGTTTTCCGGGAATGTCTTCGATCCCACCATCACCCAGGGCATCGTCGAGCGCCAGCGTGAACTGGGCCCACGCAAGACGGCGATGAACCACGATCAATTCACCGAGATTGATCACGACGCCTATATCAACACCCTGTCGATCCAGCTCAGCGACAGCCTGCAGTTGAAAAACATCGTGTCCTACCAGGAAATGGAAGTGAACTACGATTGGGACCTGGATGGCTCAATATTGCCGATGCTGGGCCAGATCCCGCCCTTCGTGCGCGCCGATGAACAGGATAACCCGCTGGGTCAGCCGGGAGATCGCGGATTGATCTCTGACAACAGTCAGACGACGGTGGAACTGCAATTGCAGGGCCTGGCACTGGACGACAACCTGGATTGGGTCATCGGCAGTTACTACTCCAGTGTCGAGCCCGAGGGGCTGCAGGGCACCGGCTCCTTCAACGCCGCATCCTTCAACAGCGGCTCCTTCTACGAGCAGGACGTTACTGCCCTGGCCTTCTACTCCCAGGGTACCCTCAATCTCGCGGCACTGAACCCCGACTGGGACCAGTGGCGGCTAACCCTGGGGGTGCGCCATACGGATGATGAAACCGAGGGGCGCCGGCTGACTGCCAATTTCTATTCCGACCGCGTCTACAGCAGCCCCAACGACTATGAGCGTCAGCTGCGAGAGGCCACGCAGCGTTCGAAAGAGTGGACCTGGACGGTGGGGCTGGACTATCAGTACAACCCGGATACGCTGTTCTACGGCAAGGTCACCCGGGGCTATAAGGCCGGCGGTTTCAACTATGCGGCACCTCGGGCGCTGACTTACGAACCCGAGTTTGTCACCAGCTATGAACTGGGTGTGAAGGCCGATTTTGCGGTTGCCGGCATGCCGGCGCGGGCCAACCTCAACCTCTATAGCATGGATTACGAGGACATTCAGCGCGCGGCTGCCGACAATGCCCCGATCGGTGGTTTCCTGCCCGATGTCAATGATTTCAATGGCAATGGCAACACCAGCGAGTTTGTCTGTACCGGTCCCAATGGCGAAAACTTTGCCGACAATGCCACCTGTCTGGATCAGGGCGCGGTCACCTTCAACGCGGATTCCGCGCGCATTTCCGGCGTCGAGATCGAGTCGACAATTGCGCCGGTGGAAAACCTGGAAATCAGCCTGGCCTACTCCTATACCGATGCCGAGTATCGTGACTACGATCTGACCATCGCACCGGACCCCCTGCGTGGCGGCACCACCCTGTATCCCTGCAGCGGGCCCACTACCTGGCCCAGCGTGGGCCAGCAGGCTGTGGACCTTGACTACTCCTGTATTCCCTTCCAGAACACGCCGGAACATATTGCGGCGCTGAGCGTACGCTACTACCTGCCCCTGGTGAACAACCTGGGTGAGCTGGTGTTCTTCGGCAGCCTCAACCACCAGGGCAAGATTTATTCCTCGGCGACGACATCGGAGCGCGAGGACCCCAGCTCCTGGATCGACTCCTACGAGGTGCTGAATCTGTCGCTGGAGTGGAACGGCATTCTGGGTAGCAATCTTGACGCGCGTGCCTTCGTCAACAATGCAACGGATGAAACCTACGCCGTCAATGAGTACGTCGGCTTTTCCCAGTCGGGTGGCTTCACCAACACCGTCTACGGCGAGCCGCGGATGTACGGCATGTCACTGCGTTACCGCTTCGGCGAATAAAAGTCGTGGTACCGGGAAGGGCCGCGCTTCGAGTCCGGGCCGATCCTTCCCTTTTTCAGGCCGCTGTGTACGGGGGTGCACAGCGGCCTGCTTTTTTGTGCTACCCCTGATCGAGTCCCCAGCGCGGAATTCGCTCCCCTCGGGGCAGGTACGGCAGTACCTTCCGTTCAAACAGTCTTAGCATCTTCCAGGCCCTGTCGGGCGCTATACCGCCGAACAGCGGGGTCAGGTAAAGCGAACTGAAGCTACCCAGCTCCTGCGCCATGGCGACGGTCTGTTCCGGCGTGAGTACCTGGTAGGCCCCGCTCTCGCGGACGGTTTCCGCGGTCATGCCGCCGGCGTAGGGGCCGACTGGCTTGCCATAGGCATCAGCGGTCCAGCGGGAGTAGGAATCCAGGACGTGCAGCACGTGGGGCGCTATCCACTCCCAGTCCCGATCCGGTTCTTCCGATACCCACAACAAGGTGGGGCCCTGGTTGGGATATTCACCGGGGTCGGCTTTACCCAGCTTCAGGCACTCATCCCGGTAAGGCTGCCAGGTCTCCGCGCCGAACAGGGGAACCAGAAAGCCATCCGCGATCGCCGCTGCCGCACGGGCCACCTTGGGCGCCATGCCGCCCAGCAGAATGGGGATCGGATGCTCGGGCACCGGCAGTACCTGGCATGGCCTGCCACGGTATTCAAAGGCTTGGCCGGTCCAGGCCTGACGCAGGAGATTGACGGTTTCACAGGTGATCGCGAAGCGGTCCTCGACCCGATGACCATACATGCTGAATTCGACCGGGCGGTAGCCAAAGCCCAGGCCGAGCTCAAGCCTCCCGGCGCTCGCCAGCTGTGCGACGGCAAGGTCTTCCGCCAGGCGTACTGGGTCGTAGCAGGCCGCCAGCAGCACCGCGGTACGCAGACGGATAGTCCGCGTGCGTCCGGCCATGGCGCTGGCCAGAATCAGTGGCGAGGGGTTGTAGCCATCCTCCGAGCAGTGATGCTCGCCAAAGCCCAGGACATCGAAGCCGACCTCGTCGGCCCAGGCCGCCATGTCCAGTGCCGCGCGGTAGAGCTCGCCGATCGGGGCGCCGAAGCCCGGCGCGCGCATGTCGAAAATCATGACCTTTTCCATGGGGAGCCTCCTGTCTGCCGCCTGCCTGAGGGGTGGCGAATATTTTTATCAATAAGGGCTTTTCAGGCGCATAAACTTAGAGCTACTATAAATAAAACATTAATTCTAATTAATAAAGTAGAGGTGAATCATGCCCGTCAATTCCTTCCGTGTTGACCCGATTGCCCGGGTTGTTCAGGCCCTTGCCTCCGCCGCTGTCTGCATTGCACCCTTGAGCGTGGCGCCCGCCTTTTCCCAGGATACCGCGCGTCTCGAGGAGGTCGTCGTCACCGCCCAGCGCCGCGAGGAGAGCATCCAGGATGTCCCCATCGCCATCAGCGCCCTGGATGCAGAGAGTCTGCGCCGGCAGAACATCGCCAGCGCCTACGACTTGCTGGGCAAGGTACCTTCCCTGATTGTCACCAGCCACGGCAACCCGCGCAACGCCGAGGCGGTAACCATCCGTGGCCAGGGGGCTACCTACCTGGCGCCGGTCGGCGTGGTGAACTACTTTGCCGAAGTGCCGATGATCCAGTCCGGTATTATCGCCAACCAGGGTGGGCCGGGCACCTTCTTTGATGTCGGCTCGCTGCAGGTTCTGCGCGGCCCCCAGGGCACCCTCTTCGGTCGCAATACCACGGGCGGTGCCCTGTTGTTGGGGCCGCAGCGACCCAGCGAGACCCTGCACGGGCACCTGCAGCTGCAGGGCGGGAACTATGATGACCGCGAGTTCGAAGGGGTTCTGAACCTGCCCCTGGTCGAAGACACCCTGATGGTCCGCCTGTCCTACAAGGATGTCGAGCGGGACGGTTTCACCCGTGACGTGGGCCCGGCGGCTTTCGGCTATAGCGATGTCTGTGCGCCCACGGCTCAACCACTGTGCGCCGCCTTTGCGCCAGGCGAGCGATCCCCCGGCTTTGCCGGCAAGGATTACGACAACAAGGACTGGTGGCATGGGCGTATCGGTGTGCTGTGGCGCCCCACGGAGAGTGTTGAAAACTACCTGGTTGCCTTCCGCTCCGAGTCGGAGGACAACGGCACCGGTTTTGTGCTGAGCGGCGTGGGCCCCGAGCCGAATGTGGCGACGCTCGCGGGCAATTTCGCCTACGGTGTGGGTAATGTGCTGTCCGGCAATGTTTTCGACCCCGCGATTGCCCAGGGTGTGCTCGACCGGCAGCGTGAACTGGGCCCGCGCAAGACGGCGATGAATCACGACCAGTTTACCCGGATCGAGCACGAAGGCTACATCAACACCCTGTCGATCCAGTTGAGCGATGACCTGCAGCTGAAGAATATTCTGAGCTACCAGACGATGGAGGTCGGCTATGACTGGGATCTCGACGGCTCGCTGTTACCGATGCTGGCCCAGATCAATCCGTTTATTGCAGACGGTGATACCAGCAACCCCTTTGGCCGGCCGGGTGACAAGGGCCTGATTTCCGACAGTAGCCAGACCACGGCGGAGCTACAACTGCAGGGCACGGCGCTGGATGACAACCTCGATTACGTCATCGGGGCCTACTATTCGAGCGTGGAGCCGGAAGGCCTGCAGGGAACGGGTTCCTTTAACGCTGCTGCCCTGAATGCCGGCACCCTTTACGAGCTGGATATCAGCGCCCTGGCCTTCTACTCCCAGGGCACTTTGAACCTGGGTGCACTGAACCCCGACTGGGACCAGTGGCGCCTGACGCTGGGGCTGCGGCACACGGACGATGAGACCGAGGGCCGTCGCTTTACCAACAGTTTCTTTTCCGACCGCGTCTACTCCAGCCCCAACGAGTTTGTCCAGGCGGCGCGTTCCGCCACCCAGCGTTCCAAGGAGTGGACCTGGACCGCTGGTCTGGACTACCAGCTGAATCCCGATACGTTGTTCTATGGCAAGGTGACACGCGGCTACAAGGCGGGCGGTTTCAACTACGCCGCACCCCGGGCGCTGACCTACGAGCCGGAATTCGTGACCAGTTACGAGCTGGGCATGAAAGCGGACTTTGCCCTGGCAGCGATGCCGGCCCGGCTCAACCTGAATGTCTACAGCATGGACTACGACGACATCCAGCGCGCCGCGGGTGACAATTTCCCAATCGGCGGCTTCCTGCCGGATGTGAATGACTTCAACGGCAACGGCAATACCAGTGATTTTGTCTGCACCGGCCCCAATGGCGAGAATTTCTCCGCCAGTGCCACCTGCTTGGACCAGGGCGCGGTGACCTTCAACGCGGACTCTGCCCGCGTGCAGGGCCTGGAGCTGGAGGCGACCATCGCACCCCTCGAGAATCTGGAGGTCAGTCTCTCCTATTCCTACACCGACGCCGAGTACAAGCACTTCGAGCAGGTCATCTACGCCGACCCGTTGAAAGGGGGCGCCACCATCACCACCTGTGACGGCCCGCTCACTGTGCCTTTCCTGGGACAGTCCTCGGCCGTCGCCAACTACGACTGCATTCCCTTCCAGAATGCCCCGGAGCATATCGCGGCCCTGAGTCTGCGCTACACCCTGCCACTGGCGAACAACCTCGGGGAGCTGGTCTTCTTCGGTAGCCTCAACCACCAGGGTGAAACCTATGCGGCTGCCAACTTCCATCCCGCTGACGAACCGACCGCCTGGATGGAAAGCTTCGAGGTGCTCAACCTGTCCCTGGAGTGGAACGGCATCCTCGGCAGCAAGCTGGATGCGCGCGCCTTTGTTACCAATGCCTCCGACGAGACCTATCGCGTCAGTGAGTACACGGGACTGAGTACCTCTACCGGCTTCACCAACTCGGTCTACGGTGAGCCGCGCATGTACGGCATGTCCCTGCGCTACCGCTTCGGAGACTGAGTTAGCCCCGAGGGGCGCGGGTCTATGGCCGCCATGTGCGCAGGTACATGGCGGCCATTTGTTTTGCGGGTGGAGTGCCAGAAAGACGCGGTATGCGGCACTTGCGCCACAGATAACTTATCTATAAGATAAATGTGTAGAGCAGCTAATTCCGGCCGCTGCGGCGCGGCCCGCTTGATAAGAGGCACAGCCATGAACGCACAGATTCTCGACCATACCCCGACACTGCCCATTCGTGATCACGACGCCCTGCGCGAGGCGCTTGAGCAAGGGGATGTTCCCACCCTGCTGATGGTGCTGACCCACTTCCAGGGCGACGTGGCTTTCATGGAGCGTTTCCGCCCCTATATTGGCTCGATCTTCGAGGAACAGGCGGCCATCCCCGAGGAACTCCTGGCAGAACTGCGGGAGCGACTGTTCCAGGTGCTGACCCAGGACCCGCCGCCCGCCGACGCGTCGCCGGACGAGTCCCTGTGGCGCAAAATGCTGAGCACCGATGTCGGTGAGCCGGTGGAAGACGAGTTCATTCCCATGCTCAAGGAGCAGATGGGCTTCGAGGCACCCGAGCGGCGCAGTCAGCGCCCCGGGCGCCATGCACCGGACCCGGATTTCAAGGTGCTGGTGATCGGCGCCGGCCTCACCGGCCTGCTGGCTGCGATCAAGCTCAGCGAAGCCGGCTACAACTTCGAGGTGATCGAGAAGAATCCCGAAGTGGGTGGCACCTGGTGGGAAAATACCTACCCCGGCGTGGCGGTCGATACGCCCAGCCACTTTTACTCCTATTCCTTTGAGCTGAACCCTGACTGGTCCCACTACACGCCTACCGGGCCGGAGTTCCAGCGCTACCTGCTGCGCGTCGCGGACAAGTACCAGCTGCGCCAGTACGTGACCTTCGAGACCAAGGTGCTGGGCATGGTCTGGGACGACACCGCCCGGGAGTGGGAGGTAGAGCTGCAGGACGCGAAGGGCAAGCGAAAGGTGCGCGCCAATGCGGTGATCAATGCCCACGGCCCGGTGAATCGCTGGAAACTGCCGGATATCCCAGGCCTCGGTGATTTCAAGGGCCCGGTCATGCACACGGCGGGCTGGGACAGCTCGGTGGAGCTGAAAGGCAAGCGCGTGGCGATGATCGGTACCGCCGCCAGTGCCGTGCAGCTGGGCGCGGCCATCGCCCCGGACGTGGCGCACCTGACGGTGTTCCAGCGCTCCCGGCACTGGGTGATGCCCAACCACTTCGTGGAAGTGCCTCCGGCGGTGCGCTGGGCCCAGGCCAACATTCCGCATTACGCCGAGTGGTTCCGCTTCCGCGCCTACTGGTTCGCCGCCGATGGCCTGTACGAGAACATCAAGCTGGATCCGGACTGGCAGAGCGAGGACGGCATGTCTGTCTCTGCCTACAACGAGGGTGTGCGCCAGTTTGCCCTGCAAAACTACCGGGAGAAGCTCAAGGACCGTCCGGATCTACTGGAGAAACTGGTCCCCGACTATCCGATCTTCGGCAAGCGCATCTGCATGGACATCAACTGGCTGGATACGCTGTGCCGGGACAATGTCACGCTGGAGGACAATACCCTGGACCACATTGTCGAGGACGGCATCGTGCTCAAGGACGGCAGCAAGGTGGAAGTGGACGTGATCCTCTGCGCCACCGGCTTCAGTATCTCCGACATGACCGGCGGCCTGAAGATCATCGGCCGGGGTGGCCGCAACCTCAAGGAGGAGTGGGGCGAGGAGGATCCGCGGGCCTACCTGGGTGTCACCGTGGCCGGCTATCCGAACTTCTTCCTGACGGTGGGGCCCAACAGCGCGCCCAACCATGCCGGTGGCCAGAACATCACGTCCGAGACGCAGATCCATTACATCCTGGAATGCCTGGAGTGGATCAATCAGGAGGGCATGGCGGCTCTGGAGCCCACGGAAGAGGCGCAGGAAGCATTCAACGCGCGCGTGGACGAGACCATCAAGGGCCTGATCTGGTCCCACCCCAAGGCGAAAAGCTACTACAAGAACAGCAAGGGGCGGGTGTTCCTGTCCAGCCCCTACCGCCTGGTGGATTACTGGCACATGACTCGCCGGCCAGCGCCGGAGGATTATCGCTTGATCGCACCGGCCCGTGCGGTCGCCTGAGGCATGCCGGGAATAGACCTTGGCCCGGTCGGCTTTGTCGGCCTGGGCAAGATGGGGGCGCCGATGCTGCGCCATCTGTTGGCTCGAGGTCTGTCGGTCACCGCCTTCGACAGCGATCGCGAGCGGCTGGCGTCCCTGGCGTCAGAGTGGCCGCAAAACTTGCGTGCCGCCGCGTCCCTCGCGGAGCTGGCGGACTGCGACACGGTGATTACCATGCTGCCGAACAGCCGCGTCACCAATCAGGTGCTGGCCGACGGGGAAGACGCGCTGATTCATGTTCTGCACCCCGATGCGCTGGTGATCGATATGGGGTCTTCGGATCCGGTGGAAACCACGCGCCTGGCTGCGCTGTTTGAGGCCGCGGGGCTGCGACTGCTGGATGCACCGGTGTCCGGCTCGGTGGCAAAGGCAGAGAGCGGGCAGCTCTCGATCATGGTTGGCGGCGATAGCGATCTGCTTGAGCGGGCGCGGCCACTGCTCGAGGTGATGGGTAGCGTCATCCTGCCCACCGGCCGAGTGGGTTCGGCCCATGCCATGAAGGCATTGAACAATTATGTCTACGCGGCGGGGCTGCTGGCCAGTTGCGAAGCCCTGCTCGCGGTGCGGGCGATGGGTCTGGACGCGGAGACTTTTGTCGACATCCTCAATGCCTCCAGTGGCCGCAATGTCGCGACGGAAACCAAGCTGCGTCAGTTCATTCTGTCCGACAGTTTTTCCGGGGGCTTTTCCCTGCCCTTGCAGGCCAAGGACCTGGCCACCGCAAAACGCCTGGGCGACGACGCCGGACTGGATATGCCTCAGCTCTCGCGGGTCGCGTCTCTCTGGTCCGACGCGGTGGCTGTGCTGCCGGCGGAGGCTGACAACACTGCCATTTACCGTTATCTGGAAGCTCTACAAACCAGTTCGGAGTCTGTGTGAATCCATTGATTGAAATTCGCAAGCGTGCCCTGAGTATCGAAACCGTCTACCACGAGGGTGGCCCCGTGGCCGAGGTGCCGCTGAAAATGGCCGCGGCCATGGCCGTGGTGCGCAACCCCTATGCCGGTTGCTATGAAGAAGACCTGATGCCCTTCATGGCGGCGCTGCGCAGCCTGGGACGCGAACTGGCCGAGGAGCTGGTGGAGGTCTTCGGCGGTCGGGAGCAGGTCGAGGTCTACAGCAAGGCCGCCATCGTCGGTATCAACGGCGAAATGGAGCACGGTGCGGTGTGGCACGAGGCCGGTGGCTGGGCCATGCGGGAGGTGCTGGGGCAGCCCAAGGCCATGGTGCCCGCGAACAAGGCGGTGGCCTGCGCCGGCTACCGCATGATGGTACCGGTGCATTACATTCACGCCGCCTATGTACGCAGCCATTTCAATTCGATGGACGTCGGCCTGCAGGATGCGCCGCGACCCAATGAGATCCTCTTTGCCCTGGTGATGGGCAGTGGCGGGCGGGTGCACTCGCGCCTGGGTGGCTTGCTTAAGGAGAATGTGCAGGGCGACGACGGCCTGCGCTGAGCGCACTGACCGTCTTTTTGGGGAGAGGGCCGTTGCGGGCCGCGTAGGTGTCGCGGCTCGCAAGGGCTTGTCCGGTCTTCAGCCCTTGTCCGGCGCCCCGGGCAGGGTGTCGTAATAGCGGCCGATCAGTAGTCCGCCATCCACCTTGACCTCTTCGCCGGTGACGTAGGAAGCATCATCGCTGGCCAGGAACAGTGACACACGGGCCACTTCCTCCGGCTCGCTGATGCGCTGCAGGGGAATGTCCCGGTAGGCCTTGTCGATCTGGTCCTTGGGTTGCTCGAAGGGGTTGGACATCACGGTGTTGACGCCGCCGGGATGTACGCTGTTGACCCGAATGCCGCGATGGCCAAACTCCATGGCCGCCACCTGGGTCAGGCCGCGCACGCCCCATTTGCTGGACGCGTAGGCGGACAGCGCGTTGCAGCCCTTCATGCCGTCCACCGAGGAAATGTTGACGATGGAACCGGCGACGCCCGTCTCCACCATGTGCCGGGCGATGGTTTTCACTCCCAGGAACGTGCCCACCAGGTTGATGCCGAGTACACGCTCGTAGTCTGCCTTGCTGGTGTCCAGGATGGACTTGAACATCAGCACGCCGGCATTGTTGACCAGCACCTGGACGCCACCAAAGCGGGCCACGGTGGCTTCCAGTACTGCCTGCCAGCTCTCTTCGCTGCTGACATCGTGGTGCTGGAAGAGGGCGGCCTCGCCCAGTTCGCTGGCGAGGGCCTGGCCTTCCTCGTCGAGGATGTCGGCAATCACCACGTTGGCCCCTTCGGCGACAAACAAGCGCGAGGTGGCGGCACCCATGCCGCGCGCACCACCGGTGATAATGGCGGTCTTGCCCTGTAATCTACCCATCGTTCTGTTCCTGTGCTGTGGTTTTATTGACTACCCCGGGGCCGGACGCACGCCAGGGCGCTCGCCCGGACCGACGGGGCGCACAGGGTAACGCAAATTCAGGGATTGAAGGCGACTTTGATCGCACCCTGCTTGCGGTCCGCGGCAATCGCGAAGGCCTCCGAGGCCGCCTCCAGGGGCAGGCGGTGCGTGATCAGGGTCGGGGCGATCTTGGGATTGCGGGCCAGGGTGGCGGCCGCGATCTCCACGTCGCGCACCAGTCCCTGCCGGGCCTGGGCCATGGAAGTGACGGTGCGCAGTTCCTTCATCATCATTTGCATGGCGGGCATGGTCAGGCCGCCCCAGTAGGAGGCCAGCATCAGGATGGTGGCGCCGGGTCGGCAGAGATTGGCCGCCTGTTCCATGGCACTGTCGGTCCCGGCGCAGTCAATCACCAGGTCGTAGCCTTCGGTTTCGCCGCCGAGGGTTGCCCCGAGGATCTCGCCGGCCCGCAGCTGGGCCTCGTGGCGAGCGAAGAGATGCACCTTGCTGGTTGCCTGGCGGGCGATGGCCACCGCGCACTGGCCGATGGTGCCGCCGCCGATCACGGCCACCTTGTGCTTGTCGCTGATGCCCGCCAGGGCAATCCCGCGCACGGCCACCGAGAGGGGCTCGACCAGGCAGGCGTCCTCGGCGCGGATACCCCCGGGCAGCGGCACCAGGCATTTTTCCGGAACGATCAGTTCTTCGGTCATGCCGCCATCGCGGCCCACGCCCATCACGGCCTCGCTGCCGCGCACGCACATGTTGTAGTCGCCGCGCACGCAGCGCTCACAGTGGCCACAGTAGACGGTTGGCTCGATGGCAACAGGGGTGCCGTCGGCGGCGATGCCGGCGATTTCGTGGCCCAGGGTGAAGGGAATGGGAAAGCCCTGTTGCCAGAAGTGCAGATCGCTGCCACAGATGCCGGCGGAGGCAACCCGCACGCGGATACCCTCACCGCTGGGTGGGGGGACGTCGTGGACATGGATTTCGTGGTCGTGGCAGCGGACGGCTTTCATGATGGCTTCCTCGTTGGTGCATTGCAGGCGTTCGCTGGACCGGTTGCCAGGCGCTTTCCTGCAGCGCAATTGCTTATACATAAAAAAATGCAAAGTACCGTCTTTCGTGGGGCGTGTGCAAGCTTCTGTGTGAGTTCGTTTGCAAGTTTGGGGCCACGTTCGCTTGCTGTAAACTAGCAGCCAACGCTATATTGAAATCCTATAGGTAACGGGTGCCAACATTGCGCCCGGCAGCGAATTCCAATTGGGGAAACCATGGCATCCAGGTCTACTGAAGTCGACGGCAGCGCTACCCGGGAAGACACCGGTCGCGCCCCGCGCACGGTCAAGCGAAAGGCCGAAGTCACGGCCGGGACGAAAGCAACGGGAAAGGCTTCGTCCACGGGCAAAACGGCCACCAGCAAGGCGGCCAAGGCGAAGAAAGCGCCCGTTAAAAAGGCCGCAGCCGGGAAAAAAGCTGCCGCCCGGAAAAAGCCTGCCGCCGCACGGAGCAAGGTTGCGCCAGCGAATGGCCGCGCGCGCTCGGCCGCGGGTCGGCCGCCGCGGCTCTCGCGCAAGATGGTGCTGGAAAAGGCCATGCAGCTGCTCGAAGAAGGGCCCGTGGAGGATTTCACCATGGCCCGCGTGGCGGCCTCCCTGGACACCGTGTCCATGGCGCTCTACAACTACTTCCCCAGCCGCAAAGCCCTGCTGGCGGCGGTGGCCGACCACATCTGCCTGCGCTTCAAGATGCCCCCGCGCAAGCGCAACCAGAGTTGGCAGGACACCCTCTGGCAGTGGTTGTGGACCTTCAAGAAGCTTTCCGACGAGTACCCCTTCGTGCTCAAGGTGATGGGGGTGGATGGCAAGAGTTCGCCGGGCTGGTTGCGGGTCACCCTGACGGTGTCGCGTACGCTCTACGAGATCGGTTTCCGCGAGCACAAGCTCGCGGTGCACTCCTGGATGTTCTGCAGCAATGCCATCGCGCTGGTGTTCAACGAGCGGGAGGGGAGTATTTTCCGCTCGCCCATTTCCCTCTCGGATATCGACGAACTGGAGCCGGACGAGCAGGATTTCCTGATCATGCTGCGTCGCTATCACTCCGATATCGCCAGTGAGGAGGTTCTGGAGCTGGGGTTCCAGGGCATCATCGCCAATGTGGAGCGCGAGCTGGCGACGATGGCAGCTAGCGCCTGAGCTGATGGCCGGCACCGGACAGGAACAAGTCTGTCACCGCCCGTGCATGTCGATTGACCGCCTCTTCTCCCGGTAGCGGGTCGTTGAAGATCACCGTGCGCTGCCATTTGGCCAGCGCCAGGGCCACGAAATGCGACGCCAGCTCTTCGGCGTCCCCAGGGACTTCCATGTAGTGGCCCAGAATCCGTGCCACCGGTTGTACCTGATGGGCGATAAACTGGTGCCTGGCCATGTCGCGCAGCTCTTGAAATTCCAGCCCCTCGCGGTATAGCAGCCTGGCCACCTTGATCGCCGAATCACTTCCCATCGCCAGCTGCAGGCTGGTGGCGTGGGCGAGCAGTCGCTCGCGCAGGGTGCCGGCTGTCTCTCTCAAATCCAGTTCGATCGCCTCCGAGCCCGACTCGAGGCAGGCCCCGAACAGCGCCAGCTTGTCGGCGTAGTGATTGTACAGGGTGCGGGTGGATACCTGCGCCCGCTGCGCAATCCGCCGCATGGATGCCCCGCGAAATCCAGACTGCACGAACTCCTCCTGGGCCGCCTCCAGAATCGCCTGACGCTTCAGGGCCGCCTGTGCGGCACTGGGGCGGCCGGCGCCGCCTGCTTTCCCTGGCATGAATAGTTGTTCCTGTCTGGTTGATCTAATTACATCATATGTTGTAAAAAAGCGCTTCCACAACATAACACGGCAACTGCCGCATACAGGGTGAGGGAAACTAAGATGCAATCCGCCACAACGCAAGTCACGGAAAACACGATGACGTCGCAGGAGCTTGAGTCCATTACCGAAGCCCTGGACCCGGTGGTCTGCCTGGCGGCGCTGATCCAGATCACCGGGGACCGTTCCCTCCTGCACCGCTATGGGCCCGCGCTGGAGGGCAGCCAGCACGTGGTCAAGGAAGCCTTTGTCGATTTTGGCGAGGACGAACGCGCCCCCTCGCCGGAGGCCGAGCGCGCAGCGGCGGAAGTACGCGACCGCCTGCGCCAGGCGGTCAAGGCCGGGCGCCCACCGATCATGCCGCACCTGGATCGGCAGCTGTTCCATGCCCTTGCCAACCTGGTGACGGGGGTGGAGATTCCGGCCATGTCGCTGGATCCGGCTTACCAGCATGCGGGCTTCACGACTGATACCCGGGTGCGCGAGCCCCGGCGCCTGCCGCCCGCGGATTTCAAGGTACTGGTGGTCGGTGCCGGCATGATGGGTATCAACGCCGCGGTCAAGCTGCAGCAGGCGGGCTTCGAGTTCACCATTCTTGAAAAGCTGGACGCCGTGGGGGGCAACTGGCTGGAGAACACCTATCCGGGGGCGGCGGTGGACACCCCCAGCCGGGTGTATTCCTTTTCCTTCGAGCCCAATGCCTCCTGGAGCAAGTACTACCCCAATGGCCCCGAGTTTCTGTCCTACCTCGAGCGCGTGATGGACAAGTACAGCCTGCGGGAGCGGATTGATTTCGGTACCCGCGTCGAGGGCGCCACCTGGGATGACGCGCGCAAGTTATGGGTGGTGAAGAGTGTCCGCGATGGCCAGCCGGTGACCTACGAGGCCAATGCCTTGATCATGGCCGTGGGCCCCAACAACGAGCCCAATTATCCCCGGGTCGAGGGGCTCGACACTTTCAAAGGGCCGGTAATCCACTCCGCGCAATGGGACCATTCGGTTGACCTCTCCGGCAAGAAGGTCGTCCTTGTGGGCACCGGTTGCTCCGGCGTGCAGGTGGCGACGGCGATAGCCGACAAGGTGGGCGAGCTGGTGATCGTACAGCGCCAGCCCGAGCATATCCTGCCCAATCCCGCGGCCCACGCACCGGTGGAGCGGGAAGAGATACGTGCCATGGAGGCAATCCCCTTCGTGGCCCAGTGGAAGCGCCTGCAGAGCCTGGCCAGCCAGATGGTCGACATGCACGGTATGGTGATGAAAGACGAGGACTACGCGGCCGAGACCGGCGGCTTCGGGCCGATCAATGACGGCATGCGGATGCTGTGCGAGGGCTACCTGAAGAGCCACTTCCCGGACGACCCGGCGATGGTGAAACTGCTGACCCCGGATTTCCCCGTGTTTGCCAAGCGACCGATCCTGGACTGCGGCTTTTACGATACCCTGAAAAAGCCCCAGGTCAGCATTCTGCGCGGTGCCCTCAAGGCCGCGGATGAAGACGCGGTCATCCTGGCGGACGGCTCCCGTATCGAATGTGACGCCGTGGTGCTCTGTACCGGCTACAAGCTGCACTTCGGGCGCCAGTTCGACATCGTCGGCAAGGCCGGCAAGACACTCCGGGAGACCTTCGAGCCGTATCCCTTTTCCTACGAAGGCATGCTGGTGCCGGGCTTCCCGAATTTCGTGCTGGGGGGCGGCCCCTACAGTTTCCTGGTGGCCAACCACGCCGTGGTCAGCGAACAGCAGATGCACTATGCGGTCGAGCTGTTGCAGTGGATGGTGGACGATGGCCTGTCGTCAGTGGATGTGACCGAGGAGGCGACCCGCGCCTTCGTGGAGGAGGTGGATACCGAGCTGCAGAACTCCGCCTGGGTCCAGTGCGGCGACGCCCACGGTTATTACCGCGATCAGGGCAGTAAGGTGATTCTCGCCATTCCGCGGCACAACTCCCGTATCTGGCACGACCTGCGCAAGCCCCGGGAAGCCGATTTCACCGTGACCCGGCGCGATGACCTGGCCCCTGCCGGTGAGCCGGAAATGAACATGCTGACCATCTAGCCAGCCTGAAACTAACAGGTTTAACAATGACGCATCAGGAGACAGACATGCAGGATCCCAGACCCAGCGGCAGCAACTTTGGCACCCTCTATTCATTCGCCAAGACCTTCGTCCACGACCTGGAGGCCATGGGCACGTTCTACGAAAAGGTTTTCGGCTTGATTCCCTACAACCGGCATCAGGATGCCATGCTGGGCCGCAAGATTGATGAAATCACCTATCAGAGCAGTTACCCGGGCGGGCCGGCCCTGACCCTGATCCAGTATCTGGACTCCCGTGGGCCCGCCACCCAGGAATCGGTGCAGGGCTTTGTCACCGAGGATCTCGAAGCCCTGTGCCAGCGTGCCCGGGATGCCGGCGGCACGGTGCCCGAACCGATCCGCGACATTCCCGAATTCGGCATCCGGGTGGCCTTTGTGCTCGACCCCGAGGGACACATAAACGAAGTCGTGCAGATGACGGCGCAGTAGCGCCGAGGAGGACAGCACCATGTTGCGTGAACTGGCGGAAAACTTTCGTCCCGTGGCGCCGCCGCGCCTGATCGAAGAGGCCTACAGCGAGGAACAGCACCGGCGCTTGCTGCAGGTGGTACGCGACAACGGGCCCTGGCCACTGATCCTGGCGGAAAACTTCAGCTCCCCGGAGGAGGTGATTGCCACCACTTCGGGCGAGGTGCCGGAAGGCGTAGAGCTGACCTGGGACATGATCGGGCTGAACCCGGTCTTTCGCGGCTACCTGGCCCGCGGCGGCGTGTGCTTCTATCCCGAGCTCGAGGACTGCTACTACAACTCGCGCTTTCTGGACCTGGTGCGCGAGTATGCAGATTGCCAGTATGCCGAGCCGGAAACCTACCTGTTCAATATCCAGGGGCCGTCACCCATCGGGGGGCCACCGCACCTGGACGGCACGGTATTCCGCGGCATGACTATGGAGAACACGCCGCTCTGGCTGCTGTTGACCATGGCCAAGTCCTGCCTGTTTCGCAAGTGGCAGGCGCGGAAGGGCCAGGTCATCGCCTGGTACTACCAGGGCAACATCGGAGGGGGTTTCAACTGCTGGCCCGATGGCCCCAGTGGCGAGCCGATGCAGATCAATGCGCCGATGTGGGGCCGGGCTGTGGTGGTGGAAAACGAGATGATGTTCCACCACGGTCAGGCCTGCGGGCCGGTGGCCAGCCGCCAGACCCGGGGTCTGGATATCAGCTCCACCTTCGGGGCCGATCCCGCTGACCCCACGGGCTGGCAGATCGAAACCTTCGGCGAGGTCAACCAGAAGGTGCCGGCGGAGGAAATGCGTTTCCTGGTGCACTGGGGCGCACGTCTGTTCAAGGACATGGACGAGGTGCGTGTCGCCTACGATCACACCGACGACATCAACGCCGAGATGGCCCTGAACCTGCTCATGGACGACATGCGCAAGCGGGGCATCCAGTTCGAGGAACCCAGCGACCCGATGCAGGACCGCAGGTTCATTGCTCTGCTGAGTCAGGTCTACGACATTGGTGGCCCTACCAACATTCCGGCTGACGCGACGGACGAGGCGGCATGAACAGCGGCCTGCGGCAGTCGCGGTATATGATTAGTGGTAAGATAAACGGCTCGCTAAATCCATTTGTTATTAGATAATCAGGAGTAAAACGGAATGACCCAGGGCATGGATGTATTCAAGGGCGGCGTCGCCGTCATCACCGGCGCCGGCTCCGGCATTGGCGAAGGCCTGGCGCGGCTGGCGGCGAAGCAGGGGATGCGGGTGGTCCTGGCCGATGTGGCGATGGAGCGTGCGGAAAGCGTTGCGGAGGAGATTCGCGCGGCTGGCGCCGAAGCCCTGGTGGTACACACGGACGTGTCCGAGCCCGAAGCCCTGGACCGTCTGGCCGCGGTCACCCATGAGACATTCGGCGATGTCACCCTGCTGGTGAACAACGCCGGTATCGAGACCCTGGGCTTTTGCTGGGAGCTGCCGGCGGCGGTCTGGGAAAAGACCCTCAACATCAATATCCACGGTGCCATCCACGGGGTGCGCGCCTTCGCCCCGCGCATGCTCGAGGCGGGCAAGCGCGCCTGGATTGCCAATACCGCCTCAATCGGTGGCCTGGGCATGATGCCGATCCAGACCTCCTACGTGCTGAGCAAGCACGCCATACTGTCTTTCAGCGAGTGTCTCTACCTGGAGATGCAGGTGAAGAAGGCGCCGATCCAGGTCTCGGCGATTCTACCGGGGCCGGTGGCCACGCGGATCTTCGAGGATTCGAAGACCGGTGAGGACCCGGTCAATGCCCACCACCGGGAGATCATGCGCAACATGCTGAAGGCCGATGGCATCAGCGGTTACGAGGCTGCCGAGCGCATCCTGCCGCAGCTGGCCGACGGCAAGTTCTGGGTCTCCACCCACCCGGAAATCACCGCGGAGTTTGCCGCCAACCGGGCGCAGCACCTGTCCAGCCAGGCGGATCCGATGTTGCCGCCGGAGGTGCTGGCGGGGCTTGGCGTGGGCTGATGGGTCAGATCAATTTGCCACGGGGCCTGCTTTCAACAGTAAAACAGGCCCCGCTGGCCCAGCGCGGGCAGCGAGAAAGGACGCTGTTCAGCCCAGCGCCGGGTCTATCAGCACCTTGCAGTGAGGTGATGCACTGCGCAGCGACTCGAAAGTCTCCGGTAGCTGATCCAGGCTGACCGTGGCGGTATGCAAGGGCTGTGGCCTGGCTTCACCCCTGGCAATCGCGCGGATGACCGCCTCGAAATCCGACTCGTCGTAGGCCTGGCTGTAGCGGATGGAGACTTCCTTCAGCAGTGCGGGTAGGGGCGAGAAACTGTCGTCCTGCAGCACCACGCCCGCCACCACGATGCGGCCGCGAATCCCCACCAGACGCACGGCTTCCCGCAGCATCCCCGGCACGCCCACACATTCAAAGACGACCTGCGGGTTGCCGCCCGTGAGCCGGGCGAAGGCCTCTGCCGGATCCTGCTCTGCCGGATCAATCACTGCCGTGGCACCGACCTCCCGTGCGCGTTCGCGCCGGGTGGGGAAGCGCTCGCTGACGACCACTTGCCGGGCCCCGGCCATGCGCGCGAACAGGGTCACCGCGGCGCCGATGGGGCCGGCCCCGAGCACCAGCACTGAAGCGCCCTTGATCGACTCCGCCAGGCGCACCGCGTGGTAGCCCACCGAAAGGGGTTCGATCATGGCGCCCTCCTCAAAGCCGACACCCTCGGGCAGTGTCTGCAGCATGTCGGCGGGTACCCGCACATACTCCGCGTAGGCACCCGGGTGGTCGAGGGAGGTGCCGGCAAAGACCACCGACGGGCACAGGGCGTGGTGGCTACCGGCGCAGGCTTCACAGTGGTGGCAGACGTGCAGGGGCAGCGCCGTCACCCGCTGGCCAGAGCGCCAGGGGCCGCCCACGTCGTCGCCGAGGGCGACAATGGTCCCGGCGAATTCGTGCCCCATGATCAGCCCGGGCGGCATCACATCCGGATATTCCGTCATGTGCAGATCGGAACCGCAAATGCCCGCTCGGGCCACCTGCAACACCACCTCGCCCGCGGCCGGGCGGGGGTCGGCAACCGTCTCTATCGACAGGGGCTGGCCGGCCTTGTGAAATACCGCAGCGCGCATGACACTCTCCTTGCCTGATGGCTGTCAGATATCCGGGTGAGCGTATTCCGGGATTTGTGGGGGTGGCAGTTGTTCCTTGCCGTCGAGACTGTAGACCGGGAGCTTCTCGCGATAGGGGAAATGCAGGCTATGGGTGATAAGCCCGGTGCGCTCTGCCGCCGGCAGGTGACTCATGGCGAGGACGGTCTCGGTGAGGTATTCCACCGGTTCAGTGGGGTAATCCTCTGGGGTAAAGCGGTCTGCTCCCGGGGTACTGATCGCGGTGCTCGGCCCGACAACGTTGACGGCAATATTGTCATGCTCCAGCTCGGCGGCCAGGCCCTGGCTGAAGCGGTTGAGCGCCAGTTTGATTGCCGCGTAGATAGTGGCACCACCCAGGCGCTCCCAGTCGCCCCAGGGCTGAATCGGTCGCTGGGCGGTGACTGAGCCGATGTTGACGATCCAGCCGGCGCCCTGCTCCCGCATGACAGGGATGGCCTTCTGGCAGAGGATGAAGGGCGCCCGTAGGTAGTGCTGCACCGTGAGATCGAAGGTCTCCAGGGGCATGTCCTCCACCCGCGCGTAATGGGCGATGCCGGCATTGTTGACCAGGATATCCAGGCGACCGGCAGCCTCGACCGTGCGCGGCACCAGGGTTTCCAGATCCTCAACCGATTCGATGTCAGCGCGCAGGGCAATCGCCTTGCCACCGTTCTGTTCGATCAGGGAGACGGTTTCCGCCAGCGTGCCGGGAAATTCCGCCGACTGGTCGACACTGCGGGCGGTAACCACAACGGTGGCGCCGGCGCTGGCCAGTCGCTGGGCAATGGCCCGGCCGATGCCACGGCTGGCGCCGGTGATCAGGGCAACCCGGCCCTGCAGGGTGTTGGCTGCAGACATGAAAGACTCCTCGCTATGTGATGAGTTGGCGGTGGCAAAGATCAGTCGCGGCCGACGATCGTCGATTCCAGTGGGCAGAAGGCATGACACAGTCCTGTATCCACCACCCAGGCGTCTGGAAACTCCGGGTCGAAGCGCCGGTCCACCCAGCCCCAGTGGTAGGGGTGCAGCAGGTATTCGCCCATCAGATCATTGATGGTGGTGTACTCCTGCTGCCAGACATGGGTCCAGTGCGTGCCCGGGGAGGTCACGCGGCCCAGGCGCCAATTGCGGATCCCGCGCATGTAGCGCGGCATGCCGAGGGTTTCCTTTTCGAATTTAGCGACCTCTTCCGCCGCGGCACCGTCGCGGATTTGCAGCATCAGTGTGCGCCAGATGCCTCCTTGGATGTCGGGCTCGCGCAGGCCCTGCTCAATGGTCTGGTACTGCACACCGTCGGTGCGTTCAAAGCCGGGGACGCCGCTGAAGTCGATGGGGCGATCGGCGCTGTCGGCCTCGCGCAGCAGGTCTACGGTCAGCTGCCCCGCACCCCAGCAGCCCTCGAGGTTGAGGCCCACATGCCAGGATTGCAGGCCCGTTGTGTCAGCGAGCTGGCTGCGGATGGCGGCGTCAGCCTGGGCGGTATCGGCGCCCGGCTTCAGGTGAATCTGTAGGGTCTCGCAGATGCTCATGCGTCCTCCAGTGGCTGTGGCAGTGGCTGGGTGGCATCACCCATGACGTGGCGGCGGCGCTCCCGGCAGAGCTGATCGACCTCCGCCCAGAAGCGCATCACACCCTCATCCGCGGTGCCGCGCATCGTGTAGTAACCGTAGGCGTCGGTGACTTCCCACAGCAGCCAGAGCGTGTTGTTCTGACTCTCCAGCTGTACCGGTGGTGATACCCAGCGCTGCTGCAGACTGAGTGTCTGACGGGCGGGCAGACCGGGGAGATAGTGCTCCTCCAGTAACTGCAGCACCTGCGCGATGGCATCGGGTGCGAGGACGATTTCGTCCAGAATGTGTATCGTGCTCAAGCCGTTCTCCTTGTGGTCAATGGGGTGTCACGCCTGGCGCTCGTCGTGCACACGGCGTCAGGCGGCCAGCTCCTGGCCCGGCCCCGGTGCTTCCGGCGGGTACTGGCGCGGCGCGCCGACATCGTATGCGCGGGTTAGCAGGCCGATGAAAGCCGTGTCCCGCAACGGGTCGCTGGGCGGGTCGAACTGGTGGCCCTGGCGGCGCAGGTCGGTGATCAGCATGTCGAAGACCTGCTCGTGGCTGAGATCATCGGTTTGCTCCATCACCATCACCAGTTCCTCTTTGTCCTGGTAGATCTCGGCGCTCCAGTGGATCAGGAAGCGGAATTCCTCGGCGGGTATGCGCTGTACCACCTGGTCGCCCGTGGTGATTTGCCAGCCGTCTGGGGTCTGCGGGTCCGCACCGAGGAGGGACTCAAAGGCCAGCCCGGCCGGCTTTCGCTCGGCCCGGGGCCCGCAGGCTTCACCGCGGTGGTACATCATTTCGTTTTGCACCACCACGCCGCGGTTCCGCATGGGGGCCGAGACCCGCTTGGGCGCCTCCAGGGGGCCCTGTGGCCAGTAGGTGAACCCGCCGCCGATTTGCCCCGGATAGAACCAGGTGATGACCTGGGCGCGCTTCATCAGCCAGTGGTCAAACAGCCCGGACTTGGTCATGGTGTTCATCAGCCAGATCGGGGTGTTCTTCTGGTTGATGCCGCGGAACTGGGTGGCATCCAGGTGTGCCGGGTCGTGGCTGTCACAGGGGCCGTTGATGTTGAACAGCATATTGTCGGGGCGCGCGTACTCGGCCTTCCAGTAGTCCCTGACCAGGTCCAGGAACTTGCTGTTGAAGAAGCAGTCCTCCAGCTCGGGGTAGAGACAGGTGCCGTGCTTGGCGAAGTAGCCGCGGAAATTGCTGGTCAGGAAATGATCAAAGCTGGGTTCGACACCCTCCGGCAGGGCGCCGGACAGGGTGGCTACCACCTCCTGGGCCGAGGCGAAGTGCTGGGCCAGGATCAGCTGCCAAGGGCCGCGGTCGCGCACCACACCCAGCATGCGCTGGTACTGGTTTTCACTGTAGACCCCATCGAGGATGCGGGGCTCGGCTACGGGGCGGATACGGCTGGCAATGGCCTGCTGCTCTGGGTTCATGCGGGTCACCGGTTTTTTATGCAGTAAATTTATGGGTAATATATTCCAATAATAACTTATCTGTCATTAAATGTGCATTGCGGTGATGGGGTTGTCCAGCGGACCGAGCCTTCCTGAATGCCGCGAACTGTTGATGACAGTTTCCGATAATATTTTTCTGTGTGGAGTGACACCATGGCTGACAACGCATTCGCGTCCCTGTTTACCAAACTCATCGTCGATGACGAAGAGAAAATGACTGATTACTACTGTGCCGTCTACGGCCTCAACGTGGTCGCGCGCGTGGGCGGTGATGCCGGTGGCATGGGCGAGCCCTTCCGCGAGGTCATCCTGGGTACCGGCGAGGCGATGGATGGGGGCCAGACCCTGGTCATGTTCAACTTCCTGGATCGGCCCAAGCCCCGCGACCAGCAGGTCATCCTGGGTTTCGTGACCGACGACCTGGACGCCCTCAAGGCACGCATTGTCGCCAACGGCGGCAAACCGCTCGGGGATATTTTTGAACAGACCGACCACGGTGTGCGCGTGTTGTTCGCCGAAGACCCCGAGGGCGCCCTGACCGAAAATGTGCAGATGCTGGCGCACTAATCGCGCAGCGCGGCATCCGGCGAATACAGGCTGGCCAGGGTCTCGGGAGAGCTCTCGCAGACCTCGGCCAGCAGGTCCGCGGACAAGCCCACACCCGGGGGTGGCTCCAGCCGGGTGATCGCTTCTGAGGCATCGTCCAGCCACAGGCTGAGCATGGCCGCCCAGGGGAAGCGCTGCTCGCCCTCGGGGTAGTGCGGCGTGGTGTAGTCGACACTGATCCGGCTCAGCCCGTGGTTTTCCGCCAGCGCCTGGGCCCAGCCGGCGATGACCGAGCGGAAGGCGGTATCGTCACCCTGGCGTTGTAGCAGCAGTATCTGTCGCCGCCGGCCCGCCGGCGTCACCTCGCGCGCCGGACCCACCAGTATCAGTTCTTCCGCCGCCGCCGGGCGGATCAGTCGCTGGTTCATAAAGGCGCGTTCGTCGGCATCCAGAATCTCTCTCACCCGCCCGCTGTGAACGCCGGCGACGTCGGTGCTGTCGTCAAAGAAGAACTCGGTAATGACGTCGAAATCGACCGGTTCATCGCTGGCCAGCAGGTGATTGCGCACGTACTTGGCGAAGGGGAAGTAGCGGCTGCCCAGGGGGGCGTGGCGATTCTCGTAGTACTCGCGGAAGGCTTCGCGGGTCGTACCGGGCTTGCGCGACAGCAGGCAGACGGATTTCATGAATGATCCTTGTCAGGGTCGCGCGACTGGCGGCGACTATCGTTATCTTGTTTATAAACTATATACTGTTTGGCAATTACTGCGCAGCGCTGTCGGTAAAAAGCGCTCCGGCGATGCTCGCAGCCCGATAATCAACCATAACAGGGGACAGGACAATATGCAGGAGATGCGATTTGACGGCCAGGTCGCCATTGTGACCGGCGCCGGCGGCGGCCTGGGGAAGGCCTATGCGTCGCTGCTGGCCGAGCGCGGGGCCCGGGTACTGGTCAATGATCTGGGTGGCGACTTCCAGGGTGGTGGCGGCGACGCCAGTTACGCCGAAGCAGCCGCGGAGGCGATCCGCGCCGCAGGCGGCACGGCCGAGGCCAACACCGACAGTGTGGCCAGCTCAGTGGGCGCCCGCGCCATTGTGGCCGATGCCATGGAGCGCTGGGGCCAGGTGGACATCCTGGTCAACAACGCCGGCATTGTCAGCGGCGCCGGGCTGCTCGAGGACATCACCGACGAGCAGTGGGCAAAAGACATGGCGGTTTCCGCCAGTGGCACCTTCTATCTTTGCCGCGAGGTCTGGGCGCACATGAAGCAGCGCGACTATGGTCGCATCGTCAACGTATGCTCCGGTTCCTGGTTCGGTATGGGCAGTGGGGTGCCCTATCCAGCGGCCAAGGGCGCGGTCTGGGCGATGACCCGGGCATTGGCGTCCGCCACGCGCGCCCAGGGCCAGAACATCGCGGTCAACGCCATCATGCCGATCGCCGGCAGCCGCATGACTGCCCTGATGGGCGAGCACATCGACGCCCTGATGCAGCGGGATTTCCCGCCTGCCGCGGTGGCGCCGGTGGTGGCCATGCTGGCCCACGCATCGGTGCGCTGCAACGGCGAGATGTTCAGTGTGGGCGGCGGCGGTTATGCGCGGGTATTCGCCGCGGTCTCCGAAGGGTATCGCGGCACACAGAAGGACTGGAGTATCGAGGATGCTGCCGCGCACTTTGATGAGGCCATGCAGACCGAGCGCTTCCGCGTGCCGGCGGACTCCATGGATGATGCCGAGATGTACCACTCGGACGTGCCCTGGAGTGCCTTCCGGGAGTTCATCCAATAACGCGGATATGTGGCCCGCGTGCTAGTACTACAGCCCTGCGGCCTCGCCCAAGGCCGCACCCTCTCGCTGAATTGAAGGAGCTTCTGGAATGATCCGAGCGTTGGCTGTCAGCGTCTTGCTGCTGTCGTCACTATGGTCCGGCCCGGGTCGGGCGGAACAGCCCGCGCACGAGGTGACGGCAAGTGTGCATGCCGATATTGCCAGCGCCGCTGCCTGGCAGCTCCTGCAGGACTTCTCCCTCGCCCACCACTATGTGCCGGATATCGTGCGCACCGAACTGGTATCGGTGCAGCCCAACGGAGTAGGCGCCCACCGGCGCGTGCATGCCGCGGGTGGCGGCTACACGGATGAGACCATCATCGAATGGGATCCGCCGCGGGGCTTTCTCATGCGCCTGCACAAGGGCGAGGAGCCGCTGATGCCCTTCGCACTTTCCCGGTTCCGCTACCAGCTGACCCCGGAAGGTGAGGGTACCCGGCTCACCCTGACCCTCGTCTATCGCATGCGCTGGGGGCTGCCGGGCGAGAAACTGGGCCAATGGTTCATTGCCGACAAGGTGGCGGAGACGGTCGCCCTGACCGCGGCGGGCATGAAGCATTTCTACAAAACCGGCAACGCCGCGACCGATGCCGACCGCCAGCGCTGGCTTGCCGAGGTGCGTATGCACTGAAGGGCTGTCGAAGTCGCGAGGCGCCGCCGGTTAGCGGCGGTGCTTGCTATTAACTTCTAGATAAAATAATGTTCACATTTTCCAGTTGGTATCCGGGCCCCAACAGCCCGGCAGGGGATGATCGTTGATGAAAACCGCAATCACCGAGCTGCTTGGCATTCGCTACCCCATTATCCAGGGCGGCATGATGTGGGTGGGGCGTGCCGAGCTGGCCTCGGCGGTTTCCAACGCGGGGGGGCTGGGTATTCTGACGGCCCTCACCCAACCGAGCCCCGAGGCCCTGGCAGAGGAGATTGCCCGCTGCCGTTCGCTGACTGACAAGCCTTTTGGGGTCAACCTGACGGTGCTGCCCACCGCAAACCCGCCGCCCTATGCGGACTATGTCGATGTGATTGCGAGCAGTGGCCTGAAGGTGGTTGAAACCGCGGGGAATGTGCCGGCGGAATTTTTCGAGACCTTCAAGCGCGCGGATATGCGGATTCTGCACAAGTGCACGGCGGTGCGGCATGCCCTGAGTGCCGAGAAGAAGGGCGTGGATGTGGTGAGTATCGACGGCTTTGAGTGTGCGGGGCACCCGGGTGAGGATGATATCCCCAGCCTGGTACTGATTCCTGCCGCAGTCAGTGCGTTGAAGATTCCCGTGATCGCCTCCGGTGGTATCGCCGACGGTCGCGGCATGGCGGCGGCGCTATCCCTGGGCGCCCAGGGTGTCAACATGGGTACCCGTTTTATGCTGACGCGGGAGGCGCCGGTGCACGACAACATCAAGCGGGCAGTGGTGCAGGGCACGGAGAAGGACACGCTGCTGATCTTCCGCACGCTGCGCAATACCGGGCGCGTGTTCCGCAACGCCATATCCGAGGAAGTCGTCAGTCTCGAGCGGCGCCCGGGTGGCTGCGAGTTCAAGGACATCCAGCACCTGGTAGCAGGCGCTCGCGGGCGGGCCGCACTCGAGTCCGGTGCGGTGGATGACGGCGTAGTCTGGGCCGGTCTGGGCATCGGCCTGATGCAGGATATCCCCAGCTGTGACGAGCTGCTTGAAAGAATGGTCGCCGAATGCCGGGAGCATTTGACCCGGGCGCTCGGCTGGGTGGCCTGAGGGGATAAGGGGGCCCCACAAGCCGCGTGCTGGCGGTTTGTGGGGGGCTAGCTTTGGTAAAGCGCGCTGTGTGCCAGGCGCAACTCCCGTTTCAGAATCTTGCCGGAAGGGTTGCGCGGCAGATCGCTCGCAAACACGACCCGTTTCGGCACTTTGAAGGCTGCCAGCCGTTCGTGACAGAAGGCGATGACCGCGGCCTCGTCGGGGCTGCTGTCGGGTTTCGGTACCACCACGGCAGTCACCGCCTCCACCCAGCGCTCGTGGGGCAGACCGATGACCGCAACCTCTGCCACCCAGTCCAGCTGGTAAATGGCTTCCTCAACTTCGCGTCCGGAGACATTCTCACCGCCGGTCTTGATGATGTCTTTCTTGCGGTCGACGATGGTCAGGTAGCCCTCCTCGTCGAGGGTCGCCAGGTCGCCACTGTGGAACCAGCCGCCGGCAAAGGCCTCGGCCGTTTTCTCCGGATTCCTGAAGTACTCGGTCAGCAGCTGCGGTGAGCGGTGAACCACTTCACCGATCTCGCCGGGTGCCACGTCTTCGCCGGCGTCATTGACCACACGGGTTTCCACATGCAGCACGGGCCTGCCCGCGGAGCCGGCCTTGCGCAACTGGTCCTCGGGTTTCAGGATGGTTGCCGTGGGGGCGATCTCCGTCTGACCGTAGAGGTTCCACAGGCGCAGTTCAGGCAGGCGCCGCTGGATTTCCCGCAGGATCTCCACCGGCATGATGGAAGCGCCGTAATAACCCTTGCGCAGGGCGGACAGGTCGGCAGTGTCGAAGCCCGGATGCCGCAAGAGCGAGATCCACACCGTCGGGGGCGCAAAGAAGGAGGTGACCCCTTCGCCCTCCAGCAGCTTCAGCAGATTGTCCGGGTGATTGTCGGCGGTGATGATATTGCTGGCGCCGACGTGAATCGATGGACCCAGGAAACAGTCCAGCTGGGCACAGTGGAAAAGGGGCAGGGCGTGCAGCAGCACATCGTCGCCGGCCACTTCGGCGTCAGCCAGGATACTGCCATACTGCCACAGCACGGCGGCGTGGCTGAGCACAGCGCCCTTCGGCGCGGACTCGGTGCCGCTGGTGTAGATGATCTGCGCCGGGGTAGTGTTGTCGATACTGGGTCGCTGGGTCAGGGCCGGCCCGGCGGCCAGGGCATCCAGCGCCTCGAAGCCGGCGGGTGGGGCGCTGCCGAGGGCCAAACTGTAGCACTTCTCCACCGCCGGGCACTCGCGCGCCGCGGCCAGCGCCTTGTCCGCCTCGGTGTCACCCACGAACAGCAGCTTTGCGCCGCTGTGGTTGATGATGTACGCGGCTTCTTCGGCATTGAGCATGAAATTCACCGGTACCAGCACCGCACCGCGGGCAGCGATGGCGTAGCGCAGGGCCGCGAAGGCATTTGAGTTGCGCGAGAGAATGGCCACCCTGTCACCGGGCTCGACGCCCTGGGCGGCGAGCCCGCCGGCGAGGTTCAGACAGAGGTCGTTGAACTCCCGGTAGGTCCAGTTCTCACCGTGCTGCCGGATGGCCAGCTTGTCGGGATGTCGCGCCGCGGTACGGCGCAAGGTGTCGTACAGGGACTGCTGGCGCAGATTATCAGCGTGCATGGGTTACCAGACCTTTCACGGTTGTTCTGTCGGTGGCCGGCCGCGACTCATGCGGCATCAATGTACAGCGGGGTTACCGGCGCCTCTTCCGGGTACTGCATCGGGCCACCGGTATCATAGGCGGCATTCAGCGCCTGGATGAACTCGCCGTCGTGTAGCGGGTCCGAGGGCGTCTTGATGTCGATGCCCTGGGCGCGGACATCGTCGATCATCATTTCGATGGCGCGCTCCTGGGTCAGGTCGTCGCTGCCGTCCATGTTCTTCTTCAGCTCCTCGAAGTCCTCGAACACCTCCGCGGACCAGTGCACCAGGAAGCGCAGTTCGCGGGTATGGTGGCGGGCGATGACGCGATCACCGGTCTTCAGCAGCCAGTGGTCGCGATCCGCGGGGTCGCCGCAGAACACGCTGTCAAAGGCCAGGCCGTCGGGGCGTTGCTGCGCCAGCGGGCCGTTGGCTTCGCCGCGGTGGAACATCATTTCGTTCTGCACCACCACGCCACGGTTGTAGATCGGCGGCTGCAGGCGCTGGGGTGGCTGCATGGGGCCCTCGGGCCAGAAGGTGAAGCCGCTGTCCGGGCAGTGGGAAAACCAGGTGATGACCTGGGCCATCTTGATCAGGTAGTCCTTGAACAGTCCGGACTTGCCCATCACGCTGCACAGCCAGGTGGGGGAGTTCTCGTAGCGAACCCCGCGGAAGCTGGGGCTGTCCAGGTGCCCGGGGTCGGTGTTGCCGCAGGGACCGTTGACATTGAACAGCATCATCTGGGGCTTGGCGTATTTTGCCCCCCAGTAGTCCTTGGCCATGTCCAGGAAACGTTCGTTGTAGAAGCAGTCGTGGATCTCCGGGTAGAGCGCCGCCGAATAGTTGGCGTAGAAGCCGCGGAAAGTGGGGGTCATGAACCAGTCCAGACTGATCTCCTGGCCTTCCGGGGAGCCGCCGGACATGGTGGCCAGCAACTCCTGGGGCGAGGCGAAGTGCTGTGCCAGAATCAGCTTCCAGGGGCCGTGGTCACGCACCACCCCCAGCAGCCGCTCGAGCTGGTCCTGACTGTAGACGTTGTCGATTTCCCGCGGCGGGGAGGCCGGGCGCAACACCCGGGCCAGAGCTTCCTTACGTTCCTGCGTCATCATGGCAAATAGCCTCTCGCGCGACTCTTGTATGTGTATGTGCCCGGGCGCCGGCGTGTCGCGTTTCCGCGGCGCGCCCGTAGGCTGTGGATCTGCAATTATATTATAGCTAAGTAAATAGAATCGAGTTGATCCAGATCAATGGCACAGTATTAGCTTATTACTAATATAAATGCAAATTCATTCTTCGTGAGAGGCGCCGTGATGACTCAGCGCATGCAGGAACCCGGGCGGGTGCAAGGCCTGCCAATTACCGACCACCAGGGCCTTCAGCAGGCCCTGCAGGAGGCCAATCTGCCTTCGCTCCTGATGGTCTACGTGCAGCTTAGCGGTGACGAGGCCATGCTGGATGCGTTTGCGTCCCATCTGCAGTCCATCTACACCACGGAGGTGAGCGAAGTGCCCGAGGACCTGGCCACGGACCTGCGCCAGCGCCTGTTCGCCCTGCTCACGGCGGAGGAGCCGATCAACGAGCCGCCCCTGAGTACCGACTTTGTGCGGCACATGATGAGTGTCAGTGTGGGGGAGGCCGTGGACCCGGAGCTGGTGCCCGTGCTCTATGACCAGATGGGCTTCGAGCGACCGGTGCCTCGCAAGGAGCAGCCCGGGCGCCCGCAGCCGCCGGCGGACTTCCGGGTGCTGGTGATCGGCGGTGGCATGAGCGGGATCGCTGCGGGGGTGAAGCTGGGTGAGGCTGGCTACAATTATGTGATCGCGGAAAAGAACAGCGAGCTCGGCGGAACCTGGTGGGAGAACCGTTACCCCGGTGTCGGCCTCGATACCCCGAGCCACTTCTATGCCTATTCCTTCGCACAGAGCCCGGACTGGAGTCACTATCACCCCAAGGGTCCCGAGATCGAGCGCTATCTGCTGAACGTGGCAGACCAGTACGGCGTGCGCGAGCGAGTGCAATTCAATACCCGGGTGACGGCGCTGCGCTGGGACGAGCACGCCAGCCTGTGGCGCGTCAGCCTGGAGAGCCAGGGCGAGGTGAGCGAGGAAAGTTTCCAGGCGGTGATCAACGGTCACGGCATTCTCAACCGCTGGCGCATGCCGGATATCCCCGGGCTGAAGGATTTCCAGGGCGTCGCCATGCACACGGCTGGCTGGGACCCGGAAGTGGACCTCAAGGGCAAGCGTGTGGCCATTATCGGCACCGGTGCCAGTGGCGCGCAGCTGGCGGTGGCGATAGCGCCCGAGGCCTCTCAGCTGACGGTATTCCAGCGCTCCCGCCACTGGGTGATGAACAACCCGGAGATTCACCTCGGGGTGACCGAGGGTGTGAAATTCGCACTGCGCCACATCCCTCACTACATGGAGTGGTTCCGCTTCCGTGTGTACTGGTTTACCGGCGACGGTTTGTACGGCAATGTGCTGCGAGACCCGACGTGGGAGGACCAGAGCCTGTCGATTTCCGCCCAGAATGACGGTGCCCGCCAGTACGCGCAGGCCTACATGCAGCGGAAATTCGCCGATCGTCCGGATCTGCTGGAAAAGATGCAGCCCGACTACCCGATCTTTGGCAAGCGTATCGTGCTGGATGCGGACGGTGGCTGGCTGGATACCCTCAAGCAGCCCAATGTCAGCCTGGAAACGGCCGGTATTGAGCGCATTGTCGAAAACGGCATCATGACCCGGGATGGCCGGCTCATCGAAGTGGATGTGATTGCCCTGGCCACGGGCTTCGAGCTGGCGCCGGCCCTGGGCAGCATGCAGGTCTTTGGCCGCGGCGGGGTGGAAGCCGGCGCGGTGTGGGGGCGGGACGAGGCGCGCTCCTACCTGGGTATCATGGTGCCCGGCTACCCGAACTTCTTCATGACCCAGGGCCCCAACAGTGCGCCCAACCACGCCGCCGGGGTCAATATGGTGATCGAGTCCCAGGTCAACTACATCATCGAGGCCCTTGATCTGCTGGTGGCGCGGGGTGCAAAAGCACTGGAGCCGACGGAGGCCGCCTACCGGGAGTGGAACGAACGGGTGGATAGCCAGATGCAGAACATGGTGTGGCTGCACCCGAAGGCCAGCAGCTATTACCTCAACAGCAAGGGCCGCAACTGGGTCTCCTGCCCCTTCCGGCTGGCGGATTACTGGTCGATGGTGCGGGAGCCGGACCCGGAGGCGCTTGTGCTGAAGTAAGTGCCCGCCTATCCGCACGGCAATCGGTCTTCGGGATCCGAAGCACAGTTTTTGCTGGAAACTTTCAAAATCTGAAAGTATCTTGCATTTATGGAAACGTTAACCCGCATCATCAGCAGCGCTGGCTTGCGTGGCAGGGTGCTCAACGAGCACCAGCTGGCCCGTTTGGTGGAGGGTACGCCGCAGCGACGCTATAACCTGGTCAACCGAGCCCTGCGTAGCGGGGAACTGGTGCGCCTGAGACGGGGGCTGTACCTCGTCGCAGCTGATGTCTCGGGTTCCTGGCCACACCCCTTCGTGGTCGCCGAGAGCCTTTCGCCCGGTGCCTATATCTCGCTGTTCAGCGCCCTTTCTTACCATGGCTGGGTTCCCGAGTCCGTGCCGGTCACCCAATGCATCACCCCGCATGCGCGCCGCAGCGAGGTTTCCAGCGCGGAAATGGGGGAGTTCCGCTTCTATCCCCTGGCGATCAGGCACGGCTATTTTCTCGAGGGGGTAGAGCGCCTGATGCTTTCGGGCTCTCCGGCACTGGTGGCTAGCCCCCTGAGGGCCTTGCTGGACGACTTCTGTCTGCGCAAGCGAGAGTGGACGAATATCGTCCAGCTGACTGAAGATCTGCGTATCGGGGAGGACGTGGTGCGGTCGATCGACAGGCGTGAGCTGGAACGCCTGCGGCCGGTCTACAAACATCGCCGCATGCAGCGGGTCATCGACGGACTGAGCGGGGAGATCGGCGAATGATTGCACTATTACAGCAACGCCTGGCTTCCTACCGCTGTACTGACGCCCGCGGTGAGGAGCAGGCGCTCAAGGAGATTCTTCAGGAGCTGGTGCTCTATGGGCTTTGGCGAGCGGACTTTTTCAGCATTGCTGCCTTCCAGGGCGGCACAAGTCTTCGCATTCTCCATGATCTGCCACGTTTTTCGGAAGACCTGGATTTCATACTGAAGGTTCCGGACCCCGACTTTGCATGGCCGACATATTTTGGCGCGCTCGAGGAGGTGCTGGCGGAGTTCGGCGTCGAGGCAGAGCTGCTCGACCGCGGCAGGGCAGACCGTGCAGTGCGTCAGGCCATGCTCAAGAACAACTCTATTGGGCATCAACTGAATCTTGGCTTTGTCGATGCCCGCGATGGGCGAAAGCTCAAGGTCAAGTTGGAAATCGACAGCAACCCGCCGCCGGGTTCAGACTTTTACTACCGCTATCTGGATTTCCCCCTGGACTTTGAAATCTGCTGCCAGGATCTGTCCAGCAACTTCGCCCTGAAAATTCATGCATTGCTGTGCGGGCCCTATGTGAAAGGGCGCGACTGGTTTGACCTGGCCTGGTACGTGCGCCAATCGGTGCGCCCGAACCTGCCACTGCTCTCCGCGGCCCTGCAGCAATACGGGCCCTGGCAGGGCCAGGGGGAAGAGGTTGGTGCCGCCTGGCTGGAGGTCGCGCTGAAGGAGGTGGTAGACCGGATAGACTGGCGTCAGGCGGCGTACGATGTCGAGCCGTTTCTTTCACAGCCGGAGCAGCGCAGCCTGTCCCTGTGGAGCGCCCGATTTTTCCACGACAAGGTGGAGCGTCTTTGTCAGGCAGGGGAATAATCCGGCTTGGGGGCGCAGGCACAGCCCAGACCGTTTTGTACTCCTGGCTGATCAGGCACCAGCGCCAGCCGACAGCGACTGGCGGTAGGCGCGGGGGGATATCCCCCCGCTCCAGCGCTTGAAGGCGGTGGTGAAGTTGCCGGCTTCCGAATACCCGAGCATAGTGGCAACTTCGGTGATGGAGAGCTTGCGGTTGCGCAACTGCTCCCGGGCCTGCTGGAAGCGGACATCCTGTTGCAGCTCGGTGAAGCTGGTCCCGGTCTCCTCGAGACGCCGGCGCAGCGTGCGCGCCGAGGTGCCCAGTTGCCGGGCGATGGATTCAATGTCCTGCAGGTAGCCAGGTCGCTGGAACAGTTCGTCGCGTACCCGTCCGGCAATATCCCGGTTGTCGGCCAGCTCCGAGAGCTGCCTTTCGCACTCCCGGACACAGAGCTCGAAGGCGGCGGCATTGCGGTAGGGGTTGGGGCGGTCGAGCTGTTGCGCGGAAAAGGTGACACTGTTGCTGGGAGCACTGAACTCGACCGGGCAGCGAAAGAAGTCTTCGTAGGCCCGCGCGTGACCGCCGTCGCCGTGTTCGAAGGTCACTTTCAGCGCCGTGTGCAAATCATCCATGGCAGTGCCGCGTGCGCCGATGGCGGAAGAGGCCAGGTCGCGATCGGCGAAATAGGTCTTGAGTACAGGGTCGAGATTGAGGCCGGTCGCGGTGAACTGGAGTATGCCCATGCCGTCCCTTTCCATGAAGTGCAGGGCCTGGAGGGTGTAGGTCAGCCGGTCAAAGCGGTCGGCGAGCCGCAGGCTGGTTCGAATATCCGGGGCGGCCATCATGGCGTAGCCAAACATGCCGTAGGCCTGGAGCGGAAACAGGGCTGACATCTTCAGGCCGAGTAGCGGATCGTCCATGATTTCTATCAGGCGTCGGTAGAATTGCAATTGCCGGTGCATGCTGAAGGCCGCATTTTCCCGGCCAAAGTCGAGGGGGAACTCCCGCCACAGGCTATCGGGAATGGGCATGCCCAGGGTGGGCATCAGTTCGCGGGCGATCCGGATGCCGTTGATGTGGTGGTCGGTCGCGTACATGGCCCCTTATGCCCAGTAGATGCAGGAAAATACCGATCAGATTCGGGATAGTATGCGGATGATGGCCGATATTCAAAAGTTGTTGTCCTCTCGCCACATGGCAAAATGCGCAGCAGTGAGTAGAGTTCCCGGTATCCCGCACTGGAGCGCCCCGCCTGCCCGTGCAAGATAAGAACTGTCTGGGAGAACATGCCATGAACATGAGTGTTTCAGGGAAGGACCTTCAGCCCACGGGGGCCTGGACGACGGAGGGTCGCCAGCCCCGCATTGCCATTATCGGCGCGGGCTTTTCCGGCATCGGTGCCCTGATCAAATTGCGCCAGCAGGGCTACACGGACCTGACCTGTTTCGAGAAGGCCGGGGAAATTGGCGGCACCTGGCGTGACAATCACTACCCCGGCCTGTCCTGCGATGTGCCCTCCCACTTTTACTCCTACTCCTTTGCGCTGAACCCGGACTGGAAGCACCGCTTCTCCTACGGCCCGGAGATCCTGGCCTACATGAACCAGGTGGCCGACAAGTACGGCGCGAAGCGGGATATTCGCTTCAACTGCGGAGTCAGCGATCTGACCTACCTGGGGCCGCAGTGGCAGCTGACCACGGAGCAGGGTGACGTGGAGCGCTTTGACCTGGTAATTGCGGCGACCGGGGTCCTGGTCAATCCGGCCTATCCGGATATCCCGGGGTTGGACAGCTTCGCCGGGGAGCAATGGCACTCGGCGCGCTGGCGTGACGACGTCCCCCTGAAGGGCAAGCGGGTCGGCATTATCGGTACGGGCTCAACCGCCTGCCAGATTGTCGGGGCGATTGCCGGAGACGTGGGGCACCTGGATGTCTTCCAGCGTACACCACACTGGATCACGTCGATGCCCCAGAAGCAATATTCCGCCACCTGGCGATTCCTGTTGCGCAGGGTGCCGGGCCTGCAATTGGCGATTCGCAACTTCATGCGCTGGCTGATGGAGCACACCTTTGCCCGGGCCACCCTGGGCGATGAAAAGCAGCAGAAACGGGTGCAGGATGCCTGCCTGGCCTTCCTGAAGGAGCAAATTCCCGACCCCGAACTGCGCGCGCGGGTAACCCCCGACTACAAGGCCACCTGCAAGCGCATGATCATGTGCTCCGACTACTATCCCGCGCTGCAGCAGGACAATGTCGAGCTGGTCACCGAGCGCATCGATGCAGTCGTCCCGGGGGGCGTGAAGACAGGCGATGGCAAAGTGCATGAGCTGGATATTCTGCTGCTGGCGACTGGCTTCCACGTGTCGGATTTCATTCTGCCGACCCGGGTCACTGGTGAGAATGGCCTGGAATTATCCGCGTTCTGGCGGGAGGCGCCCCGTGCCCATCGCGCACTGACCTTCCCGGGTTTTCCGAACTTCTTCATGCTGGAAGGCCCAACCGGCGTATTTGGCAATACCTCGCTGATCGACATTTCTGAGCATCAGATTGACTGTGTCATCGCGATCCTGGACAAGATGAAGCGCGACCAGGTGGCTGTGGTCGCGCCGAAGCAGGAAGCCTACGAGGCTTACAACCAAGCAATGTCCCGGGATATCGGCAAGTCGACCTGGGCGACCGGCGGCTGCGACAGCTGGTACCTGGATGCAACGGGGACGCCGAATATCTATCCCTGGCTGCCGCAGCAGTACCGCGAAGACATGCTCAATCCGGATTTCAGCGAGTACCGCTTCGAGCCGTTGAAGGTAGCGGTGTAACGGCGGAGCGGGGCCGGGTTGCTGTCGGCCCCCGCGCATGTGCTTTACTCCGGAAGGTCGGGTACCCAGGCGACGCCGTTGATGTGGCCGCCGCCATCGACATACAGGGTATTGCCGGTCATGTAGCGGGCGTCCTCGCTGGCCAGGAACGCCGCTACACCGGCAATATCCCGTTCCGGGTCGCCCATCCGCCCCATCGGATTGGCGGCTTCCATGGCCGCAGCGAGTTCCGGCTGGGCTTCCCGGAAGCGACTGAAAGCCGAGGACACGGCGGCCGGGCAGATGACGTTGCAGCAGATGCCGTAGGGGGCCCACTCCCGCGCCGCGGAGCGGGTGAGGGTGCGCAGTGCCTCCTTGCTGATGTTGTAGCTGGCGGTGCCCATGTGGGCGTTGACGCCGTTCAGCGAGCAGATATTGATGACACGGCCCCAGCCGCGCTCGCGCATGTGCGGGTAGGCGGCGAGCATGGACCACTTGCCGGCCCAGAAATTCATCCGCAGATTTTGCTCGAAGTCCTCGTCGGCTTTCTGCTCCAGGCGTTCCGGGGGCTGGCCGCGATAGGCGTTGTTGATCAGGATATCGACGCTGCCCCAGGTGGCCACGCAGTGGGCGACCATGCCCTCGACGTCCTCCCGCCGGGTGACGTCGACGTGGCGGTACTCGGCCTGGCCACCGGCATCGCGGATCGCTCCCGCCACCGCCTGGCCTTTCTCGTCGTCGATATCGGTGACCAGTACCGCCGCGCCCTCTCTGGCCAGGCGCTCGGCCATGGCGCGGCCGATGCCATCACTGGCGCCGGTGACGATGGCGCTGCGCCCTGTCAGTTTCTTCTCTCCCATGACCCTTCCTCGGTTCGGTGTGATTATCGTCTGTGGATGACCTGTGTCGCGGGCGCTGCCCTGATCTCGCTCACCGCGCGCGACTGTGTCAGTCAGTGTGAAAGCCGTTCCAGTGGAGCACTTGCTCAACCGGTCGCCGCCAGGCGGGCCTGAAATCGGTGCCCAGGGTGTAGGCAACCGGAAACAGACCGGCCTGGGTGTGGTCCTCGGGGATGCCCAGCAGCGCGGCCATCTCGGCTTCCCGGTTCAGGTGGCCGGTGGTCCAGGCACTGCCCAGGCCCCGCGCGCGCAGGGCCAGCATGAAGCTCCAGGCGGCCTGGAGGATGGAGCCCCAGAAGCTGGCCTGGGCAAACACATCCAGGCCTTCGGGGCGCCCGCGAATGACCGGTACCACCAGCGCCGGTACCTCGGCCATGTGGTCGCGCAGGTACTGCACGGAGTCGCCAACCCTCTCGAAACCGGGCACGGCGGCCCCGACATACTTGTCCCCCACGGCACTGCCCAGGGAGCGCACATAGTCCTCCAGTGCGGCATCGTAGATACCTGCCATCCGGGCAATGGTCTTGCGATCATCCACCGCGATGAAGGACCAGCGGTTCAGGTTCGAGCCATTGGGCGCCTGCAGCGCCAGCTCCACGCACTCGGTGATGATCTCCCGGGGAACCGGGCGGCTGAAATCCAGGCGCTTGCGCACGCTGCGGGTGGTGGACAGGACTTGGTCCGGTGTCAGGTTCAGCATGGTGCCGCCTCGCGTAGGGTAGCCTCGCTGTGGATCATTCGGTCTCGCGCTCCCAGATCAGCACCGCCCGGGTGCCGTGCTCGTTGACGGCAGTGGCGGATAGCGTGAGCCGCGTGCCCTCCAGCGCGTAGCGCCGGGGGAATTCACTGCCCGCCCAGGCCAGCACCGAGGCACCTTCCAGGTGGTGGGTGACCAGTTGCTGTGCACTGTCCACGCTGTAGCGGCCGAAATAACTGGAGTAGCAGGCGTAGGAGAGCGCCAGGTCCGGGCTGACCCCCGGCGGCAGTTGCTCCGCAGCTGGCGGCTGGGTACCGGGCTGTGACAGGTGCACCGACATGTGGCCGCCGGGACTGTAGACCAGCAGGCCGGCGGGCTGCTCGCCCATGGGATGAATCACGCTGCCGTCGGGCTGTTCCAGCTGGTAGGCCTTCAACAGCCAGCAGCCCACTAATCGCTGTGTATCAGTCATGTCGAATTACCACCTTGCCAATGTGCCCGCGCCCGGCGAAATAGCGGTAGGCCTCGGGTGCTTCGTCGAAAGGGAAGACCCGGTCGATATGCGGGCGCAGCTGGTGCAGGCTCACTGCCTGCAGCATGTTTTCGAGATCCGCCAGGCTACCCATGGAGTTGGCGAACAGTGTCAGGGCCTTGTGGATGATCGGGATCATGTGCAGATAGTCCACGCTGCCCATACCTCCCACAATGCCGATCAGGGCCAGCCTGCCGCCGGGGCGCACGGCCTTGATGGATTCCGGCAGGGTGCCGGGGCCACCGAGCTCCACCGCCAGGTCGACGCCGCGGCCGCCGGTCAGTTCGACGACGCTGTCACCCCACGCGGAATTTTCCCGGTAATTGATTACCGCGTCGGCACCCCGCTCGCGCAGAAACTCGGCCTTTTCCGCCGTCGAGGTCAGGGCAATGGCCCGGCAGCCCGCCAGTTTGGCGAACTGCAGCAGAAACAGGGCGACACCGCCGGTGCCCTGGACCAGCACGCTCTCCCCCGGGGCGCAGACCCGCCGGTGGGGTGGCCCGCCCATGATGCTGTTCCAGGCGGTCAAGCCGGCGCAGGGCAGGGCGGCGGCCTCCTCGTCGCTCAGGTGCTCCGGTGTCGCCGCCAGCCCGGTCTCGGGCACCAGCGCATAATCCCGCAGGGTGCCGTCGATCATGCCACCCAGCACCGCACCGTAGTTCGGCGGGCGCAGCTCGCCGGCCAGCCAGTTCTGGTGGGGATTGGCGATGACGCGATCACCCGCCTGCCAGCGCTGGACGCCCGGGCCCACCGCCGCGACTTCGCCGGCACCATCCAGCAGGGGTATCAGGCCTTCGGCATGGGGCATGTGCCCGGCGAGAAAACTGAGATCGGCATAGTTGAGTGCGCTGGCGCGCAGGCGCACCAGCACCTGGCCGGGACCGGGTTCGGGGGTGTCGGATTCGCGTTGCGCCAGCCCGAGGGCGGCGCCGGGAATATCCAGGGTGGGCGCCTGGGCGGAAAGATGGTAACTGTGCACGGAAACGGGATCCTTTTGATTATGGCAATTCCATGGCGCTGCCGCTGCCCTGAGGTCTGCACGATCAGGGAGCCGTCCAACACGCATGATGTCAGTCGAAGCTGGACAGGCGCTCGTCCACCACGAACATGCGGGTGCAGCTGCGGTCCAGGAAGTTCTCCTCGTCCTCGGCGATGGCCTGTGCCACCTCGGGGCGGGCGTGCAGGGCCATCGCCGCATCATAGGCGGCGCGATCCGGGAACCATATTTCGGTGATCACATCGAAATCGCGCGCCGCGGCACCGGCATTGATAAATGCGCCTTCGGGCTCGACGAAATTGCGCCGGTAGCCACAGATCTGGGGCAGCAGGCTGCGGATCAGCGGAACGTGGTGGTTCTCGTAGTAGTCGATAAAAGCCTCGCGCGAGAGGCCGGGCTTGCATTTAAGAAGCGCAATGGTCTTGAACAAGGTTGATGAACTCCTCGTCTTATTGTCATGGCGATGCGCCCGCCGCCGCTTGCGCCGGGCGAGCGCTCCGTGATCACTGCGGCACGGTCAGGGGCTGACCCATGTCCGCAAAGATCTTCGCCATGGTACCACCGGCGAAGGCCCGGCGCTGCCGGTCGGACAGTCCTGCGAGCAGGGCCCCGTAGTGTTCCGCCGGGTCGGTGAAGCCCTCGAAATGGGGGAAGTCGCTGGAGAAGACCAGCATCTCCTCGGGCAGATCTTCCATGATGCGCAGCAAGGGGCGGTCGTTGCCGCCATCCAGAGGCGTGGCCTTGACGTTGCGCGCCAGGTATTCGCTGGGTTTGAGCTTCAGTGTTGATTTGCCCAGGAAGAGTTCTGCCACCGGCGACACGCGGTCGTCGATTTCCCGGTACATGAAGGGCAGCCAGCCCGTGCCGACTTCCGCAAGGAGTACTGTGAGGGTGGGGAAACGCTCGAAAAGGCCGCTGTAGATCATGCCGTTGAGGAGGGTGGTGGGGGCCACGTGGCGGTGGGCGCCCCCGAGCATGCGCAGCAGGGTGGTGTCCCCCCCGGTATTGGCCCAGCCGGGATCGAAGCGCATGTGTTCGAAGCCCGTGTGCATCATCGGCACCATGCCGTTGTTGACGGCGGTATCCCAGATCACGTCCCAGTCCGGATGCATGGGTGGCACGCCGTTCACCGGATAGGCGGGGATCAGGAAGATCCGGCAGCCGCGCTGGCGCATGCGCTTGAGCTCAGCAGCGGCCCAGTGGAGGTCGGTGTAGTCGACCGCCGCCACCGGCAGCATGCGCTCGCCACCTTCGTCGCAGGTATCCGCCAGCCAGTTGTTGGCGGTGGCGGTAACCTCCTGGCGCAGGCCGACATCGTCGATGGCGCTGCAGTAGGAAATGCCCGACAGACAGATGATGTTCTGCACGTCGATACCCTGGGCATCCATCCACTGCAGCCGGGCCTGGGCGTTGGCGGTCTGCATCTGGTTGCGCCCCTCGAAGGCCTTGCGCCGCTCCGCCTCTTCGGCCTTTTCCTTGCCAAAGAGAATCGCGGCGCCCGGGGGAACCAGATCTTCCATCGGCGGGCGCTTGTCCTCTGGTACATCGTGCAGAAGATCGCCGCAGATGCTGTCGACGGCCAGCTTGCCGGGATTCACCACCGGCAGGCGCGCCTTGAGGTCGGGGTAGGGTGCCAGCCAGTCGTCGCCGGGTTCGAAATGGGCGTCGACATCGATGACCGGTGCGCCGTTCAGATTCAGGGCGCTTTTCAGTCTTCCCGTTTCGTTTGTCATGGTGCTGCCTCGCAGTGTGTTATCAGGTTCAGATGTGCATGATTTCGGCGGCGGCCGCGCCGAAGAACAGTTCCCGGGTGCGCGGGTCCACACCCTCCAGCTGCGAGTCGTAAAGTGCCACGGCTTCCTGGTGCCCCTCGATATGCGGAAAGTCGGAGGAGAACACCACCAGCCCCGGGGGTATCCGCTCGATGGTGGGCCGCAGACGATCCTGCTGATGGACCACCGAGACCCGGACCTGGCGCTGCATGTACTCGCTGGGCTTGAGGGGCAGATCGTAGGGCGCCATCGTGAGCATCTGCGGGCGTTCGTTGTCGGCAGCGGCATCGATGCTTTCGAGGAAGTGAGGCAGCCAGTCGATACCCAGCTCGGACACCAGGATTCCCAGTTTCGGGTAGCGCTCCAGCACGCCGCCGAAGATCATGGCGCCCAGGGCCATCTGCGGAATCATTTCCCGGGCCAGGGAGGCCTGGCGGTAGAAGGCGGCCATGTCGCCACCATTTACCGCCCAACCGGGATGCATGGCGGCGCGGGCGCCGCCGACGTGAAACATGATGCTGACCTGCAGTGCCTCGGCCTCGGCCCAGAAGCGTTCAAAGTCGGGATGATTGAGGGCCTTGCCACCGTGGGGGTCGGCCTTGACGAAGGCCACCCGGGAGCCCTGTTTGCGCAGTTCGCGCAACTGGCGCAGGCTCCAGTCGACATCCGACAGGTCCACCACCACGGCGGGAATCAGCCGCTCGGTGTGTCCGGCCAGGCGCTCGGCCGCCCAACGGTTGTAGGTGTCCAGAGTGTCCAGTGCCAGCTCCGGGGCATTGCGCACGGCATTGCGGTAGGGGTGGTAACCCAGGGTGGGCAGGATCACCTGCTTCTCGATCTCGCGCGCGTCCATCCAGGCCAGGCGGGCCACAGGCTCGCTGGCCGCAGGCAGGAAGGCGCCGGCTTCCACCGCCACCGGTGGCGGCTCGCCGCCATTGATGAATCGATCGTAGCTCTCGCGCACGAACTCCGGCACCAGGCTCATCGGGTCCGGACGCATGGCGGGCGGGATGGAGGAGAACAGGTCGCCCACCACCACATCGAGAAACTTTTCCTCCACCGACATTTTCGGCAGCTTTGCTGCGAGCGTCGGATTGGCCTGCTCGAACCAGTCGGCGGGTTCCTGGAAATGGCTGTCCACGTCGAGGATGCGCATGCTTTTTCTCCTGGTGCCAGGAGCACCTGTCTATTATTGGTTTATGTGTAAGTTAAATAAAACAGGGGGGCTTGTAAACCGCGCAATGCAGGCAGGGGAGAAGGGCATCGCGGTGCCATCCTGACAGCGGGCGGGCATCCGCGCACGGAAAAGCCCAGTGAGGTATACCCACCGGGCTGTGCTCAGTCGGGCTACGGTCAGTTGGGCTGCGCTCAGCCGGGCTGCTGTATCAGCCCGAGGCCTTTAGTCACTGGACGCGTTGTAGAGCGTGGTCACAGTGTCGGCAGCAAAGACGCGGCCCTCGAAGAGCTCGACGTCGACCTGTCCGGACACCGACACGATGTCACCCACTGCCAGTTGCTGATAGCCCTGGTCATCCAGGGGGTTGTAGGGCATCTCGTCCACATGCACGGTCAGCTCCGCGGTGCCCTTGTCCAGGGTAAAGGTCATCGCCTCGGGGTCGACGCTGGCCACACGCCCCTGCAGCGTCGCGGCGGAAATCACCACCGGATCGATATCCGTCAGGATATCCTCCTCGTCGAAACTGCTGGCATAGAAGGTGGTTCCGATGGCCTCGACATGGACGCTGGCCGCCTCGATCGTGGTGGTCTCGTAGAAATCGTCGTCGATAAAGCCGGATACGGTGACACGGTCGCCGGCCACCAGCTTGTAGGCGTCGGCATCGCGATCGCCGTCATCCATTTCCACGACCACATTGCCTTGGCCGTAGTCCAGGGTGAAGGCATTAGGCGTGACGCTGACGACGGTCCCGTCCAGGCGGATCCAGGTGTCATCCGGCTGGGTATAAGGGCTTTCGGCCAGTGCCGAGGGAGCGAGAAGGGCGGCAGTAATGGACGCTGTCAGCGCAAATTGTCTGGAACGCTGCATGGAATCCTCCTGTCATTCTTGCGAGTGTCAGGCGATTACATCTGGTGGGATGGCCGACACCGGGAAAAGTTCCCGGCGTCGACCCGTCCGCTGGCGCTCAGCCCTGGGCCAGGTCCCGGTAGGCTTCCGCCACCACCCGCGGGCGCATGTCGATATTGATATGCGGCGGCCAGTACTGCACCAGGAAGAGCAGAAAGAACTTCCGCGCGGGGTCGATCCAGCAGGCGGTGCCCGCGGCTCCTGGCCAGCCGAACACACCCTGCGGCGCCTCGCCGTCTCCGGTCTGAACAGACACCGCGGCGCCAAAACCCACATTGGGCCAGGTGTAGCCCAGGGGCAGTTCGATATGATCGACTCCCTCAGGCAGCAGGTTGGAGCGGGCCAGGCGGGCGGTCTCCGCCTGCAGCAGGCGCACGCCGTCGAATTCGCCATCGTTCATCAGCGCGGCGGCAAAGCGGGCGTAATCCCGCGCGGTGGAGACCAGGCCACCGCCGCCGGAGGGCAGGGCAGGTTTCGAGTAAACGCTGTCTTGCGGGTCATCCACGAGCTGCCAGCCCTGCTCCCCCTGTTCCGCCAGGGTGGTGAAGCGGTGCAGCTGGTCCTCGGGTACCTGGAAGCCGGTATCCGCCATGCCCAGGGGCTCGAAGATGCGCTCTTGCAGGAAAGTCTCGAAGGGCATGCCGGAAACGCGCTGGATGACCAGGCCCAGCAGGTCGATTGCCAGGCTGTACTCGAAGCGGGTGCCGGGGTCGGTGGCCAGGGGCAGGGGGGCCAGGCGCTCGGCAAACTCCTCCAGGGTCGCCGCCGGCGGTAGTTGCCCCTGGGTGGGGCCCCAGTTGCGGGTACCGGGTACCAGGCCGTGCTGCAGGTAGAGCTCGGCCATGTGATCGCCGGCATTGTGGTAACCAAAGCCGGCGGTGTGGGTCAGCAGGTGGCGAATGGTGATTGCGCGTTTTGCTGGGCGGGTCTGTGCCGGGTCGCGGTCAAGCATGACCTGCATGTCGGCAAAGGCGGGCAGGATCTCGGCGAGGGGCTGGTCCAGGCCCAGCTTGCCTTCCTCGATCAGCATCATTGCCGCGGTGCCGGTAATCGGCTTGGTCATGGAGAAGATACGGAAAATGCTGTCCGGCTGAACCGGCACCTCGCTGTCCCGGGCCAGGGTGCCGCTGCAGTGGTAGTGGATCTCGCCATCGCCCAGGGGCCAGGCGAGGGCGACCCCCGGGACCAGCTCGTCGTGGATGAATTGCTGGACCAGCTGTTCAGTCCCGGGCAGTGTTGAAGGGTGTGCAGGCATCATGCGCTCCTATTATTCCTCGGCCAGCCAATCGCCATAAAACGGGGGCATGGACGAAGCCCGGGCCGTGAAGGCCGGTTTGCGCTTCTCCAGGAAGGCCTGAACGCCCTCCTTGCCGTCGCCCACGCTGCTGTAGAACATGGACAGGGATTCGATGCGGTGCGCCTCCAGAGGTGACTCCAGGGCCGCGTTGCGGTAGAGCATCTGGCGGATCAGGGCCACGCTGACCGGTGAGCGATCGGTGATCAGGCTGCGGGCAAAGCTGCAGGCGGTCTCGAGCAGCGCTTCCGGGCTGGTGACCTCGCGCACCAGGCCCTTGTCGCGCGCTTCCGCGGCGTCGAAGATGTCGGCGCGATACAGCCACTCGAGGGCCTGCTCCATGCCGACAATGCGCGGCAGGAACCAGGTGGAGCAGGCTTCGGGGGTGATGCCGAGGCGACCGAATACAAAGCCCATGCGCGCCTTTTCCGAGGCGAAACGGAAATCCATCGGCAGGGTCATGGTGGCGCCGATGCCCACGGCGGCGCCGTTGATGGCCCCGACAATCGGCTTGCGGCAGGCGAGCATGGCCAGGGCCACCCGGCCGCCGGTGTCGCGCACCCCTGTCTCGATGGCGGTGTCATCCAGGCGCTCGCGCAGATCTCCCAGGCCTGGCTGCTGACTCTCGTCGAGCCCGAAAACATTGCCGCCAGTGGACAGGTCCATGCCGGCGCAGAAGGCCTTGCCGGCACCGGTGACCACAATCACCTGTACGCTGTCGTCCTCGCTGGCGCGGTTGTAGGCGTCCACCAGCTCGTTGGCCATCTCCACGGTGAAGGCGTTCATCTGCTCGGGACGGTTCAAGGTCAGCAACAGCAGGCCGTTGTCCACCTCATAGCGCAGGGTTTGATAGTTCATTATGGGCTCCTTGGATTGCTTCGGGGGACTGGTCTTCGCGGGTTGGCCGGTCCAGACTGTCGGCTCCCCCGCCGGCGTGGTCCGGCTCGCCGGGCATGATGCTTGAGGGGGCAATATAAATTACCTCTAATATAAATGTAACCGCGGGGCCGGTCGTATTTCCGCCTGGTATCGGCCCCCGCAAGCACAGGAGAATACCGTGACCGTCAGCCGCGAAGAAACCCAGCGTATTATCGACCGTCACCGCGCCGCCGCCGGCGGCATGATGATGCGGCGTGATTATCTCGTACCCGACTGCTTCGAGGAGCAGGCGGCGCGCCTGGGTGAGCGCAGGGCACTGGTCTACGAGGGGGAGGTGGTCACCTGGGCGCAGCTTGAGCAGCGCTCTGCCCACTACGCCCGTGTCGCCCTGGGGCTCGGCCTCGAAGCGGGGGATGTGGCGGCGGTAATGATCGAGAACCGTCCCGAGTTTTTCTACGCCTGGCTTGGCCTGGCGCGGATCGGCGTGATTGTTGGCCTGATCAACACCTCCGCGGTGGGCACTGCCCTGAGTCATGCCCTGCGGGTCACCGGCGCGGGCCTGCTGTTTATCGGCGATGAGTGCATGGCGCAACTGTGCAGTACCGATGACCTTCCCGCAGAGCTGTCGATCGTCCGCATTGCCGATGCGGCCACGCCGGACGCGGTCAGTCACCCCGCGGCCCGGGATCTGCAGCAGCTGCCTGCCGCCGCGGCGCCGGCGGACGGTTTCAAGGCACTGCGCGCCGGCATCGACAAAATGCGGCCGTGTTTCTATATCTTTACCTCGGGTACCACCGGCCTGCCCAAGGCGGCCCTGATCAGCCACGGCCGTTTTCTCTCGGTGGGCGCGGGCTGGATGAGTGTGGTCGAGCTGGGTCAGGAGGATGTCTTCTACTGCGCCCTGCCGCTGTTCCACGGCGCCGCGCTGATGTCGCTGTACAGCACCGCCCTGCAGTGTGGCGGCGCCGTGGTGGTGCGGCGACGTTTCAGTGTGTCGCGCTTCTGGCCGGACGTGCAGCAGTGGGGTGTGACGGTGTTCCAGTATGTGGGCGAAGTGGTGCGCTACTTGGTCAATGTGCCACCCGTGCCCGAGGAAAAAAACCACAGCCTGCGCATGATCATGGGCTCGGGAATCGGGATCGACGTCTGGCAGCGCTTCAAGCAGCGCTTTGGCGAGCATGTGCTGGTCATGGAGGGCTGGGGCGCCACGGAGTCCAACGCCAACATGACCAACTTCGACCAGAAGCCGGGGGCCTGTGGCCGCATTCCCTTCCCCGAGCAGAGCCATGTCCGCCTGCTGCGCTACGATCAGGGTGCCGACGAGCTGATGCGCGACGAGCAGGGGCATTACATCCTCTGCGGGCCGGGGGAAGTGGGGGAGCTGCACGGTCAGATCCGTCGCGGCAACGGCGAGTGGGTGGCGCCCTTCGAGGGCTACACCACCCAGGCGGATACCGAGGCCAAGATTCGCCGGGACGTGTTCGAGCCGGGGGATGCCTGGTGGCGCTCGGGGGATCTGTTCCGCTTCGACGAGGACGGCTACTTCTATTTTGTCGACCGCATCGGCGATACCTTCCGCTGGAAGGGCGAAAATGTTTCCACCACCGAAGTGGCCCAGCAGCTCTCGGTCTACCCGGATACGGAAACCACCAATATCTACGGCGTGAAGGTGCCGGGCCACGAGGGGCGGGCCTGCATGGCGGCCCTGGAGCTGAAGCCGGGCCACGACTTCGACCCGGATGCCTTTTACCGCTGCGCAACGGAGAACCTGCCGGCCTACGCCCAGCCACTGTTTGTGCGCATTCTGCCGCGCCCGGAGGTGACCGCCAATTTCAAGTTGCAGAAGGTGCGTCTGCGCAACGAGGGCTTTGACCCGACGGTGGTGGAAGATCCGCTCTACGGGCTGGATCGCGAGCGGGGGACCTACACGCGGCTGAATGATGATTTGCTGGCGCGCCTGACGAGCGCCTGAGGGGATAGCGCGGGCAGCGGTGAACCCGGGGCCCGCGTTGGGAAGCGGCGGCGGCCCCGGATCCGGGAGCAGCCGCCGTTGTGCAGAGCGGGCGGGAGCTTCAGCCCGCTTTCTGCTGCTCGATGAATTCGTCCAGTACCTGGTAGAGGTACTGGCAGTCCTCCTCGGTCATGGTCGGGTGGCAGGGCAGCATGAGGCCCTGGCGCATGACCTGCTCGGCGTTCGGGTAGCCGGCGGGGTCGAGGCGGAACTCGGCATCTTTCATCATCGGTTGCAGGGCCACATGGCCGGAGAAAATCACCCGGGTGAAGATGCCGGCGTCCTCCAGGTGCTCCTGCAGCTTGCGGCGGCTCCAGCCCAGTTCCGGGCGCAGCATCACCGGGTAGCAGATCCAGGTGGTGAAGACGTCGTCCGAGACCCGCGGCTTGATGAAGTACTCGCTGCGGCTGTCCATGTAGTCATCGTGACGGCTGAAACGGGCCTGGCGCAGGCGGGTGAACTCATCCAGCTTGTTCAACTGCTCGTGGCCGAAGGCGGCGCCCGCTTCGTTGGGAATGAAGCCGTAGCCGAGTTCCTCGAAGATGAACATGCCGTCGTATTCGATGTCACCCAGGTCCTCCAGGAAGCGGCCGTCGCTGTCCTGCTGGCGGGTGCCGTAGAGGTACTTCTCCGAGGAGCGGCCCCAGGCGCGCAGCATCAGGGCGCGGTCCCACAGGGCGGGGTCATTGACCGCCACCAGACCGCCGTTGCCCAGGCAGGTGATGATGTGAAAGATGGAGAAGCTGGTGACGGTGATGTCGCTGCGCTTGCCGGGTGGCGTGCCGCGGTAGGTGCCGCCGAGGGTGTCGCAGCTGTCTTCGATCAGTTTCAGGCCGTGCTTGTCGGCGATTTCCCGCAGGCGGTCCCAGTCGGGCATGCCACCGACCAGGGAGGGCACCAGCATGGCCTTGGTCTTCGGGGTGATGTTTTCCTCGATGCGGTCGATGTTGATCTGGTAGGTGTCGGGCTCGACGTCGATCAGCACCGGCACATGACCGTTCATCACGATGCTGGAGATGTCGGTGCCGAAGGTCAGGGTCGGGGTGATGATCTCGGAACCCGGGGGCAGGTCCAGCAGGCGAATGGCCAGCAGCAGGGCGGAGCTGCCGGAGTTGACCATCACGCCGTAGTCCTTGCCCAGCAGATTGGCGCAGCGCTTCTCGAAGGTGGTGACATTCTCGCCGACCACCATGCTGGTCTGCATGACATTGACCACGGCATCGACTTCTTTCTGGTCGAGCATGGCGCCGCCGTAGCGGATCTCGCGTTTGGCTAGTTTCATGATTATTCCTCGTCCTCGTGCGGAGAAAGTGCAGGGCATGCTGCCACTGTGCCCACAGACTATACTGCGGCGGCTGCTCGAGGAGAGGACCAAAGCCGGCAGCAGGGGGACATTTTTTTGCAAGAGCGACAACGCCCAGCATTGACCGAAGCGCGGGAGGGCCTGGCTGCCGACTGTGCCGGCCTGCCCGAGGGGCTCGGCGCTTTCGTCGACGCTCTGGTACACGAATATGTCGCCAGCGGCGGGGACATGGCGGAGCTTGGCGACGGCCGGGCCACGACCCTGGACGCGGCCCTGGGTATCCTCGAGCACTGCATCACGGCGCTCTCCGAGCGGGCCAACCGGGAGGGTGAGCTGCCGCCAATGAGCAAGGAGGAGGTGGACATGCTCTGTTACTGCGTGATCACCTGTCGCACCCTGCGCGAGGCCATCGAGCGCGCGTCGCGCTTCTGCGCCATGCTCGGTGGTCGCGGCGCTCAGTTGTCGCTGGCCGTCAGCGGCGGTCGGGCGCGTTTCCACATGGCCACGCGGCGTTTGCGCGACAGCCCCAGTGCCCTGCTCACGGATCTTTTTGGCCTGGCGTTCTACCGGCGACTGTTTGCCTGGCTGATCGGCAGCACCCTGCCAATCCAGGGCTATGCGGTGTATGCCAACCAGGTAATGGAGCGACAGGTCCTGGAGGGCTTTTTCCTGCAGCCACTCACCTTCGGTGCGCCGGACAACAGTTTTGATTTTCCGGCGCCCTTGCTGGATCGACCCGTGGTGCGCGATGCGGCCGATCTGCGGGAAGTTCTGGCCGTATTGCCCTTCGACCAGCTCTTCGAGCCCGGCGGGCAATGGCGCTTCCGGGACGCGGTGGCGAGCATTATCCAGACCCAGCTGGTGCGCAACAGGCGCCTGCCCAGCCTCGATCAGATTGCACGTTTCTTCAATACCAGTCCGGCGACCTTTCACCGGCGACTGGTACAGGAAGGGACGACCTATGTCGGGATCAAGCGGGAACAGCGGGAGCAGCGGGCGCGGGCCCTGCTGCGGCACGGCGATGCCAAGGTGGGAGACATCGCCGCGCAGCTCGGCTTCAGCGATGTGCGCGCCTTTCGGCGGGCCTTTGTCGACTGGACCGGTGAGACGCCCCAGGGCTGGCGCGCACGGCACGCCGGTCCCGGGTAAAGTGCTGTATGCAGAGCCTTGTCCGGTCGCCGGCGGGTCGTGCCGGCGCCGGACAAAGCGTCAGCTCAGCCCTCAGTCACCGAAACGCCAGGTGGCGGTCACGCCCACCGTGCGTGCGGGGATCACGGTCACGTCACTGTAGCCGGAGAACAGTGTCTGCGCGGGCGCACCCGGCAGCACCGCGTTGGTACCCGAGACCGCGTGGCTCTTGCCCAGGGCATTGGTGGCTTCGCGGTCAAACAGGTTGCGTGCCCACAGGGACAGCTCCCAGCGCTGGTCCGGCGCCTGCAGTCCGGCGTAGAGGTCCCAGGTGCTGTAGCTCTTCACCCGGTAGCCGTCATAGAGTGCCGGGTTGAAGGCGGCGTTGTCGTCTTCGCGACTGCCGACGTAGCGCACCAGGCCGCGGATGTAGGCGTCGTTGCCGGCAACCAGTCCCGGGAAGCGGTACTCGCTGCTGACGGTGGCGCTCAGATTTGGCGCGGTGCCCATGCGGCCGTCCGTGCTGCAGGTGCGCAGCTGGCTGCCCGGGTTGGCGGCATCGCCGAAGTTGCCGCAGGGGACTGAGGCATCGTCGAACTTGCTGTCGTTGTAGCTGCTGGAGAAGAACAGGTCCCAGTTGTCGGCGAGCATGGCGCGCCCTTCGAACTCCACGCCGCGGATGACGGCATCGGCGTTGAAGTTGGTGCCGCCCGAGAGCGCGGTATCCAGCACGCCGTCGCCGTCGAGGTCGAGCACCGTGCCCTCGTTGCGCTGAATGAAGCCATCGAACTGCTGGTAGTACGCCGCGCCGCTCACCTGGAGGCGGTTGTCCGCGGAGACGTACTTGAAACCCAACTCGATGTTGTCGCTGGTCTCCTCGTCATAGGTGATCAGCGAGGGGTCGATGCCCACAGTGGGCTCCATCACCGAGCCGCCGGGGCGGTAGCTGCGGGCATAGCTGCCGTAGACCATGACCTCGGGTGTCATGTCCCAGGACAGGCCCAGGCTGCCGGTTACCGCTTCGTCGGTGTAGGTCTGGAATTGCTCCGGGATGCTCGCCAGCACCGTGCCCCCGGGCAGGACAAACTCGGGGCTGAAAACCACGTCACTGCCGGCCAGCGTAGTGACATTGCGGAACAGTTCGTTGCGCTGCCAGCGAAGGCCGGCGCTGGCCTGCAGGGTGTCACTCAGGTTGAATTCATTGGCCACGAAGAATGACTCGGTCTTGTTGTCCGCGGGTGCCAGGGACAGCGAATCGACCAGGCCCAGGGTGGGCATGCCGGGCACCCCTGGTTGGCTGGGCAGCACACCGGGAATGCGCGAGAACAGCGTTGGCGAGAAGCGCGTGTCGGTGGTGTCGGTGACACTGTCGAAGTAGTAGGCGCCGATGATGTAGTCCCAGAAACCGCCGAAGTCACTGGCCAGGCGCAGTTCGTGGCTCCAGGTTTCATAGCTGCTTTCCGTGACCGTGGGCAGGGGGAAGTCGGGGAAGATGTTGCCGAAGTCGGTATCCCGCTGGCTGGACTGCCACAGGTCCAGGTAGCCACTGACCAGGGTCAGGGTGTGATTGTCCAGGGCGTAATTGACGGTCAGGTTGGTCATCTGGTTGCGGCGGAAGACGCTGGCGCTGGCGTCCTCCAGGGAGCGCCGGTCATTGCCTGCCAGTGTCGGGTTGCCGTTCCCCAGCAGATCGCGGCCTTCCACAGTGGTCAAGGCGTCGGCGTCGACTTCCAGGTAGTCATAAGTCAGTGACAGATCCAGGCGGTCGGTGGGCGCGGCGAAGAAGCTGATGCGGCCGCCCTGGGTGCGGGAATAGCCTTTTTGTCCCGAGGCGGCACTGCGGGCGTCGCGGTCTTCGTCGGAATACACGCCGGCAATCCGCACCCCGGCCATGCCGTCCATCAGCGGCAGGTTCACCGCGCCCTCGGTCAGGCTGTTACCGCCGCTGACCAGGTTCTGGCGCAGATAGCCGTGCACGCCGGCACCGTCGGCCTGCTGGGTGTGGATCTGGATGGCACCGGAGGGCGAGGTGGCGCCCTGGACGGTGCCCTGGGCGCCGCGCAGCACTTCGATACGGCTGATGTCGTAGAGCTGGGCGAAGGCGGCATTGGGGTAGACCTTCAGACCGTTCCAGTAGGTCACCACGGTGGGTTCGGCGCTGGAGTCAGGGTTGTAGGGCGCGCCGCGCAGGCTGACGCTCCAGGAGCGCGGTGTGGCGGTTTCCAGGTCCAGGCCCGGCGCCATTTTCTCCATGTCCTCGAACTGGAAGATCTTGAACTCGTCGAGCTGATTGCCGGTGACCACGTTGACCGTCTGGGCCAGGTCGGTGACCAGCTCCGAGCGCTTGGTGGCGGTCACCACGATTTCCTCCAGCTGGGCTGCCGCGGTGGGGGCGATGCAGGTGGCGGCGATGGCCATGGCCAGCTTGTGTCTTTTCAGCCCGGCGCTGATGATACTTTGAGTACTTTGGCCGGAACGAGCGAAAGCGGGACGATTCATCCAATGGGTCCTTCTGCTTGTGGTTTTTGGGAGGACGGGCGGACTGCCCAGATTTCTGAGTGACTTATATTAACAATATATTACACATAATTTATTAGTCAGGTAAGCCCGGCGTGCGACTTCGGGCTGTCGGGCTGGAAGGGGCCGCGGGGTGTGGTGAGGGAAGCTGGCGTTGAGGAATTATCCGCGCGTGCGCACGGCGATACCTTCCAGCAGGACTTCCACGGTCTGGTTGAACAGCTCTTCGCTGTTGTCGGGGCCGAGTCTCGGTAGGAGTTCCTCCAGCTGCCTGCGGTCTCCCTCGGACAGTGCGGTCAGCGCGTCCCGGGCATCCTGCCGGTGCACCGGGCTGACCACGGCGTCGTGTTGCAGCTCCACCATGACCAGGCCGGCGACCCCGCGGATAAAGCTCTTGAAGGCAACAAGCAGAGCTTCGTCGCGCAGGCCGCTGGCGCGCAGCAGGCGCAAAACCGGGAGGATGACCCGGAACCAGCCGGGCGGTACATAGGGGCTCATCTGCATCAACAGGGCGATGTGGGGGTACTGCAGGTAGCGGGCACGTACGGCCTGGGCCCAGCGCTGCAGGTTGTCGCGCCAGGGCCCCGCTTCGTCGATGCCGCTGAGGTCAATGCCGTTGGCCACCTCCATGGCGGCGGCCTTGAGTAGCTCCTCCTGGCCGGAAAAGTAGGCGTAGAGGGCGGCCGGGGTGATGCCGAGACTCTGCGCCAGGCGGCGCAGGCTGAACTGATCGGGGGGCAGTTCGGCGAGCAACTCCAGGGTGCGCTGGACGATCTTCTCCCGAGACAGCGAGGGCTTGCGCCCCCGCGCCGATGTCTGTGTCGCCATGTTGTCCCCCTCCTGGGCCATGTGCCGACTGCGATCCACCCTTTGGGTGGTGCGGCCGGTACAGTCGCCTGAACCGTTTTTTCTTGACCTGACTCGCGCCCGCCTCTTATTCTGAACGGCGTTTACTAAATAATGTTAACAATGATCCAACATGCCTGAGAGTACTGCAAGCACCGATCTCCCTGCGAGTGGACAGGCGGCTGCCGCACGCCCCCTGGACACGGTGCAGACGAGCAGTTTGCCGGACCCGGAACGCCATGCCCGGTTTATGGCCGTGATCGCCTTTGTCGCCCAGAACACCGCGGTTGGCCTGTGCTACGGCTCCTTTGGGGTGCTGATTCTCGAGTTCGAGCGGCATTTCGCCGTGGGTCGTGCCCAGGCGGCACTGGCCTTTTCCCTGGTGGTGCTGGCCACCGGTCTGGTGGCGCCCTTCATCGGCAGCCTGCTGGGGCGGATCTCCATTCGTCCGGTGATGATGAGCGGCGCGGTCCTCGCCTCCCTGGGCTTCGCCGGTATGACCCTCACGGACAGCTACCCGGTCATGCTCGCCTGTTTCGGCCTGCTCATCGGCCCCGGGGTCAGCCTGCTGGGCAATATTCCCGCGATCACCCTGGTCAACAACTGGTTCACCCGCCGTCAGGGCTTTGTGCTGGGGCTGGTGATGATGCCGGTGGCAGTGACGCTGGTGCCCCTGGCCGTGGTGAAGCTGCTTCCGGTGCTGGGCTTTGAGGGGCTGCTGTGGCTGATTGCGGCGGGATACCTGGCGGTTTTGCCCCTGCTGCTGTTTGTGGTTGATCGCCCGCAACACCTCGTGGGGGCCGTCGGGAGCGACGCGGAGAAGCGGAGAGCTGCGGGCGGGCAGGGCGTGAGTAGCAATCCCCTTCTGCGCGATGTGCTCGGGCATCCCGCATTCCTGCCCCTGGTGCTGGCGACAGGTCTGATGATGGGCGCCGGCATCGCCAAGAACACCCATATGGTACCCCTGCTGGTGGAGAGTGACTGGTCGATGGAAAAGGCCACTCTGCTGCTGGCTATTTCCGGCGGCTCCGCGGTGATCGGCTCGCTGTTGCTGGGCACCCTGGCGGACCGCTTCAATGCGGCGGGGGTGCTGCTCGGCAACGCCCTGCTGCAGATGGTGGTCTGGCTGATCCTGATTGCGCCGGTCTCCTACCCCCTGCTGGTCCTGGATGCTGTACTGATCGGTATCTGCCTGGGGGGATTTGGTACCGCCAAGGCCGTCGTCGTGGTGCGCATCTTCGGCCAGCAGCGTTTTGCCTTTGTCAGCGGTCTCACCGGCCTGACCACGCTGCCCTTTCTGTTTGGTCTGTCCCCGGTGGTCGGTCTGGTGCGGGAAATGACCGGCAGCTATGTGGCTCCGGTGAGTCTGATGATTGGTGGTTTTGTGATTTCCGCCGCCTGCCTGGCCCTGGTGGGGCTGCGCGAGCGCCAGTACGCGCTGGCGGCCAATTGACGTGTTGAATCAACATTGGAGATTAATCCCATGAACAATACCCTGATTCGCGGTGGCTCGGTCATCGATGGCACTGGTGCACCGGCTTTTGCCGCGGACGTGCGGGTGCGCGACGGGCGCATCGCCGAGGTCGCCCCCGGGCTGCAGCCGGAGGCCGGCGAGCAGGTGGTGGACGCCAGCGGCTGCTATGTGGCGCCGGGCTTTATCGAAACCCACACCCACTTCGATGCCAACATGTGGTGGCAGCCGGACCTGGATCCGCTGCCGGGTTACGGTGTGACCACCACCATCCTCGGCAACTGTGGCTTCACCGCTGCACCGGTCTCCGACGACGAGGCCGTGCGCATGGAGATGGTGAATATCTTTTCCTTCTTCGAGGACATCCCCGTGGCGCCCTTCCTGGAGCACCTGCCCTGGGATTGGCGCAGCTGGCCCGAGTACAAGGCGTCCATGACCAGCAAGGTCAAGGTGCCGGCCAACTACGGGGCCTTTGTCGGGCACCTGGCCATTCGCCTGGTGGTGATGGGCCTGGAGGCCTGGGAGCGCGCGGCGACCCCCGAGGAAGTGCAGCGCATGTGCGACATGCTTGACGAGGCCCTGGCTGCCGGTGCCCTGGGCATGTCCTCCAACCTGCTGGATCACGACGGCCAGGATCGCCCGGTCCCCACGCTCAAGGCCGACGATGCGGAGTGGGAGGCCCTGCTGGATGTCCTGGCGAAACATCCCGGTGCCACCCTGCAGGTCATCGTGGACACCTTCATGCGCAAGACCGCGCCGCAGTCCATCGAACGTATCGACCGGCTGATTGGCGACCGCCCGATCCGCGCCCAGGTGGCCGGCATGGCGCCGACCCTGACCTTCCAGAAGGACATCGAGGAAAAGGTGGGTCCCCTGCGGGAGCGCTTCAAGCAGGAAAAGCGGGACATACGCGCCGGCTTTGCCCATGTGCCGCCGACCAGCGTAATCAGCATCAAGAAGTCCCTGATCTTTGCCCAGTCCAATGACTATGTCTGGCACGAGGTCGTGCTGGCGGAGAGCGAGGAGGAAAAACTCCGACTGCTGCAGGACCCCGACTGGCGCGCCCGTGCCCGGGCCAGCTGGGACGAGAAGGTCTGGAAGCATTCCCCCTTCGCCAACCCCCAGAGTCTGCTGTTGATCAACTCGGAAAACGGCGTTGGGCCCACTGACATCTCCCTGGCCGAGTATGCCGAACAGCTGGGTGTGCATCCCTCGGACGCCATGGCCGAGTGGCTGGTGAAGAACTCCGTGCACTCCACCATTCACATGGCGCCTTTCCCCCAGGACGAGCAGATGGTGGTCGGCCTGATCAAGGACCCCTGGACGGTGCCCAACATCTCCGACGCCGGCGCCCACGGTCAGATGCTCTGCGGCGGTGGGGAAAACATCCGCCTGTTGAGCTACTACTGCCGCGAAAAGGGCTGGATCAGCGTGGAGGAGGCGGTGCACGCCCAGACCGGCAAGATTGCCGACTTCTTTGGTCTGCAGGACCTGGGCAAGATCCAGGTCGGCAAGCGTGCCGACATCACCGTGTTCAACCTGGATGAGGTCGATCGCCGGCCGATGAAGAAGGCCTTCGACGTGCCCGACGAGAACGGCGGCACCACCTGGCGCTTTACCCGCGACCCGGCGCCGATGCGCCTGACCATGGTCAATGGCGAGGTGACCTTTGCCGAAGGTCGCCCCACGGGTGCCGCTCCCGGTGAAATGCTCAGTCCGGCTGCCGCCTGAGGCAGCCACGACCGATCCCAACAGACGAATCGAGGTACCCACAACATGACGGACAAGAAAACCCCCTACCTGATGAAGGGCGTCAGCCAGCCCGTTTCCGAGAGCTCGATCCTGCTCAGCTCCTCGAAGTATTTGAACGACGCGCGGGTGCGTGACGCGATTGCCCTGCGCATGCTGGGGCGCACCGGGCGCGACCTGCCTTCCACCTACTCGCTGCCGGCCCTGTTCGAGGCCCTTGGCGCGGTGGAGGACCCGGAGGAGATCCAGCAGCTGTTTGATGAGGAAAAGGCCGTCAATCCTGCCTTTGCCAAGTGGCTCTCCGAGCGCTATCTCTCCACCATGGAGCGCGACGACTTCAAGGACTACCCGCCGGAGACCGTGGGGGGGATTTACTACCGCTATCTCTACGACCGCCAGTTCGAGCCCAACATCATTGAGCTGCACGAGCCCCGCAGTGACATGGAATACTGGGCGATGCGCAGCTCGCAGATTCACGACATCTTTGAGCACATTCTCGCCGCGGCCCCCTTCGACATCATCAACGAGATGGTGCCCACGGCGATGAAAATCACCAATACCCACAAGCACCTGGGTCCAAAACTGGCGGGCAAGCTGACCATCATCAACAGTACCCTGTTGACGGGTCAGCTGATGCGCACAACGCTGCACTATCCCGAGTGCATGCAGGCGATCGTCGAGCGCATGGAGCGGGGGCTGCTGATTGGGCGGACTTCCGAGCCATACTTCATGCTCAAGTATGAAGACATTCTGCATTTGACCCCCGAGGCTGCTCGGGAAGCCATCGGCATGCGCAATGTGCTGGCGGTGGATTACCCCGAGCTTTCCAATGTGATCAGCGAGGGGGTGTATTATGAGGAAATGGAGGAGATGAAGGTCCGCGCCCGGCAACGGGAGGCCGAGCGGGCTGCCTGATTGTACTGCCAGTTTCCGGCAGTTGATGGATAATGGCCCTGGGCCCAGGGTGCCCGACGGTGTATCGGGTACCCGTTGATAACCAGATATAAATTATAAATGACTGGAGAAAAGCATGAGAGCAACGTCCCTGCCTGTTCGCGCCATGGTATCCGCCGTAGCCTTGGTCATCGGCGGTAGCGCCCTGGCCCAGGAGGCTGCTCAGCGCAGTACCGCCCTGGAAGAAATCATCGTTACCGCGCAGAAGCGCGAGGAAAATCTGCAGAACGTACCGATTGCCGTGACGGCCCTCAGCAGTGACACGCTGAGTGATTTTCGGGTGACCAACCTTGAGGGACTGAGCAATCTCGCGCCCAACCTCAACATTGTCAATCAGGGCCGCAGTACCATCCCCCAGATCAATATTCGGGGTGTCTCCTCCGGGGTGTCCGATGCGGCAGTGGATCCGAAGATTGCTACCTATCTGGATGGTGTTTACATCGGGCGCACCATCGGCTCCATCTTCGACCTTGCCGACATCGAGCGGGTGGAGGTCTTGCGCGGTCCCCAGGGCACCCTGTTCGGTCGCAACTCCACCGGGGGGGCCATCAGCATCACCACGGCGGCGCCCACGGGGGAGTTTGGCCTCAAGCAGGACATTTCCATCGGCAACTACAGTGCTTTCCGCAGTCGCACAACGCTGAATTTGCCGGCCATGGGGCGCCTCAGTCTGAAGATGAGCTACCTGCATGACGAGATGGACGGTTACACGAAGAACCTGATAGCGGGGGACAGTGTCGATCTTCGCTTGCGTGATCCCAGCATGGGTGTACTCACTTATGCCAACGAGCTGGGTGGCAAGGAGGCCGATGCCTTCATGCTGGGTGCCCAGTTCGAAGCCAGCGACAGCGTGCTGATCGATTATCGCTTTGACCACACCGACAGCAAGACCGTGGGTGCTCCCGTGCAGCAGCTGGGCATCGTCGGTGCCACGGCGCCGCTGGTGGCGGGCATCAATGCCTTTCAGCCGCTGTTTGGCGGCATCACCAACCTCAGCACTGAACCGCTGAACCGTGTTGCCAATGCCACCAGCGAAGAGCCGCTGCGCATCAGCGGACACAATCTCACCTTGAGCTGGGAAATCAATGACCAGCTCAGCTTCAAGAGCATCACGGCCTACCGGGAAATGAAGCAGCGCCCGTCCATCTACGACCTCGGTGGCACCGGTGGCTGGAAATTCACCACGGCGCAAATGGGCGCGCTTTTCGCTGGTGATGTTGCCGGAATTCTCGCCAATCCGCCGGGCCCTAATGACAGCTTTTTCACTCTGCTTACCGCGCGTTCACTGGAGCAGGACCAGGTCAGCCAGGAGCTGCAGCTGACCTGGACTACAGATCGCCTGACGCTGGTCACGGGCCTGTTCTACTTCCAGGAGGAGTCGGAAGCGCACAACGTGCTGGGTGTGCTGCAGCCGGTGGAAAACGGCGTGGTCGTGCCGTCATTCCTGGACCCCATTTTCGGCAATGGCGTAAACACCTCGGCGACTGACAACGAGTCCATGGCTGCCTTTATCCAAGGCACCTACTCGGTCACTGACAAGCTGGATCTCACCCTCGGGCTGCGCCGTACCGAGGACGAACGCGAGATCAACCTGATCGAGACCGGCGCGTCCGCCGGCGCAGGTGATCTGGGCGAAGGGGTCTACACCCTGGATTATGGCCAGACCAACTACACGGTCGTACTGAGTTACAACTGGACTCAGGACGTCATGGGTTATGCCAAGGTGGGCACCGGCTTCTCCGCCGGGGGTATCATGAATGGCATTGCCTATGACCCCGAGGAGATGACCAACTACGAGGTGGGTCTGAAGTCACAGTTCCTCGACAACCGCCTGCGCGTCAACGCAGCGGCCTTCTTCATGGACTACGAGGATCTGCAGGTACAGACCTTCAACGATGGCAAGCAGCGCTTCGAGAATGCCGGCCAGGTGGAAATCACCGGGGCGGAACTGGAAGTCGATGCGATCCTGACCGATGGCCTCACCTTGAGCACGACCCTGGGCTGGTATGACCTCGAGTACAAGGAGTACCTGCGCAATGGTGTCGATATTGCCGACCAGGTGCGCCCGATCCGTGCGCCCGATCTCAACGGTCGCATATCGCTGGACTACGAGTTTCCGCAGCAGCTGGCCGGTGGCAACCCCTTCGCTCGCCTCGATGCGCGCTACCTTTCCGAGACCGACAACGTGGCTCTCGCCACCGGTTTTCCGGAGGCGGACAGGTTGTCGGTGCGGGATGCCTACTGGATTCTCGATGCACGAGCCGGCCTGGCGGGCATTGCCACCGGTCCCGGGGTAATCAACGTTTCGGTGTGGGCCAAGAACCTGCTGGACGAGGATGATATCAACGTGTTCGGTAACGAGGTCATCAACATGACAGCGGTTTACAACATGCCGCGCACCTTCGGCATCGACTTTACGCTCGAGCTGTAACCATCCCGGCCCGACCCGACAGCGGGTCGGGCCTCTCCCCGCCCATTCCTTGCGGCAACCGGGTTCTCCGGTTGCCGGCTTTACTTTGAGCTCCCGGACCGTCAGGTCTTCCCCTTCTGGGCGCTTGCGACTCGGCCCGGACTTTAATATATTATGAATAATTAAATAATAAGCAAGACAGCCGAATGGCTGCGGCCAGTTTCCCTCAAGCCCTGTTTTACCTTTGCCTCTGGATTGCCCAATGACCGAGATTCCCCAACTGCGTTCCACCGCCAACGACTTGTCGGTACTGCCCATCCGCGACCACGAGGGCCTGCGGGAAGTGCTCGCCGGGGCGGATGTACCCACTTTGTTGATGGTCTACGTGCACCTGTCCGGCGATACCGCCGAACTGGATCACTACGCACCATACATTCACCCACAGATGGCGGGTGGTGCTGCGGTCCCCGAGGCGCTGGCCGAGGCCCTCCGGGAGAAGCTGCAGGCGCTGCTGACCCAGGATCCGCCGCCGCGTCCGCTCGCACATGACGAGAAGACCCTGCAGCGCATGATGAGTGTCTGCGTGGGTGAGCCGGTTGCCGACGAATTTGTGCCGCTGGTGCTGGAGCAGTCGGGTTTTACCCATATTCCCGGCCAGGACCCGGTACCTTACGGACAGCCGCCCGAGGGTTTCCGTATCCTGATCATCGGTGCGGGGCTGACCGGTATCAATGCCGGCGTACGCTTCGCCGAGGCGGGCTATGATTACGACATTGTCGAGCGCAACCCCGAGGTGGGAGGCACCTGGTTCCACACCCGCTATCCCGGCCTGGCGGTGGATACGCCCAGCCATTACTACTCCTACTCCTTCGAGTTGAATGGTGACTGGAAGCACTGGTTTTCCCGGGGCCAGGAGAACCAGGACTACCTGGTGCATACGGCGGAGAAGTTTGGCATCCGCAAGCGGGTGATTTTCAGTACCGAGGTGGTCAGCTGCACCTGGAACGAGAAAACCGGCCTGTGGGATGTTCTCACCCGTTCCCTGGCGGATGGCAGTGAAACCCTGCGCCACTACAACGCGGTCATGACAGCCGTGGGTTTCAGTACCCGCCCCAAGCCCTTCAATATCCCCGGGCACGAGAGCTTTCGCGGCGAAAAGATGCACACCGCACGCTGGGACGACAGTATTGACCTGGCCGGCAAGCGCGTGGCGGTGATCGGCACCGGCGCCAGCTCCATGCAGGTTTCCCCGGAAATGGCGAAAATCGCCGCGCACCTGACCGTCTTCCAGCGCTCGAAGCACTGGGTGATGCCCATCGCCAACCTCAACGAGAAGGTCCCGGAGCCGGTCTGCCGGGCCATGCGCGAGATTCCCCATTACGCCCAGTGGTGGCGCCTGCAGACCTACTGGAATGCCTCGGACAACTGGTACAACAACGTGCTGATCGACCCCGAGTGGCAGATGCCGGAGGTCTCGGTGAACGCCACCAATGAGCAGATTCGCCAGTACCTGCTGGGCTATATCGACGAGAAGCTGGCGGGTCGCCCGGACCTGAAGGAGAAGGTGACGCCGGATTACCCGCCCGGCGGCAAGCGCTTCTGCATGGACAATGGCTGGTTCGACATGCTCAAGCGTGAAAATGTGAGCCTGGAGACCGATGGCATCGAGCGCATTGTGGAAAACGGTATCATCACCGCGGACGGTCGCCTGGTGGAACTGGATGTGATCATTTTCGCCACCGGCTACCAGCACGCCAAGATGCTCTCCACGGTGGAAGTGACCGGCCGCGATGGTGTCAGCATCCGCGACCTCTGGGGCGAGGAGGATCCCCGGGCCTATTACGGTCTGCTGGTGCCCGGCTTCCCCAACCTGTTTGTCGGCTCCGGTCCCAACAGCGCGCCCAATCACGGCGGTGGGGTGAATATCCTGGCGGAGAGCCAGATCCATTACATTCTCGCCTGCCTGGACCTCATGCATCAGCGTGGGGCGAGCACGCTGGAAGTGACCCGCGAGGCGCACGATGCGTACAATGACCAGCTGGATGCCAAGCTGAAGCAGATGATCTGGGGCCACCCGCGGGTCAAGAGTTATTACCAGAACAGCAAGGGGCGCCTGTACCTGTCCAGCCCCTGGCGCCTGGTGGATTACTGGAACATGACCCGGGAACCGAAGCCCGATCATTTCCTGCTGGACCAGGCGCCGGCAGGTGAACAGTCACGCGCGAGGGCAGTCGGCGAGGAGTGAGTGCGAGCACGCAGCGCATCCTCCCGGTGCGCCACCATCGAGAGCCTGGGAGGGCCGTGAGATCATGTCAGATAAACCGATGAACGAGACCGAAATCAGCCAGCGCCTGGCGGCGCTGCCGGGCTGGGAGCTGCGCGAGGGCAAGCTGGCTCGGGATTTCCAGTTTGCCGATTTCAAGGCGGCTTTCGCCTTCATGAGCCGCAGCGCCCTGCAGGCGGAGCAGATGAATCACCATCCCGAGTGGTTCAATGTCTATAATCGGGTATCGGTGGCGCTGACGACCCACGACGCCGGGGGTATCACCGAACGGGATTTCACCCTGGCTGGCGCCATGCAGGACTACGCGGCAGCGCTGTAAGCACTGTCCGCCTGCGTCACAGCCGCCGAGCCCAGGTTGTTCTGGGCCTCAGGTTTTCGCGGCCAGCAGTGCACCCGCCAGCTCGCCCTGGTCTATCAGGCTCTCGATGAGCGCGCGGATCTGCGCTGCCACGCAGAGGGTAGCGCGACCGGGAGGCAGTCCCGGGGCCTGGGCCAGCACAATCTGTCGCATCAGCCGCGGTCCTTCCACGGCGGTGGCGGACAGGCGACCCGTCGCGACATCCTCCCGCAGTGCCGAGGCCGGCAAGATGGTGTAACCGAAGCCGGCCGACACCAGCGCCTTCATCACCCGGAAGGAATCCACTTCCATGGCAACCTGCAGCGTTCTTCCTGCCTGGTGGGCGGCGCTCTCGACCCGTCCGCGCAGGCCGTGCCCGGTACTCGGCAGCACCAGTGGCAGGTCGCAGATGGCCTGAATGGTGCTGGGTCGCTCGCGGCTGAGCTGTCCCGGCGGGCCGGCCAGATGCAGGGGCTCGTAGAACAGTTCGCGACTGGGGCAGTGGAATTCGCTACCTGGGCCATACATCAGCGCCAGGTCGATATCGCCCCGGTAGAGCCAGTCCAGCAGGTGACCCCCATAGCCGTCTACCAGGCGCAGGGAAATATCCGGGTAGGCCTGCTGCAATTGCAGGGCGAGGCGAGCGGCGAGCAGGTCGCTGACCGAAGGCACCATACCCAGGACCACGCGGCCGGCGGGGTTGGCTCCGGCGTCCCGCGCCTCATCAATGGCGCCCTCCAGCTGGCGGACCGGGCCGCGTACGCGCTCCAGGAGCTTCTCGCCTTCGGCGGTCAGGCTCATGCCCCGGGCGTGGCGGTCGAACAGCGGTTGGCCGACGGCTGCCTCCAGCAGCTGGATCTGGCGCGACAGGCCCGGCTGGGACAGCTGCAGGCGATCGGCCGCCCGGCTGAGGGTGCCGCTCTCGGCCACCGCAATAAAGGATTTCAGCTGGCGCAGGTCCATGGCGGTGTTGTCTAGCGCTTGCTGAAGGCCTCCACCGCGTCCCGGTGGGCATCGGTGGTATGCATCAGTGCCTGAATGGCCGCGGCGGTTTCCAGCAAAGTGGCCAGGCTTCCCTGGCGGCCCTGGACCAGCAGGCGCTTGGTTTGCTGCACCGCGTGGGGCGGGTTGGCAGCGATGCGCGTGGCCAGGGCGCGGGCCTCCTCCATCAGCGATTCCTCGGGGACCACCCGGGACACCAGCCCGCAGGCGAGGGCCGCCTCGGCGTCCAGCATGTCGCCGGTGAAGGCCATCTCCGCGGCCTTGGAAAAGCCGACGATGCGCTGCAGCAGCCAGGCGCCGCCATCGCCGGCAATCAGGCCGAGCTTGACGAAATTCTCCGAGAAGCGCGCGCGGCTGCTGGCGATGCGGATGTCGCACATGCAGGCGAGGTCGCAGCCGGCGCCCATGGCGGCGCCGTTGACCGCGGCGATTACCGGCGTCTTCAGCTGTTCGAATACCAGCGGAATGCGCTGGATGCCGCGCTGGTAGTTGGCGGGGGTGTCGACCGGATCCGCCGCCGCCAGGCTGTCCGGGTTGTCGGGCAACATGGTCTTGATATTGCCGCCCGAGGAAAAGGAGCGGCCGGCGCCGGTGAGGATGATCACTCTCACCTCGGGGTCGGCGTCCACCTGTTGCAGAGCCGCCACCAGGGCGTCAACCGTGGGCCGGTCGGAGATCGGGTTGTGCAGCTCCGGCTGGTTCAGGGTCAGGGTGGCGATGTGCGCGTTGATGTCGATCAGTACCAGGGACATTGGGGCTTCCTTTGTTAGAGCGCCGGGGCGAGTTTTTCCTGCACGGTGGCGTAGAGGCGGTCGGTGCCGTCCAGGCAGAAGGTGCCCAGCTGCCGGGACCAGTAGCTGTCGGATCCGCAGCTGCGGCGCCCGGCCAGCAGGCGCTGGGTCCACAGCTGCAGATCGTACTCCTCGGTGACCCCGATGGCACCGTGGACCGCATGGGCGACGTCGGCGGCCGGTTGCGCCGCTTCGCAGATGACCACGCGCCCGGCGGCGACATGGGCCGGGTCAAGCAGCAGCCGACCTTCGTTGAGGCGGGCACCACCGGCGGCAACCGAGAGGGCCACCACGGCACTGTGGCCGTGACCGGTCATCACGCTGATCTGCTGCTGCAGGGCCTGGAACTTGCCGATGGGGCGACCAAACTGCTGGCGCTCGTTGGCGTAGTCGACGGTCATTTCCAGCAGCCGCTGCAGGGCGCCAACCATCCAGGCACTTTCCATGAAGGCGCCCAGCGCGAGCTTGTCGACAGCAAACCCGAAGCGCTGCTGGATCGGCCCCAGGCTCACCTGCGCACCCTCGCGGCCGGTGACCGGGCGGAGCAGGGTTTCCTCCCCGCTGGCGACAATGACTGCCTGTACACCGCGCAGGGCCGGTTGCAACAGCAGGGCGCTGTCGCCGCTCGCGTCCAGTTGGGCCAGCGCAATGGCTTGCTCTGCCTCGCTGTCATCGATGCCGAGGGCCGCACGGATCAGCAGGGTGTCGATAAAGGGCAGTGCCAGGCCGTGATAACCGGCAGCCTGCAGCACTGGCAACGCCTCGGCCAGTGACAGGCCGACGCCGCCCGCTTCTTCCGGCAGCAGGGCATTGAGAAAGCCGGATTCCACCAGGGCTTTCCAGGTGTCGTCGATGTTCTCTTCCCGCTGCTGGGCGCGCAGGCCCGCGCCGTGGCAAAGATCCCCGAGCAGGGTGTGAATCGCGTCTGCGTAGAGTGAAGTCATCAGCGTAACCCCATGCCGCGCGCGACCATGCCGCGCAGAATTTCCCGTGTACCACCGCGCAGTGAATAGCTCGGTGCAATCGCCGCAGTGTAGGCCAGGGTGCGTTCCAGCTCCGCAGGCAAGGGCAGCTCTGGTCGGCGCCCCAGGGCGTCGCTGATCAGCGGTGGCAGCGACTGCTCGAAGCCGGTCCCCACGTCCTTGAACAGCGCGGCCTCGATGACCGGGCTCTCCCCCTCGGCCAGGCGACCGGTCACGCCCATCGAAAAGGCGCGCAACACTGCCAGGCGCGCGGCGAGACGCCCCGCCAGTTCCTCGTCGGCGCTGTCGTGGCCATGCTCCCGCAGCCAGTTGATCCAGCACTCCAGCAGCATGATGGCGGAGAGGATGCGCTCGGGGCCGCTGCGCTCGAAGGCCAGCTCGGCATTGACCTGCTTCCAGCCGGCGCCTTCTTCACCAATCAGGGCATCCGGGGGCAGCTGGACGTCGTCGAAAATCACTTCGTTGAAGTGGGCATCACCGGTCAGGTCGCGGATCGGCTCCACGGTCACACCGGGCAGGCTGAGGTCGATGATGAACTGCGACAGGCCCTCGCGGCGATCCTCCGGCCCCCCGGCGGTGCGGACCAGTGCGATCATGTAATGGGAGTGGTGGGCCATGGTGGTCCAGATCTTGCGCCCCTTGAGCTGCCAGCCCCGCTCGTTTCGGGTCGCCCGGGTCTGCACGCTGGCCAGGTCGGAGCCGGAAGCCGGCTCGCTCATGCCGATGCAGAAGTAGAGTTCGCCGCGACAGATGGCGGGAATGTACTGTTGGCGCTGGGCCTCGGTGCCGAACTTGAGGATCAGCGGCGCGCTCTGGCGGTCGGCGATCCAGTGGGCGGCGACGGGGGCGCCGTGGGCCAGCAGCTCCTCGACCACCACGAAGCGGGCGAAGGCGTTGCGGCCAGCCCCGCCGTACTCGCTGGGAATGGTCAGGCCGAGCCAGCCGGCGGCGCCCAGTTTGCGGGAAAACGCGGCATCGAAACCCATCCAGGAACGGGACAGGATATCCGCGGGCAGGTCGGGGAGGTGCTCCGCGAGAAAGGCGCGGATCTCGCTGCGCAGGGCCTCGTCCTCTGGTGGAATGCGCGCCGGGCGCGGCCACTCAAGCATGGGGTTTCTCCGTATCGGTCGTTGGCAGGTTGGGTTCCGTCGAGTCCCCCAGACCCAGCTCCGCCAGCACCTCGGCGGTATGCTCGCCGAGAGCCGGCGGGGCAGCGCGATAACGGGGTGGCGTGGCGGAGAGTCGCAGGGGGCTGGCCACCTGGGGGATGGACGCCCCCTTGGGCAGGGGCATGTCCAGGCGCATGTCCCGGGCCAGTACCTGGGGGTCCTCGAAGATCTTGTCGATGCTGTTGATCGGTCCGCAGGGCACCGAAGCGGCCTCCAGCGCGCGGAACCAGTCGTTACTGCGGCGCTGGTGCATCAGGGGCTGGATGACCTCGGCCAGGGCCTCGCGGTTGGCCACGCGATCGGCGTTGCGGGCAAATCGCGGGTCCTCGCTCAGCGCCGGCACGCCGGCCTCGCGGCAGAAGGCCGCGAACTGTCGATCATTGCCCACGGCGAGGATCAGGTAGCCGTCGGCAGACTCGAAGACCTGGTAGGGGGCGACATTGGGGTGGGCATTGCCCAGGCGCACCGGTGTCTTGCCGGAGACCAGGTAGTTCTGGGCCTGGTTGGCGAGCAGGCTGACCTGGCAGTCGAGCAGGGAGATGTCCAGGTGCTGGCCCTCCCCGGTGCGCTCGGCGTGGCGCAGGGCCGCGAGGATGCCGATGGTGGCATAGAGCCCGGCGGACAAGTCCGAGGTGGCCACCCCCACTTTCATGGGCTCGGCACCGGGCTGGCCGTCCGGCTGGCCGGTGATGCTCATCAGGCCGCTGCGGCCCTGGATCAGGTAGTCATAGCCCGGGCGCCTGGCATCGGGGCCGGTCTGGCCAAAACCGGTGACCGAGCAGTAGACCAAGGCGGGGTTGACCTGGCGCAGGCTGTCGTAGTCCAGGCCGTATTTGGCCAGCCCGCCGAGCTTGAAGTTTTCCACCAGCACCTGGCTTTGGGCGGCCAGGCGGCGCACCGCCTCCTGCCCCTCGGGACGGCTGATATCGAGGGCCACCGAGCGCTTGTTGCGGTTGGCGACGAAGTAATAGGCGGCATCGCGGGAGCCGTCCTCCCGTTCGACAAAGGGCGGCCCCCAGCCGCGGGTGTCATCGCCGCCCTGGGGGTGCTCGATCTTGACCACCTCGGCGCCCAGATCGGCCAGGATCTGTGTCGCCCAGGGGCCGGCCAGTACCCGGCTGAGGTCGAGAACGCGCACGCCCGCCAGGGCGCCCGCGCTGGGTAGTGCTGTCGTCAAAGTAGCCTCCCGGTCGTCGGGGAAAGCGCCATGCTAGCACCGGGGGGAGCGGTTTAACTATCAGCTTTTGTTATGCCTATTATGCGACATATCCAGGAAACTTAAGGTTTGTAGTCGGGGGCGGCGCGCTTGTTTACAGGGGGGTGACCGCAATCTTCGGTGCCACCTGCTGGAAGAAATTCTTCAGCGTGCGCCAGCTCAGTTCGGTTTCCAGGCCGCCCACCAGGGGGTGCAATACCAGGGCGTCGTTGTCCGCCATCTGCGGCGCACGGGCAACCACCTCCTCCGCCTTGACGACCTGGTAGGTGCCCAGTGCTTTCAGTGCGTCGGCATCCATGGCGCTGCTGAAGAGCATGTCCAGGTCGGTACTTTCCTGCCATTTCGCGTAGCAGTTGGTTTCATAAAGCGCGAAGGGCGCCAGGCGTTCCCAGTCCGCTTCGGGCTGGTCCGACACATAGAGGAAGGAGAAGGGCATTTCCGCCTGGAAGCGCGGGGTCTTGCCCAGGTGCTGGCACTCCGCGACATAGATATCATTCAGGTGGGGCATGCCGCCGATGAAGCCGTCCCCTTCCCGGGCTGCGCGTCGCGCCGCCGGGGCCGAGCTGCCGCCCATGTAGATTGTGGGGTGGGGTGACTGCAGTGGCGGCGGGGTGATGCGCGCGGGGCGACTGCGGTATTCGAACGCGTCGCCGCTCCAGGCTTTCTTCAGGGTCTGTACGCCCTCCTCCATCAGGGCGCCGCGCTGCTTGGGGTCGACCCCGAACATGGTCATTTCGCTGCTGACATAGCCGCCCAGCAGAAGCACCTCGGCGCGGCCCCGGCTCAGCTGGTCCAGCACGGCGACATCCTCGGCGACCCGCAGGGGGTCATTGAAGGGCATCAGCACATTCACCTGCAGGCGTACATTGCGCGTGACACGCGCGGCGGCGGCCGCCATGGCCACCGGGCTGGGCAGGTAGCCGTCGGCGCTGCCATGGTGCTCGCAGAAGTTGATGGTGACCGGGAAGCCCTGGGCGTCGATCCAGGCGATCTGCTCCAGGGTCAGGTCGTACATGTCGGCAAAGGACAGGCGGGTAGTTTCCGCGGGTGCCCGGCACTCGTATTTGATCATGACGGAAGGCATGGGGTTCTCCTGGTCGGGTCAGGCTTCGTCAGGGACGTTGAAGTAGGTCTGGTAGCGCTGGTAGAGCTGGCGCTTGCGGGCATTTTCCCGCTGCTCCCCGAGGCTGTACTGGTGCTTGCCGAATTTGCCCTGTGGCTTGCGCGCGAGGTAGGTCTGCATGGCTTCCCGTGCCGTTTCGTCCAGTGACTGACCCATGTCCCGGTAGAGGGACTCGAGCGCTGGCAAGGGCTGGCGCACCAGGTCGGCGTAGAGGAAGTTGTGCACTTGGCCTCGCGACACCGAGCCCTGCTCCAGCAACTCGACGACCGCATCCAGCCGCGCGGCGCCGGCTTCCGGGGTCATCAGGTTCTCGAAGGCGCGGGCATCGAAGGCCTGGCTGCTGCGCATCCAGTAGAGGGTGCCCAGCAGGTTGGTCACCGAGGCCTGGGCCACGATGGGGTCGCGGTGGGTGATCACCACGCGCGCGTCGGGGAAGGTGTCGAAGACCACCGGCAGGTTGCCCAGGTGGGAGGGCGCCTTTAGCAGCCAGTGGCGTCGGGGGTTCTTCCACTGCAACAGCTTGAGCATGCGCCGGTAATAGGCGTAGGCGGGCCTGAGGTCCTGCTGGTAGTACCAGGCGTTATAGCTGGGTATCTGGTACTGGCCGGGCAGGTTCTCCGACAGGAAGGTGCAGCTCATGGCGACGATGCACTCGTTGGGAATCTCCGCGCCCATCTCGTGCATGGCGGCGTAGGTGGGGACCACCCGATTCCACTGGGTCACCAGGTGCTGGCAGCGCTCGATACGCGGGTCGCTGTGGTAGCTCGCGGCTTCCGGCGGCGGGTAGGGGAACATGATTTCCCAGTTGCGCGGCGAACCGAACTGCGGGTCCTGGCTGAGCAGCTCGAACAGGATCGAGGTGCCGGAGCGGGGCAGGCCGGTGACGATCACCGGCTGGTCGATCACTTCATCCTCGATTTCCGGGTGCTTGGCGTAGGCTGCCTCGATGCCCAGGCGCGCCTCCAGCCAGCGCAGGATATCGGAGCGGGTCATCAGCCGGCCGAGCAGGTGCAGCTCCGCCTCTTCGTCGAGCGCCTGGAGGAAGACGTGAAAACCCTCCAGCCAGCTGTCTTCGCCGAAGTCGTCGAAACCGGTATTGCGGCGCGCTGTGGCCATCAGCTCCTCCGGCTCCAGGGGAACCAGGCTGCGGATGTCCATGTGCCGCCCTTCGTCGATGACCTGTTGTACCCAGTCGGGGCGTGGCGGGGGTGTCCACTGGCTCATGGCATCCAGGCCCCACCGCTGACCGATACCATCTGGCCGGTGATGTAGCCGGAGCGCTCGCTGGCCAGGAACAGGGCCAGCCAGGCGATGTCCTCGGGGCGACCGAGCCGGGGAATGGGCAGGCCGCTCATGTTGTAGAGGCTGCCTTCCTCCAGGGCTTTTTCCATGTCATCGGGTTTGCCCATGGTCTCGAAGCCGAAGCGGTTCCAGAAGCTGCCTTCACCCACCTCGCTCTCGTCCCGGGGCACGATCCAGCCGGGACAGATATTGTTCACCCGCACGCCCTTGCGCGCCCATTCCCAGGCCAGGCCCTTGCTGAAGCTGTTGACGAAGCCCTTTACACCGCCGTAGTGCACGATATTGGCGGCGGCCTCGCCGAGCAGCGAGGAGTTGGAGGAGACATTGATGATGCTGCCGGTCTGGCGCGAGAGCATGTCCTCGGCCACTGCCTGGCAGCAGTTCACCACGCCATCGACGTTGAGGGCGATTTCCCAGCGCCGGGCGTCCGCGTCCAGCTTCTCGAAATCCGAGGGGTGGGCGACGCCGCCGGCGTTGTTGACCAGCACATCCACCGGACCGAAGGCTTCGCGGGTTTTTGCGACCATGGCGTCCACGCTGGCGCGGTCGGTGACGTCGGTCTTCACCGCCAGGACCTTGCCGGACAACCCCATCTCCGCCGCCTCGGCGGCGAGCTTTTCGCCGGTGGCCAGGTCGCGGGAGGCGCTCACCACATTCAGGCCCTCGCGGGCGAATTCCAGTACCAGCCCGCGGCCGATACCGCCGCTGCCGCCGGTGATAATGGCGGTCTTGCCTTGCAGTTGCAGATCCATGTTCCTGTCCTCGTCGTCAGTCTCGCAATCATGTTGTGACAGCCCAGCCCGGATTCGCTGCCGCTGCAGTCGGGTCGCTGTCGTGGTTGTTACACCCCAAAACGCTGAATCACCCCGCGCCGCCGGGCGGCGATCTGTTCTGCCCGCTGCTCGGCGGTGACTGTCCTTGCCCCGGCGGGCAGGTGTTGATCGAGTTCCTTGAGTTTGACCTGGGTCGCCTGGGGAATCGGGTAGTGGTCGGCCTGCATCCAGCGCACGGTCACGTAACCTTCCTGGAAGCCCGCCGGGTCCAGCCAGTTGGCGTGACCCGTGTCGACGTGGGAAATCACCAGGATCAGTTCACCGTTGTCTTCCAGCTGCGCATAGTGGCAGTTGGTGTTGCTGAGGATGCTGCGATAGTCCATCGAGCACCACCAGTAGTTGCCGAACTCCACCGCCCAGTAGTGCGCATCCGGCGGGGTCACGCGAACCACGATGGCCTCGTCCGCCGGCAGCTGCCAGTAGGCGATCAGCGGTTCGCCGCCGGGCGTCACGTCGAGGGCATTGTCGTCCAGCTGCCGATAGGACAGGAAGGTGTTGGGCTGTACCTTCCAGCGCTCGATCATGTCGGCCCAGTAGTTGAGGGAGTCGCCCACCCAGCGCGACACGGTATCCAGGCCGCGATGCAGGCGCTCTGGATCCATCACTGCCTTGGGGGCGGGCTCACCGCTGATGCGATCGATGCTGGCGTGCATGGGGCGCTCGTTCTCCCAGTCGGCAAAAAACTGACGGAAGGTCACCCGGAAGGTGTTCGGCGTGGTTTTCAGCCAGTTGCCGGGATGCGGATCGGGGCTGCAGATCAGCTCAAAGCTGCCGTCCTCTTCCACCTCGAGGTCCTGGCTGAAGAGGGAACTGGCGACACCGCCACCCCAGGGCGTGTTTCCGGTTTCCACCACGGTGACGGCAAAGTAGCGCGCGCTGCCGCGATTGCCGTGAATACGGTAGGTGTCGGTGCCGTTGATCGGCGCGCCGACATAGACCGCGTCCGGGTTGTCGCCGCCCTGCTTGCGAATGGGGTCGAAGTAGTGGAGCAGCTCCGGGTGCAGGGGGTCGTCGTTCTCGAGGAAGAACTGCATACCGAGACCGATGTTCTGTGCCAGACAGCGGAAGCCGGCGCTGCGACTGAGATCGCCCGCCGGGACGCCGTCGCGAAAGGGAATGCGGCCGGCGGCCTTGAGCTGGTCGCAGAACTGGTCCCAGGCCTGGGTGAGCAGGGCGTCGTCGGCGCTGTAGTCGCGTTCGGTCATGGTTGTGGCTCCCGTGTCAGGTGGTCGAGGGTGCGGTCGATGAGCGATGTCAGGTATTTCCGGCTGTAGTAATGCGGGTCGAGCAGCGCGCCACAGGCGGCGCCGGCCATAAGCAGCCCCAGGTCGGTGGCGATCTGTTCCGGGTTGGACAGAGATGGTATCTCACCGTTGTCTTGTGCCGCGCGCAGGTCCTGCAGATAGCGTCCGCGGGTCAGCTTCAGTCGAGTCTGCTGCTCGCGCCGCGTTTCGGGATGAATCGCGGCCACACTCCAGAAACACAGGCGGATTTTCCAGGCCTGCCGGGAGTCCCCCTCAAGTGGCAGTACGCAGCGGAGTCTGGCTCGCAGGGCGGAAAGGCCTGTCAGTCCAGCGGTCAGTTTTTTTTCGCGGGCCAGATAGCGAACGTTGACCTGCTCCAGGGCGGCTTCGATGACTTCGTCCTTGTTGGCGAAGTAGTGCTCGACGATTCCCTTGGAAACGCCGGCAGATTGCGCGATGACCCGCATGGTGGTGCCTTGCAGACCCTGAGCGGCTATGCAGCTGGCTGCTGCCGCAGCGATCATGGCACGGCGCTGGTGGTGGTCGACCTGCTTGGGCATTGAGAATAAAAGCCTGCTTTGCATCGTTTGGTGAAAGCTTGCGCCAGCCCACGTTATTTTGCAAGCCATATGGCTTATAAAAATTTTTTGTTGAATATCTGCCGGACAACCGGTGGCCGCATTACGTTTTTGAAGCTCGAACCGAACCAAAGACCGCGGCCACGGCTGTTCAAGGCCGCGGAATCGTGTCCTTCAGGCCTGGTATATCCCTTTGCAGGAATCAGGCGATACACGCATGTGATGAAGTGGCAGGTCTGCTGAAGCTATCCACGCTTCTGGAGCGTGGATCATACATTTGCACGATGTCGGAGCCCGTTGATTACAGCAAACTCTGGGCGTTCCCGGTCATTACACAAGGGGGATGAGATCCTTGCACTCTCATATCAGTACTGTTCATGGCCATGCTTAATTGATAATAAGGGGAAAGTTTATGCAACAAACAATGTTTAAGCCTAAATCAATGGCTATCGCCATCTCGGTTTGCCTAAGCTCGGGTTTGCCAGGCTTTGCCATCGCCCAGTCTGCAGGTGCACTGGAGGAAGTAGTCGTAACCGCTCAGAAAAGAGAGGAGAGTCTTCAGGATACGCCTATTTCCATTACTGCTCTGGGCTCAAGTGCCATTGAAAAACGCAGCATCACCAACACGGGTGACCTGATGGGAGAAATTCCCGGAGTAGCGGGCTTCGAATCACCCGGTTCCAAAGGTACGGTCGGCCTGACTATACGCGGCATGGCCAGTGGAGCTCCGCAAAATCTATCTGTGGACCCGGCCATTGGCATTTACTAACTTTTTCATTAGTAAAGCGACAGGTGTTTGATATACTTGCGGCATGAAATGCAC
>NZ_BAAGXL010000026.1:0-144948 GCF_054779855.1 Haliea atlantica | reverse complement strand
AAAAAGGAAAACCCCCGTAGCGTAGGCTACGGGGGTTTTGCTTTTTGGATGTGATGATTTACTGTCGTTCTTCCCTGTCCAACCTGACGTTCTGGGCCACTCCAGCCGTGCGAAAACTTATCTGCGCAATCCTGCTGGCTCTTGCGCTGGCCGACACCGGAGTTTCCGCGGAGGCCATCTCCGAAGGCCAGGACAAGGCGGGCTGGGTTTTCCTGGTGCAGGAAGTGGCGCGTTCGGAGCCCGCTATCCAGAGGGTATTCGCCACCGTGGTACTGCTTCAGCTCGCCGAAGTGCACCTGGGCGAGGCTGGCCTCGCCCGGCGACAGGCGAGTGCCGAAACGACGGATGCCAGGGAGCGGAAACGCCTCTTCGGCTGGGCTGTAGTTGTGGAGGGCGAGGCCCAGCGCTATCTGCGGTTGCACGATGCGGCCCAAACAGGCGCCCCTGTGCGGGTGATGCCGGCTGCAGAGACTGGCAGGCAGCCTCTGCTTTCGGTAGGAGGCAGAGTCGTTATTCTCAGCCACCTGCGTCCTTCCCAACAAGCGGAGCTGGAAGCCTTTATCGTGGCGGATTTTTGCAGACAGGTGGATTGTCTGTCGCTGGGTGGCGGGCCGCGTGCTGGTCCGCAGCTTGCGCCTCCGCATTGACAGCTGTTACCAGTCTCCCTAGAGTCTCGCGCTTGCGCTGACAAACGACCGGGAATGATTATGCAGGAAGGGCTTGATACCACGGCTGCCGCCGACAATAGCAGTGAATTGTGGGCCATGGCCCCCTGCGATACGACCGTGATCCCCGGTGGTGTGGTGCTGACCTCGAGACGCGATGAGTCCCGCGTCGTGGTCATGCAGGAAGTCGCCGTCGCGCTGCAGCAATGTAATGAGTTCAGGACATTGTCTGAGCATGCTGGCTACCTCGTTCAGCGTTTTCCCCAGTTGCAGGGGAATCGCGACGACGCCATGAGGGTGCTCAACCTGGTTCGGGAAGCCGGCCTCATGGTGTCCGCGAACGCGCTCTGCTCGCGCGTGAACGATGATGCTTCGGAATCCGCTCCACACCACGATCGGACTGTCACCTGTGTATTGACCTGCGATCGACCGGAGGCGCTGGGCCGCCTGCTGGATTCGATGTTGCGAAACACCCGGCTGTCCAGACAAAAACGCATACTCCTGATCGACGATTCCCGTGACCCGGCGAACGTCTCTCGAAATGCGGAGCTGGTCGCGGACTTCAGTCGTGTCAGCCCGGTTAACATGGAGCATATTGATCCCCCCCGCCAGGCGGCATTGGTTGCCGAGCTCAAGTCGGTACTGCCACAGCAGGCCGGCGCCATTGACTGGCTGTTCAGTCGCGAGTCCTGGCCGGGCCTGCCGACCTATGGCCGCGCGCGGAACTTTGCGCTGCTTTGCACGGTTGGCGAGCGTTGCCTGATGCTGGATGATGACATTCTGTGCAAGGCTTACCCAGCATTGCACGCCAGCACGACTCTGCCTTTCAATGCGCCGCGAGAAGCCCATTGTTTTGCCGGGCAGTCCGACTGGTTATCCCGTTTAACGCCCTTGGATGCGGACGCTCTGGTAGAACAGGGACGCTGCCTGGGCCTAACGCTCGGGGGCGCCCTCCGCGCGCTGGGGCAGGACGGACTGCAGCCCGCACATTGCCATGGCGTACAGGAACAGTTCCTGGCAAAGCTGGCGGGGCAGTCACGCATCCTGGTCACTCAGTGCGGCACCCTCGGTGACCCGGGGACTGTCAACAACCTGTGGCTCGCCCAGTTGCCAGAGGAATCGTTGCGGCGTATCGGTGAGATCTTTGGACCCTATACCGACCTCACGCAGCTTTTCGCATCGCGGGAGTTCTGGCTGGGCCACGGGGCGCCGACGCTTCTGCGTCGCGCCAATATGTCGCAGATGACGGGCGTGGACAACCGCGCACTGTTGCCGCCCTACTTGCCGGTGCTCCGGGGTGAGGACCGCCTTTTCGGTACCATGGTCGCCTGCCTGCACCCCACATCCGCTGTGCTGGATTACGACTGGGCCGTGCCGCATCTTCCCGTGCCACCGCGCAGCGGAAACCCCGACGGCGACATCGACGTCCCCCACGGTGGCCTGTCGATGGTAGACAACCTCCTCGCGCAGCTGATGCCGGAGGATACCGGGGTCACGACCGCCGTCAGGTTGTCCATCATTGCCGACGGTCTGCAGGGTTTTGCCGAACTCAGCGATAGTGCTTTGCAGAGCCATTATGCGCGCTGGTTGTCACAGTCTCAGGGTAGCCAGCTGGCATCCCTCGCCACTCGCCTGAATCAGCCGGTGATCGACAACGAGCAGTGGAGCCAGTGGTTGCGGCGGAACCTCGAGCACACGTCGAAGGCGCTCCAGGAGCCGCCGCGGCTGACTGATCTTCCCGATGTTCCGCGGGGCATGCCCCAGGGAGATCTGCTGGGCCACCTGCGCAATGGCTTCGCCGGGATGGGCGCGGCCCTGCGCGCCTGGCCCGCGATTCGCGAGGCAGCTGGCCAGTTGGGTGCGGACGGGTGAGTACCTCCCCTGGTATCGCTTTTGCGCGTCATGTTTTAGGATAGCGGCTCGGGTGATGCGGGTGTCTCGATGATCGAAGTGATAAAAATATTCACGGCTGACCTGGAGCTGGGGATGTATGTGTCTGGTCTGGATCGCCCCTGGCTGGAGACACCCTTCGTGCTGCAGGGCTTTCGTATCGCCTCGGAAGATGACCTGAAAACCCTGCGGCGCTATTGCCAGTATGTCTATGTCGACATCGAGAAAAGCCAGCAGCAGGAGCATGTGCTGCAGCGCAAGCAGCGCATCCAGAGGCCCCGTCTTTCCCGGCAGGCACTGTTCCCCACACGCAAGCTGACCTCCTACCAGGACTCCTCGGATTGGGCGGAAGAATATCCCCGGGCAGAAAGCGCCGTGAAACAGCTCTCCCAGGGGGTGGAGGAAATTTTTCAGCATGCCCGCGATGGCGCGGCGGTCGACGTTGTGCGGGTGAAACGCTCGGTCGAACCCATGATCGACAGCATCTCCCGCAATCCGGATGCCTGTATCTGGCTCGCGCGCCTCAAGCAGCAGGACCAGTACACCTACCAACACTCCCTGGGCGCTTCCATCTGGGCCGTGGCCCTCGGCCGCCAGCTTGGCCTCCCGCGTTCCGACCTGCGCTCCCTGGCGATCGGTGGGCTGCTGTTCGATGTGGGCAAGTTGCGCATTGACCCGGAACTCCTGCATACCGACCGGCCCCTGAGCGCCGAGGAGTTTGCGGAAATGCGCGAGCACGTACGCTACGGTATCGAGATGCTTGGCGAAACAGGCTTGATGAATACCGACGTCCTCGACATGGTGGCCCACCACCACGAACGGCATAACGGCTCCGGCTATCCCCAGGGGCTGAAAGGCGATGCCATACCGGTGTTTGCCCGTATCGCCGCGATCGTGGATTGCTACGATGCGATCACCAGTCACCGCATCTATGCCAGCGCCACCTCACCTTCTGCGGCGATCAAGATGCTGCACCAGGCCAAGGATATCGATTTCCAGGCGGAGCTGGTGGAGGAGTTCATCCAGGCTGTCGGCATCTACCCCGCAGGCACGCTGGTGGAATTGTCTTCGGGCGAAGTGGCAGTGGTGGTCGCGGAATACCGCACCCGTCGCCTGCGCCCGCGGGTGATGATTATCCTGGACGCGGACAAGCGTCCGGTTACGGGGGTGCATATGGTCGACCTGTTGCGAGAAACCCAGTGTGTGGACGGTTCGTCCCTGGAAATCGTCGCCAGTCTCGAACCGGGCTCCTACGGCATCGACATGAACAGCATTCATTTGCAGTGAGGTCGAGTTGAGCGACTGTCCCCCGGTAGCAGCCAGAGCGGACTTTCTCTCCGGGCTGGATTCGGTGGTGGCACAGTCGCGTCAGGACGAGCAACACGCCGCCCTGCTCCTGATCGATCTCAGCAATCTGCGTGGGATCAACCACCGCCATGGCTACGGGATCGGCGACCAGTTGCTGGCGGAGGCCCACGCCCAACTGCTCACGCTCAGCAAATTGCCGGACAACGTCTATCGGGTTTCGGGAAAAACCTTCGCTTTCCTGATGCCAGGGCTGACCAATCCCGCCTTTGTCGCCCTGGCCCTGAACCGCCTGCAGCACAGCCTGGAGGAGGTCCTTTACATTGATGAGGATCTGCTGCCGGTGGAGCTGCGATTTGGCCTGGCCGTCAATCACCACTCCGCAGAGCCTGCGCTGTCGATGCTCGCGCGGGCGGAGGCGACCCTGGCGGAATCCCGGTTGGGCAAACCGCTGCAGGTAGACCAGGCGATTATCCACGAATCGACGCCAGTGACGGATATAGTCCTGGAACAGCGTTTTGCCGAGGCGCTGTACAACAACGATTTTGAGTTGCACTTCCAGCCCAAGATTGCCCTTGGCTCTGGCGAAGTCTACGGTGCCGAGGCATTGATTCGCTGGCACTTGGCCGGGCACGGCTATGTGTCCCCGGAGGAGCTGGTGGGCCTGGCCTTCGCTGCCGGCAAGAGTTACGAACTCACGCGCTGGGTAGTCAACCGGTCGCTGCGCTATCAGCGCGAGTGGCGGGGCGTCATGGAGTTGCCGCTGGCGATCAATGTCCCGGCAGACCTGGTCAGCAGCCCCGATCTGGCCAACATGTTCCAGGGTGCCCTGGCGATCTGGGGTGCGGACCCGGCGATGGTGACGGTGGAGATCACCGAAGGCGCGGTGATCGACGACAAGGAGGGGGGCTTCCACAACCTTGAGCGTCTGCGCGAGATGGGGCTGGGTCTTTCCATTGATGATTTCGGCACAGGTTACTCCTCGCTGTCCTACTTCAAGGATATTCCCGCGACCGAGTTGAAAATCGACCGCTCGTTCGTGTCACGAATGCTCGAGGATCGTCAGGACCGCGAACTGGTCCGTATCATCATCGAGATTGGCCACCTCTTTGGGCTGCGCGTGGTGGCCGAAGGGGTGGAGGACGAGGAGACTCTCCGCGCCTTGGCGGAGCTGGGCTGTGACGTCGTCCAGGGCTTCTTGCTGGGTCGCCCCATGCCCGAGGAGCAACTGCGGGCATGGTTGGAGGCCCGTTTGCGCTAGCGGCGGGAGGACTTGGCAGACGCGAAGGCCGCCGCCAGCGTGGTGGATGGGCCGGCTTCGTTCTTGCCGCCTTTCCGGCTCGGCTGGCGACCGGCCTTGCCTCGGGGCGTGGCATCTCGCTCCCGGCCCGGCCGCCCCTCGGCATAATCCGCTGCCGAGTCACCCAGGCGCATGGTCAGCGCGATACGCTTGCGCGGCAGGTCGACGTCCATCACCTTGACCTTGACGATATCCCCGGCCTTGACCACCTCGCGCGGGTCCTTGACGAAGCGGTCGGACAGCGCGGAAATGTGTACCAGGCCATCCTGATGGACGCCGATATCCACGAAGGCACCGAAGTTGGTGACATTGGTGACTGTCCCCTCCAACACCATGTCGGGGCGCAGGTCGGAGACCTTTTCCACGCCATCCTGGAAACTTGCCATGCGGAACTCGGGGCGCGGGTCCCGCCCGGGTCGGTCGAGCTCGGCGATGATGTCGACCACGGTGGGCAAACCCACCCGCTCGTCCGTGTAATCCTCCGGCCGGAGCTTGCGCAGGAACCCGGTGTCGCCAATCAGGCTGGCGACCTCGCGTTGCTGGCGTTCGGCGATGCGCGCCACTACCGGGTAGGACTCCGGGTGCACCGCGGAGGCATCCAGCGGGTTTTCGCCCGCGCTAATGCGCAGGAAGCCGGCTGCCTGTTCAAAGGTCTTGTCACCGAAACGCGATACCTGGCGCAGGGCCTGGCGGTCGGCAAAGCTGCCGTGCTGATCGCGGTGGCTGACGATATTGCTGGCCAGACCCTGGTTGAGGCCGGACACCCTGGTCAGTAGCGGCACCGAGGCGGTGTTCACGTCCACGCCGACGGCGTTCACGCAGTCCTCCACCACGGCGTCCAGCTGTCTCGCCAGCTGCACCTGGCTGACATCGTGCTGGTACTGGCCGACACCGATGGACTTGGGCTCGATCTTTACCAGTTCTGCCAGCGGGTCCTGCAGGCGGCGGGCGATGGAGACGGCGCCGCGGATGGTGACATCCAGGTCCGGGAATTCCCGCGCGGCAAACTCCGATGCGGAGTAGATTGAGGCGCCTGCCTCGTTCACCATGACCTTGCGGCAATTCAGCGAGGGGTCGGATTGCAGCAGATCACCCACAAAACGGTCGGTCTCGCGGCTGGCGGTGCCATTGCCGATGGCGATCAGCTCCACCTGGTGTTTGCGGATAAGTTGCAGCAGCGTTTGCCCGGCCTCCCGGATGCGGTTCTGTGGGGGGGTGGGGAAGATCGCGGCGTGGTCCAGCAACTTCCCGTTGGCATCCACTACGGCGACCTTGACGCCGGTGCGCAGGCCCGGATCGAGACCAATCGTTGCTTTGGCCCCTGCCGGGGCGGCGAGCAGGAGGTCCTTGAGGTTGGCGGCAAAGACCTTGATGGCCTCCTCTTCCGCCCGCTCGCGCAGCTGGCCGAGCAGATCGGTCTGCAGGTGGGTCAGGAGTTTCACCCGCCAGGTCCAGCGCACACAGTCCGAGAGCCACTTGTCCGCCGGGCGCCCCTCGTCCCGCACCTGCCAGTAGTCGGCGATCATGGCTTCGCAAGGGTGGCTGTCGGTGGGTTTTTCTTCCGCGTCCATGACCAGGCTGAGGTGCAGGATACCCTCGTTGCGGCCGCGGAACATGGCCAGGGCGCGGTGAGAGGGGACGCCGGCAAGGGCTTCGTTGTGTTCAAAGTAGTCGCGGAACTTGGCCCCTTCCTGCTCCTTGCCTTCGACCAGGCGGCTGGCGAGCAGGGCTTCGTCCTGAAGGAAGTTCCGCAGCCGCGCCAGCAGGTCGGCATCCTCGGCGAAACGCTCCATCAGGATGTGCCGGGCTCCTTCCAGGGCGGCCTTGCTGTCGGCGACACCCGCATCCGCATTCACATAGCTCTCTGCCTGCTGTTCGGGCTGCAGGGCCGGATTTTCCAGCAGCGCATCCGCGAGAGGCTCAAGTCCGGCTTCGCGGGCGATCTGGGCCTTGGTGCGCCGTTTGGGCTTGTAGGGCAGGTAGAGGTCTTCCAGGCGATTCTTGGTCTCAGCCTCGGTGAGGGCCCGGGACAGCTCGGGTGTAAGCTTGCCCTGTTCCTCGATGGACTTGATGATCGCCTGACGGCGGTCATCGAGCTCGCGCAGGTAGCGCAGGCGCTCATCCAGCTGGCGCATCTGGGTATCGTCCAGACCGCCCGTGACTTCCTTGCGGTAGCGGGCGATAAAGGGGACGGTAGCACCTTCATCCAGCAGGGCGACAGCAGCGGCCACCTGGCGCTCGGCAACCGATAGCTCCTCGGCCAGGCGTTGAGAGAGGGACAGGCTCATGAATCGGGAATCTCGATCGGAAAAATGCGGCGGCCATTATGCGGCAGCGGCTGGCCTTTGTCGAAATGCGGCTCGCCTATACTGAAGCGGGAATGAGGAGGTAAGACGTCATGAAGGTGCTGCATTTGATGCGCCACGCCGATGCTTCGCACCCGGCGCCCGGTACGAGTGACCGCAACCGGGAGCTCGGCCCCCGCGGGCGGCGGGAGGCCCGGGAAGCGGGCGGGCGGCTGATGGAATGGCTCGACCCTCTGCCAGTGTATTGCAGTGCGGCGCTGCGTACCCGTCAGACCCTGGCGGAATTATGTACGGCGTGGCCCGCGCTGGCGGGGGAGTCACATGCCATTGAGGAGGGCCTGTACACTTTTTCCGCCAGTGATTTGATAACCTGGCTGGCTTCGCGCCCGGATGATCGTGACAAGCTCTTCCTGCTCGGACACAACCCCGGCCTGACGGACCTGGTCAACCACCTGGTGCCGGACGCGGGGCTCTCGCACCTGCCCACTGCAGGCTACGTGCAGCTGCACCTGGCGATCGATACCTGGGCTTCCCTTCCCAAGGCCCGGGGGAAAGTGGCCCTGGGCCTGTTCCCCGAATCCCGATAGCGAGGCGCTGGTAGCCTGGGCGCCCGCGGTTTCAGCCGCGCCCGTGGGGCCGGTCGTAGTCGATCTCTGGCCCCGCCGGGACGATGCCTGTGCCATTGATGTGGCGATGGGAGGCGTAGTAGTGGGTCTTGATATGCTGGAAGTCGACGGTCTTCGCGATGCCTCGGTGCTGGTACAGGTCACGCAGGTAGGCGGGCAGGTGCTGAAAGTCTTCCAGGCGTTGCCGGTTGCATTTGAAATGGCCGTGATAGACCGCGTCAAAGCGGATCAGCGTGGTGAACAGGCGGATATCGGCCTCGGTCAGGTGCTCGCCGCACAGGTAGCGATGGTCGGCGAGGTGGGCGTCCAGGTGGTCCAGCTCCGCGAACACCTCGCGGTAAGCCTCTTCGTAAGCTGACTGCGTGGTGGCGAAACCCGCCCGGTATACCCCGTTGTTGATCGCGGGGTAGATGCGGTCGTTCCAGTGCTCAATCGCCTCCTTGAGCTCCGGCGGACAGAGGTCGACGGTGTTGCCGGTAATGTCGTTGAAGGCGTGGTTGAACATCCGCAGGATATCGGCAGATTCGTTGCTGACGATGGTCTGGCGTTCGGCGTCCCAGAGCAGGGGGACGGTGACGCGGCCCGTGTAGTCGGGTTTCGCTGTGGTGTACACCTCGTGGTGGTAGTGACAGCCCAGTAGCCGATCGCCGCTGCTGCCCTCGTCGGTGTTGAAGGTCCAGCCGTGGTCGAGCATCAGCGGGCTGACGATGGAAATATCAATGTGCGGCTCAAGTCCCTTGAGTTTCCGCGCGATCAGCGTGCGGTGGGCCCAGGGGCAGGCGAGTGAAACGTAGAGGTGATAGCGGCCCGATGCCGCGCGAAAGCCGGCCTCACCGGTGGGGCCGGCAGCTCCATCCTCGGTAACCCAGTGACGGAAGCGGGCGTCCTCGCGCTGAAAGTGTCCGCCGTGGCTCTCCGTGTCGTACCACACATCCCGCCACTCGCCATTGACCAGCATGCCCATGATTACCTCCTGTTTCTTGCGTCATGGCAGGGGAGGTTACGTTCAGGAACAGAGAATTAAAATCGCCGAATTGCGGAGGCTTTGTCCTGAAAAAACGAACATTCAGCGGGGGCATACGGCCCTAAGTCGCGCCGCCAGATCCCGGGTCGCGGGACCGGCAAGGTCTTTGTCGGCATAGGTCAGATACAGGGTAACCTGTCGTCTGGCGCCTTCTTCCAGGGGCAGGGCTTTGAGCTGACCTGCGGCGAGGGCCGATGCCATGCGGCTCTCGGGCAGCCAGGCGAAGCCCATGCCCTGGCAGATCATGGCAATGGAGGTGGCGACGTGACTCACGGTCCAGCGCTGCTCGGCGCCGAGCCAGCCGCTATCGACACGCTGACCCCGGGCCGAATCGCGCACCACCAGCTGCCGGTACTGGCGCAGGTCAGCGAGCTGCAACGGGCGGCCGAGCTGATGCAGTGGGTGATCGGGATGCGCCACCGCGAGAAAGGAGATGGTGTCCAGGGCGTCGCCGAGAAAGCCCTGGGGCACCTGCGCCGCGACCAGCAGATCCACGCGTCCCGACTGGAGCATCTCCGGCCCTCCGGAGAGTACGGTTTCGAACAGCTCCACCCGGGTGTGCGGATAAGCACCGGAAAAGTCCGCCAGTGCCTGTGCCAGCGCATCCGCCGGGTAGAGCTCGTCCACCGCCAGGCGCACCTCCGCCTCACTACCCCGGGCCAGGCTGGTGGCGATCTCCTCCAGTTGGGCGGCTTCACTGAGGAGCTGGTTGGCCCGACGCAGCAGCAGCGTGCCCGCGGCAGTCAGCCGGGCCTTGCGTCCCACGACCTCCAGCAGGGGAACGCCGAGCTGGTCCTGAAGCTTGTGTACCGCGTGGTTGATGCTCGACTGGCTCTTGTGGATGGCCTGGGCGGCCTGGGCAAAGCCGCCGTGTTCCACTACGGCCTGAAGCATGCGCCACTGTTCCAGTGTGCTGCGATGCATGGCGAATCCTTTCGGATATTTGGGATCTAAGTACGAAAATAATGCAATTTTCTCCGTTCGTATAGGTGGGTAGTCTGGGATCAAACCCAATCAGGAGCGTGCCATGGCCACCCGAACCGTCATTGAAGTGATACCCGCCCGCCCCAGTCGCGATGGCGATGGCGTGGCCATTCGTCGCGTTGCGGGTATGCGTCACGCCGGCCTCGATCCCTTCCTGATGCTGGATGAGCTTCAGGCAGACCGCCGCGAAGATTTTGGCGGCGGCTTTCCCCCGCATCCGCACCGCGGCATGCAGACTCTGACCTACATGAAACACGGCGGCATCATTCACGAGGACAGCCGGGGCAATCGCGGTGAAGTGCGCGGGGGCGGAGCCCAGTGGATGTCGGCTGGACGTGGCATTGTGCACTCGGAAATGCCGACCCAGGACAGCCAGGGCCTGCACGGCTTCCAGCTGTGGATCAACCTGGCGGCGCGCGACAAGTGGAGCGAGCCGACCTGGCGGGACGTCCCCGCCGCGAGTCTGGTCCACCTGGACGCCACTGGGGTGGAGGCCGATGCCATTGCGGGGGACTGGTCCATCGACGGGCACACGGTGTCCGGGCCACTGCAGCAAGTGTCTGCCAGCGCCGCGGTGCTTGATCTGCGTCTCGAGGCGGGTCACCTGGCAACTGTGGCCGCGGCGCCGGGGGAGACCCTCCTGGCCTTCCTCTACCGGGGGAGTGTCGGCGTGGCGCAGGATCCAGTGGTGGCGGGGACGACCCATGGGGCGACGATCACCTCGGGTCACCTCCTGGTGACCTCGCGTGAAGCGGCAGACTGGCAGGTTCAGGCAGGCAAGACCGGGGCGAACCTCCTGTTCCTGCGTGGTCGCCCCCTGCGCGAGCCGGTGGCCCATTACGGTCCCTTTGTCATGAACACGGCGGAGGAGATCGAACAGGCGATACGCGACTACCAGGCCGGGGAGTTCGGCTGAGACCCTGGACCGTGGTACGCTTGGGGGCTCTTTCCACAGGGAGTCCTTCGCATGAGTCTGACCCGCCGTATTCTGATCGCCATGGTGGCGGGTATCTTGCTGGGCTCCCTGTTCAATCTGGTGCTCCACGGCACAGCGGTCAGTGAGCCCTACCGCGGGATCGTCAATGACTGGGTCGTCTACGGGCTATTCGATGTGGTGGGGCGAATTTTCATTGCCTCGCTGCAACTGCTGGTCGTGCCCCTGGTGCTGGTCTCCCTGATCTGTGGCGCCAGCTCCCTCGGCGATAGCGCGCGCATGGGGCCGATTGCCGCCAAGACGCTCCTCTACTACCTGTGTACGACGGCGATAGCGATTTCCGTCGCCCTGGTGGTGGCGCTGCTGATCGGGCCGGGTACCGGTGTCGAGCTGGCCGGGGAAGCGGATTTTGAAGTGACCGCGCCGCCGCCAATCACCGACGTACTGGTGGGGATCTTCCCCTCCAATCCGGTGCAGGCCATGGCCGAGGGCAACATGCTGCAGATCATCGTGTTTGCCCTGCTGTTCGGTTACGCCATATCCCATGCGGGGGAGGAGGGCCGCCGCCTGGCCAGCTTTTTCCGCGATACCGAAACCGTGGTCATGCGCATGGTCGGGATCCTGATGGAGCTGGCGCCCTGGGGCGTGTTTGCCCTCCTTGCCAAGCTGTTTTCGGAAATGGGCATTGCCGCGATAGCGGATCTCGCCGCTTACTTCCTGACGGTGCTGGGCCTGCTGATCCTGCACCTGGTGGTGGTATACAGCGGTCTGTTGAAAATGCTGACCGGCCTGTCGCCGCGCATACTGCTGCAAAAAATGCGCTCTGTCTGGGCTTTTGCCTTCAGTACCGCCTCCTCCGGTGCGACGCTGCCGGTGACCCTGCGCACGGTAGAGCGTCGCCTGGGCGCCCACAACACCGTCGCCGGTTTCACCGTGCCCCTGGGTGCCACCATCAATATGGACGGCACTGCCATCATGCAGGGGGTCGCCACGGTCTTCATCGCCCAGGTCTACGGCGTCGATCTCAGCCTGGCGGCCTGCCTGATGGTGGTGCTGACCGCGACCCTGGCGTCGATCGGCACCGCAGCCGTGCCCGGTGTTGGTCTGATCACCCTGGCCATGGTGCTGGAACAGGCGGGGCTGCCGGTGGAGGGGATTGCCCTGATCATCGGTGTCGATCGCCTCCTGGACATGGTGCGCACGATGGTCAACGTGACTGGAGACGCCACCGGCGCGGTGATCGTGGCCTATTCCGAGAAACAACTCGACGAGGACGTGTTCCTCGATCCGAACGCCGACCTCGAAACCCGCTGACAGAGGAAACCGAATGTCCATCCGCGTTACCATCGTCCCCGTCACGCCCTACCAGCAGAACTGCTCGATTCTCAAATGCGAGGAGACAGGGCAGGCCGCCGTGGTGGACCCCGGTGGCGATGTCGAACGCATCCTGGCGGCGGCGAAAGAGATGGACGCCGATATCCGCAAGATCCTGCTGACCCACGGGCACATGGACCACTGCGCCGCCTCCGACGTGCTGCGCCAGCAGCTGGACATTCCCATCGAAGGCCCCCAGCGGGAAGATGCCTTCTGGATTGACCGCCTTCCCGAATGGTGCCAGATGTCGGGCTTTCCGCATGCCGACGCCTTCGCGCCGGATCGCTGGCTGGAAGAGGGCGACACGGTGACAGTGGGCGAGCAGACCCTCAAGGTTTTCCACTGCCCCGGTCACACCCCCGGCCACGTGGTTTTCCTGCACGAGGGGCAGCGCATTGCCTGGGTGGGGGATGTGCTGTTCCAGGGCAGCATCGGCCGCACGGACTTTCCCCGCGGGGATCATCAGCAGCTGATCGACAGCATCCGCGACAAGCTGTTCCCACTGGGGGACGACATCACCTTCATCCCCGGCCACGGGCCGACCTCCACCTTTGGGCAGGAGCGGCGCAGCAACCCCTTCGTGGCCGACGCCCGTTACGGCTGACCACGCCTCCGGACCGCTACGCCTCTGACTGCAGGCCTCTGTCTGCTGGTCGCGGTACTGCCTGAGCCGAGTTACTCTGCTGGGAGCTCCGTAAGATCGGTCCACGCCGCGGTGCCGGCTTTCGGGACACGCTGCAAGTACGTCCCTGTACGCTCCTCGCTGGCCGCACCCGAAAAAGCGGGGTGGGCTCTCCATGGCCAGCGAGGGTCCCGAAAGCCGGCACCGCGACGTGGACCTCGTACCGTAGGAGCGTCAGGGGCTGCGCTCTTTTCCTGGTGAGTCCCCGTGCGTCTTGCGCCTTAAAGGGAGATGCCTCTTTGGCGCGCTGTGAAACCGTTGTCAGCGATTCGACTCAGAGACGGTGGCGGCCTGTTTCCACCGAGCTTCGCTGCTAACGAAGCCCGGACCGTGATGCCTCCCCGGAGTGTGGCATGCCGTTTGCCCGGTTTGGGACCGTCGGCGACAGGGACGTCGCCGTCGAGCCCCATGGACGGGTTTACTGCGTGTCCCAAACCGGGCAAACGGCAGGCCGCACGGACTTCGACCAGAGCACCGCACGGCCCCGGACCAGAGCGCGGCGCAACTAGCGGATAATCTTGATCCAGTCCCCGACCCGCGGCTCCCCGCGGGGATACAGCCCGTTGATCAGGCGCAGTTGCGCCTCGGCATCGGGGATCTGCACACCGGCGGCCAGGCTGGCCATGGTGGCACCCCGGGGTACCTGGATATAGCGGAGCGTGCGCTCGGGGCCGACCTGCTTTTCCTGGGGCAGCAGGGGGCGGAAGCTGCGGATCATCTCGAGCAGCTGGCCGTCGCTGGCGGCAAAATCGCTTGCGGCGCCCTCGAAACGGTACTCCCACTGATGGTAGATGACGGCCAGGCGTTTCGCGCTGTTGCCGGCGCTGGCGATGGCGGTGTGGCCTTGCAGGCCGGCCTGCTCCAGGGGCTCCGCATCGCTCAGTTCACCCTGGGCGCTGCTCTCCAGGGCCTCCTGCGGGCTCTGACCGGGCGTGGGGCGAGCGAGGGTCAGGGTGAGGCTGGCGCTGCCGTCTGGGGCGCTGGCGACAATCGCACTGGCGCCGCTGGACACGCTCCACCCGGGCGGGTGGGCAATGCTGAAGCCCAGGCTGTTGTGGTAGAAGCGGTCTTCTTCCCGTTTCGTGCGCTTGCCCCAGGTGATGCCGTCCACCACCTGCCGGAACTCCCCCGGCGTGGCGGGGCTAATCGGCACACTGGTGTTGGCGCCCAGGTCACGCCCGGCGCGGATGACGGTCTGCAGGCGCTGGTCGTTGCGGGGGTGGGTGGCATAGAGACCGTGGTAGGTGCCCGAGGGCTTGCCGGCGGCGCGGGCGGAAACCCGCTGATACTGCTCCTGGTTTTTCAGCACGCCAATGACCTCCAGCAGGGCGTCGGGGTCGTAGCCGGCCTTGTACATGTATTTTGCCCCCAGGCCGTCGGCTTCCAGCTCATGCTCGCGGCCGTAACCGCGGACCAGCTCGGTGCCGTACATGTTGGCGGCGTCCATGATCTGGCCACTGCCGGTGAGGATCCCTGCAGTGACCGCGAGGACGGTGTTGGTAATGCTGGCGGTGCGCTGTCGCGCCGCGTGCCGTGCAGTGACATGGGCGATTTCGTGGCCGAGTACACCGGCCAGTTCGTCCTCGTTGTCCAGGTAGGCCAGCAGTCCGCGGTTGATGTAGACAAAGCCTCCCGGGGTGGCGAAGGCATTGATGTCGGGGCTGTCCACGACGGTGAAAGTGAAGGTCTGGTCGGGGTTTTCCGTCTGCGCCACCAGTCGCTGGCCGACCCGGTCGACATAGGCCTGCAGTTCGGGGTGGTCGTAGACTCCCCCCTGCTTGAGAATTTCCTGGTGCATTTCATCGCCGATCTGCACCTCCCGCCCTTGGCTCATGACCACCACACTGCCGCCGCCGGTGGCGGGGTTGCGCGCGCAGCCGGATACCAGCAGTGGCAGCAGTAGGCACGCCAGCAGGGCTCGGGAAAGCCACTGGCGGCGCCGGCAGTCGGGAAATCGGAGTTGGCTGGTCATGTCTCGCTCCTAGTATTGCGCGGAGAGGAATTGCAGCAACTGGTCACCGATGCTGTCGCAGGCGGTGCCCTGCACCGGGGCAATGATGGGGATGGGCACCACAACCGCGGGCATGTAGGACTGCCCGCTGGCACTGGTGCTGATGCGGCCCACTTCGGCGCGACGCTTGAAGTCCCAGATGGTGGCCTCGTAGATGGATTCGCTGGACCAGGTGCCAAAGCCGAAGCAGCCGGCGCCCCCGGGCCCCACACCACAGCTCATCGAGCCGGCGGAGTCGGTGCGTTCGGTGCGGCCGTCGATCCAGATCATGTACTCGGTTTTCAGCTCGGCCAGCCGGGCGGCCACCGGCGGCTCACTGAGCAGGCGCTCGATATCCTGGGGGCGCAGGGGGGCGGTGCGCGGCTCGAACCAGGGGTAGAGGGCGTTCATGAAGGTGATTTCGTCGATGATCTCGATGGCATCATCCCGGCGGCTGATGTGCTGGCCCACGCAGCTGATGAAGTCGGGCTCGGTCTCGTAGTCGCTGGCGTGGCGGCGTCCGAGGATAACCACGGAGGCTTCCCCAATGCCCGCTTCCGGTGTGTTGAAGACCTGCTGATCGGTGGTGGCATTGACACAGCCGCCGAGCAGTACAGCGAGCAGGAGCAGGCTTCCCGGGCGTATCCAGCGGGTCATGAGCGCGGTCCCTCCTGGCGTCGCGGCAGGCCGGCCAGCCAGTCACGGACGGCCGGTACCTGCAGGAAACTGGTGGCGAAGTGGGCCCCGGCATCCCGCAGCGCGACCACCGCAGCCAGGCGTACGGCTGCCTCGTCACTCTGCAGGAAGGCGGTGGGCGTCTTGCCGTAGGCGGGCATGCTCCACTCCGCCAGTGTCTCGCCGTTGAGGGTCACCAGGCGGAAGTGGTAGCGCAGCCAGATTTCGTACACCTTCACATTGGTATGGGCGGGGATGGCGTACTGCAGCTCCTCCACTTCGGGTATCAGTACCGCGTCCGCTACCGGGTTCATCTGCTGTGGCCCCGGTGGACCGTCCATGTGTACCACGCGCTTGAACATGCCCCCAAGCAGCGTGTCCCAGAGCGCGACCTGGGCCTCGCCGGTCTTTACCAGCCAGCTGGAATCGGAGCGCCCCGCGGCCTCGTCAAAGAACTCGTGGTTGGCGAAGGCCTCGTCGTACCAGACCCCGAGGGTCAGCGGCAGGGGACGCATCAGTGGCTCGGGAAACTCGGCGTTTTGCACCACTACTTCGCGGGTGCCGCAGGCACTGAGCAGAAGTCCCAGCAGCAAAACGGCCAGCCAGCGCTCAGGGGCGGAAGTCATTGAGCCCGACAAAGGTGCCTCCATTGCGGTAAGTCAGCTCGCGCATCAGGTGGGCAAAGCGGTGAGCCGTGCCCTGCAACTGTGGCGCCTGGGAATACAGTACCGGAAAGCCCACGGCATGTATGCGTACGCGCGGATCGCCCTCGCGGTTCTCCCGGTTCAGGCGATCCACCACGTTCAGCACCTCGGCGATGGAATTGCCGGTGAAGTCGTCGCCGAACACGTAGATGCTCATGCGCTTATCCGGGTCATAGAAGCTGCGGATGGCCTGGGTGATGCCTTCCACCGGACTGGAATTGGAAAACACGTTCCAGTTGCGCAGGTTCTGCAGGATGGTGCGGCGCCGCGCCGGGGTATCCGGGATCCACTGGCCCCGGTAGCGACTGAACATGTAGTTGCCCATGTCGTTCATCACCTGGATGCCCTTGACCTCCGGGTAGATGCTGAGAACCGCGTCGAGTTCCCGCAGCATGCGCTCCCAGGCGTAAGAGAACATCGATCCCGAGGTGTCGATTACAAAGAGAATGTACTCGCTGTCGACGGGTATGCCCCCAATATAGTTGTTCTTCGATTGGTATTGCAGGCCCAGCAGGCGTTTTTGTTCCTCGCTGAGCTGCTGCCTGGCCAGGGCCAGCTGCTCGCTGATGATGCTGTCGCTGCTGGCATCGACCTGCAGGTCGCGGTGCCGGGAGCGCGCCTCCGCCAGCTCGCCGCGCAGGCGGGCGATGCGCTCTTCGTAGTCGGAGAGCTGCTCGCGCTTCGCGTTGAGGTCGCGGTTGAGGATGGTGGTCTCGCCGCGCAGCTCGAAGCGCAGTGCCTGGAGCTCGGCAATGCGCTCGCGCAGGTTGACCGTGGAGGCCTCGATCAGCTGTGGTTGCACGGTCTTGGTGATCATCAGCAGCAGGATGATGGCGCCAAAGCCGCAGCAGATCACGTCCAGGAAGGACAGGGAAAACTCTTCGGTGGCGCGGCGTTTTCTCGGCATGGCTGCGCTACCTCAGGGCCAGTCCCGGGAGGGACTCATGAAGCTGCCGCGGGTAGCCTGGGCCAGCTGCCAGAACAGGGAGGCCGCCATGGGGTCGCCTTCCATCGGCGCCAGGATCACGTTGACCGGTACATTGCGCGGCAGCTGGCGGATGGCCTGGCGGTAGAGGTCCTCCCGCTGTTTGCCACTGACGGTATTGCCCCGGGGTGCGCTGGCGCCCTGGGTGGGCAGGCCGTCGGTGATCAGGAAAATATTGTCCGGTGGCGGTGATAGGGCCTGCAAGGCGACGAAGGCCTTCTCCAAGCTGGTGCCGCCGGCAGGCAGCTGCTGGCGCAGCACCTGGGACACTTCCCGCAGCTGCGGCTGATTGGCCACCTCCAGCCACTGGCGCTCGCTGCCCTTGAGGGCGGGGCCGGCTTCGGTGTTGAAGGTCAGTACCTGGTAGTGGGCGCCGGGGGGCAGCTGCGCGGTCAGCCAGTCCACGGTACGCAGGGCACGGGTCCACTTCTCGGCGCCGCGCTGTACCTCGGGGGCCATGTTGCGCAGGCGGATGACGTTGACCAGCCGGTCCGAAAGCATGCTCGCCGAGCTGTCCAGCAGGATGGCGATATGGCTGCCTCCGAGGTTCAGGCCGGTCAGGTACTGGCGCTCGCCGTCACCGGTGAACTCCCGGGCACTGCGGCCGGTGGGTTCCCGGGCGCTGGCGCGCAGGCGCTCCACCTCGCTCTCCAGCTGCCGGATTTCCGCCTGCAGGGCGGCAATATCCTCGCGCTGTGACGGGTCCTCCTGGCGCAGCTCGGCAATCCGCGCCTCCAGGTCCTCCAGCTGCTCCCGGATACGGGTATCCAGCCCCTGGGCCTCGACGATGCGGAGGTCGACCTCGTCGATGGTATTGCGCAGCTGTACCAGCCCGGCGCGGCCCTCGCTGACATCCTCTTCCAGCAGACTGACCTCGGCCAGCAGGTCGGCGTTGCGTGTCTCCGACTGGACCTCGATGGAGTGATCGATAATCAGGAACACCAGCACCACGGCGCCGAAGCCGCAGGACATGATGTCCAGGAAGCTCAGGTTGAAGGTGGTGAATCCGCGCTTGCGCCGGGCCATGGGGCCGCCTCACTCGCCCACGGCGATCAGCTGCGAGGGCTCGCCGTCATCCGCCTGCAGGTAGTCGCCGCAACGCAGGGTGTCGCCGTCCCGGGCCGCTCGTCCATTGAGCTGCAGGGGGCTGCTTCCAGGCTGCTGCTGCAACTGCCACCCCTGCTTCGAGCGGCGCAGCTGCCATCCCGCCAGGAGCACTTCCCCATCCGCCAGGGGGCGGGCCTTATGCCCGCGAAGCAGGTGGGTGGGCAGTGGCGGGCTCGACGTGGTATCCGGTGCCGCGCTGTCACTCGCCGGTTCCCGATCGGTCTTCTCTCCGCTCGTCTCCAGTCCGCGCTCGCCCAGCAGTGGCAGTTCGCTGACAAAGACCAGGGCGTCTTCCTCCTGCAGCAGTCGCGCTTGCTGCGCGGCAAGAGCGGTAAACAGGTCCGCCGGGTCGAGCTGCAGGCTGCGCCAGGCCTCTCCCAGTCCCGGAAGCAGGGCCACCAGGGGGTCCATCAGGAGGGGGGCACCCCTGTGCGCTGCCAACTGTCCGGAGACGCTGTCGCGCAGGGCCGCGCTGCAGTCAGCCAGTTCCACGCGGCCGATGCGTACCCGGTGTCCCTGGATCTCCAGGAGCGCTTCCGGCTGTGCCCGCAGGTCGTGCAGGAGCGTGTGCAGCGCGTCGTAGAGTTGCTGCTCGGACTCCGCCCGCCGGCGCGGGTCAAACCGGGTCTGACGGATAAAGGCCCGGGCCAGGGTTTCCACCAGGCGCTCCTGCAACTGCAGCAGGCCACAGCCGGGCAGCACGGTTTCGCGCTGCAGCCGAACCACACCCTCGCCGGCGCGAAGCTCGGTCAGCAGGGCCTGGTGCAGCTGCAGCTCCAGGTGGAACAGGGGGCCATCGACCTGGAACAGGGACGCCACGGCGACACTGCGGTGAACCAGGCCCACGGCGCGGAAGGGGCATTGCTGGATGATGCCGAGCAGCAGGGAGAGCTGGGCATCCTGCATGCTGCCGGGGGCTGCCAGCAGCAAGTCGTCAGGCGCGTCGGCCGCCGCGTGCAGCTGCTGCAGGTGCTGGTGAACCAGGTCGGCGCTGTGCCGGGCCGGCCCCAGGCTGGGTTGCAGGGGGCGGGTGTCGAGCTGCCACCAGAAGCGGGTGGCGATATCCCTGGGGCGCAGGCGGGCCCGGCCGCGGGCTTCGCTGCCGAAGGTATAGCCCCGGCCGTCATAGAGGGCGTAGCCCGGGCTTTCCACCAGCCGGTCGTCGTGTTGCAGGCGCAGGGTGCTGTCGTTCAGGTCGAGGTAGGCGAGGGACATGTCAGTGGGCCACCAGGTGGCGCAGCAGGCGGCGGTCGGCGTAGCGCTGGCAATCGAGCACCAGGCGTTCCTGTGACTGCTGCAGCTGATGCAGGCAGAACATGATGATGATCGATAGCACCAGCGCCACGAAGGTACTGTTGAAGGCTACCCCGAGGCTGACGGTGACCCCGGTGATGTCGCCTTCCACGGCCTTGTAGGCCTGGCCGAGGGCGTCGCCGATCCCGCGCACGGTGCCGATAAAGCCGATGGAGGGAATGGCCCAGGCGATGTAGCGCACCATCGACAGCTCGCTGTCGAGCCGGTCGGCCTCCACTTCGCAGGTTTCCTTGACGGTTTCCGACACCGCCTGGATATCGCCGGTGGTGGCGAAGCGCTGCAGGGCCGACAGCAGGGTGCGGGGCAGTAGGTAGTCCTGTTCCCGGTCGGGCAGGGCCTCCAGGGTACGGCTGTACTCCCGGGCGTCCTCCGGCAGCACGCTGGTGCCCTCGGGGATCTCCAGCAGCGGCTGCGCCAGCAGGGCCTGCTCGCGGAAGGCCTGGCGTGCTTTATAGGCCATGATGGCCAGCGCCCAGATCAGCAGGATAAAGCAGGCCTCCTGCTCAAAGTCGCGGATCACCACGGCCAGGCTGCGCTGCGGAACGTAGTCCTCGCCGGCGGCCTGCAGTGCCATCTGCTCGGCGATCTGTGCGTTGGCGCTGGGGCGGATGACACCGACGTAGGCGGCGTGCACCACGATAACGGCAATCAGCAGGGCAAACAGCTGGTAGGTGAATTCGGGTGATAACCGGTTTTTCATGCTAGATATCCACTGGGAAGGAGACCGGCAGGTCTTCGCGTATCTGTTCCGAGGCCTCGTAATCGCGCGGCGTCACCACCGCGCTATTCGGGCTATCCGCGCTGCTTTCAGCGGCCCTGCTGTCCGGGCTGGCCTCGCCTGCCGTGTCGGCCGCGGTACCGTCGGGGTCTTTCGCAGCGGCGGCGCCGGGCGGCGACGCCTGCGCTGTGGTCCCGGCGTTGTCCTGGGCGCCACTGCCGGATGTCAGAACCAGCAGGGCAAGGGCGAGCAGAGTACCGGCTAGCGGTTTTCGAGGCTTCATGGTGCCGGCTCCGCGTAACGTGCCAGACGAAATCCTACGTCATCCCGGGCGGCTTGCCCATAATCCCGCCAGGCCAGGCGCAGTTCCGCCAGTTTGCTGTGGGCCCAGCTGGCGCCGCGTATCACGTAGTTGTCACCGGAGGCGGGCCCCAGGGGGTCGGTCTCGGTGTCGCCCCCGGCGGGCGGGATACGGTAGACGTCGTGCACCCACTCGGCGGCGTTGCCGCCGAGGTCGTGGAGACCGTGGTGGTTGGCCGGGAAGCTGCCCACCGTTGCGGTGGTGGCATTGCCGTCGTTGTAGCCGTCGACCACGCGACCGGTGATATAGGCGGCGCTGGTATCGGCGTAGTTTTCCACGACCTGGGTGGGCGGAAAACCCTCGCCCCAGGGGAAGGTCAGCAGGGTTTCCCCGCGGACCCGCGCGGCCCAGGCCCATTCCGCTTCGCTGGGCAAGCGATAGCCCAGGCTTTCCGCCCGGAAGCCGGTGACGATGCCGTCCCGTTCGGTGTAGAAGGGCTCCAGGCCCTCCTTCTCACTCAGCCAGTTGCAGAATCGGGCCGCCTGCTGCCAGCTGACCTGGACCGCGGGCTGGTGCTCGCGGTTCAGGCTCGCCCCCTGTACCTGCCCGGCATTGTGGCTGGCCAGGAACTGACGGAACTGGGCGTTGGTGACTTCCGTGGTCTGCAGGTAGAACAGGCGACGCAGGCGCACCGGGCGCAGGGTTTCGTTGGCGCGACGCCCGGGCTCTCGTCGGGAGGCGCCCATGGTGAAGTCCGTGGGCCCGGATTCGCCGGGGATGAACAGTCGCAGGGTTTGCCCCAGGGAGGTGGTGATTTCATCGGGCAGGCTGGCGAGTCGCGCTTCCTGGGCCGTCTGCAGGGTGACCACCAGCCGCTGCGCCAGGCCCGGGCGTGGTGTGACACGGCGGGTCTCGCTGGCGTGGCCCGCCAGGCGCACTTCGATGCGCTGCTCCACCGCGGGCAGGCTGAGGGTCTGGCTGCCCTGGCCCATGGGGCGTCCGTTGACGCGCACCTCCGCCGCCGCGGGGCTGACCTCCAGCTGGATATCCCCGAGCTGGGGCTGCAGGCGGATGCGTTTTTCCGCCCGGGCGCCCGCCGCGAGCTGTACGGTCTCACTGTGGCGGCGATAACCGGGGCGCGTCAGCAGCAGCCGCTGGGCCTTGTCGGGGGGCAGTTCAAGCTCGAGGGGGGTCTGACCGAGGAACTCACCGGCGAGGGTCACATTGGCCCCGCTGGGCTGGCTGTCCAGCGCCAGTACACCGGCGGCGGGCTGCAGGGGCAGTGTGCCCAGGTCTCGCTCCTCGCCGGCGCTAAGCGTCAGCTTGCGTGTCAGGGGGGCGAAGCCCGCCAGGTCGAGAGCCAGCTGTCGTTCCCCTTGCAGTATTTCCAGCGTGAGCGGTGTGCTGCCCGCGGCCTCGCCGTCGATACGCACGGTCGCGCCGCTGGGGCGGCTGTCGACACGCAGCTCCGCCCAGGCGGGCTGCAGCTCCACTGCCAGCGTTTGCTGTTCGCCCCGCCCCTGGATCGCAAGCCTTTGTTGGTGGGGCAAATAGCGCGGGTGTTCAAGGCGCAGGCTGTAGTCGCCGGGGGGCAGGCTGAGGCTCTCCACCGGGGTCGCTCCGCGGTTCTCGTCGTCCAGCCACAGGGTAGCGCCTTCGGGGTGGCTGGTGACCGTTACTTCGCCGGGGAGGGGCTCCAGCGCGAAGTGAAAGCTGGTGTCGCCGCCTCGGGCCACCGCGATGCGGGTTTCCAGCGGGTGATAGCCCGGGGCTTCAAGTCGCAGATCGTGCTCGCCCGGCAGCATCAGGAAGCGCTTGCCCAGCTGCAGGTCGGGGCCGCTCACGTTGATCCGCGGCTCGCGGGTGCTCTCCACCTCCAGGGTCACCGGGACGGCGATGAACAAAAACAGCAGGGCGAGCGCGCAGACCGCCAGTGCCCCGACCACCAGCCAGCGACCGCGCCGCGGCGGGGGCGTCGGGCCGGGCGCGCTGCTGTCCAGCGGTGTAAAGGCCTGGGGGGCGATGGGCGAGTCGCGGGACATTCAGATGGGCTCCGAGCAGGCGATGTAGACGGAGGGTTCGGGGGTGTCGTGCGCTACGGTAAAGGTCTCCCGGACATCCCGGTAGCCGTCGCGGCTACCCACCGCCGTATAGGTGCCGGGGCGCAGCTCAAGTTGTTTTTGTTTGAAGCTGCCCAGGCGCGACACCCGCAGCACGGTCACTTCCGTGAACCCGTCCGAGCGCAGAGTGACCGGCAGTGCCGTGGTGGCGAGGGCCAGCTGCTGCGCCAGTTGTTCGCGCTGGGCCTGCAGGACCGGGCCGGCATCCGCAACCCCGCGGGCTTGCGCCAGGAGTGCCCGGGCTTCGCGGGCGACCTCCGGTGCCGCCAGGCGCTCGGGTGCCTCCAGCAGCGTCTGGAGATCGCGATGCAGTTCGGCACGCGGGAGGGCGCGTGCCAGACCTTCCTGGGCGAACACCAGGCTGTGGTCGATCTCCAGCGCCTCCCGATAGCGCTCGACAGCGGTTTCCCAGTCACCGGCCTGCTCACTGGCGGCGGCGTTCTCTTCGATGCGCCTGAGCCGGGCGGTGCTGGCGAGCACTGCCAGCTCTTCGCGGGCCGCCGCGACCTCGGGGCTGTCGGCTCGTTGCGCGGCGGCATCGCCGAAGTGATCCTTCGCCGCGGCGTAGTCTCCGGCGTCCAGGGCCGCGTAGCCGGCGCTCATGGCGCGCTGAAACTGCGTTTCGGCCAGTGCCGCGGAGACCCGTTCAAGGGCAGTGCGGGCGGCGCGATGTGTCGGATCGAGCGCCGTGGCCTCCCGCAGCAGCTCCCGGGCCCGGGCCAGGTCGCCTGTCTCCTCCTTCGCGGCCGCTTCCCGCAACAGTTCACGTAGAGGCTCGAGTTGCTCTGCGCGGGCTTCCAGCTGGGGCAGCCGGGGGTGGTCGGGCTGCAATTGCGTCAGTGTGTCCAATGCCACATCGAGGGCTTTCGCATCCAGTGCCTGCAGGGCGTTTTCCACCGCGGCCAGTGCATTCTCGATGCGGGTCGGGATACTGTTCTCCAGCTGTTCCAGGACTGACGCGGCTTCGCGATAACGCGCTTCCGCGGCGGTGAAGTCTCGCGACTGGTACAGGGCGTCGCCTTCCTGGGCCAGGCTCAGGGCAGCTTTCCACTGGGCACTGGCCCAGTCGGCTGCGCCCTGTTCCTCCAGTCGGAATTGCCGTTGCAGCAGCGCGTCCAGTGCCGCCTGGGCCGCCTGGCGCAGGCGAGCGGCCTGGGCTTCACTCCAGGGACTTTCCGACGTGGCCCCGGGGCGCGCAGCGGGTCCCGGGGTATTGGCGGCACCGGCACCGGCACCGGTCGCGGGCGCTGCCGCCGAGGACGGCGCGGCAGTACCGGGTTGCGGTACCGCTACGTCGGCTTGTGGTGTGGTGGAGGCGAGCTGTCCGGGCAGCCAGAAGATCACCCCCAGGGCCAGCGCAGTGAGTAGCACTGCGCCGACCCACAAAGCGTTGCCAGTGCGGCGTTCAGCTGGCGGCGGCGACGTATGGCTGTCCGCGGAGGCCGCCGCGAAGGGTGTCGGGGTCAGGGCTTGCTTGTCTCGGGACATCGGGGGCTCGGCCAACTCAGGGTCCTGTGGCGGCGGTGGGGTCGTCGAGCATACCCATTTCTGCGCGGTAAATATCGGACAGCAGCTCGCGCCACTGTTCATATTGCTCCTCGACATTGCCGCTGAGCATGACCGTGCGGTCCTCCAGCTCAATCACCCGGGGCGTGATCTCCGCTTCCAGGGACATCCCCAGCTCTTCCAGGGCCTGCACATGCATTTGTGCCTCGTTGCGCGTTTCGAGCCCGCCTTTCAGCAGGTAGCCGCCGCCGATGATGCCGACGCTCCCGGCGGTGCGCACCGAGCGGTTGTCGCTGCCGGCGGCGATAATCCCCGCGAGTACGGCGGCGCCACCGGCGATCAGCTGTCGCCGGCTTTCGGCCCGAAGCTCCTGCAGTGCAATGGCTTCCTCGTAGCTCATCTTGCGCCATTCCTGGTAGGGGTCGTACATGTCACCGCTGAACTGGCCATAGTGCTCCTGCAGCGTATCCACAAACAGGTGGTCGCGTTCGCGGATGCGCCGGATGCGCTCCAGCATCGGGTCGTCCTCCGCCGGCAGGCGCACGACTTGCAAGTGCCCTCTGCGGTCCTCGCGCAGGTAGTCCTCAAAGGCCTCCGGTGCGAATTCCTGGGCGAAGCGCATCTCGGTAATTCGGCGCAGGTCCCGTCGGCCATCACTGTCGAGGCTCCGCAGCTGTTGCAGCAGGTCGTTGGCAATGCGGTGGTAGATGGCCTGGAAGGCATCGTAGTTGCCCCGCGAGGGGCTGGTATAGGCGTAGCGGCTGGCGTGGGCGCTGTATTCCCGGTCCAGCCAAAGGGTGCCACGGGCATCGCGGGCCTCGACATGCAGCTGCAGGTTCTCGCCATCCGAGTGGAGAATGGTTCCCTCGACCATCAGGTCGCTTATCTGATGGTCATTGGGCACCACCCGCACGGCACCCCAGGCCCCGGTATTCTGCAGGGTTTCGGCCAGCAACCGGGGCATGAAGCGAGCTTCCGCCTTGCGCACTTCCGGGTAGATCTGCTGGTCTTCCTCGTAGTTGTCGAGCCCCGGATCGAAGACGGCGATAGCGACGTCCAGCAATTCGGCTTCGGCAACGCTTGTGGCGGGCCGCTCCAGCGGGGGGACCGAGGTGCTTTTCACCGTCTGGTTGACACAACCCGCCAGGCCCACGAGAAGCAAGCTGGCGAAAAGCAGGCGCGACAGGGTGCTCACGACTCTATGCCCTTGTATTTGCGGTATTCGTCCCAGAGCTTCTCGCGGACGTCCGGGTCCGGCTCGCGCATCGCGGCCTCCCGCAACTGCCGCGCCACGACATCGTCGTCATCGCCACTGGGGATATCGTCCGGCGGTGGGAAGCGCGGCGGATTGGCGGGGGCTGGCCGTCCCGGACCGCTATTGCCGACACCCATGCCACCACCGCCCCCGGCTCCACCACTTACAACCTCGCCGCCGTAGGGGCCGCTCGGGCTGCCGGCACCCGACGCGCCGGTATCGCGTCCGGAGCTTGACGGGGAACGGGTGCTCTCCCGGGCAGCCTCGCGCTGGCGGGTCTGTTCCTCGAGAATGATGCTGTCGAACTCACCCGTGCTGGCTTCCAGGCGTGCATCCAGCACAGCGACCTGCTCCGCCGCTGTCAGTGGGCCGTCGATACCACCCTTGTTGGCTGCACCGGGGGTTCCCGACCCTTCAGTCGCCCCGCTGCGGTCGGCCACGCCCTCAGTGGCTGTACTGCCGCCGGGTGTGCTCCCTGTGGTGCCGGTACTGCTGCCGTCAGCCCCGCGCTCGCCGCTTTCCGCCACTACCGGGGGCGGCAGGTCGCGCAGGTCGGGCAGCCCGCTGCCTCCGCTGGGTGAATCGCCGAAGCCGGGCTCGCTCGACCCTGCGGAAGCGCGTGCCGTCGCGTCTGTACCGCTAGCCCCGCCCGGCTCGTTAACGCCGGAGTTTCCCTCGCCTGCAGGATCGGCGCCCGCGGTTTGGCTGCCGTCTGCACCGGGACTGTCGCCGCTGCCCGGAAGGCCGCTAGTGCCCGATGGCAGCGGGGCGCTACCCGGTGTGCCCCCGGACGACGGCGTGCTGCCCCCGGGCAGGCTGGCAGCGCTGCCGCTGGCACCGCCCGGTGCCGGGGACTGAGCGCCGCTTGAGCCGCTGGAGCTGCTGCTACTGCTGGAGGGCGGACTGGGCATTTGGGGCTGGGTGGGGTTGCTGCTACTCGGGCAGCCGGTCAGCGATAGGCACACCGCGGCGCCACCTGCCAGATACAGGCCGCGACGAAAAAGGCTTTTACCACTGTTTGCTGTCATAGGCCCATAGCATGTTATTGGTGGCGACTGGCTGCCCCACCTCCGGATCAAATCGGGGGCGGAAGGGGGTTCGGCGCAGCTTGCGCATGAGTTTGTGGGCGACCCCGCTGACCTCGCTGTTGTCGTCCTTGCGCAGGAGATCGGTGACCCTGCCATCGGCGCCGACATCAAACTCCAGCAGTATATCGCCCTCAGGACTCTTCGGCACCGGCGCGAAGAGACTTACCCCGGGAAGATCGGGCAGAGGTACCGGCGCCGAGAACAATTCATCCAGCTCCCGCCTTGCTTGGGCAGTATCGCTGCCGGCAAGTTCCGCAAATGCCCGGCGCCAGGTTTTGAGCGCCTCCTGGTGCTCGCCGTGCCACTGCTGCCAGTCCCCCAGTTGCACCAGTGTACGCACGGTGGCGGGTGCGCCGGCGCCGGACTGGCCGACCTGCAGCTCATGCATTGCCCGCAGCAGTGACAGCCCCTGCTGAAAGCTGTCTCGACGGTAGGCGCTGCGCTGAGCCCCCGGCCCGCGGTCGACCAGCTGGTAGGCATCGTAGAGCCCCGGGCCACCCTGCCACTGCAGGTCGGAGATCAGGTACTGGGTCTGCAGCATGCCCCGCAGGGGCATCAGCAGACGGGGCGAACGATCGCCCTCGCTCTCCAGCAGCTCATTCAGCGCCTGCCGGTTGAGTTCCCACATGTCGGCCAAGCGGTGCGCCGGCTCTTCGTCGATGCCATAGAGATAGGCCAGGCGCTGCCAGTCGGCATGCCGCACCAGTGCCCGGGCGCGGGCCGGGCCTGCCGACAGGGCCCGCTGTTGCACCCGGTGCAACCAGGTCTGCCGCTGGTCCACCGCGGGGTAGTCCGCCAGCGCCATGAGGCTGGCAATTTCGGCTTCCAGCAGGGGCAGCTGGGTGCCGGCATAGAGGCCGCTGCTCACGCGAGCCAGGTGGGCGCCGCGACGCAACACGGTCGCCGCATCGCGGTGCCTGCCCGCGGCCTGGAGTGCCTGGCCCAGACTGAGCAGCTGCTCGGGCAGGGCCGGACTGTAGGCGCCGTGCTCGCTTTCCAGTCGCGCAATGGTGGCTTCCAGCGCCTGCAGGTCTGCTGGTATATGGGTGTCCGGGGTGACAGCTGTCGCCTCCGGACCCGGCCCCTGGCCGGCGACTTCCGCCGCGCTGACAGGGGCCGCCGCCAGCAGAAGTGCGCTCAGCCAGAGGGCCGGAAAACTGGCGCTGTCGTGCGATGTCGTCACAGTCTGCAGCCTCGGTTCCTATCCGGCGTGGGAGCCCCACACCGGCAGTATATACACTGTGCCTGATACTACCCAAAATACGCGGCATCCAGCCGTCCGGCTCAAACCACCGGCACAAGGAAAGCCACATGTCACAATTTGTACGGGAAACCGAAGTTCACCGGGTTGGTGAAGGCCACTGGCGCGGCGAGCTCCATCGCGGCTGGCGGATTGGCGAAGTGCCCAACGGGGGCTATACCCTGGCACTGGCCGGCCGGGTGCTGCGCGAGGCCATGCCCCACCCCGATCCGCTCACGGTAAATGCTTTTTACCTCGCCCCGACCGCGCTCGGCCCCGTGGATTGCCGGGTGGAGCTGCTGCGTGCGGGCGGAAGTACCAGCTTTGGCAACCTGCGGCTCTACCAGGGGGAGGAACTGAAACTGCTGGTTACGGCGGCCTATACCGACCTCGAGGCACTGCAGGGGCCGAGTTGGAGCAATCTCGAGCGTCCCGATATCGCACCCTGGGAAGATTGCAGTGGTGGCAACAGCCAGATCGAGTTTGCCTCCCGCGTGGAGGTCCGGCTGGCCCAGGGTGGCGAGGTGTTTCGGGGCGCCGAACCCAGTGGTCGCGGCGAGTTCAGCGGCTGGCTCCGCCATGCCGACGGCAGTGAGCCGGATGCGATCAGCCTGCTGATGTTCGCCGATGCCTTTCCGCCCCCGGCTTTTGACATCGTGGGCCTGGTCGGCTGGGTACCCACGGTGGAGCTGACCGTGCAGCTCCGCGCCCACCCGGCCCCGGGGCCTTTGCAGGCGCGCCTGGTCTCGCGCAGTATCAGTCGCGGGGTGGTGGAAGAGGATGGTGTCTACTGGGACAGCGAGGGCACCCTCGTGGCCCTCAGCCGCCAGACCGCCAAGGTCCGCCTGCCCCGGTCTCGGGGGTAGGTCGCCGAGGGGTGTGGCCCCTGTCGCGACACGCTGCAAGTACGTCCATGTAAGCTCGTGGGTGGCCCTCCATGGCCACCCACGGTCGCGACAGGGGCCACACCCCTCGGCTCCTCGGCCTGGGAGCGGGGTTCGGGGCCGGTTCAATCTGACTGTTGGGTGTCTGCTGCGCCGGATTGTCGACCCGCCGAAGCCTGCAGTCCGCAGGAGCCAGAATCACGCACCAAAGCCCGAGGAGCTACGCCCCCAAACCCCCTCTGCCGACCGTGGGCGGCCAAGGAGGGCCGCCCACGAGCGTACACGGACGTACTTGCAGCGTGTCGGCAGAGGGGGTTTGGGGGCGTGGCGACCTGCGAGGAACTGGGCCTTGAGCCCGCCGGGCCCCGTGAAGTCGGCAGTGGCCGGGCAGCCGGATCACTCGCCCGCCACATGCCCCCCCAACCGCCGGGGGTCCGTGGCGCCGTAGAGGTAGCCCCCCTCCAGCATGATCGACTGCGTCCGCCCCAGGGTGCGCGGCGTGGTGTCGACATTGTGGCCCAGGGACTCCAGCAGGCGCCGGGTATCCGGGCTGATGCCGGACTCCAGGATCAGCCGGTCGGGTAGCCACTGGTGATGGACGCGGGATTCGGTGGCCGCCGCAGCGACGTTCATGTCGAATACCATCGCGTTGAGCAGGGTCTGCAACACCGTGGTAATGATCACGCTACCGCCGGGGCTGCCGGTGGCCAGCCAGGGTTCGCCATCGCGCAGCACCAGGGTGGGGCTCATGGAGGAAAGCGGACGCTTGCCCCCCTCGATGCGGTTGGCCTCGTGTTCCACCAGGCCAAAGGCATTGCTGCTGCCCGGGCGGGCCGCGAAATCGGCCATCTCATTGTTCAGCAGCATGCCGGTGCCGGGCACGGCGATGTGTGAGCCAAAGCTGAAGTTCAGGGTATAGGTGTTGGTGACCACATTGCCCCAGCGGTCGGCGACGCTGTAGTGCGTGGTGTCGTGGCTCTCCTCCACCAGAACGCGTCCGGGAGCAATCTCGCTGGAGGGGGTGGCCCGCCCGGGGTCAACCAGAGCGCGCTGGCGCTCGGCGTAGGACTTGCTGGTCAGCTGCGCAACCGGCACCTCGACGAAATCCGGGTCGGCGAGAAACTGGCTGCGGTCGGCGTAGGCGAGTTTCATGGCCTCCGCAAGGTGATGGATGTAGGCCGCGCTGTTGTGCCCCATGCCCTTGAGGTCGAAGCCCTCCAGCAGGTTGAGCATCTGCAGGATGTGGACGCCGCCGGAGGAGGGGGGCGGGGCGGATACCACCTCGAAACCCTGGAAACTGCCGCGCACCGGTTCTCGCTCCAGCGCGCGGTAGTCGGCCAGGTCCTGCTCGCTGATCAGGCCGCCGCCGCGCTCCATCTCGGCGACGATGCGCTCGGCAACCGGCCCCTGATAAAAGCCTTCGCGGCCGCGCTCGGCGATCTGGCGCAGGGTCCAGGCCAGTTCCGGCTGGCGCCAGTGGTCACCCATCCGGTAGGCGCTGCCGTCGGGCTTGAAGAACAGGCGGGCGGCCTCGGGGTTCTTGCGCAGCTGTTCTGCCCGGGCGGCGATCTCGAACTGCAGCGCCCAGGACACTTCCAGGCCCTCTTCCGCCAGCGCAATCGCGGGGGCGAGCACGCGAGGCAGGGGCAGTGTGCCGTAGCGTTCCTGGGCCAGGATCAGGCCGGCAACGGTCCCCGGGACACCGGAGGAGAGGTGGCTGAAGTAGCTGCGCTGGCGGTCGATCTCGCCCTGCTCATCCAGGAACAGGTCGCGGGTGGCGGCAGCGGGCGCGGTTTCCCGGTAGTCGATAAAGGTCTGGCGGTCTTCCTCGTCGAGGTGGATCAGCATGAAACCGCCGCCGCCGAGGTTGCCCGCCCGGGGATAGCTTACGGCGAGGGCGAACCCGGTGGCGACCGCAGCATCGACGGCGTTACCACCTTCGCGCAGGATATCGAGCCCGATTTCCGCGGCCAGGCGCTCCGGCCCGACCACCATGGCCTGGCGCGCCACCTGCGGCAGGAAACGGCTGCCGTAGTCGATGATGGGGGCCTGCTGCGCCGTTTCCCGCGCCAGTGTGGCGGGGCTCAGTGTGATCAACAGGGCACAGCAACAGGCGAGCAGGCGGTGGCGCATGGTGGTCTTTCTCCTTGAGGTGGGCGCGAGCGAAACACAGCGGCACGGCGTCCGCTGATTGCAGGCGCCGCAGTCAGACTTTACCGGGTTTGCCGCGGTGCGCATACTGCACGAGCTGTTTCCGCCTGGATCTGCGGGGGCGGTGAGCTTCGCGTCCCAAGGGGGCGAGCCCGGGGAGAATTGCCACATGTCTGCGTTGATTGAGGAACTGGAAGGCCGCTGGAAGGAGATCTACGGTCGTCTGGCGGCGGGAGAGGATGCGCCGCCGACCCTGCGCCTGCGCGCCGAGGGCTTGATGGAGGCCGTCGTCCTGGCTGGCCATGCCAGCCCCGAGCAACTGCAATCTCGCCTGGCGGCCCAGTACCGGCAGACCTTCGGCCACGAGCTGGCGACGGCCTGGGGCGAAGACTGGCCGGCTTTTTTCCCCTTCCCGCAGATTCCCGGCTTTGGCCGGCGGGCGCCGGTCTGGCCCACCTCCAGTGATTCCCTATAATGGCCGCTTTGCCGCCTCTGGAGGGCCCCATGCAGTACGAGGAATTTCGACGCGAGTATCTCGCCGGTGGCCTGCGTCGCCATATGCTGGATGACTGCCCCGTCGCCCAGTTCGAACTCTGGCTGGAGCAGGCCGTGACCGGGGGCATCAGCGATCCCACGGCGATGGTGCTGGCCACCGTCGATGCCGAGGGGAATCCCTGGCAGCGGATCGTCTTGCTCAAGGGAGCCTCCCCCGCCGGCTTCGTGTTCTATACCAACTACGGCAGCAACAAGGCGCGGGACATGGCGGAGCACCCGCGGGTGTCGTTGCTGTTTCCCTGGAATGCACTGGACCGGCAGGTCATTATTGGCGGGCGGGTGGAACGGCTGTCCGCCGCCGAGTCGGCGCGCTATTTCCTCAGCCGCCCGCGGGAGAGTCAGCTTGCCGCCTGGGCCTCAAGGCAGAGCCGGGGGATCAGTACCCGCGCGTTGCTGGAGCAACAGATGCAATCGCTGAAGAACAAGTTTTCCCGCGGCGAGGTGCCGGTCCCGGATTTCTGGGGCGGTTATCGGGTCGTTCCCCAACGCATCGAATTCTGGCAGGGTGGAGCCCATCGGCTACACGACCGTTTTCGCTATTATGCCGAGGACAATGGCAGCTGGCGCATCGAACGCCTGCAACCCTGAAAGACAAGGAGAGATTTCCACCCATGATCGACAAGCACGACCTGATCGGCGCCTGGCAACTCGAGTCCTGGAGCATCGGCTACGAGGATCGCGAGGACTTCACCCAGCCCTTTGGTGAAGATCCGCTGGGCTTGCTGGTGTACAGCGAGGATGGCTGGATGAGTGCCTCGATCTCACGGCGCAAGCGCCCGCACTTGCCCGGGAACGAGAGCCCGCGCAAGGTGCCCGAGTCGCTCAAGGCGGACGCCTACGCCAGCTATTTCCACTACGCGGGCCGCTTTCGCGTGCGGGAGGGCGTGGTCACCCACTACGTCACCCAGAGCCTCAATCCGAACTTTCCCGGCACCGAGCAGGTGCGACACGCGGAGCTGGACGGTCAGACGCTGGTGCTCAGCGGCAAGGACCAGGCCCGCGGTGTCACCCGTTACCACACCCTGGTCTGGCACAAGGCGCCGCCCACCGCGGACTGAGCAGCAGTCTCAGCCGGAGGTCTTCCGCTGTCGGAAGTAGCGGGAGTCCTCGGGCAGTCCGAGCAGCATCCGGCGGATGGCGTCCAGCCCCGCGGCGGCGACCATGGTCTGGAACAAGGTACGTTCCACCGGCCAATGCAGGCAGCGAGTCTTCAGGTCGTCCGCGCTGCCCCAGGCCAGCCACACGGTGCCGACGGGTTTGTCGGGACTGCCGCCATCGGGACCCGCCACTCCGGACACGGCGATCGCATAGTTGGCGCTGGCCCGTTCCAGGGCGCCCAGGGCCATTTCCCGAACCACCGCCTCGCTGACGGCGCCCCAGCGCTGCAGGCTTTCCTCGCTGACGCCCAGCACCCGCTGCTTGATTGTGTTGTGATAGGTGACGAAGCCGGCGTGGAAGGCCGCGGAGGAGCCCGGCACCTGGGTCAGCAGGCTGGCGATCCGGCCGCCGGTACAGGATTCCGCCGTGGTCAGGGTCTCGCCGCGGCCGGCCAGGAGTTCCAGCACCCGGCTCGCCAGGCTGGCGTCCCCCTCGCCGATGATGTGATCGCCGAACAGGCTTTCGAGCTGCTCGAGGCAGCGCTGGCGCAGGGGCAGATACTCCGAGCGGTCTACCGCCAGCTTGAGCTCCAGCTGCGGCGCGCCGGCGCGAAATCCCAGTTCCACTTCCGGGGGCCAGTCGGGGCAGGCATCCGCGATCATTTGCTGGGCCGTGGATTCGCCCAGGCCGAAGGTTTGCAGGCGCAGTATGTGGCGTTTGCCCTGGAGCCCCCAGCGCTGCTGCAGGTCCACCAGAATGTCGTCGAGCATGGCGGTGAGCTCACCCGGCACACCGGGTGTGCAGACCACTCGGCAGCTGCCCAGGGACAGGGCGAAACCCACGGCGCTGCCGATGGGGTTGGCCACCACATCGGCGCCCGCGGGCAGCATGGCCTGCTTGCGATTGGCGTGGTTGAGGGGCAGCTGGCGCCGCTGGCACCAGGTTTCGAGGTGCGCCAGCGCTTCCGGATGCTCACTCAGGGGCACGCCGGCCGCCCGCGCCAGTATCTCGGCGGTGAGGTCGTCCACGGTGGGACCGAGGCCACCGTTGACCAGCAGAAAATCGGCGTTGTTCGCCATCTCCCGCAGCTCGCGTTCGAGAGCGCCGGCGTCGTCCCCGAGGGTGACCTTGCGGGCGACGGGCAGGCCGAGTTCGCCCAGGCGCCGGGCGATCAGGGCGGAGTTGGAATCGATGGTGTCGCCGCTCATCAGTTCGTTGCCGGTCAGGAGTAGCTGGATGCGGGGGAGGCGGTGGCTCATGGGCGTTCCTTGCGGGTTGGAGGCCACAGGATAGCGCCAATGCTTTTGAAACGGCAAAATGCTATGTTCATTCAGTCAGTCGGCGCGCAGGGAGAGCCAGGCGCTTGAAAACCAGGTATTGTCCGGAGTGCGGCGCGACTCTGAAGCGCCATGTCGTGGGTGGGGAGGTGCGCAACCACTGGCAGTGTACCCGCTGCGGCCGCCTGCACCACGATTTTCCCATGGTCGTGGTTACCTGTTTTGTCGCCTGTGGCCAGCGCCTGCTTTGGGTGCAGCGCGCGCTGCCGCCGAAGCGGGGGCACTGGGCCATTCCCGGCGGTTTCCTGGAGCAGGGAGAGACACTGGCCGAAGGTGCCGCGCGGGAGTTGCGCGAGGAGAGCGGCGTCGCCCTGCCGGCCTCACAGCTGCAGCTCTACATGACCGGCACCATCACCTTCATCAATCAGGTCTACGTCGCCTTCCGGGCGGCGGTGGATACCGAGTTCGTGCTGCCGGGTGTGGAATCCCTGGACTGCGGCTTCTTTTCCCGGGAGGAGTGTCCCTGGGACCGGGTGGCCTATCCGGAGGTGAACGACGTCATTGTGCGTGCCTACGACGATCTGGCATCGGGGGAATTCGAGGTCTGGCACACGGAAATGACCGAGCACACTTATCTCAGCCGCCGGGTTTCACCTGGCCAGCCCGGCGAGCCCCGCGGATGAGCCGCGAGACATCGGGAGGCAAGGCATGAATGCGACCGTTCTGATGCCCGGTCTGCTGCATATCGGCGGCGGTTGCCGCGAGCGTCTGCTGGAGACGTTGAGCCAGCTGGGGCTGCACCGGCCGCTGCTGGTGACCGATCCTTTCCTCGCCGCGCAGGGTCTGCACGAGCCCCTGTTGCGCGCCCTGGGGGAGGCGCAGGTGCCCTGTGGCGTGTTTGCCGACTGTGTCCCGGACCCGACCACTGACAGCGTCGGCGCGGGGCTGGCGGTCTGCGCGGAAGGAGATTACGACTGCCTGGTCGCGCTCGGCGGCGGCAGCGCCATCGACACCGCCAAGGCGATTGCCGTGCTCGCCCGCCACGGCGGCGAGATGCGAGACTACCGGGTGCCCGCCAGCGTGCCGCCGGGGCTGCCGGTGATTGCCGTCCCCACCACCGCGGGTACCGGTTCAGAGGTGACGCGAGCCGCCGTGATCACGGATTCCCGGGATGGCGAGAAAATGCTCTGCATGGGGCCGGGCCTGGTGCCTGCGGCGGCGCTGGTGGACTACGAACTGTCCCTGAGCATGCCGCCGCGCCTTACCGCCGATACCGGGCTGGACGCGCTGTGCCACGCCCTGGAGGCCTATGTCAGTCGCAAGGCCAACCCCTTTACCGACAGCCTGGCGCTGGCGGCCCTGACCGCCATCGGTCGGTACCTGGAGACCGCCTGGCGGGAGCCCGGCAACTGCGCCGCACGGGAGGCCATGATGCTGGCCGCGACGCAGGCCGGCATCGCCTTTGCCAATGCCTCGGTGACCCTGATCCACGGCATGAGCCGACCCTTGGGGGCGCATTTCCACGTGCCCCACGGCCTGGGCAATGCCATGTTGCTGGCCGAGGTCACCGCCTGGTCGGTGCCTGCGGCGCCAGGGCGCTACGCCGACTGCGCCCGGGCACTGGGCCTGGCGGCACCGGGTGAGTGTGACGAGCGGGCCGTGGAGCGGCTGGTCAGCGGCCTGCGGGCCCTCACCGTCAGGCTGGAGGTCCCCGGCCCCGAGGCCTGGGGCATTGCCGAAGCTGACTGGCGGGAGGCACTGCCCTTGATGGCCGAGCAGGCCCTGGCATCCGGCTCCCCGGCCAATAACCCGCGGCTGGCCAGCGCGGCGGAGATCGAGGCTCTTTACCGCCGACTCTGGGCCTGAATCCGGGTGCCTATTCAAGCCCCTGGCCATTGGCTACACTGATCAGCCCTGTGACAGGTGGAGGTCTCCGCATGAAACGCGTGGTATTCAACCAGAAAGGTGGCGTGGGCAAGACCAGCATCACCTGCAATCTCGCCGCGATCAGCGCCGCCCGCGGCCTGCGCACCCTGGTGGTGGACCTGGATGTGCAGGGCAATACCACGCACTACCTGGTGGGCGAGATCGACGCCGAGGCTTTTCCCGCCGAGGCCCAGGGTGCGGCCGGGTTGTTCAAGCAGACGGTGGGCTCCAAGCGCATGCGCAAGAACCCCGATGCCTTTGTCTGGGAGACGCCCTGGGAAAATCTCTACCTGCTGCCCTCCAGCCCCTATCTCACACAACTGGAGCGCGAGCTGGAGGCCCGCTACAAGATCTACAAGCTGCGCGACGCCCTGGAAAAGCTGGATGAGGTCTACGATCGCATCTATATCGACACCCCGCCGAACTTCAACTTCTTCTCCAAATCGGCGCTGATTGCCGCCGATGCGGTACTGATTCCCTTTGATTGCGACAGCTTTGCACGCCAGAGCCTGTATGCGCTGATGGACAACATCGCCGAGCTGCAGGAGGACCACAATCCGGACCTGGAGGTGGAGGGCATCCTGATCAACCAGTTCAACAGCCAGGCGCGCTTGCCGGGGGAGCTGGTGGCCGAGCTCGAGGAGGAGGGCTACCCGGTGTGTGCCACCTACCTGAGTGCCTCGGTGAAAATGCGCGAATCCCACCGGGAGCACCGCCCGCTGATCGACCTGGCGCCCAGCCACAAGCTGACCGGGCAGTTCCTCGACCTCTACGACGAACTGGAGTCGCGCTGAATTCCGCACCGGGCGCGGCCCCGCTGGCCGGCCCGGCAGGCTGCCAAGGCCTGTCTACACCTCCGGCAGCAGGCTGCCCGCCTTGCCCACTGCCTCGACGTACTCGTCGAGGAGGCGGAACATCACCTGGCGTACGGATTCCACTTCGTTGATCTGGCCGATCACCTGACCGCAGGGGTTGAAGGCCACCTTCTGGCAGTCGCCGTGGCTGGCGTAGACCGCGGTGCGTCGAATGCCGTCCGAGGTCACCATGCCCTGCAGGGGCATGCCCAGCGGTTCCGGCGTGTCCGCGCGCTCCCAGGCCTCGGTCCACTCGTTGCGCAGCATGCGGCAGGGCTTGCCGGTCCACGAGCGCGAGCGCACGGTGTCTTCGCTGGTGGCCTTGAGCAGGGTGGCCTTCTGCGCCGGTTCCATGTGGGCCTCCTCCACGGTCAGCCAGAGTGAGCCGGTCCACACGCCGGCGGCCCCCAGGGCCATGGCCGCCGCGACCTGCCGGCCATTGCCAATGCCCCCGGCGGCCAGCATCGGCAGGTCGCCGATGGCATCGACGATCTGCGGCCACAACACCATCGAGCCGACGTCGCCGGTGTGCCCGCCGCCTTCACCGCCCTGGGCCACCACGAAATCGAGCCCGGCCTCCTTGTGGGCCACGGCCTGCTTGACCCGGCCGCAGAGTGCGCCGATCAGGCGGCCCGATTCCTGTACCCGGCGAATCTTGTCCGCGGGCGGGGTGCCCAGCGCGTTGGCGATCAGACGGCATTTGGGCCGCTTCAGCGCCTCTTCCAGCAGCGGCGTGGCGGTGGCTTCGGTCCAGCCCAGCAGACCCATGCTCTTGCTGCCGTCGGGCCATTCCGGCACGCCGGCGTCGGCGAGCAGTTTCTGGGCGAAGTCGATATGTTCCGGGGGAATCATTTTCCACAGCTGGGCTTCCAGTTCCTCCGGGCTCATGTCCCCCATGCCCTCGTACTTCTGGGGGATCACGATATCCACGCCGTAGGGGCGGTCGCCGATGTGCTCGTCGATCCAGTCCAGCTCTTCCTTCAGCTGCTCGGGCGTGAAGCCCACTGCGCCGAGTACGCCGATACCGCCGGCCTTGCTGACGGCGACAACCACGTCGCGGCAGTGGGTGAATGCGAAGATGGGGTAGTCGATACCCAGGCGTTCGGACAGGGTCTGCGTCATGGTGTGCTCCCGGACTGACAGTGGATTGCCGCAGTATTGGCGCGCCCGGGGCGCGCTGCAATGGTGCCGGGGTGTCAGGGCGATTGGCCGATCCGCTCAAAGCCCCTGATGTCGGTGCACCGGGGGCCGGGGGGCTGCATAACGATATGCAAGTAAGTTATTTGGCAAGGCTGTTTTGATTCTTTAAAGTGCCTCGCTCATCCTGTTCTGTGTGACGCGATCTGTAGTGGATATTGATATTGCCAAGGCCAACGCCGCGCTCCGCCACGCCAGTGCCGGCGAGGTGGTTAGCTGGGCCCTGGCCCAGGGCCGCCGCACCATTGCCACCACCAGCATGGGGCGCAATGCCGCCGTGATGCTGCATCTGGTCAGCCAGGTGGATCCCTCCGTGCCGACGATTTGGGTGGATACCGGTTACAACCTGCGGGATACCTACGTGGTGGCCGAGCGTCTGATCCAGGATCTGGCGCTCAACATCCATGTCTACTCACCGCTGATGACCTCCGAACGCCGCAATGCAATCATGGGCGGCATCCCCACGGTGGACGACGAAGAGCGCCACCGGGAGTTTACCCGGCAGGTCAAGCTCGAGCCCTTTTCGCGGGCGCTGGCGGAGTTCCAGCCGGAGATCTGGCTCACCGGTATCCGCCGGGAAGAGACCGAACACCGCAAGACCCTGGACGTCGTGTCACTGGATGACCGCGGCATTCTCAAGGTGGCGCCCTTGTTCTACTGGTCGGAGGCCGACGTGGAGGCCTACATGGCCGAGCACCACCTTCCCACCTGCCGTCACTATTTCGATCCCACCAAGGTGCACGACGGCCGCGAGTGCGGGCTGCATACGGCGGCCTGAACTCAGCCCATTACCAGGCCGATCACCACCGCCATGACCGCGGTCGCCACCAGAAAGCCCGCGGTGACTGCCGCCAGGCGCTTGAGTGTGCGTTCGTCTTCCCGGGTGTCTTCCGGGCGCATGTGTTGGGTCATGTCAAACCTCCCTGATTCGGGTTGCCGATACTTCCCAGTGTGGAAAAGCCGCGGCCTTTCCGCCTTGATGCGGGTCAAGAAAACCGCGATCCCGGCGCTGAACGACGCTGGCCGGGCGACGGCAGATCGCCGCTGAACGGTCTATACTTTGACCAACGCTAAAGGGAGAGGGGCCGGTATGACAAGCCCGTTCCGCGGTATCCGGGTCGCAAGGCTGATCATCACCCTGGCGCTGATCACGGTGGTGGGCTGCAGCCACGCGCCACGCTTTGCCGATGCCGTGCGTGACCTGCCGCCCCTGCCGGGCATTGAGGCATCTGCCGCAGCGGATGAACCGGCTGCCGACCTGCTGGGGCTGGATGAGGCGATGCGCCGGTTTCTGGTCCATTACGCCCCCCGGGACGCGCATCCCCAGCGTCGTCTGACCAGCCTGCACGAGGCGCTGCGCGGCGCGGGAACCCTCGGCCTCCAGTACGACCCCTTTGCCGACGGCAGTGCCCGCGAGGTGTTCCACCGCGGCACTGCCAATTGCCTCGGATACGCCAACCTGTTCGTGGCCCTGGCCCGCGAAGCGGGCCTGGATGCGCGCTTCCAGTGGCTCGAGGTCCGTCCCCAGTGGTCACATCTGGGCGATCGGGTTGCCCGCGGGCTGCATGTGAACGTGGTGGTGCGGCTGCCGGATGGCAATCGCTACATGGTCGATATCGACCCCTTGCAGCCCGGGGACGTGGCCGGTACCCACCTGCTGCGCGACTACCAGGCGGCGGCGCTGCACTACAACAACCTGGCCGTGGAGGCCATGGAAGCCGGCGATATGGGCTTGGCCTGGCGGGAATCCCTGCGTGCCCTGCGCCTTGCGCCGGACATGGCGCAGCTGTGGGTGAATGTCGGGGTGCTTTACCGGCACGCGGAGCGGGAGGATATTGCCGAGGAGGCCTGGTTGCGCGCCCTTGAGCTGGATTCCCGTGAGCGCTCCGCGATGAACAACCTGGTGTTGCTCTACAGTCGGCAGGGGCGGGACAGCGAACGCCAGCGCTGGGAGTACGCCTTGAGGCAGCACCGGGACAGCAGCCCCTGGTATCACGCCTCACTGGCCCAGCACGCGGGGGCACAGGAAAACTGGACGGCTGCCCTTGTCCATTACCAGCGGGCACTGAAACTGCTCCCGGATGACAGTCAGTTGCTCAAGGAGGCCGCTCTGGTGGAGCTGCGCCTGGGGCACAACCGCCGCGCCGAGGCACTGCTGGAGCGCGCCCTGGCGGCCGCCAGCCTGGACAGTGATGTGCGCGCCCTGGAAGGAAAGCTGCGGGTACTGCAGCAGGCCCGGGCTCAGCCCCCCGAACGCGGCAGTACGCGGATGTAGGCGCGCTGCTTGAGCCGGCCGCTCAGCCGTGACAGGAAGTTGATGAGGCGCATCTGCCAGCCATACTTGTGTTGCAGGGCCTCGAGCGCGCTGCGTATTTCGGCGGGGTCCTCGATCAGCTGTGCTTTGGCTTCCACCCAGCCATCGGTCAGCTTGCCGGTGACTGTGCAGGGGGCAATACGGGCATCGCTGAAGTTGCGCAGGCGCTTGACCTTGCCTGCATCGCCCGAGGAAAACACATAGTAGGCTCCACCCTGCGGCGCAAACCACACCGGTGTGGGTACAAATTTGCCGTTGCGGCGGCGGGTGGCCAGACTGATGTACTGCGCCGTGTCGATCTGTGCCATCAGTTCCCTGTTCATTGGCCTTCCGGTAGAGTCGTGTTCCGGTGCGGAGTGCGGGCGAAGACGCGCGCCCCGCGTGCCGTGCATGATAACAGCTACAGGAGCGAATGAATGGCCTTCGAAACGACGACCGATGAAGTGCTGCAGGGCGTTTCCCTGGCGGGGAAGGTGGCGGTAGTGACGGGGGCCTCGGCGGGGCTGGGTGTGGAGACCGTGCGCAGCCTGGCCGCCGCGGGTGCCGAGGTGGTGATGCTGGCCAGGGACACGGCAAAGCTGGAAACGGTGCGTGAGCGTCTGGCCAATGAGGTGCCCGCGGAGCGGCTGCACAGTGTCCGGCTGGATCTGGCTGATCTCGACCAGATTCGCCAGGCTGCCCAGGGTATCCTGCACGACTGGCCCCGCATTGATCTGCTGATCAACAATGCGGGAGTCATGGCGACTCCGCTCGGCCATACCCGGCAGGGCTTCGAGATGCAGCTGGGTACCAATCACGTTGGCCATTTCCTGCTTACGGTGCTGCTCGCACCCGCTCTGCAGGCCGCCGCAGAGCCGGGAAGGGCGGCGCGGGTGGTCAACCTGAGTTCTGCCGGTCATCGCATGGGCGGCATGCACTTCGATGACCCCAACTACCGGCAGCGGGCCTACGACAAGTGGGACGCCTACGGGCAGTCGAAGACCGCCAATGTCCTGTTCACGGTGGCCCTGGACGCCCGCCTGCGCGAGCGCGGCGTGCGCGCTTTTGCGGTACACCCGGGTGCCATCAATACCGAGCTGGGCCGCCACATGGATGCTGACGACATGCGCGCCATGACCCGCAACTTGCCCGAGGGCACCCGGCTGCAGTTCAAGACCCCGGCCCAGGGGGCGGCGACGTCGGTCTGGGCGGCCACGGCGCCTGATCTCGAGGGCTGCGGGGGCTTGTATCTGGAGGACTGCCATGTGGCGGCCGCGGCGGGCCCGGACGACTTCGAGGGCGTGCAGTCCCACGCCACCGATCCACAGGCCGCCGAACAATTGTGGGCGCTGTCGGTGGAGTGGACCGGGGTGGATCTGACGTGAGCGCCTGGCGCCGGCTCACGGGTCTGTGGTGCCTCCTCTGCCTGCTGTCGGTGGCAAGCGGATCAATCCGGGCCGAGTCTCCGCCGCGGGTGGATACCCTGGAGCAACGGGCCAGTCGCGTGCTGGACCGGGTCACACACGGTTCTCCCGACCTGGCCCGCCTGATTGACAGCGCCCGGGCGGTGCTGGTGTTTCCCGAGGTGGTGCCGATGACCTTCGGCGAGGGCGGCCAGTACGGTGAAGGGGCTCTGCTGGTTGCCGGCGCGGTGGTGGCCCACTACGCCTCCACCAGCGCCGAGCCTCCCCTGTTGCCCCCGGGGGTCGCACACCGCACGGATGTGTTGTTGTTCATGACCGATGAAGCGCTGTGGGACTTCCGCAACCGCCCGGTCTGGCGGCTGGGCCTGGACGGACGTGTCAGTGTTCTCGAGCACAGGCGCCCCCCGCGCTGGTCGGCTGCGGGTGGGCAGTCGCCGGTGCTGGGCTTCAGCCTGGCGGGCCCGGCGCTGCGAGAGCCCCTGCGGCTGGCCAACAATACCCTCAGCCGCATTCGCTGAGGCTGGCCGAGCCCGGCGGCTTTTGGGTATCCTGCGGGTCTTTCCGACTCAGGCCCAGGGAGTTCATCCATGCCCCGTTCCACCCCCGTCGCGCACATCCTGTCAGGCGCCCTCGCCATTGGCAGCCAGGTCACCGTCAGTGGCTGGCTGCGCAGCAAGCGTGACTCCAAGGCCGGCATCTCTTTCCTCGCCGTGCACGATGGCTCCGCCTTTGATGCCCTGCAGGCGGTGGTGCCCAGTGAGCTGGAGAATTACCACAGCGAGGTCCTGCACCTGTCCACTGGCTGTGCGGTGACCGTGCACGGGGAGCTGGTGGCCTCCCAGGGCAAAGGGCAGAGCGTGGAAATCCAGGCCAGTTCGGTCGAGGTCCACGGCTGGGTCGAGGACCCCGAGTCCTACCCCATCGCGAAAAAGCGGCACAGCTTCGAGTACCTGCGCACCCAGGCGCATCTGCGCCCGCGCACCAACACCTTCGGGGCGATTACCCGGGTCCGCGCGACCCTGGCCAACGCCATTCACAATTACTTCCATCAGCACGGCTTCTACTGGGTCAATACACCGATCATTACCGGCAGTGACTGCGAGGGTGCGGGGGAGCTGTTCCGGGTCAGCACCCTGGATTTCGCCAACCTGCCGCGCACGCCGGCCGGCGCCGTGGATTTTGCTCAGGACTTCTTCGATGGCGAGGCCTTCCTGACCGTGTCCGGCCAGCTGGAGGTGGAGTCCTACTGCCTGGCGATGAGTAAGGTGTACACCTTCGGCCCCACCTTCCGCGCGGAAAACTCCAATACCAGCCGTCATCTGGCGGAGTTCTGGATGGTGGAGCCCGAGGTGGCCTTTGCCGACCTGCAGGACAATGCCGACCTGGCCGAGGGCCTGCTCAAGCACCTGCTCACCCGGGTTCTTGAAGAACGCGAGGACGACATGGCGTTCTTCCAGCAGCGTATCGACAGCGGCGTTATCGAGCGCCTGCGCGGCGTGATTGAACAGCCTTTCGAGCGCATGGAGTACGCCGAGGCGGTCCGTATCCTGGAAAACTGTGGTGAAAGCTTTGAATTCCCGGTGGCCTGGGGTACGGACCTGGCTTCCGAGCACGAGCGCTACCTGGCCGAAAAACACGTCGGCAGGCCCGTGGTCCTGATGAATTACCCGAAGGATATCAAGGCCTTCTACATGCGCCTGAATGACGACGAGCAGACCGTGGCCGCAATGGACGTTCTGGCGCCGGGTATTGGAGAAATCATCGGCGGCAGCCAGCGGGAGGAGCGCCTGGAGGTGCTCGACCAGCGCATGGACCCCGGCCTGCGTGACGAGCTCTGGTGGTACCGCGACCTGCGCCGTTACGGCAGCGTCCCCCACGCGGGGTTTGGCCTGGGGTTTGAGCGTCTGCTCAATTATGTCACGGGCATGGAGAATGTCCGCGACGCGATCCCGTTCCCACGCACGCCGGGCAACGCGCACTTCTAGCGCACTGCCGGTACAGCGGGCTGGCGGGGAGGGGCGAGGGCATCCGCCATCAGGCGGGCGTAGTCGGCGAATGCGGCTTCAATGTCGCGCTTTTTGTCGTGTTCTCCGAAGGCCCGGTAGAGGCCGGTCGAAAGGGCCGACCACAGCATGTCGGCGAGGATGTCGCTGGCGATGTCGGATCTGACATCGCCCTGGTCCCGCCCGATTTGCAGCAGCTCGGTGAAGGCCTCCCGGTAGGCGTCCGTCACCTGCCGATTGCTCCGGTCCCGGCCGCCGCGTATGCGGGTCAGCTCGGGGTAGATAACCGCGTTGAGTGCGCGATGTCGGGTGAAGTAGTGAGCTGCCTCCCGAAAAATGTCGGTGAGGCGCTCGCGGGTGCTGGCCGGTGAGTGGCAGCTGGCGCGGATGCGCTCCGGGAACTGTTGCTCGAAGCTGCTGGCCATCGCCAGCACGATATCGTCCTTGCTGGGAAAGTAATTGAACAGGGTGGTGCGCGACACGCCGGCATCCCGGGCAATATCGTCCATGCGTGTGCCCTCGAAACCCCGATCACTAAACCGCTGAGCGCTGGCGTGCAGGATCTGTTGACGGGTGTGCCGTTTTTTTTCTTCCCGCAAGCCCATAAGACGTCACTTCCTCTTTTGCTTCACCCCCGGCGGCATGAAGGGGTTCTGTTTCATAAAAGTGAATTCTAGTTCAAAAATGATGTTGAGTACATAATTCTTCTGTGCTCTACTGCCTGGAGACAGGCTGCCCGGGGCAGCGTGCTGTTGCGCCAGTTGGCGTGCCGGGCGGCGAGCCCCTTGAGTCTGGGTTGGTGACGGGAGAATAACGATGGATTTCAGTATTGCGGCATCCGTGCAGGAAGAGCTGGATTGGATGCGACGTTTCGTGGACGAGGAAGTCATCCCGCTGGAGCTGCTGCTGGAGGATCTCAACCAGCAACAGATGGATGCGATGTTTGCCCCGCTCAAGCAGCAGGTCCGGGAGCGCGGCCTGTGGGCGGCCCACCTGCCGCCCGAGGACGGCGGCCAGGGGCGCGGGCAGGTACACCTGGCGCTGATGCACGAGGTGCTGGGGCGCACGGATCTGGCGCCCGAAGTGTTCGGCTGCCAGGCCCCCGACTCCGGCAATGCCGAGCTGATTGCCGCCGGAGCCAATACGGCACAGCGCGAGCGTTGGCTCGCGCCGCTGCTGCGGGGCGAGCAGCGCTCCGCCTTCTCGCTCACCGAGTTCGAGAATTCCGGCTCCGACCCCACCGGCATCGAGACCCGCTGTGTCCGCGACGGCGACCACTGGGTCCTGAACGGGCACAAGTGGTTCACCTCCAATGCCTCGGTGGCGGACTTCCTGGTGGCCATGGTGGTGACGGATCCGGAGGCGCCTCCGCATCGGCGTGCCAGTATGGTGATCGTGCCCCGGGGCACCCCCGGTCTGCGGCTGATCCGCGATATCGGCACCATGGCCCATCCTGCCTACACGGAGGCGGGGGACCTGGCCAGTCGCATTGGCGGCCATACCGAGCTGCGCTTCGAGGACTGTCGGGTGCCCCTGGACCACATGATCGGGGAGCCCGGGGATGGTTTCATCCTGGCGCAGAAGCGCCTGGGTGGCGGTCGCATTCATCACGCCATGCGCATGATCGGCCAGTGCAACCGCGCTTTCGAAATGATGCAGGAGCGGGCGGTCTCCCGGGTCAGCAAGGGCAAGCCCCTGGGAAGGCACCAGATGGTGCAGGCGATGATTGCCGACAGCTACGTGGAGATCGAAATGGCCCGTCTGCTGGTGCTCAAGGCGGCCTGGACCATGGACAGCAGTGGGCCCCACAGTCCCCAGGCGCAGAAGGATATCGCGGCGGCCAAGTTTGCCCTGCCGAACATCATGCTCGGCGTCATCGACCGCGCGATACAGGTGCACGGCTCTCTCGGCTACTCCTGCGATATGCCGCTGGAGAAAATGTACCGCGCGGGGCGCGGGCTTCGGGTCGCCGATGGCGCCGACGAGGTGCACCGGCAGACCGTGGCGCGCCTGGTGCTGAAAGGACTGACGCCCCGGGAGGGCAAACCGCGGGAGTACATTCCGGAGCAGCGGGCGCGGGCCATGGCCCGCTATGGCGAACAACTGGCAAGGGTGCGCAGGGAGTCGGCGGATGGCTGAGGTGAAGGGCATTAATCGAGAGCCGCTGAGCGGCTGGCTGGCGCAGGCACTGCCGGGGCATCCGCCCCCCTACCACTTCGAACTGGTGGCGGCCGGCGGTTCAAACCTGACCTACATTGTCAGCGACGCTGGCGGCGGCGCCTTCGTGCTGCGTCGCCCGCCGGTGCGGGCGCGGATCGCCACCGCCCACGACATGCGGCGGGAGCACCGCATCATGCGTGCGCTGTCGGGGTCCGGGGTGCCAGTGCCCGAGATGCTGGCCTGGTGCGATGACCCGGCGGTCAACGGCGCCGAGTTCTACTGCATGGAAAAGGTCGAAGGGCACATCCTGCGGGACCTCGCCGCTACCGGGACGATGTCCGCCGCCGCCTGCGAGCGCGCCTCAGACAGCCTGATCGAAGGGCAGGTGCGACTGCACCAGGTGGACCTCGAGGCGGCGGGACTGGCGGACCTGGCACGGCACGAGCACTACCTGGAGCGCCAGCTCAAGCGCTGGGCGACGCAAGTGGAGGCGGGCGCCACGCGCGATCTGCCGCTGCTCAATCGCCTGCACCGGGCACTGGCAGCGAGCGTGCCGGAGCCGCAGACGGCACCCGGTCTGGTGCACGGCGACTACCGCTTCGACAACGTGGTGCTGGATGGCGACTGGAACCTGGCTGCCGTGCTGGATTGGGAGCTGTGCACGATTGGCGACCCTGTCGCCGACTTTGTCTGGTCACTGTGTTATTGGGCGGAACCGGAGGACAGCCTGACCTGGCTGATGGATCCACCGACGCGCAACCCAAACTTCCCGCGGCGTCAGGCGGTCCTGGAGACCTACCAGGCCCGAGCAGGCCTGACACTGCGGCACCTGGACTGGTACCTCGCCTTCAGCTGGTGGAAGCAGGCCTGCATCGTCGAAGGGGTCTATGCGAGGCTGCAGAAGGGCGCCGGAGGCGGCATGAAAGTGGAGTCGCTGGAGCGGATTGCCGCCCGCGTCGAGCGCTACCTGCAGCGGGCGGACAGCATCCTGCAGGCCGCCTGATTGGGGCCTGTAGTGCCCCCGCTGATGGCGTGACCCGGCGGGGGAGGAGGGCTCAGGCCGGCGGCCCGTTTGGCGGCGCGGCCTGATCGGTGTGCTCCGCGGGGCCTTTCGGTGGCTTGAGCCCCTCTCCCGCGCGCAGGCCGAACTGCGCCTGGTGCTGGTTTTCGCCATCGGCGCCCTGGTAGTCCACCCGCACCGCCTGGTGCAGCTGGAAGCGACGGGTGGTGCTGGTCAAGCTGGCGGTCCACTTGTCGTAACTGAACTTCTCCGGGTCCTTGCGCAGGTCCACAAAGCCCTCCAGCCCGTAGTCGTCCAGTCGCACGGTAAATCCGGAACTGTTGACGTGGGTAATGTGGGCGGGGAAGCCCTCGCTGTTGTCTTTGGCCAGGCGGGCCAGGTAGCGGCTTGCCAGCCAGCGCTCGGCCTCCAGGGTGGCGGCACGTACATTGAGCAGGCGAGCCTGCAGGCGGGCCAGCATGTCGGCATCGACGCGGTCCGCGGGCTCTCCTCGCAGCACAGCCTTGATCTGCTGGTGTGCCAGAAAGTCCACGTACTTGCGCAGGGGCGAGGTGCAGTTGGTGTAGGACTCCAGGGACATGCCCATGTGCAGTCCCGCCTCGGTGGTGATCTCCGCCCGCGTCAGCAGACGGTTTACCATGGCGCGCAGGGGCAGATCGCCGCCGTCTTCTGAAAGGGCGCGCATGATGTCGCGGTAGCCCTCGCGGCTGGCCAGGTCCAGGGCCTCGGTGGCGGGGGCGTGCAGGGCGAGGAACTGACGCGCCTCGTCGAGGCGGTCGTTGCGAAAGCCGGGGTGGACCACGAAGGGGCCCTTCGCCTGGTGGCGCTGGAGAAAGCTGGCGGCACAGCGGTTGGCGGCGATCATGCATTCCTCCACCAGGCGCTGGGAAAGCAGCTTCTCGTGGGGCTCGATATGATCGATCTGCTTGCGGTCGTTGAGAATCCAGCGGAACTCCTGGCGATCCTCCATCACCAGCTCGCGCGCCTCGCGGCGCCCGCGCAGCGCACGGTAGAGCTGGTACAGGGCCTCCAGGGGCGTGGCGTGGCTCATCAGCTCGTCGGCGTGGCCGTTCAGATAGCGATCCACTGCCACATAGGAGAGCTTGGCGCGGGAGCGGATCGTGGCCTCGATAAACTCGAACTCGCCCAGTTCACCCTCATTGTTCACGCTGAGCTTGCAGACCAGGGCGGGGCGGTCCTCGCCCTCTGCCAGGGCGCAGTGCACCTGGGCCAGTTCCTCCGGCAGCATGGGCAGTACGTCACCGTGGAAATACACCGATGTCGCCCGTGCCGCGATGTCTTCCTCCAAGCGCGAGCCGCGGGGAATCCACGCCGTGGGGTCGGCAATCGCGACATACAGGGTCCAGCCTTCGCTGCTGCTGTCGGCGTAGAGAGCGTCATCGATGTCCAGGGTGCGGCTGGCGTCAATGGAGACAAACTCCAGCCCGGTCAGGTCTTTCCGCGCGCTGTCCTGGAGTGGGCTGCACTGGGTCAGCTGCGTCTGCAGTTCGCCGCGGGCGGGCCCGCTCCAGTCGACCGGCAGCCGGTACTTGCCCATGCAGTAACTGTTTTCGATGCCCGGGGTCTCGTCGTTGCCGTAGACCTGCAGCACCTTGGCCTGGGGTTTGCCGTCGCGGATCGGGTGACGGAGGATCGCGGCGCGGAGATAGTCGCCCTCCTTGACGCCGTTGCGTGCGTGCGGCGGTATGAACAGCCAGCGCTTGAGCCAGGGCAGGTCGGGCTGGACGAAGATGGCCTTGCCCTTGCGCACGCAGCGTCCGGTGAAGTCGGCCAGGGGGCTGTCGAGCAGCTTTTCGATATCGGCGACGGTGCGGTTGTCCTTGCCCGGCCGCACACACACGCGCACCCGGTCGTCGGGAAACACCTTGAGCATTTCGTCGGGTGGAATAAAAACTTCCCGGCCATCGTCAAGCACCGCGAAACCGTAGCGGGACTGGGTCCCCTTGACGGTGGCGTCGGCGCGCTCTTTTTCAGCCTCCATCTGGGATTTGAGGCCTTTCAGCCTGGAGAGCGAGTCGCTGTCTAACATGGTGAACAGGGTCCTTTCAGCAATCCGGCATCGTAGCCGAATTCACCGCGCCTGTCAGGCTCGCCGGGCGTCGCGCTGACGGTAGCAGGAGGGACAGTGCCCCTTCCGGGACCGTCGGAGGCATGGATGCCGACGCCGAGCGTACAAGGATGTACTCGCAGCGTGTCCCGGAAGGGGCACTGTCCCTCCTGCGGGCCGACATCGTGCCAGCATTGACTTTGTGTCCGCCCGGGTGTTCACTCGAAGGCAAGTTGTGGTGTATCCCGATGCGGGTAAGTGCCCTTGAGACGACCGCCGACGCGAGACTGTCCTCCTGCCCACCTCCGTTCCCCCGGAGCCTGGAGGTGCCGCTCGCCGATTCGTCAACACCCCCTCCCGCCCCCTGATTCTCTTCTCCTGTTTTCCGCTACGCCCCTGCCCCAACCCACGAGGACTGCTGTATGGACTCAGGCACTTCCCTGCGCATCGAAAAGACCGCACTGAAAGCGGTCGTCAAGAAAACCTACGTCCTGGACACCAATGTCCTGCTTCACGACCCCACCGCCATTACTGCTTTCAACGAACACCATGTGGTCATTCCCATGACCGTGCTGGAGGAGCTGGACCACATCAAGGACCGCCACGAGAAGACCGTCAGTCGCGAGGCGCGGATAGCCATCAACATGATCGACAAAGTGGTGGACGGCGCTTCGCCGCAGTCCATACAGGCGGGGGTGGACGTCCCGGGCAGCGCGGTCGAGGGGCCTCTGGGAACGCTGGCCATCTACCCCGACCAGCTGCTCACCGATGCCGGCGATGTGCCCTACCTGGATGTCACCCAGGACCAGGCCAATGACAACCGCATCATCAACGTCGCCCTGCGCCTGCAGGCGGAACAGCCCGGGGCCTTTGTCTGCCTGGTGACCAAGGACATCAACATGCGCATCAAGGCCAAGGGCTCGGGCCTGATGCATGTGGAGGACTACCGCCGGGACCGCATCCTCGACGATATCGACCTGCTGGCCAAGGGCTACCAGGTGGTGGAAGGGGATTTCTGGTCGCGTATTCCGGAGGTGGACACCTTGCGCGAGGAGGCGGTGACCCTGCACCGCGTACCCCGGCGCTACTTGCCCGAGGCCTATCCGCGCCTGTTCTACCTCGACGAACGCGACCTGGTGGCGGTGGTGCAGCGCATCGACAGCGACTATGTCTACCTGCGCTGCGACAGTCGGGACAGCCTGATGCACCGGCGCTTCTGGGGCATGTCACCGCGCAACATGGAGCAGGCCATGGCCATGGCGCTGCTAGCCGACGAGAATGTCGACATGACGGTGATGACCGGTCCCGCCGGGTCGGGCAAGACGCTGCTGGCGCTCGCCTATGGCCTGCATGCGATCCTCGAGCAGAAACGTTTCAGCAAATTGATCGTGGCGCGGTCCACGCCACCGATCGCCGAGGATATCGGTTTCCTGCCGGGAACCGAGGAGGAGAAGATGGCCCCCTGGCTGGCTGCTTTCGACGACAACCTGGAAATTCTCCACGGTGCCGACGAGTCCTGCGGTGGCAGTATCGCCTACGTCAAGGAGCGCGCGAATATCCAGTTCAAGTCGCTCAATTTCATGCGCGGGCGCTCCTTCAACAACGCCTACATCATCATCGACGAGGCCCAGGGACTGACCCAGTTCCAGCTCAAGTCGGTGATCAGCCGGGTCGGGGCGGATTCTCGCATCGTGGTGCTGGGCAACCTGGCGCAGATCGACAACAAGTACATCTCCCCCCTCACCTCGGGGCTGACCTACCTGGTGGAGAAGGCCAAGGCCTATCCCCACGCGGGCATCATGCACGTCAACGGGATTGTCCGCTCGCGTCTCGCCGCTTTTGCCGAGGAGCAGCTGTAGAGGGCCGTCAGGTGGGCGGCCGGGTCCGGTCGCTCACCCCGATGCCGGCAGTTCTGGTAAGGTGTGCGCCTGTTTACTGGCCGCTGTTGACCCCTGACGAGTCCCGCCCCCATGAAAGCCCTGTTCATCGCCCTGCAATACCTCCTGCCCCAGCACCTGCTCTCCCGTTCGGTGGGCTGGCTGGCCGGCCTGTACCGCCCCGTGTGGCTGAAAAATGCCCTGATCCAGCTGTTCATTCGCGCCTTCAAGGTCGACATGAGCGAGGCGGAAGAGCCCGACCCGACGGCCTACCCGACCTTCAATGCCTTTTTTACCCGGGCCCTGCGGCCGGGTGCACGCCCCTTGGCGGAGGAGGGCATCCTGTGTCCGGCGGATGGCACCATCAGCCAGATTGGGCGGATTCAGGAGCACAGTCTGATCCAGGCCAAGGGGCGCCGTTATTCCTCCTGGTCGCTGCTGGGCGGTGACGACGAGCGGGCCGCCTGGTACCGCAATGGTCACTTCGCCACCATTTACCTCTCGCCGCGGGATTACCACCGGGTGCACATGCCGGTCGACGGCAAGCTGGTGGCGACACGCTATGTGCCCGGCCAGCTGTTCTCGGTCAACCAGGTGACGGCAGACGGTGTAGAGGCCCTGTTTGCGCGCAACGAGCGCCTGGTCTGCCATTTCGAGACGCCCGCGGGCCCCATGGCCATGGTGCTGGTCGGTGCCATGATCGTGGCGGGCATCGAAACGGTTTGGGCGGGGCAGGTGGCGCCGCCACCGCGGCAGGTGGAGGAGCGGGATTATCTGCAGCTCCCCGAGGCGGTTGACCTAGCGCGTGGCGCCGAGATGGGCCGCTTTCAGCTCGGCTCCACGGTCATACTGCTGTTCCCGGAAGGTCGCGTCGACTGGGGCCCTGGGCTGACTGCCGGCGGTGGTGTCCGTCTGGGGCAGGCGCTCGGTCGGGTGGCCGGCTGAGCGCCCGGCGCCGTCAGCGGTAACCGGCTTCCTCCGGGGTGTTCAGGGAGGCGATGATGTGCCGGTAGCTCTCCAGGCGAGCGGGGTGGATCTGGCCGCTCTCCGCGGCCTCGAGAATGGCGCAGCCGGGTTCCTGCTCGTGGCGGCAGTCGCGGAAGCGGCAGTGCCCCAGTAGCGCACGGAATTCTCGAAAGCCCCACTCCACCTGCTCCCGCTGCATGTGCCAGAGGCCGAACTCGCGGATGCCGGGCGAGTCGATCAGGCTGCCTCCCGCGGGCAAGTGGAAGAGGCGCGCGGTCGTGGTGGTATGCGTGCCCTTGTCGCCCTGGTTGGAGAGCGGTCCGACCTGCAGGTCCACCCCGGGCAGCAGCGCGTTGACCAGTGAAGACTTTCCGACGCCCGATTGCCCGACCAGAATGCTGACCTGGCCCGCCAGGGCGGCCTGCAAATCATCCAGTCCCCCCCGGCGGCTGCTCGCCCTGACCTGCCTGTAGCCGAGGCTGTCGTAGGGGGCCAGCAGCGTGTCCATGCGCTGCCGCAGCGCGGGGTCATCGTCGAGCAGGTCGGTCTTGCTGACCAGCAGTACCGGCTCGATGTCGACGGTCTCGGCCGCCACCAGGTAGCGATCGATCAGGTTGGCGTGGGGTGGCGGCAGGGGGGCAATGACCACGAAGATGCGGTCGACATTGGCGGCTACCGGCTTCAGGCCGCCGTGCTGGGTGGGACGCAACAGTTCACTGCGACGCGGGTGGCGCGCCACCACCACGCCGGTCGGTTCGCCCGGGCACCAGGCGACCTCGTCGCCGGTCACCAGGCTCTCCAGGTTGGCACGCAGATGGCAGCGCTGTGTCCGGCCGTCCTCGCCCTCGATTTCCACCTGGGTGCCGAAATGGGCAATGACCAGGCCGCTCTGCTCCTCGCCCAGGGCGCCGGAATCCAGGGCTTCATCGGAGCGCTCGGCACGCTTGCGCGCGCGCGCACTGCGCTCGGCCTGGATTTTCTCGATACGCCAGGCTTGCTGTCGGGTGAGTTTGCGTTTGCTCATGGCCTGGCATTCTGTAGCGCCGGCGTGGAGCTGTCGAGGCATTTTGTTACACTGGCGACTTCACCGTACAGGGAGACCGGGATGCAGGATGCCAGCCACCTGATCTGGATTGATCTCGAAATGACCGGCCTGGATCCCGATCGGGACCGGATTATCGAAATCGCCACGATTGTCACCGACAGTCAGTTGAACACCCTGGCCGAGGGGCCCGTTCTGGCAGTGCACCAGAGCGATGCGGTTCTGGGCGCGATGGATGACTGGAATACCCGCCAGCACGGGGGGTCCGGCCTGGTCGACAGGGTGCGTGCCAGTCAACATGACGAGGCGGCGGCGGAGCAGGAAACCCTGGATTTTCTCGCCCACTGGGTGCCGGCTGGCGCTTCCCCCATGTGCGGGAACACGATCTGCCAGGATCGCCGCTTCCTGGCTCGTTACATGCCGCGTCTGGAGGCCTGGTTCCACTACCGCAACCTGGATGTCAGTACCCTGAAGATCCTCGCCAACCGCTGGCGTCCGGAGCTGGCGGCGGGACTGCAGAAGGGGGGTACGCACCTGGCGCTCGACGATATCCGTGACTCCATCAACGAGCTGCGTTACTACCGCGAGCACTTTCTGCGCACCGGCTGAACGGGTGCCGCCAAAAATGCAGACTGGTTGGCAGTTTTGCGTTCTCCTGCTTCAATAGGTCCGGGCGGGCATGCCAACCTGTCGTGGGGAAAACAAGTGCCGGTGCCCGCGGGGACCGGGTGAGGGGGGCGGGAATGTCGGGTCTGAAAGCCTTCTACCGTGAACTGCGACGCCGCAAGGTGCTGCGGGCCTGCCTGTGGTACTTGCTGGCGGCCTGGCTCGTACTGCAGTTGGCCTGGGTGCTTCTGCCCATTCTGGGCATGGATCGGGAGCAGGGGCTTCAACTACTGTCTGTGCTGGCGGTGGCGGGTTTTCCGCTGGCCTTTGGCCTGGCCTGGCTGTATGACCTGACCCCGGGAGGCGTCGAGCGCACGCCACCCTTCCAGGAGCGTCGGGTGCTGTCCAATATTCCCCCGCTCAACGATCGCCGCCAGGCGGGCGCCGCCGGGCAGTCGGAACCCGTCTCGCGCTTTACCTGGGTACTGTCTGCGGAGACCGGGCCCCTGGCCGGGCTCAGCTTCGGTATCGATCGCAGCGTGGTCATGGGCCGTTCGCTGGAGTCAGATATTGCCGTGGTCAGCCCCCAGGTCTCACGCCAGCATGCCCGCCTGGACCTGCAGGACGGTGGGCTATTCATTGAGGACCTCAACTCGTCCAATGGCACCGTGATCAACGGGCGCCGTCTGCGTAGCCGCACGCAGCTTCAGCACGCCGACGAAGTGCGCTTCCACGATATCGTCTTCCGTGTGGTGCATCACCCGCCGCCGTCGGCCGAGCGGGGCGTGGCGGAGATGATCAGTGACCCGACGGTCCTGCCGGCGGGCGAGCGGGAAGAGAAGTCCTAGCTCCTAGCGGCCGATTGCCGGGTCGCTGGCGTGTCGCAGGGGCTACAGAGCCCCGTGGCGCGCCAGTGCCCAGGCCACATGCTCGCGGACCAGCTCGGAGGGGTGCTCGAGTCGCGTTCGCAAGGCGCTGACCACGGACTCGCTGGTGGCTGCATTGCCCAGCGCCACGGCGATGTTGCGCAGCCAGCACGCGTGCCCGATACGGCGAATCGCCGAGCCTTCCGTGCGCTGCAGGAAGGTGGTCTCATCCCAGGCAAACAGTTCCACCAGTTCGACGTCATCCAGGCCGTGGCGCGGCTGGAAGTCGTCCTCGGCACTCTGTCGGGCGAACTTGTTCCACGGGCAGACCAGCTGGCAGTCATCGCAGCCGTAAATGCGGTTGCCCATGAGGGGGCGCAGCTCCGGGTCAATGCTGCCGCGGTGCTCGATGGTGAGGTAGGAGATGCAGCGTCGCGCATCCAGCTGGAAGGGGCCGACGAAGGCCTGGGTCGGGCAGATATCCAGGCAGGCGCGGCAACTGCCGCAGTGTTTCTGTTCCCGCGGCGCGTCAGCTGCCAGGGGCAGGTCGGTATAGATTTCGCCGAGGAAGAACCAGGAGCCCGCGCGCTCGTTGATCAGCATGGTGTTCTTGGCGATCCAGCCCAGCCCGCCGCGCTCGGCGAGGGCGCGCTCCAGCACCGGTGCGCTGTCGACGAACACGCGGTACTCCCCCCCTGCGCGCTCGCGCAGCCAGTCCGCCAGCCGCGCCAGGCGCTTGCGCATCAGTTTGTGATAATCGCGGCCCAGGGCATAGCGGGAGATGTAGGCGCGGTCGCTCTGCTGTAGAGTGGCCTCTGGTTCACGGCCTGCGGGCAGGTAGTCCAGGCGCAGGGTAATGACCCGGCAGGTGCCAGGCACCAGCAGCTCCGGGCGGCTGCGCTTGCGCCCGTGGCGCTGCATGTAATCCATGCTGCCGTGGTGGCCTGCCGCCAGCCAGCGCTCCAGGTGCGCCTCGTGCTCGGCGAGATCGATGTCGGCCACGGCGAGCGCCTGGAAGCCGGCATCTCGGGCCTGCTGCTCCAGCGCCTGGCGAAGCTGTTGATAGTCCTGATCCTGGGGCATGGGGCTGGGCTGCGAGCGGTTGGGGAATCTATAATCACGCCGTGTGGCGCCCGGAGCGCACAGTCTAGCAGGATGCAGTGGCAAGTGTTGAAACCCGGAAAGGGCAAGGGGCAAATGTTCGACTGGCGAGAACTCGAGGCACTCTACAGTGCGGAAGAGACGCGGGCGCTGGATGCCCGGGCAACTGGCGAGCTGGGGATCCCCGGTGGCATTCTCATGTCGCGGGCGGCGTCGGCGGCGCTGTCGGCTCTGCTGGAGCGCTGGCCGGAAACGGACCGGCTCCAGGTGCTCTGCGGCAGTGGCAACAACGGCGGTGACGGTTATCTGCTGGCCGAGCAGGCGCACAAGCGCGGCCTGCCGGTGCAGGTCTGGCAGTTGGCGGAACCCGCCCGGTTAAAAGGGGACGCTGCCCGGGCCCACGAGCAGGCGCGCGATGCCGGCGTGCCTATGGCGCCCTGGCGCTCTGGCTGCCTGCAGCCCCCGGGCGTGCTGGTTGACGGCATGCTGGGCACCGGGCTGGGTGGCGAGGTACGTGCGCCCGCAGCGCAGGCCATCGCCGAGTGCAATCAGTCGGGTCTGCCCGTGCTGGCCCTGGATATTCCCTCCGGGCTCTGCGCCAATACTGGCCGGATTCTCGGCGATGCGGTACGTGCCGATCTCACGGTCACTTTCATCGCGTTCAAGCGCGGGCTGTTTACCCTCTCCGGTCCCGAGTGCTGCGGCGCACTGCTGCTCAATGACCTGGCGGTGCCGCCGGAGACTTTCGCCGGGGAGGTGGCACCCTGGCGCCGCCTTTCCCTGGAGGCCTTGCTCGCAGCCTGGCCGGCGAGGTTGCCCTCGGCCCACAAGGGGCATTTCGGCACTGTGCTGGTGATTGGTGGTGACCACGGCATGGGGGGAGCCGCGCTGATGGCGGCGGAGGCCGCCCTGCGCAGCGGTGCCGGTCTGGTGCGGGTTGCCACTCGGGAAGCGCACTTGCCCGGACTGTTGGCCCGCCGCCCGGAAGCGATGGGTCAGGCGGTGCGCAACGGCGCGGACCTGATGCCCCTGCTGGAAGCTGCGGATGTTGTGGTGATCGGGCCCGGCCTGGGGCAGGGGCCCTGGGGGCAGCAGTTGCTGCAGGCCGCCCTGGAGGCCAATCTGCCCACCGTGCTGGATGCGGATGCCCTCAATCTGCTGGCCTCCCGGGCCGACTGGCTGCGCGCCCATGACGCCGGGCATATCCTGACGCCTCACCCGGGCGAGGCGGCCCGCCTGTTGGGCGCGTCGACAGCCGGCCTGCAGGCGGACCGGTTTGCCGCCGTGGCGTCGCTTCAGCAGCAGTGGGGTGGCGTCGCCCTGCTCAAGGGAAACGGCAGTGTGCTGACCGATGGCGAGACAGGTCTGCTGTCCGATTACGGCAACCCCGGCATGGCCAGTGGGGGCATGGGCGATGTTCTGTCCGGGCTGCTGGGCGGCCTGCTGGCGCAGGGGCTCTCCCCGCTGGAAGCGGCGGGCCTGGGCGTGGCCCTCCACGGGGCCGCCGCCGACCAGGCGGCCGCAGGCGGCCAGCGCGGCCTGCTGGCGTCGGATCTCATGCTGCCTTTGCGCAGGTTCCTGGGATGACGAGGTATCAGGAGGGAGGCCGCAGGGCCTGCTGGCTGGCGGACGAAGCGGCGACGGTGGCGGCCGGTGGCGACCTGGCTGCCGCGCTGGCGTCCCGCGCTCTGCTGATTTTCCTCCGCGGTGACCTGGGGGCCGGTAAAACCACGCTGGTGCGCGGTCTGTTGCGGGCCCTGGGCCACTCCGGGGCGGTGAAGAGTCCGACCTATACCCTGGTCGAGCCCTATGACTTGCCCACCGGGCCGGTGTATCACTTCGATCTGTATCGCCTGGGCGACCCCGGGGAGCTGGAGTTCATGGGTATACGCGACTACCTGGATGGCCACGCCCTGTGCCTGGTGGAGTGGCCGGAGCGCGGTGATGGGGTTTTGCCCCGGCCCGACCTGGTCATTACACTGCGCCTCGACGGTGTCGGGCGCAGGTTGGAAACCGTTGCAATTTCCCCGCAGGGGGCCGAGGTCTTGGATGGCTGGTTGGGCCAGGAGGAGTCGCCGGACGATGCGCAGGATCGGCGTTGACATGAGGCGCTTGGCAGGCTTGCTCTTGTGCTGTCTGTGCGGCGCGCTGGCGGGCACCGCCTTCGCGGCCGAGGTGCGCGACGTGCGCCTGTGGCGTGCGCCCGACCACACACGGGTGGTCTTCGACCTGACGGCGCCGGCGGAGCACCGTGTCCTGACCCTGGAGTCCCCGGACCGCGTTGTCGTGGACATTCAGCGCACGACACTGTCGACCGCCGCTCTGGAACAGCTGGAGCTGGCGGATACGCCGGTCAGCCTGGTGCGCTCGGGCATCCGCGAAGGCTATGATCTGCGGGTGGTTTTTGACCTGAAAACCGCGGTGGACCCCCGCAGCTTCCTGCTCAAGGCCAACGAGCAGGCGGGTGATCGCCTGGTGCTCGACCTCTACGATCGCTCACCGCGGCCCGCCGAAGCGGCTCCCGCCGTAGTGAAACGGGCCGACGTCTCGGCCCGCCGCGATATTATCGTGGCGATTGATGCCGGTCACGGCGGCGAGGACCCCGGCGCCATCGGGCCCAACCGCCTGCGCGAAAAGGATGTGGTCCTGGCCATCTCGAAGGAGCTGCACAAACTGCTGGAGCAGGACAGCGGGTTTTCCCCGACGCTGATTCGTACCGGTGACTACTATATCTCCCTGAAGGGGCGGCGGGACCTGGCCCGCCAGCGCCAGGCGGACCTGTTCGTCTCGATTCACGCCGATGCCTTCAAGCGGCGGGAAGCCAACGGTGCCTCGGTGTACATGCTGTCCACCCGCGGTGCCAGCTCCACCACGGCCTCCTACCTGGCCCAGCGGGAGAACGAAGCGGATCTGGTCGGGGGCGTGCGGCTCTCCGACAAGGACGACGTGCTCGCGGGGGTACTCGCCGACCTGTCCATGACCAGCACCCTGGACCACAGCGCTCGCGTTGGCGACAAGGTGCTCCGGCGCATGGATACCATTGCCCGCCTGCACAAGCGCAATGTCGAGCAGGCGGGCTTCGCCGTGCTCAAATCGCCGGACATTCCCTCGATCCTGGTCGAGACCGGCTTTATTTCCAACCCGGGTGAGGCGAGCAAGCTGGCCACCCGGGACTACCAGCGCAAGGTGGCCCAGGCGATTCACGCCGGGATTCGCGACTGGTTCCTCTACAGTCCGCCGGCGGGTACGCTGCTGGCCTGGCAGAAGGAGCAGGGCGGGCAGGAGTATGTCATTGCCCGGGGTGATACACTGTCCGACATCGCCCAGCGCTTCAATGTGTCGGTCAATGATCTGCGCGCCCACAACGGCCTCAACGGTTCGCGCATCCTGGTCGGCCAGACGCTGAAAATCCCCGCTACCTGACAACCACGCCGCAACCGCCCATGCCCCGAATTCATCGCCTCAGCACGAGGCTCGCCAACCAGATCGCCGCCGGCGAGGTGGTGGAGCGCCCCGCTTCCGTGGTCAAGGAAATCCTCGAGAACAGCCTGGATGCCGGTGCCACCCGCATTGATATCGACGTCGAGGCTGGCGGCGTCCAGCTGATTCGCGTGCGTGACAATGGCCAGGGCATGGAGCCCGATGACCTGCCCCTGGCCCTGGCGCGCCACGCCACCAGCAAGATCCGCAGCCTGGAAGATCTGGAACAGGTGGGCAGCCTCGGCTTTCGCGGCGAGGCCTTGGCGAGTATCGGCTCGGTTTCGCGCCTTACGCTGACCACCAACCACCGGGAGGACAGCAGCGAGGGCTGCTCGGCGCTGTGCGAGGGCCGCGACATGCAGGTCGAGGTGCGCCCTGCGCCCCACCCCCGTGGCACCACTGTCGAGGTGCGCGACCTGTTCTTCAATACTCCGGCGCGGCGCAAGTTCCTGCGCACTGAAAAGACCGAGTTCGGGCACCTGGAGGAAGTGGTCAAGCGCCTGGCGCTGTCGCGCTTCGAGGTGGGTTTCACCCTGCGTCACAATGGCCGCGTGGTGCACGCCCTGAAGCCCGCCCTGGATGAAGTCCAGGCGCGCCGTCGCGTGGCGGCCGTGTGCGGGCCAGCCTTCATGGAGCAGTCGATCCACCTGGACAGCGAGCGCACGGATCTGCGTCTCTGGGGCTGGGTCGGTCTGCCCACCTTCTCCCGCAGCCAGGCCGATTCGCAGTACTTTTTCGTCAATGGCCGGGTGATCCGCGACAAGCTGATTGCCCACGCCGTCAAGCAGGCGTATCGCGACGTGCTCTATCACGGTCGCCACCCCGCCTTTGTGCTGTTCCTCGAGCTCGACCCGGCGCAGGTGGATGTCAATGTGCACCCCGGCAAGCACGAAGTGCGCTTCCGGGACAGCCGCGCGGTGCACCAGTGCGTCTTCGGCACCCTGCATCGGGCCCTGGCGGAGGTCCGCCCGGAGACGGCCGCGCCGCCGGTGCGCACCGCGGAAGGGCTGGCGGTGGATACGGAGACCGGGGAGGTGGCTCGCCAGCCGGGCCTGTCCTGGGGGGCGCCGGCGCCGACAGGGCCGGCGGGCTACCGTCCCTCGCCGGCCCCGGCCCCCGGGCTGGCGCTGGAGCAGGTGCGTAGCTATGCCGGGCTGCACCCGCCTGCGGCGGGCATGCCGGAGCAGGCCGCGCCCGAGGAAGTGCCCCCCCTGGGCTATGCCCTGGCCCAGCTCAAGGGCATCTACATCCTGGCGGAGAATGCCCACGGACTGGTGCTGGTGGACATGCATGCCGCCCACGAGCGCATTACCTACGAGCGGCTCAAGGCCTCCCGGGCCAGCGAGGGTGTCCGCAGCCAGCCGCTGCTGGTGCCCCAGGCGATGGCGGTCAGTCAGCGTGAGGTGCGCCTGGCCAGTGAACACGCGGCCCTGTTCAGCGACCTGGGTCTGGTGCTCGAGGTGGCCGGGGAGGAGTCACTGATGATCCGGCAGGTGCCGGTGGCCCTGCGCGATGCGGATATTCCCGCCCTGGTCCGCGACGTGCTGGCGGACCTGGCGGAGTACGGCAGCTCCGATCGCATCGAGGCGCACCTGGACGAGATTCTCTCGACCATGGCCTGCCACGGCTCGGTGCGTGCCAACCGCCGGCTGACGGTCCCGGAAATGAATGCTCTGCTGCGGGACATGGAGGCCACCGAGCGCGCCGGCCAGTGCAACCACGGCCGCCCCACCTGGACCCAGCTGGGCCTGGAGGATCTCGACCGCCTGTTCCTGCGGGGGCGGTAAGCCATGTCATCCAACGACTCGCGGCCGCGCCTGGTCTGCGTGATGGGGCCGACCGCCGCCGGCAAGACCGATCTGGCGATCGCGCTGGCGGAGCGCCTCAACGGCGAGCTGGTCAGTGTGGATTCCGCGCTGGTCTACCGGGGCATGGACATCGGCACGGCCAAGCCGGACTACCCGCATCACCTGGTGGATATTCGCGATCCCTCGGAAAGCTACTCCGCGGCACAGTTTGCCGTGGACGCCGCGCACTGTTGTGCCGAGATCGTCGCCCGCGGTCGGTTGCCGATTCTGGTGGGTGGCACCATGCTCTATTTCCGCGCCTTCCTCGAGGGGCTCGCGGATATGCCCGCCAGCGACCCGGTCGAGCGCGAGGCGATTGCCCGTCGGGCCGAGCGTGAGGGCTGGCCCGCGCTGCATGCCGAGCTGGCGGCCGTCGACCCGCAGGTCGCGGCGCGTATTCATCCCAATCATTCCCAGCGTATCAGTCGCGCCCTGGAGGTCTATCGCGCCAGCGGTATCCCCCTGAGTGCCTGGCAGGCGCGGACCGGTGAGCAAGCCCCTCCCGCTGCCGCCTATCGGGTCAGTCAGCTGGCGGTCTGCCCCGCGGATCGCGGGCTGCTGCACCGGCGCATCGACCTGCGTTTCCGGCAGATGCTGGCGGCGGGGTTGCTGGAAGAGGTCGACGCGCTCTACCGGCGCGGTGACCTGCACCCGGACCTGCCGGCGATCCGCGCAGTGGGCTACCGGCAGCTCTGGCAACATCTGGCCGGCGAATGCACCCTGGAGGAGGCGGTCGAGCGCGGGATAGCCGCGACCCGACAGCTGGCCAAGCGCCAGTTGACCTGGCTGCGCAAGTGGCATGGTCTGACCTGGCTGTTGACCGACAGCGCGGGGAACGTTTCCGTTCCGGCAGGGTCTGACCAGCCGGGTGTGTCGGCAGTGGACGCGGCGGGTAAAAATTCACCAAAAGTGAAAAAACTGCTCGAAGCTGCCTTGAACTCTCTGGATATTGCCCCAACCAACCCGGGTTCCTGATCTATAATAGGCCAGGTGGCAACCGGAGACGGCCCAGACCCTGGTCGCGCTGGCGCGATCAACAGAGGTACGTACTTTTCATTCATCATTTTTTGGCTCATGTTGAGCCGGCCTGAGGAGAGAATCATGTCGAAAGGGCACACGCTACAAGACCCTTATCTGAACATATTGCGCAAGGAGCGGGTCCCCGTTTCCATTTATCTGGTCAACGGCATCAAGCTGCAGGGGCAGATCGAATCTTTCGATCAGTTTGTGGTGCTGCTCAAGAATACCGTGAGCCAGATGGTCTACAAGCACGCCATCTCCACTGTCGTGCCGTCCCGCGTGGTGCGTCTGCCCATGCAGAACCCGCCGGAAGACGATGACGCCGGTAGCTGATCCCCCTTCCCACCGGTGGCGCACCCGCGCCGCCGGGCGCTTTCCTTCCCGAGGCTGACTTGTTTTTCGATCGACCTGCATCCGGCGAGCGTGCCGTGCTGGTGCACTTGCACCTGTCTTCAGAAATTGAGCGCGAGGAGCCCCGCGAGTTCGAGGAGCTGGCGCTGTCTGCCGGCGCCGATCCGATGGCCTGGGTCATGGGCAGTCGCGATGCGCCGCATCCCAAGACCTTCGTCGGCTCCGGCAAACTGGAGGAGATCCTGGACACGGTGCGCGAGCACGAGGCCGAAGTGGTGCTCTTCAATCACGCCCTCAGCCCGAGCCAGGAGCGCAACCTGGAACGCGCCCTGCAGTGCCGGGTGCTCGACCGCACCGGTCTGATCCTGGACATCTTTGCCCAGCGGGCGCGTACCCACGAGGGCAAGTTGCAGGTGGAGCTGGCGCAGCTGCGGCACATGAGCACCCGGCTGGTGCGCGGCTGGACCCACCTCGAGCGGCAGAAGGGGGGTATCGGTCTGCGCGGCCCGGGGGAAACGCAGCTGGAGACCGACCGCCGCCTGCTGCGCGCCCGCATCAAGGCGATTACCGCGCGCCTGGAAAAGGTTCAGCGTCAGCGCGACCAGGGCCGCCGGGCACGGCGCCGTGCGGAAGTGCCCACGCTCTCTCTGGTCGGCTACACCAACGCCGGCAAGTCCACGCTGTTCAATCGTCTGACGGAATCCCGGGTCTACGCGGCCGATCAACTGTTCGCGACCCTGGATCCCACTCTCCGGCGACTCGAGCTGGGTGAGGCGGGCCCGGTGATTCTGGCCGACACCGTGGGCTTTATTTCCCATCTGCCGCACAAGCTGGTGGACGCTTTCAAGGCGACCCTGGAGGAGACGGTCAGCGCCGATCTGCTGTTGCATGTGATCGATGCGGCAAGTGATCAGCGGGAGGACAATATTGCCCAGGTCGAGGAAGTACTGGATGAAATTGGCGCCCGCGAGGTCCCCGTTCTGCAGGTCTTCAACAAGCTCGATCTGCTTGAGCAGCCGCCGCGTATAGATCGTGACGAGGACGGCAAGCCCTGGCGTGTCTGGGTCAGTGCGGTAAGCGGTGACGGCTGTGACTTGCTCCTGCAGGCAATCGCGGAGCGCGTCGGCGATGACATGGTCGAGGAGTCCCTGGAGCTGGCACCAGAACAGGGGCGTCTGCGCGCTGCCCTCTACCGCCTCAACGCCGTCTCGGAGGAGCGTTTCGGCGACGACGGTCGCGCGCGCCTGCAAGTGCGCCTCCCCCGCGCCGAATGGAACCGGCTGATGAAGGCGGAGTCCGCGGCGGAGCAATGAGGCGGTTTGTCCACTCGCAGGGTTAAAATTTGTTAGACTGCGGCGAATCTGATCACAGGAGTGCGGTAATGGCCTGGAACGAGCCGGGTGGCGGCAACAACAAGCCCAGGGATCCCTGGGGCGGCGGCAATCAGGGGCCTCCGGATCTGGACGAGGCCCTGAAAAAACTCCAGGAGCGCCTCGGCGGCCTGTTTGGCGGTGGGCGTCGCGGTGGTGGCAGCGGTTCCGGTCGCGGGGTTTCGGGCAGCCTGCTGGGCGTGCTGGCGCTGGTTGCGGTGGCAGTCTGGGCGCTGCTGGGTCTCTACCAGGTGGATGAGCAGGAGCGGGCGGTCGTGCTGCGCTTCGGCAAGTACTACGACACGGTGCAGCCGGGCCTGCAGTGGAATCCGCCGCTGATTGACGAGGTCATCAAGGTCAACACGACCCGTGTCCGTGCGGCCAGCTTCCGCGAAATCATGCTGACCCAGGACGAGAATATCGTCGAGGTGCGCATGTCGGTGCAGTACGTGATCGACGACCCCACCAGTTTTGTCCTGCGGGTGCGAGACCCGGAGAACTCCCTGCAGCACGCGGCCCAGAGCGCCCTGCGTCACGTCGTGGGCGACATGCGCATGGATTCGGTGCTGACCGAGGGCCGTGCCCGCATCGGTATCGAGGTAGGCGATCGCCTGCAGCGCTACATCTCCATGTATGAAACCGGTATTCGCATCGTCAAGATCAACGTCGACGAGTCCAAGCCGCCCTCACAGGTGCAGGCCGCCTTTGACGACGTGATCAAGGCGCGCGAGGACGAGGAACGCCTGAAGAACGAAGCCGAGGCCTACGCCAACGGTATCGTTCCCGAGGCCCGCGGTCGCGCCCAGCGCGCGATCGAAGAGGCCAGCGCCTACCGGGAGCAGGTGGTGGCCAATGCCCAGGGTGAGGCGAGCCGCTTCAGCGCGCTGCTGAAGGAATACGCACGGGCGCCGAAAGTGACCCGGGAGCGCCTCTATCTGGAGGCGGTGCAGCAGGTACTGGCGAGCACCAACAAGGTGATGGTCGACGTCGAGGGCGGTAACAACGTGATGTACCTGCCCCTCGACAAGCTGCAGAGCCAGTCCACGGGCGGCGTCAGTGGCAGTCTGGCGCCCGGTGGCGTGCCGCGGGTGGATAGCAACGCCCTGCGCGAGCTGACCAACGCGGTCGCCGAACAGCTGCGGCAGGATGCCGACGCCAACACTATTCGCCGGGGAGGTCGCTGATGAGTGGCAGAGGAATGAGCTGGCTGCTGGTCGCAGTACTGGCGCTGTTCGTGCTTTCCAACACCATATTTGTGGTCAAGGAAACCGAGCGGGCCGTCATGCTGCAGTTCGGTGAAGTGGTCAATCCCGACCTGGCGCCGGGTATCCATGTGAAGGTGCCTTTCGTCAACAATGTGCGCAAGTTCGAGGGTCGCCTGCTGACCGTGGATTCCACACCCGAGCGCTTCTTCACCATGGAGAAGAAGGCCCTGGTGGTGGATTCCTACGCCAAGTTCCGGGTTGCCGACACCGCGCGTTTTTACACCGCGACCAATGGCGAGGAGTCCCGTGCCATGGGGCTGCTGGCGCAGCGTATCAACGACGGGCTGCGTAACCAGGTGGCGGTGCGGACGATCCAGGAAGTGGTTTCCGGTCAGCGTGACCAGCTGATGGAGGACCTTACCGAGGAGCTCTCCCAGGTGGCCCTGGACGAATACGGCGTCGAAGTCGTGGATGTGCGGGTCAAGCAGATCGACCTGCCCCAGGACGTCTCCGAGTCGGTCTATCGGCGTATGAATGCCGAGCGCGAGAAGGAAGCCCGGGAGCATCGTTCCCAGGGGCAGGAGCTGGCCGAGGGGATTCGTGCGGCGGCGGATCGCGAAGTGACAGTGCTCGAGGCCAATGCCTACCGGGATGCCCAGGAAATCCGCGGTGAGGGCGATGCCGAGGCGACCCGCATCTACGCCGAGGCCTTTGGCGCAGACCCGGAGTTCTACGCGTTCACCCGCAGCCTCCGCGCCTACCAGGATGCCTTCAGTGGCAGTGGCGACATGCTGCTTCTCAAGCCGGACAGCGAGTTCTTCCGCTATCTGAAAGACCCCAGCGGAGGGGAATAGCACCAAAAAATCACGGGTACCCCCGGGGTGGCCTGTGATAGAATTCTGCAACCGTGGGCATCGGCCTTGCCATGATCAGGAGCCGTCCCCGCGGTTTTTTTATGGCTGAGTGGCATGCCGACTGGGACTTGGCCCTCCGGGGTCGGGGGGGCACGTGGATTTCTGGCAGGTACTACCCGTCGCTCTGGCGCTGGTGCTGGTGATTGAGGGGATGCTTCCCTTTCTCAGCCCGGGACGCTGGCGACAGATGATTGTCCAGGTGGCAGCACTGGAAGATCGGCTTATTCGCAACATCGGCCTCGGCAGCATGCTGCTGGGCCTGCTGCTGTTGTATTGGGTTCATTAGGCGGAACAGGGCTTATGGTGACAGTGGAACGCTGGCAACTGCCGGACGGTGTGGAGGAAGTGCTTCCCGCCCAGGCGGCCGTGGTGGAAAACCTGCGCCGACAGTTGCTGGATCTCTACCACGGCTGGGGCTACCAGCTGGTGATTCCGCCGCTGGTGGAGTTCACCGAGTCCCTGCTGATCGGGTTGGGGAAGGATCTCGATCTGCTGACCTTCCGTATGACCGACCAGCTCAGTGGACGCACCCTGGGTGTGCGTGCCGATATTACACCCCAGGTCGCCCGGATTGATGCCCACAGCCTGGCCCAGCCGGGCATTACCCGTCTGTGCTACGCCGGCTCTGTCCTGCACACGCGGCCGAAGTCGCTGATGGCTTCCCGCTCCCCCATTCAGGTTGGCGCGGAGCTCTACGGCGACGACAGCCTGGCCGCGGATCTCGAGATCATCCAGTTGATGCTGGCGACACTCGCCAGTGCGGGCCTGCGGGGGGTGACTCTCGACCTCGGGCATGTGGGAGTCTACGAAGCCGTGCTCGCCGCCGCCCAGCTGGATGACGAATGCGAGCAGGCGGTGTTCGATGCCCTGCAGCGCAAGTCGCGACCCGACCTGGCCGTGGCCCTGGGTGAGGTGCCGGCGCCGGTCGCGGCGATGATCACCGGGCTGCTGGACCTGCACGGTGATGAGCAGGTACTGGCGCGAGCCCGCCAGCAGCTCGCCGAGCAGGCGCCCGGAGCACTGCAGGCGGTCGAGGCCCTGGAGTCCATCGCCGGCGCCCTGCGCGCGGTGCAGCCCGACCTGCAACTGTATTTCGACCTGGCAGAGCTGCGCGGCTACCACTACCACACCGGCGTGGTATTCGCTGCCTATGTGCCCGGTCACGGCCAGGCCCTGGCCAATGGCGGCCGCTACAACGACGTGGGCCGGGTGTTCGGCCGCGCCCGTCCGGCCACTGGCTTTGCCACCGACCTCAAGGCCCTGATGACCCTGATGCCGCCGACGGAAAGTGCCGGTGGTGCCATTGATGCACCCTCGACACCGGATCCCGACCTGCTGGCCGCTGTCCGGCGCCTGCGCGAGTCGGGTGAGGTGGTCATTGGACGCCTGGGTGACGACCCCGATCCCCGCTGTGATCGCACCCTGGTTTTCCAGGGCGCAACGTGGCAGGTACAACCTCTCAACCGCTGACCAAACCTGAAGAGCAAGACACGCATGAGCAAGAACGTAGTGGTTCTCGGCACCCAGTGGGGTGACGAGGGCAAGGGCAAGATTGTCGACCTGCTGACTGATCAGGCGAGCGCGGTCGTGCGCTTCCAGGGTGGTCACAACGCCGGGCATACGCTGGTGATCGAGGGGCAGAAAACCGTGCTGCATCTGATTCCCTCGGGCATCCTGCGGGAAAACGTGCAGTGCCTGATCGGCAACGGCGTGGTCCTGGCCCCCGATGCCCTGCTGCGGGAGATCGAAACCCTGGAAGCCAAGGGTGTGCCGGTACGCGACCGCCTGCGTCTCTCGCCGGCGTGCCCGCTGATTCTCCCCTACCACGTCGCCCTCGACCAGGCGCGGGAAGCGCGCCGTGGCAATGCGCGGATTGGCACCACCGGGCGCGGCATTGGCCCCGCGTATGAAGACAAGGTGGCGCGTCGCGGCGTGCGCCTGGGTGACCTGCGTGACCCCGAGCGCTTTGCCCGCAAGCTGGAGGAGGTGCTGGATTACCACAACTTCCAGCTGCAGCACTACTACCAGGTGGCGCCTCTGGATTTCCAGCAGGTGCTGGACGAGACCCTGGAGATGGCCCGGCAGTTGCTGCCGATGGTCGCCGATGTCACGTCTCTGCTCCACGAGTACCGCAAGACCGAAGCGAAAATCCTGTTTGAGGGGGCCCAGGGCTCGCTGCTGGATATCGACCACGGCACCTACCCCTTCGTGACCAGTTCCAACACCACGGCTGGCGGCACGGCCACCGGCTCCGGCTTTGGGCCCCTCTACCTGGACTACGTCCTCGGTATTACCAAGGCCTACACCACGCGTGTGGGTTCCGGGCCCTTCCCCACGGAATTGTTTGACGAAACAGGTGCCCACCTGGCCTCCCGGGGGCACGAGTTTGGTGCCACCACCGGGCGCCCGCGTCGCTGCGGCTGGTTCGATGCGGTGGCTCTGCGCACAGCGGTGAATATCAACTCGGTATCCGGCCTGTGCCTGACCAAGCTCGACGTGCTCGATGGCCTGGAGACCATCCAGATCTGCGTCGGTTACACCGACAGCGAGGGCCGGCCCGTGCCCAACCCGGTGGACTCCGACGACTACGAGGGCCTGGTGCCGGTCTACGAGAGCGTGCCCGGCTGGCAGGAGTCCACCCTCGGTGTGCGTTCGCTGGACGGGCTGCCGCGCGCCGCACTCGACTACATTCACAAGATCGAGGATGTGGTGGGTGCGCCCATCGACATCATATCCACCGGTCCCGACCGGGTGGAGACCATCGTCCTGCGGCACCCCTTCGACAGCTGAGGCCGGCGTTACTGCCCGACGTCTTCCTGTCGCTGGCAGGGCGGCCCCGACTGGCGACACGGGGCCGCTGGCGCGGCCGCGCGGGGCGGTCACTCCCAGCGCAAGCGCTCGCGATAGACGCCGAAGTTCTCCCCGGTCCAGCGGCGGAAGGCGCGGTAGAAGCTGTTGACCTCCACATAGCCCAGCTCCACCGCCAGGCACTTCCCGGGTATGCGCGGGTTTTCCCGCATCTGCTGTTCGCAGCGGTACTGCCGCACACGGTCGAGGAGAATCTGGTAGCGGGTGTGATCCTCGCGCAGGCGTCGTCGCAGCGTGGTACTGCTGAAGCCCAGCCGTTCGGCGACCTCGCCGGCGCGTACCCGGGCCAGGTCTGCGCGCAGCAGGATGTGGGTCACCCGGTCGCTCATCCGCTGCCGCGGACGATAGCGGTGGGTGGCAAGCGCCAGCGGGCTGTGGAATACGCCCGGTGTGGGGGAGAGATGTGCTTCCATGGCCTGAACCTCCTTGTTCGGCATGTCTGGGGCGGGTTGCTGCCCGCCGTCCCTGGCGGGCAACGGTGCGTGCTGGCACCGTTGAATTCAGCATAGCAAAGCACGGCAATCGTGCCCGCCAAGGCGGCGAAATGGACGCATTTGCAGGAAGTTGGCTGGTGGTGCTTGATACGCCACCGTCTGCTCACCCCCTCGAGGTGGCCTCAGTTGCCGGTCGCGGCGGGCAGTTGCAAGGCATCCGGTAGCGGGCAATCCATCACCGCGGCGATGCTCGCCAGTAGTTCGCGCTCTACCGGTGTCAATTCGCCATCGCTGCCTGCGGCCGCGGTCATGGCCTTGAGAATCCGCGGTTTCAGCAGCGGGTAGCAGGCTGCGAGCTGGTCCACGGCGCGTCCGAATCGTTGCAGCGAGCAGTCCGCCGGTGGCAGCAGGGTGAGCCGCGGCAGGCCGAGTGCGTCCACCGCCAGGCGGAAGGTATGGTTGGCCTCGCCGCTTCCCTGCCAGGCGAGCATGGACAGTACCACCTGTAGAGGCTCACGCACCCGTTTCAGATGGCGATAGCGCACTGGCGCGGGGCTTGCCCGCACGAACTCGGGGTCGAGGTAGTGGCGCAGCAACTGGTACAGACACCACTCCTGCAGTTCGGTGCGCCGGTCGCTGCGGATCAGCAGCATGAGCAGCTGCTTGAAGTGTCGGTACTGCTGTGGGGAGAGTTCCCGCAGTGCCGGCAGGCAGAGGCTCAGTAGCGGTAGCCGCTGGCCGGGCCCGAGGGCGTTGATACCGGGTGCCAGGGTGTTGACCAGGGTGGCGAGCCCCTGGAAAGTGCTCTCTGACAGCTGGGCCAGTTGCCGCTGGCGCAGGCTGTCGTGCTCGCTGATCAGCAGCGAGAGCATCAGGGCCACCGCGCCGAGAGGGTCCTGGCTCTGCCGGCTGAAGGCGAGGGGCAGACCGGACTGCCGGGCCAGGTCGGTCTCCAGGTCCAGGGTGTCCGCCGGTGGAGTATTCGCGGGCTCGCTGCCGGCGTCCGGCTCGTAGCTTGCGGGCTTGGCGGGGCTTGCCTCGGTCCGGCTGGCGGCGATGGCGGCCGCGGTGACCAGTGCCGCACGTCCCACCCCCACTTCACCGCTCCCGCGTTCCCGCGGCAGTTCCTCGTAATGGCGCACCTCCCGCTGGATCCATTGGCCGTCCCACTCCGGGTCCAGTCGTCGAATTCGCGCCGGCAGGGGCGGGTGGGTGGCGAAGACCTGCCACAGACGGTGTTCGATCTGGCCGAAAAAGATATGCGAGAGCTCGGCCGCCCGCGCCCCGTGTACCAGGGTGCCGGGGACGTAGGCACCGATAACCTTGAGGGCGTCGGCAATGCCCCGGTTGTCCCGGGTGTACTGGACCGCGCAGGCGTCGGCCAGGTACTCCTTCTGGCGGCTGATGGCGGCCTTGATGAAGCCCGCCGCAACCCCGCCCAGCCAGCCGAGTATCCACAGTGCCAGCCCCAGTATCGGCAGCATCGGGCCGCCCTGGCGCCGGTGGCGGTCCAGGCCGGTGCGGTGGTGGCGCCCACTGCGCAGCAGAAAGTGGCCGACGTCGCCGATAAAGGTGATGCCCTTGAGCAGCGCCGCCAGGCGGATGTTCAGGCGCATGTCGCCGTTGAGGATATGGCTGAACTCGTGGGCGATGACACCCTGTAACTCATGCCGTCGCAGCTGTCGCAGTGCACCGCGGGTCACGCCGATCACCGCATTGGCCGGCGCGGTACCCGCCGCGAAGGCGTTGATGCCCCGTTCCCGGTCGAGCACGTACAGGGAGGGTGCGGGCATGCCGGCGGCGAGGGCCATTTCCTCCACCACGTTCAAGGCTCGGCGCTCGTCGGGGTCCCGGGTTTCCGTGAGTACCCGGGTGCCGCCCAGGGCCTCCGCCACCGCCTTGCCGCCCGTGGCCAGTTGCATCCAGCGAAACAGCGACACCAGCGCCACGCTGCCGCCGATCAGCAGGCCAATACTGCCCAGGCGCGACCAGCTGAAATATGTGCCCAGCGCGACATCCGCCGGGCCGCTGCGCCACAGGAAAACCGACACAGCAGCGTGGGTCAGCAATATCAGGCCCGCGACACTCAGCAGGAACAGCAGGGTGAGTAGCCGGGTATTGCGCCGCGCCACATCCTGCCGGGCGAAGAAATCCATGTGGGCGTTCAGAAGCTGACTTGCGGTGCTACCTGGATCTGCGCGCTGTCATCAAACTCCAGCAGGCTGGCGTCCGCGGGATGGCCGAAAGTGCCGGCGAGCACAACCTGGGGAAAGCTCTGCCGGTAACTGTTATAGGCCATCACCGCGTCGTTGTAGCCCTGCCGGGCGAAGGCCACACGGTTTTCCGTGTTGGTGAGTTCCTCGCTCAGCTGCTGCATGGTCTGGTCGGCCTTGAGGTCGGGATAGGCTTCGAGGGTGACATTGAGTTTGCCCAGGGCTGCCTGCAGTGCATTTTCCGCGCCGGCCAGGCGTGTCATTGCCTCGCCGCCACCGGCACCCGCGCCGACCTGCTCGAGGACCGACAGGGCTTCGTTGCGGGCGCGTGTTACCGCCTCGAGGGTCTCCCGCTCGTGCTGCAGGTAGCCCTTCGCCGTGTTCACCAGGTTGGGAATCAGGTCGTAGCGGCGCTTGAGTTGCACCTCGATCTGGGCAAAGGCATTGAGATAGCGGTTCCGGAGAGCCACCAGCCGGTTGTAGATGGCGACCACCCACAGGGCGAGCCCCAGGAGTACCAGCCAGAACACTATTGTGGAAAATTCCATTGCCGGTTCTCCCCGCCGTGTGATGTTTGCATTCTACTCCATGCCGACGAGCGGGCCAGGTATGCTTGGCGAATCCGTGACTGGGGCCACGCTTACTGCCACGCCGTTGAGTGCGGCATTGCCGGAGAGTGCGTCCAGCCAGTGATCGTCGGTAAGGTCGTTGCAGCTGACACCGGCGTGCTGTTGCGCGATACCCAATTGTACGCCGCGGCGCCCGTGGCCGTAGCCGTGGGGCAGGCTGACCACCCCCGGCATCATGTCCTCGCTGGCTTCCGCCGGCACTGTCAGGCTGCCGACACGGGAGCTGACGCGCACGTCCTGGCCATCGCCGATGTCCAGGTGGCGCATGTCCTGCGGATGCATCAGCAGGGTGCAGCGGTCCCGCCCCTTTATCAGCCGGTGATAGTTGTGCATCCAGGAGTTGTTGGAGCGGATGTGGCGGCGCCCGATCAAACGCAGGCCGCTCTCCCGGGGGGCCTGCAGTTCCTGTCGCAAGCGTTCCAGGTCCTGCAGCGGCAGGGGGTGGTCCAGGTGGATGCGTTGGTCGGGGGTACGCAAGCGGCCGGGGAGCTGGGATTGCAGGGGGCCGAGATCCAGTCCCGACGGATGCTCGCGCAGGGTTGCCAGGTCGAGGCCCAGAGGATGGCCCTGGGCCGCGCCATAAGGCCCGTGGCGCAGCCCCTGGTCAACCAGGTCTTCCGGCGGCGGCCACGCCTGCCAGTCATGCCCCAGCCTGCCGGCCACTTTCTCCCCCAGGGCATTGAAAATCTCCCAGTCGTACAGGCTGCCCGCCGGTTTGGGGAAGACGGGGGGCGAGTAGCGGGCCGTGTTGCGCACGGCATTGAGGTGGAAGGCGAGGTCGTAGTGAGCGCTCTCCAGGGGCGAGCAGGGTGGCAGGATCAGGTCGGCGTGGCGGGTGGTCTCGTTCAGGTAGGGGTCCAGGCAGACCATCCAGTCCAGCTGCTCCAGGGCCTGGTCGAGCTGGCGGCCATTGGGTGTGGACAGCACCGGGTTGCCCGCGCCCACGAACAGTGCCCGGATCCGGCCCTCCCCCGGTGTGCTGATTTCCTCAGCCAGGGCCGCGACGGGAAGCTCCCGGTCAAACTCGGGGAGCCCGCGCACACGGCTGTGATTGCGGGCAAAGCCGCCGGGGCCGGTGGCGGCGATCTGATCGACGGCCGGCGAGCTGAACAGGGAACCGCCGGCGCGGTCGAGGTTGCCGGTGACGATATTGATGACCTGGATCAACCACTGGTTGAGGGCACCGAAGTGCGTCGTGGAAACCCCCATGCGTCCGTAGCAGATGGCGGCCTCCGCCGCGGCAAACTCCCGGGCAATCTCGCGCAGGGCCTGTGCCGGAATACCGGTGTGGGGCGCCACCGCCTCGGGGCTGAAGTCCGCCACGGCCTCGCCCACCGCTTCCACCCCTGCGGTGAGAGCCGCCAGCGCGTGTGGCCCGGTGCGTTCCTCCCGCAGCAGTGTGTGCAACAGCGCGGCGAGGAACAGGGCATCGCTGCCGGGGTGAATGAAATGGTGCCGGTCGGCGATGGCAGCGGTCTCCGTGCGCCGCGGATCGATGACCACCAGCTGGCCACCCCGAGCCTGCAGGTCGCGGATGCGGCGGCGAACATCGGGCACACTCCACAGGCTGCCGTTGGAGGCGATCGGGTTGGCCCCGAGCATCAGGAAGTACTGGCTGCGGTCGATGTCCGGGATCGGCAACAGGAACTTGTGGCCGAACAGCCACAGGGCGGCTAGGTGGTGGGGCAGTTGGTCGACGGAGGTGGCGGAAAAGCGATTGCGGGTACGCAGCAGACGGAACAGGGCGCCCTGGTGGGTCATCATGCCGAGATTGTGCACGGTGGGGTTGCCCAGGTAGACACCCAGGCTGTCGACGCCGTGGCGCGACACCGTGTCGGCGAGGCCGTCGGAGGCCAGTGTCAGGGCCGTCTCCCAGTCAATTTCTTCAAACCGGGGTTCCTCCCCCCTGGCCGAGATACGACGCAAGGGGCGGCGGAGGCGGTCGGGGTCCGTGTGGATGTCCTGCAGCGCCACCGCCTTGGGACAGATATGTCCCCGGCTCAGCGGATCCTGGGGGTCCCCCTTGATACGGCGAATCTCGTCGCCGTCGGTTTCTATCACCAGACCACAAATGGCTTCGCACAGGTGGCAGGCCCGGCGGTGCGTTGTTATTGGCATGGGCGGCCTTCCCCTAAAGGGTTTCAGCACAGTCTACTGCCTTTGCGCGGCCATCGCGACGCTGGTGGCACCGCCGCGGTGCGACCGAACCAATGCAGTGCAGCGCCCTGCTGGCGCTGGCGGCGGCCTGGGGGCTTGTGTAATCTCGGGCTTTGGACAGTCTGGCAGGCAGCGGCGATGAATGAATGCTGGGCCGCGTATCAGAGCGGCGAGTTCTACGATGAACTGATTAGCGAGCGCGGCAAGGCGCGGGTCCCCGCCCGGGGTGTGGTCAACCTCCTGCAGAAGCTCACAGCCGAGGAACTGCACGCCCGGCGCGCGGCGGCCGAACTGGCCATTCGCGAAATGGGGATCACCTTCACGGTCTATAGCGAGGGTGCGAACATCGACCGCGCCTGGCCCTTCGATATCATTCCCCGGGTCATTTCCGCGCGCCAGTGGCAGCAGGTCAGCGCGGGACTGGCCCAGCGCAGCCGCGCCCTCAACGCCTTTATCGACGACATCTACAATCGCCAGCGCATCCTCGCCGACGGTGTGCTGCCCGCGGAGCTGGTGCTGGAGTCGCCCAACTATAAGGCTCCCTGTGCCGGCATGTCGCCGCGCTATGGCGTCTGGGCACACATTTGCGGTTCCGACCTGGTGCGCGATGCGGATGGCCGCTTCTACGTCCTTGAGGACAACCTGCGGGTGCCCTCCGGGGTCTCCTACATGGTGGAGAACCGCGAGATCACCAAGCGTGTGCTGCCGGAGCTGTTCGAGAACTACAGCATTCTGCCGGTGGACGACTACCCCTCGCGACTCTACGCGACCCTCGCCTCCCTCTCGCCGCGGGAGCGCAAGCGCCCCTGTATCGTGGTGCTCACACCGGGCATCTACAACTCGGCCTATTTCGAACACGCCTTCCTGGCCCAGGGCATGGGGGCGGAGCTGGTGGAGGGCAGCGACCTGGTGGTCGGGGACGACGATGTGGTCAGCATGCTCACGGTGGACGGGCCGGTGCGGGTGGATGTGATCTATCGTCGGATCGACGAGGATTTCATGGACCCCGAAGCCTTCCGCGCGGATTCGATGCTCGGGGTGCCCGGCCTGATGCGCGCCTGGCGCGCAGGCAAGGTGGCAATTGCCAACGCGCCCGGGAGCGGAGTGGCGGACGACAAGGCGATCTACGCCTTCGTGCCGGAGATGATTCGCTATTATCTCGGCGAGGAGCCGAAAGTCGCCAGTGTGCCCACCTGGCTCTGCCAGCGCGAGGCGGACCGGGAGCACGTGCTGCGGCACCTCGATCAGCTGGTGGTGAAACCGGTCAACGAGTCCGGCGGCTACGGCATCATGGTGGGCCCCCATGCCAGCGCCGCGACACGCCGCCGTTTCGCCCGCCTGATCGAAGAGAATCCGCGCAACTACATTGCTCAGCCAACCCTCTCGCTGTCCACCGCGCCAACCTTTATCGACGGCAGTGTCGAGGCGCGACACCTGGACCTGCGCCCCTTCATTCTCCAGGGTAGGGAGACCTGGGTAACTCCCGGAGGGCTTACCCGGGTGGCGCTGGTGCGCGGTTCCCTGGTGGTCAATTCCTCCCAGGGGGGCGGCAGCAAGGACACCTGGATTGTGGAGGGCCGGGTATGACCATGCTCTCGCGGGTGGCCGAGCGCCTCTACTGGACCACCCGGTACCTGGAGCGCGCCGAGGATACCGCGCGGCTGATCGCCGCCTACAATCACCTGATCATGGACCTGCCCCGGGGTAACGAGCCCGGCTGGGATATCCTGGTGCGCATCCTGGATGCCGAAGCGCAGTTCTACACGCGTTTCCGCGTGCCGTCGGAGCAGAATGTCCTGCGCTTCCTGATTGCGGATGGAGATAGCCCCTCGTCTATTCCCCACGCTCTGCGCTGGGCGCGGGAAAACGTGCGCACCACGCGGGATGTGTTGCCCGAGGATACCTGGGAGCTGGTCAACGAGTTGCACCTCTATGCCGAGGAGGCCGCGGAGCGATCCGTGGGCCGTCGGCAGCGCCAGCAGTACCTGGAGGAAGTGGTCAATCGCTGCCAGTTGATCAATGGTCTGCTGGCGTCCACCCTGCCGAGGGACCACGCCTATCGCTTTCTCAAGCTGGGCCAGCTGCTGGAGCGCTGCGACATGACTACGCGTTTGATCGACGTCGGGGTACGCGAACTGCTGGGTCGGGACCCGCATTCTCTCGCCCTGCAGCCACCGCTGTGGAGTGCGCTGCTGCAGTCGCTCTCCGCCCTGGGTGCCTACCGCCGCATGATTGCGCCAGTGGTGGACGCCGAGCAGGCAATTACCTTTGTCTTTCGTGAGCCCTGTCTGCCGCGGTCGGTGGATTTCTGTTTGCGCGGTATCCGCGAGGAGATACGCCCACTGCACGAGCCCCAGGCGGCGCTTGCGGTGGTGGAGCGGGCCCGCCGCAAGCTGGCGCGGCTGAATGTGGAGCAGATGAGCCCGACGCAACTGCAGCGCTACATCGACCAGTTCCAGGGGCTCCTGGGCGAACTGCACGCCGCGCTGAGCGAGACCTGGTTCCGGGTCAGACCACAGTGAAACGCCACTACTGCGACTGTGGAACCCAGGCCTTCTTCGAGAGCCGCGAATGCCTGCATTGCGGGGCGCGCTTGGGCTTCGATCCCGACAGCCTGTGCATGCGCGCGGTGTATCCTGAGCCGGATGGGGGCTGGGCCGACAGTGCCGGCCGCCCCCTCCGCTTCTGCGATAATGGCGAGCGCTGGCAGGTCTGCAACTGGCTGTGTGCCGAGGACTCGGGACACCCCCTGTGTTTTGCCTGCCAGTTCAATCGCGTCATTCCCAACCTGTCGTTGCCGGGTAACCTGCATCGCTGGTGGGTCCTCGAACAGGGCAAGAAGCGGCTGTTCTATACCCTCTTGACGCTGGGTTTGCCGCTGGTGGATGGCTGGCGCGACCCCCGCCACGGACTTCTGCTGGACTTCCTGGAGGACGGGCGCAGCCGGGAGGAGTACGCCGAGACCTTCGCCAGTACCGGCTTCCTGGGGGGCGTTATCACCATCAACACACTGGAAGCCGACGACGTGGCGCGTACCGCCGTGCGCGAGGAGATGAACGAGAACTACCGCACGGTGCTTGGGCACCTGCGCCACGAGTCCGGCCACTACTACTGGTCGCGTCTCGACCCCGATGCGGCACTACGCGCCGCTTTCCGCCAGGTGTTTGGCGACGACAGTCGCGACTACGCATCGGCCCTCTCCCTGCACTACAGTCAGGGGCCACCGGAGCACTGGCGGCGTCACTACATCAGCGCCTATGCCAGCGTTCACCCGACCGAGGATTGGGCGGAGACCTGGGGCCATTACCTGCATATCCACGACGCCCTGGAAACCGCCGCGGCCTACGGTCTGGTCCCCCAGGATACGCCGGCGCGGCCGATTGCCGAGCGAATCAACCTGTGGCGGGACCTGAGTGTCACACTGAACGAACTGAACCGCAGTGTCGGGCGCGGGGACGCCTACCCTTTCGTGATCAACAGCCAGGTGGCCGACAAGCTGGCCTTCGTGGAACAGATCATGGCGCGTCTGAGAACACTGTCTCCAGCGAAGGCAGGCGATTGAAGGCGTCGCGGATGTTGTCGTCCCAGGACTGGCGCAGTTCCGCCAGGTAGGGGTGGTGCTCCTCCAGGCTGAAATAGCGCTCGAAGGGCTTCAGGCTGTCCCGCCGGTAGAACAGGCACTCCAGGGGCGGCCCCACGGTGGCATTGGAGCGGGTGGTGGAGTCCATCGAGACCAGTGCGCAGCGCATCGCGGTTTCGTGGGGCGTGTCCGGGCGGATGATGCGGTCCAGGATGGGCTTGCCGTACTTGGTTTCGCCGATCTGGAGGTAGGGGTAGATCTCTGAGACGGTAATGTGGTTGCCCTCGGGGTAGACCAGGTACAGGGCCGGCGGGTGACCCTTGATCTGCCCCCCGAGGATAAAGGTCGCCGCGGCGTTGAAGCCGGCCCCCGGCGCACTGTTGCCACTGTATTTCTGCTGCTCGCGCACATTCAGCTCCCCCACGTAGTCTGCCACGTCCGCGACGTAGCGCGCCTTGAGGATGTTGAACTCGGCGTCCTCCTCCAGATCCCGTTGAATCTGCGCCACTACCGCCTGGCTGGTGGCCAGGTTCCCCGCGCTCAGCAAGACCAGGGAACGATCGTAGGCGACCGAGAAGCGGTGCATCTTGCTGTAGGTGCTGACGCGATCGGGGCCGGCATTGGTGCGGGAGTCGGAGCAGAAGACCAGGCCGTCTTCCACGGCGATGGCGAGGCAGTAGGTCATTGAGGGTTTTCCGGGCTGGGCCGTTGTAACAGCAGTGGTGGCGGGCAAGCATACTGCGAGGCCTGCCGGAATGCCACTGTAAGCCCACCCCCGTCCGACTGCCGCGGGTCAGTGCCAGTGGCGAGGCGGGCCGCAAAGCGTGCGTATGACCGCAAATTCACGGTCTCTGCCGGTTTCACCCCCGTGGACGGGGGCGTATCATTTCGCTTTCGCCATGTGTGGCAGTCAGGGGGCTTTGCCCGCGGCACCAGCGCGTATCCGCTGCGCTTCGCCCGGCCCCTTCCGATGGATCACGGGAAACGAGACTCTATGAAGAAAGTTCTGTTCGGCAAGCGCATGTGGCTGATGCTGATCTTCACGCTGCTGGTGTTCGGGGGCGTGCTGGGCATGCAATGGTACGGCAGCATCAAAATGAACGAGTTCATGGACAACATGCCCGTGGAACCCGCCACTATCACCACGGCGGAAGCGGGCACGGCCCTGTGGCGCGACGCGGTGGACTCGGTGGGGACCCTGGTGGCCATTCGCGGCGCGGAACTGGCCACGGAAGTGCCCGGCACGGTGGAAGCGATCCACTTCGACAACGGGGCGCAGGTGGAAGCCGGGGCCGTCATTCTCACCCTGGATTCAGCCCCCGACCGCGCCGAGCTGGCGGCGCTCGAGGCAGCCCGCGACCTGGCCGAACTGGAGCTGCGCCGGGCCAACAGCCTGGTGGCGCAGCGCAATATTTCCGAGGCGGAGCTCGACCAGCGCGCCAGCCAGCTGGAGCAGGCCCGGGCCCGGGTGGAAGCGCAGAAGGCGCGCATCGAACAGAAATCCCTGCGGGCCCCCTATGCCGGCCGGCTGGGTATCCGCCGCTACAACGTGGGTGACTATGTCCAGGCGGGCGACCCGATCATCGAGTTGCAGGCCCTGGACCAGCTCTATGTCAATTTTACCCTGCCCGAGCAGCTGAGCCAGCAGGTGGAGCAAGGGATGTCCGTGGAGGCCCGCCTGGAAGCCCTGGATGGCAGTACCTTCGAGGGCGAAGTGACGGCGATCTCCCCGGTAGTCAACCCGAATACCCGCAATTTCACCGTGCAGGCAACCCTGGCCAATCGCGACGAACTGCTGCGGCCGGGCATGTTTGCCCGGCTGAAGCTGCCCATCGGGCTGCAGATGGAGCGGGTGATCGTGCCGCGCACCGCCATTGCCTACCGTCCCTATGGCAATTCCGTCTATGTGGTACAGGACAAGGACGGGAGCAAGACGGTTTCCCAGCGTTTCGTGACCCTGGGGCAGGCACGCGGTGACATGATTTCGGTTGAAGAAGGCCTGGACCCGGGTGAGGTGGTTGCCAGCAGTGGTCTGCTGAAGCTGGACAGCGGTATGCCGGTGAACATCAACAACAGCATTCAGCCTGCCTCCAGTCTGACCCCGCAACCGGATAACGGCTGACCATGAAATTTACCGACCTGTTTATCCGCAAGCCGGTGCTGGCCACCGTGGTCAGCCTGTTCCTGGTGGTTCTCGGGCTGCGCGCCGCCAGTGAACTCAACGTGCGTGAGTACCCGATGATCGAGAACGCGGTGATCACCGTGTCCACGGCTTATATCGGTGCCGATGCCGAGCTGATCAAGGGCTTTATCACCACGCCGCTGGAGCAGGAGATCGCCACCGCGGAGAACATTGACTACCTCACCTCCGACAGCACCGACGGCCTGTCGACCATCTCCGCCTACGTGCGCAACGATGCCGATCCCGACGAGGTGCTCACCCAGGTGGTGACCAAGGTCAACAAGCTGCGCAACGAGCTGCCGCGGGAGGCCGAGGACCCGGTCATCAACCTGTCGGTGGGGCAGCAGGTGGGGACCATGTATATCTCCTTCACCAGTGACCAGCTGCCCACCAACCGGGTCGCCGATTACGTCAAGCGCGAAGTGGAGCCCAAGCTGTCCACCCTGCCGGGTGTACTGCGTGCCAAGGCGGAAACCTTCGCCGTATTCGCCATGCGCATCTGGCTGGATCAGGAGCGCATGACGGCCCTGGGCATGACCGCCAGTGACGTGGGCGCCGCCCTGCGGGCCAACAATGTGCTCTCCGCGGTGGGCGGCACCAAGGGCAGCATGATCAAGGTCAGCTACAAGGCCGGGACCGACCTCAATTCGGTGGAGGAGTTCGAGCGCCTGGTCCTGCGGGAGGACGGCGGCACCATCGTTCGCCTGGGTGATATCGCCGAGGTGGAACTGGGCAACGAGAGCTACGATGCGTCCTCCATGTTTATCGACGAGGAAGCGGTCTTTATCCAGATCGACGTGGCGCCGGACGCCAACGCCCTGGACGTGATCGCCCGGGTGCGCGAGGTCTACGAGGGTGTGATCGATCCGCGTTTGCCGGAAGGCATCGACGGCAACATCAACTACGACGCCACCGTGTACATCGAGAACGCCATCAGCGACGTGCAGGCAACCATCATCGAGGCGATGCTGATCGTTATCGTGGTGATCTTCCTGTTCCTGGGCTCCATGCGCTCGGTATTGATCCCCGCGGTGGCGGTACCCCTGTCCCTGATCGGTGGTCTGTTCCTGATGCAGCTGATGGGGTTCAGCATCAACCTGCTGACCCTGCTCGCCTTCGTGCTGGCCATCGGTATCGTGGTGGACGACGCCATCATCGTGCTGGAAAACATTCACCGGCATATTGAGCACGGCATGGAACCGATGGACGCCGCATTGAAGGGCGCCCGGGAGCTGGCCTGGCCGATTGTCGCGATGACCACCACCCTGGTGGCGGTGTATCTGCCGATTGGCTTTATCGGCGGTCTGACCGGGACGCTGTTCACCGAGTTCGCTTTCACCCTGGCGGGCAGCGTGCTGATTTCCGGTATCGTGGCCCTGACCCTGTCGCCGATGATGTGCGCGCGCATGCTGCGCCGGGATGCCGGCGATAGCAGCAATCGCCTCGAGCACTGGCTGGACCAGCGCTTCGAGTCCCTGCGTCGGGTTTACCAGCGCGATCTGGACCGGGTCCTGGACGATCGCGCCGGGGTGCTGGTGTTCGGTGCCATCATCCTGGCCTCCTGCTATTTCCTGTTCCTGCGCGCACCTTCCGAACTGGCGCCCGCGGAGGACCTGGGGCTGATTTTCTATCCGGCGGACTCCGACCCCTACGTCACCCTGGAGTACATCGAGGCCTTCTCGGCGGAGATCGGCCGCATCACCCGGGAGACCCCGGAAATCGACGTCAACTTCCTGTTCAATGGCATGAGCCCGGGCTCCGCGGGGGCCTCCAATGGCGCCTTCGGCGGCTTCATCTTCAAGCCCTGGAGTGAGCGCGAGCGCTCCTCCGAGGAAGTGTTGCAGCAGGATATTCTGCCGCGGGTAAAATCCATCGCCGGTTTGCAGGTGAATGCGCTGAATCCCTCGCCCCTGCCCACCAGCGGTTTCATGCCGGTGGAGTTCGTGATCACCACCACCCTGGATTTCAATATTCTCTACGAGGATGCCCAGGAGGTACTGCGGCGGGCGCGGGAGAGCGGCAAGTTCATCTTCATCGACCAGAACCTGCAGATCGACATGCCGCGCGAGCGTGTCCATATCGATCGCGACAAGGCGGCCCTGCTGGGGGTCGACATGCAGACCCTGAGCGCGGACATGGCGGTGCTGCTCTCCGGTGGTTACGTCAACCGCTTCTCCATGAACAACCGCTCCTACGAGGTGATTCCCCAGGTACGGCGCCAGCAGCGCCTGGAGCCCGCGGACCTGATGAATTACTACACCCGCACCCGCAGCGGTGACCTGGTGCCCCTGAGTACGCTGGTTACCCTGGAGCGGGAAGTGGTGCCCCGCTCCCTCAAGGGCTTCCAGCAACTCAATGCGGCGACCTTTAACGGTATCCCCCGCCCGGGTGTTGCCCTGGGGGACGCGCTGGAGACCCTGGAACAGATTGCCGACGAGGTGCTGAGCCGGGAGTACAGCGTCGACTACGGTGGCGAGAGCCGTCAGTTTGTCACCGAGGGCAGCTCCCTGCTGATGACCTTCTTCTTCGCCCTGTTGTTGATCTACCTGGTACTGGCGGCCCAGTTCGAGTCTTTCCGCGACCCGATCATCATGCTGGTAACCGTGCCCATGTCGGTCAGCGGTGCGCTGTTGTGCCTGAATGCCCTGTCGATATTCCAGGTCACCGGGGCCACCCTGAACATCTATACCCAGGTGGGCCTGGTGACCCTGATCGGGGTCATCTCCAAGCACGGCATCCTCATCGTGGAATTTGCCAACCGGCTGCAGGAAGAGGGCATGGCCAAGCGCGAGGCGATCGAAGAGGCCGCCTCGGTGCGGCTGCGCCCGGTACTGATGACCACCGCGGCCCTGGTGATCGCCATGGTCCCGCTGCTGCTGGCATCCGGCCCGGGTGCCTCGGCGCGCTTCTCCATGGGCCTGGTGATTGCCTCCGGGATGACCATCGGCACGCTGTTTACCCTGTATGTGCTGCCCGCCGTGTACCTCTACCTGGGGCGCGATGTGGCTGCGCAGTCGGCCGCGGGGGAGACCGCCGCGGCCTGAACGAGGTTTGCGTCCGCGGGCCATGTTCTATACTCGTTGCAGGAAGCCATCCTGAAACGCGTATGGGGGAAGCATGCATGCACGCAGACAGTGGCTGCTCAGGGTTCTCGACAGTGTTCCCCGCGGTGAGTTGACGCTGCACCTGCCGGACGGTGCTGTCAGGGTCATCGCGGGCGGCCAGTCCGGCACCCGTGCCGAGCTGGTGTTGAAGCGCTGGACAGTGCTCGACGCCATCCTTATCCAGGGTGACATCGGATTTGGCGAGGCCTTCATGGCCGGCGACTGGGAGACGCCGGACCTGATAGCGCTGATGCGCTTCGCGACTGAAAATCTCGCGGTCTTTGATGCCGTCACGCGCCGCTCCCGCTGGCTGCGCGCCCTCGACTGGCTGCGGCACCACCTCCTGCGCAATACCCTGCGCCGCAGCCGGGTCAATGTGCACCGCCACTACGACCTCGGCAACGACTTCTATCGTCTCTGGCTGGATGACAGCATGACCTACTCCGGTGCGCTGTTCGAGTCGGAAGCGATGTCACTGGAGGCCGCGCAGCAGGCCAAGTACGCACGGATTGTTCGTCGCCTGCAGGCGCCCGAGGGCGCCCGGCTGCTGGAGATCGGCTGCGGCTGGGGGGGCTTCATGGCACATGCTGCCGAGCAGGGCCTGCAAATCGCGGGGGTTACTCTCTCCACCGAACAGGCGGCCTACGCGCGGGCGCGGCTGGCCGCCGCGGGCCTCTCGGGGCAGACCGATGTGCAGTTGCGGGATTATCGCGAAGTCACGGGGGAGTTCGACGGCGTGGTGTCCATCGGCATGTTCGAGCACGTGGGCGAGGACTATTGGCGGACCTATCTGGCCGACGTGCTGGCCTTTCTGAAGCCCGGTGCGCGCGCGGTGATCCAGAGCATCTTCATCCGCGAGGGGCGCTTCGAGCGCTACCGCAACGGCAACGATTTCCTGCGCCAGCACATCTTTCCCGGGGGCATGCTGCCCACCCAGCCGGGCTTTGTCGCCCTGGCGGAGCAGGCGGGGCTGGCGGTCAACGACGTCTTTACTTTCGGTCACTGCTACGCCCTGACCCTGGAGCACTGGTATCAGCGCTTCATGGCGCAGCTCGATGCGGTTCGCGCCCTGGGTTACGACGAAACATTTGTGCGCAAGTGGCGCTTTTACCTCGCCGCCTGTGCCGGAATGTTCCGCGCCGGCGAGATCAACCTGATGCAGGTGGAGTTGCAGCGTCCGGCTGGTTTTCCGGCCGGGCGCGTTTGAAGGCCTCCAGCTGCTGGCAGGCTTCGCAGACAGCGCGAATGCGCGGGAAGGGGGCCATGTCGAAATGGAAGCGCCTGGCGTTGAAAACCTGGGGGATCAGGTAGACATCCGCCAGCGATAGCTGCTCGCCGGCGCAGTAGGGTGTCGCCACCAGCTGTTGTTCCAATGCCTCGAAGCCGAGCTGCAGCCAGTGGTGATACCAGGTGGTCTTCGCGGCCTCGTCCAGAGCCAGGGTGTTCTTCAGGTAGTTCAGCACCCGCAGATTGTTGAGGGGATGGATGTCGCAGGCGATCGTGTTGACCCAGCCGCGGATCAGGGCGCGTTCCGTGGAACCCCCGGGAAGCAGGGCGGGTGACGGACAGGTCTCCTCCAGCCATTCGATGATAGCGGTCGACTGGCTAATCACCTGACCGTCGTCCAGGCGCAGGGCGGGCACCAGGCCCTGGGGGTTGAGCGCGAGGTAGTTGGCCCCGCGCTGCTCGCCGCCTGCGAGGTCCACCGGGCTCAGCTGGTAGTCGAGGCCCTTCAGGTTGAGGGCAATGCGTACCCGGTAGGCGGCGGTTGAACGGAAATAGGAAAACAGCTCCATGTGCAGCCTCCTTACACCGGTGAATGTGCCGGCAGCACGGTTCCGTGCACTTCGCCGAAGCCGATGGGAACGGCATCGCCGCCCTCGCAGTGGCCGCGCAGTATGACGGTGTCGCCGTCCTCCAGGAAGGTACGGGTTTCACCATTGGGCAGGCTGATTGGCTGCTTGCCGCCACGGGTCAGCTCAAGGATCGAGCCCCCCGCCTCGGGCTCTGGCCCCGACTGGGTGCCACTGCCCAGCAGGTCGCCGGGCTGCAGGTTGCAGCCATTCACGCTGTGGTGAGTGACCAGCTGGGCCACCGTCCAGTAGGAGTCGCGAAAGTTCGAGCGGGAGAGTGAAACGGGCGCTTCACCGCGGCTTCGCATGGCCTCGGTCTGCAACAGCACCTCCAGCCGGATGTCGAAAGCCCCCTCGGCACTGTTTTCGGGGCTGCTCAGGTAGGGCAGGGGTTGCGGGTCCTCGGCCGGCCGCTGGAAGGGGCGACGCCAGGGCGCCAGGGCCTCCAGCGTGACCACCCAGGGGGAGACCGTGGAGGCGAAGCTCTTGGCCAGGAAGGGCCCCAGTGGCTGGTATTCCCAGGCCTGGATGTCCCGTGCCGACCAGTCGTTGAGCAGACAGATACCAAACACGTGGTCTTCCGCATCGCCGATGGGAACGGGTGTGCCCAGCGGGTTGCCCGGGCCGATGAAAACGCCCATTTCCAGTTCGTAATCCAGTCGGCGGCAGGGGGTCAGGGCGGGGGTGTCGCTGTCGGGTGCCTTGGTCTGTCCCACGGGCCGGTGAAAGGCCTGCCCGGAAATGCCGATGGAGGAGGCGCGGCCGTGGTACCCGATCGGCACCCATTTGTAATTCGGCAGCAGTGGGTTGTCCGGCCGGAACAGGGAGCCCACAGCGGTGGCGTGGTGGATCGAGGTATAGAAATCGGTGAAATCATGAATCCGGCAGGGCAGCCGATACTCGGCGTCCACCTGCGTCACCAGGCAGGCGCGCACGGCCGACGCCTCCGGGGCGCCCCGGCGCAGCAGGCGCGATAGCGCCAGGCGCAGCACCGACCAGGCCCGCGGGCCCAGCGCCATGAGGGCGTTGAGCTCGGGCAAGGCACCGGCTTGTGCGGCCTCGTGGGCGGGGCCGGAGAGCAGGCCGGTTTCGCTCAGCGCGTGCAGGTCGACAATGCTGTCGCCAATCGCCACCCCGCCGCGGAAGTGCTCTTCGGTGCCGGCGACGCGAAACACGCCAAAGGGCAGGTTCTGGATGGGGAAATCCGTATCCGGCAGGTTGGCGGTTTCCAGCCAGCTTTGCAGAGCCGGATCGTGGGTTTCATTCAGTGTCGGCATGGGGGCTTCCTTGGGGGCTGCCATCGAAGTGTTTGCTCAACCCGTCCCAGCAACGCAGGTAGTCCCGTTGCCGCAGTGGGCTGTGCATGGCCCAGGGGGTGACCTGATAGGGATAGCGCGACTCCAGCATGAAGGCCAGGGTATCGCGATAGCGCTCGGGGGCCAGGCTTGCCTGGCTGGCCCGCTCGAACACGGCGGCCTCCGGGCCGTGGGGCGAGAAACAGTTGTGCAGGCTGCTGCCCCCGGGCAGGAAGCCCGATTCCTTGGCGTCATAGAGCCCTTCGATCAGCCCCATGAATTCACTCATGACATTGCGGTGATACCAGGGGGGGCGAAAGGTGTCCTCGGCCACCATCCAGCGCGGCGGGAAGATGACGAAATCCAGGTTGGCGACCCCGCTGGTGTGCGAGGGCGAGGTCAGCACGGTATAGATGCTGGGGTCGGGGTGGTCATAGCTGACCGAGCCCATGACATTAAAGCGGGACAGATCGTATTTGTAGGGTGCGGAGTTGCCGGCCCAGGCCACCACATCCAGGGGGGAGTGGCCCATGCTGACCCGGTAGATCTGGCCCCCGAATTTGGCCACCAGCTCGAAGTCGCCCTCGATATCCTCGTAGGCGGCCACGGGGTACTGGAAGTCCCGGTCATTGGCAAAGCCATTCGCGCCTACCGGTCCGCGTTCGGGCAGGGTCAGCGGTGCGCCGTAGTTTTCGCACAGGTAACCCCGCGCGGCTGCTTCCTGCAGGTCGACGGCGAACTTCATGCCGCGGGGTATCACGGCGATTTCCCCCGGCGCCAGGTCCAGCACGCCGCACTCGGTGCGCAGTCGCAGTGCGCCCTGCTGGGGGATCAACAGCCACTCGCCATCGGCGGAGTAAAAATAGCGGTGATGCATCGAAACGCTGGCCGCGTACAGGTGCACCCCGAGCCCGCGCTGGGCCAGGGCATCGCCACAGGTGGCCAGGGTGACCAGCCCCTCCAGCAGGTCGCGGGGTTCCGTGGGGGAGGGCAACGGGTCCCAGCGCAGCAGGTTGGGCGGTACGGAGCCCGCCAGCGGGCCAGTCTGGAAAGACTCGCCCAGCTGCTCGCAGGGCACATAGTCTCCCTGCACGACGGAGGGGCGAGTGCGGTAGAACCAGCTTCGGCGGTTGTCGGCCCGCGGGGCGGTGAAGGCGGTGCTGCTGAACTGCTCCGCGTACAGGCCGTACTTGACCCGCTGAGGATTGAAGCGCCCCACGGGCAGGGCGCCGGGCAGGGCCTCGCTCTCGTGCTGGTTGCCGAAACCGGTGAGGTAGGTGCGGCTGCCGCTCTGGTGGCTGGTCATGATCTGCGGTGCTCGGGCGCCATAGTTGCAAGTGAAACCAATATAGCGGAGAGCGCGCCCGGGAACAAATTCGCGTGGACAGGCAAATGTGAGCCGGCGGTGGCCGGAAGCAGTCTGCTTACTAACAAAAAGCCCGGCGCAGGGGCCGGGCTTCGGGAGGCGGGATCGGCCCAGTTCTACTGGCGGCGCAGCTGGCGCAGGCCCACCAGGCCGAGAATGCCACCGAGCAGGCCCAGCAGCCCCAGGGGCAGTGCAGGCACCGGTGCCACGCTGACCGGGGTGAAGCGTGCGGTGATCATGGCGCCGAACAGGCTGCGGGAGGCGTCGGTGTAGACGGCCTCCCCGTCCTGCCAGTCGGCACCCGCGAGGAACAGGACGCCACTGCCCTGATTGCGATAGGCCAGAGACACGGTGCCTTCCGGATCCCTGCCGCCGAGAGCGATGACGGTGCCACCTTCGCCGCTCACTACATCCTGCAGGTCAGAGCCGCAGCTGTCTTCTGCTGGGCCGACGGGCGTTAGGGGGTTGGCCACCCAGAAGGGGTCGGAGGGGTTGAGAATGACCGACGGCATGACGTTATCTTGGCAGTTGCCGCCGCCCTCGTTGGTATAACTTGTGCCGTAAATTTCGTTGTACACAAGCTCTGGGTTATTGTATTCAGTGATGATAATCCCACCGTTGTTGAGATAGGCCAGCCAGTCTGCGCCGTTGCCGGCGATGGTGCCGCTGCGGGTAATCAGCAGGGCCTGGGTGTCCGAATCTGGCGTACAGCCGGAGACTTCATTCAGTGTGCCGATGCCGGAATAGAGCTCCGCGCCCGTAGCGCTGCTACTGCCGCAAAACATCAAGTTTGGACGCGCCTGGGCGGCGGCCTCGAGAGCTCCCCCCAGCGTGAAAACCAGGCCGGCAAGCGCCGGCAGTGCAAGCTGCTTGATCATTGGAATGTTTCCCCTGTGTAATACGATTAAAGTTAATGCCGAAAAATTACGACATGTCGGGAAGGGCGACAAGAAGAAGATCAGATCGCGGGATCAAAGCACCAAAAGTGTGACGTGTATCACGCTTTTGGGGCCGCTGACCTTTGATGGCTAGCCGCGCGCTTTCGCCGCCTCTTCCCATGCCCTTCCCGGGTGCTACCTTGCGGCGCATTAGAGGTCCTCAAGGCGCCAGACATCGAAGGCCGGTTCCTCGTAGGGATGGGCCTGGCGCAGTGCCGCCAGGGCGTCGCGAATCAGGGCATCCTCACAGACCAGCTCCACCTTGAGCTCGGCCACACGTTCCAGGGCGCCCACGCTGCCGATATGCGGTATGGCGCCTTGCAGCGGGCGGAATTGCCCCGTACCCGGTGTCTCGAAGCAGCAGGCCTCGTAGTCGCCGATGCGACCGGCACCGGTGGCAAAGACGGCCTCCTTGACAGTCTCGGCATCGTCCACGGGTACGAAGAAAGCCAGTTTGTACATGAGTGCGACTCCTTTTTGCGGCAGGATAGAGCCTGCTGTTTTGCCATATTCGAGCGCTCGCGTCAGCCTGGATCGCGGCGCAGCCGCGACTTGACGCCGTGTCGAGTCTTGAGTGATGCAGAAGTCGGAGGAGGTGGCATGGACGCGGAACTGCAGGCCTGCCTGGAGACCGCAGGGCTGCGGCCGAAAGGGGTGCTTGAGCCGCTGTCCGGCGGCGATATCGCCGCGGTCTATCGCCTGGCCACGAATTGTGGCGATGTGGTGGTCAAGCAGGACGCAGCCGAGCGCCTTGCCACAGAGGCGGAGGGCCTGGCTGCTTTGGCCGCCGCCGACTCGGGACTGGTGGTGCCGGAGGTATTGGCTGCAGGTGGTGGTTGGCTGGTCATGGAAGCCCTGGAGGTCGTGCCTGGAAGCCGCGACCCGGGAGCGCTGGGTGAAGGCTTGCGCAGGCTGCATGCGGTCACCGGGTCGGCCCACGGCTGGTCTCATGACAATGCCTGCGGCGGCACGCCCCAACCCAATGCGCCTCATCCGGATGGTCGCGTCTTCCAGCGCGAGTGTCGGCTCCTGCCGATGGTGCAGGCCTGCCAGGCGCGCGGCCTGCTGGATACCCGCCTGGGCGGGCGCATCGAGGCGTTGGCCCACGGGCTGGAAGCCTGGCTGCCGGACACGCCGGCGAGCCTGGTACACGGGGACCTGTGGTCGGGCAACGTGCTTTTCACGCCGCGGGGCCCCGCAGTGATCGATCCGGCCGTCTACCGTCACTATCCGGAGGTGGATCTCGCCATGCTCACTTTATTTGGCTCGCCGGGGAAGGTTTTCATGGCGGCCTACTGGGGAGGAGCGGCGCCCGTGGACTGGCCGCGCCGCGAGAGGCTGTTCCAGCTGTATCCGCTGCTCAACCACCTGCTGTTGTTCGGTGGTGCCTACCGGGAGGCGATTGAGCGGAGCGTTTCCTGGCTGGAGGTCGAGACCCCCTGACTGTGGAAGACCGTTGCGTTGGGGAGCGCCGAGCCGTAGAGCTGAGCCGCCGGAGGGCCCAGAAACGACAAAGGCCAGCACTGGGCTGGCCTTTGATCCTTGAAATTGGTGCCCAGGAGAGGACTTGAACCTCCACGGCCTCTCGGCCACTAGCACCTGAAGCTAGCGTGTCTACCAATTTCACCACCTGGGCGTCGATGAAGTGAGAGCCTCACTCCTCGAGAGGCGCGCACTTTACTTTTACCAGGCAGCCCTGTCAATCCTCGCGTATACTGTTGGCGAGAATTTTTTCATGTGAATGTTAACGAAGAAGGAAATACCCATTTCTATGGCTAAAAAAGGCAAGATTGCCGATCCCCACGCAGAGCGTGAAGCCGCCCGCTACGAGAATCCTATTCCCAGCCGCGAAGCTATCCTCACCCTCCTCACCGAGGCCGACCGGCCCCTGAACCACAACCAGATTGCCCGCGACCTCGGCCTGGAAGAGCTCGAGCAGGTGGAAGCCCTGCGCAAGCGTCTGCGCGCCATGGAGCGCGATGGCCAGCTGATGGTCAACCGCCGCGGCAGCTATGGCCTGGTGGACAAGATGAACTTGTCGCACTGCCGCATCCAGGGGCACCGCGATGGCTACGGCTTCGCGATACCGGTCAACGAGGGCGAGGATATCTACCTCAGTTCCCGGCAGATGCAGTTCGTCTTCGACGGCGATGAAGTACTGATTGCCATCACTGGCACCGACCGCCGCGGGCGTCCCGAAGGCACTATCGTGGAAGTGGTGCACCGCGGCACCAGCAGTATTGTCGGGCGTTACGAGGAGGACGGTGGTATCGGCTACGTCATTCCCGAGCACAATCGCCTGACCCAGCGCATCCTGATTCCGCCGGCCGGCAAGGGGGATGCACTCTCCGGTCAGATCGTTACCGCGGAAATCACTGACTACCCGACCCGGCATCTGAGCGCCAAGGGGCGCATCAGCGAGGTCCTCGGTGATCACCTGGACCCCGGGCTGGAAATCGACGTGGCCATCCGTGCCCACAACATCCCCTGGGAGTGGCCGGAGGAGGTGCTTGAAGAAGCCGCCGCCCTGGAAGGCGAACCCCGGGAGGAGGACAAGCAGCACCGGGTCGATCTGCGCAAGCTGCCCTTCGTGACCATCGACGGGGAGGATGCCAAGGACTTTGACGACGCCATCTACTGCGAGAAGAAACTCCGCGGCTGGCGCCTCTGGGTCGCCATTGCCGACGTCTCCCACTACGTGGCGCCGGGCTCGGCCCTGGACCTGGAGGCCGCCCAGCGTGGCAACTCGGTGTATTTTCCCGGGCGGGTTGTACCGATGCTGCCGGAGGTGCTGTCCAACGGTCTGTGTTCCCTCAAGCCGGGTGTCGACCGTCTGGCCATGGTCTGCGAGATGGACCTCAGCAGCAGCGGTAAGCTCGGCAAGTTCCGCTTCTACGAGGGGATCATCCATTCCCACGCGCGGCTGACCTATACCCAGGTTGGTGAGGTGCTGGAAAAGGGCAGTCACCCCGAGGTGCCCGCGGCGCGGATCAAGGACCTGCAGCGCCTGCACAAGCTCTACGGTATTCTGCGCGCGGCGCGGGAGAACCGCGGTGCGATCGACTTCGAGACCACGGAAACCCGCATCATCTTCGACGAGAACCGCAAGATCGAGGCCATTGTGCCGGTGGTGCGCAACGATGCCCACAAGCTGATCGAAGAGTGCATGCTCTGCGCCAATGTCGCGGCGGCGCGTTTCTACGAGGAAACCGGCCTGCCGGTGCTCTACCGCGTCCACGAGGGTCCGACCGCCGAGAAGCTGGAAAACCTGCGTAAATTCCTCGGCGAACTGGGGCTGGACCTGCGCGGTGGCGAGAAGCCCACCCCGGAGCACTATTGTCGCCTGCTGGACGAAGTGGAGGGGCGCGACGACGCCAACATCATCCAGGTGATGTTGCTGCGCTCTCTGAGCCAGGCGGTCTACCAGCCGGAGAACGAGGGCCACTTTGGCCTGCACTTCCAGGCCTATGCCCACTTCACCTCGCCGATTCGGCGCTATGCGGACCTGCTGGTGCACCGCGGCATTCGCCACGTTATCCGCTCGAAGCAGCGCTGCTCCCTGGTTAAGCGTCAGCGCGGCGCGGTGCCCTTGCCCAAGGCAAAGATCTTCCCCTACGAAATGCCGGAGATGGTGGCCCACGGCCTGCACTGCTCGATGACCGAGCGCCGTGCCGACGACGCCACCCGCGATGTCGAGTCCTGGCTGAAGTGCGAGTACCTCACCGATCACGTGGGCGACGAGTTCGATGGCGTCATTGCCGCGGTGACCAACTTCGGCATCTTTGTGGAGCTGTCGGACCTTTACATCGAGGGGCTGGTGCATATCTCGGCGCTGCCCGCGGACTACTACAATTTCGATACCGCCAAGATGCGCCTGGTCGGTGAGCGCAGCGGGCGTGCGTTTGCCATGGGTGGCAAGGTGCGCGTGCAGGTGGCCCGGGTCGACCTGGACGACAAGAAGATTGACCTGGAGCTGTTGGAGGCCGAGCCGCCGCGCAAGCGCGCCGGGGCTTCTAAAAGCGGCAAGGGCGGCAAAGCCGGGAAGGGTGGCAAGAGCGGAAAGGGCGGAGCGTCAGCTGCGTCTGCCAAGGGGGACGACGCCAAACCCGCCTCACCACGCAAGCGCGGCCGTAAACCGGCGGGCGCAAGCAAGGCGGCGTCCGGCAAGCCCGCAGAGAAATCCGAGGGCAAACCTGCAGCCAAGGCGGGTACCGCCCGCGGGCCGCGCCGGCGGCGCCGGCAGGACTAGGCCGTGGCAGAGTGCGTATACGGCATTCACGCCGTTGACAGCCTGTTGCGGCGAAGCCCGGGTGCGATCGTGCAACTGGCCCTGCAGTCCGGCCGCGAGGACCGGCGTATCCAGAGCCTGCTCGAGCTGGCGCGCAACCAGGGGGTGTCCGTGGTGCGCCTGCCCCGGCGGGAGCTGGATCAGCTGGCCGGCGGGCGCCACCAGGGGGCCGTGGCCAGCCTTGCCGCTGACGGTCCCGCCGGGAGCCCGGGGGGCGGCGGTGAGGTGCTGGACGAGGCCGGTTTGCTGGCCCTGGTTGAGGCGGCCGCGCAACCTGTCCTGCTGCTGGTGCTGGATGGCGTCACTGACCCGCACAACCTCGGCGCCTGCCTGCGCAGCGCCGACGCCGCCGGGGCGCACGCCGTGGTGGTGCCGAAGGACAAGTCTGCCGACCTCAACCCGACGGTGCGCAAGGTCGCCTGCGGCGCGGCGGAATCGGTGCCCTTTGCCCGGGTCACCAACCTCGCGCGGACGCTGGAGGCGCTCAAGCGTCAGGGAGTCTGGGTTTACGGGGCGGCCGGCGAGGCGGACACCGAGCTTTACGACTGCCAGCTGACCGACTCGGTCGCGCTGGTCCTGGGTGCCGAGGGCAGCGGCCTGCGCCGCCTGACACGCGAGTGCTGTGATCACCTGGTCAAGCTGCCCATGGCGGGCAGTGTCAGTAGTCTCAATGTCTCTGTGGCCGCGGGTGTCTGCCTGTTCGAGGTGGTAAGGCAGCGGCGCTGAGAGCCCTTGCGGTCCGCGCCGCAAATGGGTAGAATCCGCGCCCTTGTATTCAAGCCCGGCCTTTCCGAGGCCGATTCTCCTTGCCACACCACGGCGTTGGGTGGCATTAACCCGTAAGGAGCCTACATGCGCCATTACGAAATCGTGTTCCTGGTCCACCCGGACCAGTCCGAGCAAGTGCCCGCCATGATCGAGCGCTATTCCAACACCATCCAGAAGGACGGCGGCAAGATCCATCGTCTGGAGGACTGGGGGCGCCGTCAGCTGGCCTATCCCATCAACAAGATCCACAAGGCGCACTATGTGCTGATGAACGTGGAAGCGTCCAACGACGCGATGGAAGAGCTGACCACGACCTTCCGTTTCAACGACGCCGTGCTGCGCAACCTGGTGATTCGCCGGGACGAGGCGGTCACCGACGAGTCCTTCATCATGAAGGCCGAGAAGGAAAGCCGCGAGCGCAAGACCCGCACCGAAGAGCGTCAGTCTGCCGACAGCAACCGCGGTAACCGCGAGCGCAACAGCAACGACAACGACTCTGACAGCCGCGACGACGAGTCCGCCGAGTAAACCGCCGCGTCAGCGTCACGCAGAAACAGGAATCAAGGAGTAGCTCTATGGCACGCTTTTTCCGTCGCCGCAAGTTTTGTCGCTTCACCGCCGAAGGCGTGAAGGAGATCGACTACAAGGATCTGGATACCCTCAAGGCTTACATCACCGAGACCGGCAAGATCGTTCCCAGCCGGATCACCGGTACCAAGGCCCGGTACCAGCGCCAGCTCGCCACCGCTGTCAAGCGCGCGCGCTACCTGGCCCTGCTGCCCTATTCGGATTCGCACAAGTAATCGAGTCCACGGGCGCGTCTGCCTGCAGCGCACCCGTGTGAGGGAAGTGTCCCGATGATTGGCCTCGCTCGCTTTGTCATGCGCGGCCGCCTGCAGGCTTTGCTGGTGGCAGTCGCCGGTGCCGGCAGTTTGCTGTTCAGCTGGATCAGTGCCGCGGCAATTGCCCTGGTGGCCATGCGCCGCGGCCCCGGAGCGGGGCTCTGGCTGCTGATGTGGGCGGTTTTTCCCGCCGCGGCGGTGCTCGCCATGACTGGCGACAGCGGACCGCTGTCGCTATTGGTGGGGACCACCGTGCTGGCGGTGGTGCTGCGCGTCAGCGTAAGCCTGCCCCTGGCGGTACTGGCAGCGGTGCCGGTGGGGCTTGCGACCGGTGCCCTGACCCTGGCGCTGGGTGGCCCCCTGCTGGATCAGGTCGTGGCGTTCTTCGACCAGTTCCTGACCAGCGTGGAGCAACAGATGGCCGCCAATGGCCAGGCGGTGACTGCCCTGCCGCGGCCGACGCCGCTGCAGGTTGCGGGCATGCTGGGGGCGGCCAACGGGCTGCTGTCGGTGGTCTGTCTGCTGCTGGCGCGCTGGTGGCAGGCGGCCCTGTACAATCCGGGTGGCTTTGGCGTGGAGTTTCGCGCCCTGTACTACCCGCCCGCCGCTGCGGCCGCGATGTTGCTCGGCGCGCTGGCACTGGTGGGCATGGGGCTGGAATACCGGCCCTGGGCAGTGATTGTGACGCTGCCACTGATGTTTGCCGGTCTCGGCCTGTTGCACGCCTGGGTACGTCGGCGTGGTCGGGGCAGGGGCCTGCTGGTGGGGTTTTACCTCGCCTGGATGTTGTTCGACCTGGTCAAGCTGGCCGTGGTTGGCGTGGCGCTGGCTGACAGCTGGTTGCGCTGGCGCCAGCGCTGGGGTGACGACACCGATGAATCGGGGAATGACGGACATTCCCGCGACTGAGAATTCAAGACGGATGAGGGAGGCGACTCCCCGCAACGAGGAAAGCACGATGGAAGTCATTCTGCTGGAGAAAATCGGCAACCTGGGTGGCCTGGGTGACAAGGTGGACGTGAAGGCCGGCTACGGCCGCAACTTCCTGGTTCCCCAGGGCAAGGCGGTGCCGGCGACGGCCGACAACATCGCTCATTTCGAGGCGCGCCGCGCCGAGCTGGAAGCCGCGGCTGCCGAAGCCGTTGCTGCCGCCGAGAAGCGTGCCGAGGCCCTGGGCAACTTGGGCCCGGTGAGCATCGGCGCCAATGCCGGCGACGAGGGCAAGCTGTTCGGCTCCGTGGGCACCCGCGACATCGCCGACGCGCTGACTGCTGCCGGCTGTGCCGTCGACAAGTCCGAAGTGCGCCTGCCCGAAGGCCCCCTGCGCGAGCTGGGCGAGTTCGAAGTGGACATTCAGCTGCACGCCGACGTCACTGCGACAGTTGTCATCGCAGTCATTGCCGAGTAAGCACGCGACCCGGGTGCCGCACGTGCCGTGCTGCACCCAGTTGTTTTCAACACGCGCCGTGGCCTTGTCGGGCCGCGGCGCGTGTGTCGTGCCGCTTTTGACCGGCGCCATTATCCGTTACGCTGACGCCCCTCAACCGGCCTGAAGCGAGCCCATGTCCGACACTGAATTCCCCGGCCCCGCGGCCCCGCCCCCCTGGGAGGCGGATCGGGATCTCGCCCGTATCAAGATGCAGCCCCACTCGATCGAGGCCGAGCAGTCGGTGCTCGGCGGCCTGCTGTTGTCCCCCGAGGGCTGGGACGCGATTTCCGAGGTGGTCACCGCCAGTGACTTCTATCGCCCCGACCACCGCCTGATCTTCCGTCAGATCGCGCGGCTTGCCGAGGCGGCGGAACCGGTCGACGTGATCACTGTGGCGGACAAGCTTACCGCCAACGGGGAGCTGGAGGCCGCGGGTGGCCTCGCCTACCTCGCCGAGCTGGCCAGTAATACCCCCAGCGCCTCGAATATCCGCGCCTATGCCCAGGTGGTACACGAGCGCGCCGCCCTGCGCCGCCTGATCGAGGCGGCCCAGGAGATTGCCGAGAGCGGCTTCAATCCCGAGGGGCGCACGGCTTCTGACCTGATTGATGAGGCCGAGCGGCGCATCATGCAGATCTCCGAGCAGGGCCCCAAGGCCGGTGGCCCCCAGGAGGTCAACCCGCTGCTGGAAACGGCACTGGAGCGGATCGAGGAGCTGCTGCACTCCGGCAGCGACATCACCGGGCTCGACACCGGCTACACCGACCTCAACGCGCGCACCTCCGGTCTGCAGCCTTCTGACCTGGTGATCATCGCCGGCCGTCCCTCCATGGGCAAGACCAGTTTTGCCATGAACCTGGTGGAACACGCGGTACTGCACCAGGAGCAGCCGGTGCTGGTGTTCTCCATGGAGATGCCCGCGCACCAGTTGATCACCCGGATGCTGTCCTCGGTGGGGCGCATCGACCAGACCCGCATTCGCACCGGCAAGCTGGAGCAGGAGGACGTCAACAAGCTGCAGTCGGCGGTGCCGCGCCTCAAGGACCGGCCCCTGTTTATCGACGATACGCCGGCGCTGACCCCTACCGAACTGCGCAGCCGGGCCCGCCGCATCGTGCGCGAGCATGGCAACCTGGCGATGATCATGGTGGACTATATCCAGCTGATGCAGGTCGCCGGTTCGTCGGAGGGCCGTACCGCGGAGATTTCCGAGATCTCCCGCAGCCTCAAGGCCATCGCCAAGGAATTCAACTGCCCGATGGTGGCCCTGTCACAGCTCAACCGCTCCCTCGAGCAGCGCCCCAACAAGCGGCCGGTGAACTCCGACCTGAGGGAGTCCGGCGCGATCGAGCAGGATGCCGACGTGATCATGTTCATCTACCGGGACGAGGTCTACAACGAGGACTCCCCGGACAAGGGGGTGGCCGAGATCATCATCGGCAAACAGCGGAATGGCCCCATCGGCACCTGCCGTCTGGCCTTTATCGGCCAGTACACCCGCTTCGAGAACCTGGCCCACGGCAGCTACCAACAGGAGTAGTTGCCGGCGGGCCTGGTGCTTGCCCGGGAGTAGCAGCGGTGTTGCCGTCGCTACTCCCCGGCGCCTTCAGCGACGGCCCAGCTGGCGTCTGGCGAGCAGCAGCAGGCCGGCGGCCAGTCCCAGCAGCCCGCCGAGGGGCAGTGCGGGAACCGGCCGGGCGCTGAATTCTTCCGGCGCGGCGCCGAATTCGGACGCGAGACTTTCCAGGGACAGATCGCCGGGATCCAGCTCGGCGAGGATGGTCATGGCGCCGGTGGCCGTGTCGATCCGATACAGGTTGCTGGGTACGCTGTCTTCCACCAGGAGCAGGTCGCCGTTGGGAGCCAGCCCCAGCCCGCCGTCGGATATGTCAACCGGGCTGCCATTGAGCGTGAGCGCGCCGATCAACGTGCTGGTGCCTGTGCCGCGGTCCAGTGAATAGAGGCTGTCCGAAGAGTCGTCGGCGCCGTAGAGAATGCCGTTGACGCACTCGAGCCCTGTTACGCTGGTGCCGGTAGCGCCCACCAGTGTGGCTACGCCGGTATTCAGGTTGACCGTGAACAGCTCGTCGCTTTCACCGGCCAGATACATGGTGCCGTTGTCGGGGCAGTAGGCCAGGCCGGCATCCGAGGTGCTGACGCCCGTGGCGCCGACCAGGGTCTGTGTGCCGGTGTTGATGTCGATCGTGTAAAGGTCGTTGCCGCCGTCGGTATAAGCGTAGAGGGTGTCGGCCCCGGGGCCGAAGGACAGCGACTCAAAGGTGTCGCCGGTCACCGTGCCAATCTGGGTAATCGCGTAGGTGTTGAGGTCAATGCGATAAAACGGCGCGTCAGTCGAGGTGTCGCCATCGATGGCGTAGGCATAGGGTGTCTGTTGGGCCTGTGCCTGTGTGGCCGCCAGGATGACCAGAGTGGCAAGGCCGGTTTTCGCGAAGCGCGTGGTTTTCATTGAGTCTTTTCCCCAGTTTTTGCTTGCTTTTGTTGGTGTGGTTTGCCGGGAAGATATCAGCTTCTCGAGCGGTAGGCCAGACAGCGGGCCTCAGAGCCCGGTTTTCTCCCGCAGGGCATGCAGAGCAGCCAGTTGCTCCTCCCGCGACAGCGGGCGCGAGGCCTGCTGTTCCAGGGCTTCCGGCGGCGGCATCTCCAGCTTCTCTCCGCGCAGCACGCGCTGGCAGACCTGGCGGTAGCGCTCGCGGAACACCGGCCAGGTCTTCTGCTCCGGGTTGTTGGACAGCAAGAACCAGTCACTGTCGCGCCCGGCGACATAGACCGCGGGGTGGCTCCAGGGCTGGGCGGCCTTGGGGCTGCCGGCGCGGCAGGCCTCGAGGAAGGCGTCCCGGGGACTGGGCAGACCGAGGGTGGTCAGGCCGAGCTCGCAGCATTCGCGCATGCGGTGCAGCGTCGGCAGGTACTCGCTGTGCTCAATGGCGTGGCGGGCCCCGCGCAGGATCTGCTCCACCGGGTATTCCCCCAGTGAATCCAGCCACAGCTTCTTGATCTGGCGCAGCTGCTCGGCGTCCGGGTAGGCGGCGTAATACTGGTTGTGGTAATTCAGGCGAAAGAGGGCGAAGACCTGGTTGATCGCCTCAATGTGGGCGGCGTCCGGCCCTGGGCTTTCCGCCGGCCGTCTACTTTGCCCAGGATGTGTCGCTGAGGTCTTCCGCGAGGCTGCGATCTCGCGTGCGGCCTGCTCCGTCAACTCGCTGTTGTCCCGCATGCTGGCTTCCCGCCTGTTGCAGTTGATGTTTCCGGGCCCAGTGGAATTTCACATGTTGCAGGAACTTGCTGTTCCAGGATGTGTGGGCCTGGTTGCTGTCCCGCCAGTAGACAATGAACTCCGGCAACAGGCTGCGGGCGAAGCTCTCGTCGATGTGGGACAGGCGCAGGATATCAAACACGTCGCCGTTGGGCTCCCAGTCCGGTGAGATCCGACGCGGTTCGGTGCTGTGCACCATGGAGGAGCTGTAGCGTGCCCACTGGATGCGGATGTGCTGCACGAAGCGCGAGTTCAGGCCACCCTTCGGCGGGCCACCGCGCTCCCGCCAGTAGAGTATGAATTCGGGAACCGCCTCCTCGATGAACTCTCGGTCGACCCCCGCCCGGAGCAGGATCTCCAGTGCGTCGGAACTGGGTCGCCAGTGGTTGTCCAGGGGCCGATCCAGGGGAGCGGCCTCGGCCTTCTGCTGCTGATGCCGACGCCAGAGGCTCAGCACATGCTGACGGAACTTGTTTTCCCAGGCGTGGCCGGGCTCGCCGCGCTCGCGCCAGTAGAAGACAAATTCCTCGCGCTGTTCCAGGATAAAGTCGCGGGGAATGCCGTGCTGCCACTCCAGCATGCGCAGCAGGTCTTCGCTCGGGTTCCAGTCCGCCGGCAGTGTCCTGGCACCACGTCGCGCGCGGGGCAGTTCGCCGGTCTGCACCGGGCTTGCGGCACCGGTGGTGGGGGCAGTTGGCGCCCCGGGGCTGCCAGCCGCTGGCTGGATCGGCTCCGCCGCGGGACCGGGGCCACCGTGGGCCTCGTCCAGCGCCAGGTAGAGCAGGTCTCCAGGGCGGGGTGGTGGCAGCTGCAGGTGGATCAGGCCCTTTTCGGCCAGGCTGCGGGCGATGCGCTGTATGTCCTGCGGGCTCCAGAAAGGCAGGTTGGCCTCGAACCACTCGCGCTCCACACCCAGCCACGCGCGCCCGTCCCGCGACGCCGGCTGGCGGTGGCCCAGCAGGCTCGCCAGTTGCTGCAGCAGAATGGCTTCCTCCAGGCCGATGGTTTCCGCCAGGCCGGGGGAAAACCACAGTGGGGGTTCAGGAAGCAGGGACGAAACAGGCATCGAGTATCCGCGGTTGGTGGGCAAATGGACTCTCCTCTACTAGGATACTCGCCTTGCCCGGCGACGGACAGCCGGCGTGCGGGATTCTGGCAGGGAGCGGGAAATGGCAAAGAGCAAGACGGCCTACGTCTGTACCGAGTGCGGTTCCGACTACGCCAAGTGGCAGGGGCAGTGCGCTGACTGCGGGGCCTGGAACACCCTGTCAGAGGTGCGCCTGGGCCCCGCCGCCGGCGGGCGCGGGGGCAGTCGTGGGCGTGTCGCCGCGCGGGGAGCCGGCGGTTTTGCCGGCAGCACCGCGGCGCCGCGCCTGCTGGGGGATATCGACCTCGAGGATGTGCCGCGCTTTTCCACCGGCGCCGGGGAATTCGACCGGGTGCTCGGGGGGGGGCTGGTCCCCGGTTCCGCCATTCTGGTCGGCGGCCACCCCGGCGCCGGCAAAAGCACCCTCTTGCTGCAGACCCTGTGCCACCTGGCGGCACAGCAGCCGGCCCTGTATGTCACCGGCGAGGAGTCCCCCCAGCAGGTCGCCATGCGCGCCCGCCGGCTGAAGCTGCCCAGCGACCGCCTGCGCCTGATGTCGGAAACGCGTATCGAGAGTATTCTGGATGCCGCTGCCGAACTGCAGCCCCGCGTGCTGGTGGTGGACTCGATCCAGGTGGTGCACACCGACGACCTGGCCTCGGCACCGGGTTCGGTCTCCCAGGTGCGGGACTGCGCCGCCATCCTCACCCGCTTCGCCAAACAGTCTGGCACCGTGCTGTTCCTGGTGGGGCACGTGACCAAGGACGGCTCCCTGGCGGGGCCCAAGGTGCTCGAGCACATGATCGACTGCTCGATCCTGCTCGAGGGAGACCACGATTCCCGGTTTCGCACCCTCCGCGGCCAAAAAAACCGCTTCGGCGCGGTCAACGAACTCGGCGTCTTCGCCATGACCGAGCAGGGGCTGCGCGAAGTCAAGAATCCCTCGGCGATATTCCTCGACCGCAGCGGCGACCCGGCCTCGGGCAGCGTGGTCATGGTGGTCTGGGAGGGCACCCGGCCTTTGCTGGTGGAAATTCAGGCGCTGGTGGACAGCAGCATGCTGGGCAACCCGCGGCGGGTTGCCGTGGGCCTGGAGCAGAACCGCCTGGCCATGCTGCTGGCAGTGCTGCACCGCCACGGCGGTCTGCAGGTGGGGGACCAGGACGTTTTTGCCAATGTGGTCGGCGGGGTCAAGGTGCTGGAAACCAGTGCCGACCTGGCGCTGCTGCTGGCCATTGTCTCCAGTTTCCGGGACCGGGTCTTGCCGCGGGAGTTGGTGGTTTTTGGCGAGGTGGGCCTGTCGGGTGAGATTCGTCCGGTACCCAGCGGCCAGGAGCGTCTGGCCGAGGCGGCCAAGCACGGTTTCAGTCGCGCCATCGTGCCCAGGGCCAATGCGCCGCGCAGCGAAATTCCCGGGATGCGGGTGCAGGCAGTGTCAACTTTGGGTGAAGCGCTGGCCGCAGTGGAATAGCTGTCACAGAAACGGGATAAAGTTTTTGGGCAAACGCGGTAGCCGCGTCTATAGTAGTTGTTGGAGCGGTTCCGGGGGCATGACTTCCGCCCGCGATGGAAAAAACACAAACACAACAAGAACCAGGGGAAGGAGCCGATCTTGGGGGAGAGGCTACACATCGCCATTGTGGGTGCGGGGCCCGCGGGTCTCAGTGCGGCGGGCCGGGCGGCCCATCACGACCGCGAGCAGGGGCGCAGTACGCCGAGCTATGTACTGCTGGAGGGTTTCTCCACCTTTGCCAAGACCATCCAGAAGTACCAGAAGGGCAAGCACGTCATGGACGAGCCGGGCTTTCTGGACCTGCGCAGCCCGGTTCCCTTCGTGGCTGGCAAGCGCGAGGAAATTCTGGGTGCCTGGGACGAGAGTATCCGCGCCGGCCTGAATATCCGCTATAACGCCGAGGTGGTGGCCATCGCCGGCAGCCGCGGGGATTTCACCCTGACGCTGCAGGACGGCGATACCCTGCAGGCGGAGAATGTGGTGCTGTCCATCGGTACCCAGGGCAATCCGCGCGCGCTGGGTGTCAAGGGCGATGCCGAGTCCGACTTTGTGCGCTACACCCTGGATGACCCCGCTGAGTTCCAGCAGGAAACCATCGTCGTGGTAGGCGCCGGTGATGCCGCGATCGAGAATGCCATCGCCCTGTCGGACTACAACAGCGTCTACATCATCAACCGCCGCAGCGAATTCTCCCGGGCCAAGGACGGTAACCTGAACGCCGTGCTGGCGGCGATTAACGACAAGGAGCGTCCTTTCCACTGCCGTTACGAGGCCAATGTGGCGGGACTGGAGCTGCCCGCGGCCGCCGGGGAAATGGGGGCGATTGTGCTCAATACGCCCTCGGGCGAAGAGCGTATCGCCTGCCACCGCATCATTGCGCGCCTGGGGACGGTGCCGCCGCGCAAGTTCGTGGAATCCTGTGGTATCGAGATCAACAGCCCGGCGGCGGACGCGGTTCCCGACGTCGACCGCCACTACCAGAGCAATGTGCCGGGCCTCTATATCATCGGTGCCCTGGGGGGCTACCCGCTGATCAAGCAGGCGATGAACCAGGGCTACGACGTGGTCGAGTTCATCCACGGCAAGGACATCAAGCCCGCGGACTACCCCTTGTTGCAGGAGCAGTTCTCCGGGCTGCCCTATGTGATGGATGCGGAAGCGGTGCTCGACCTCTACCAGTCGCGCATTCCCATGTTCCGGCGCATGAATCCGCTGGCCTTCCGCGAGCTGATCATCGAGAGCCGCATCCTGGTCAGCCTGCCCCCCGCGGAGTACGCACAGGCGCCACAGAAGGGCGAGCGCTCCACCGTGTTTATCCCCGCCGGCGAGCCGGTGTACCGACACGGTGAATTCAGTACGTCTTTCTACACGCTGGTCGAGGGAACGGTGGAGCTGCAACTGGAGCCTGGCGGCCCCTGGCACAGCATCAAGCCGGGTCAGTTCTTTGGCGAGATGAGCCTGATTTCCGGCCGTCCCCGCCAGGGGGATGCGGTGGTCAGCGAGGACGCGATCCTGATCGAGACGCCTCGGCGTATCATGGTCAAGCTGATGAACTCCAATGAGGAGGTGCGTCGCGGTATTGACCTCATTTTCATCGTGCGTGCCCTGCAGGCGGCCTTCCGCCCGCAGCTCGGGCTGCAGGAGCTCTCGGCGATTGCCTCGCGGGTGGATACCTGCCGTTTCAATGCCGGGGAAGCCCTGTTTACCGAGGGCGAGGAGGGCGACTGCCTGCACTTGATCCGCAGCGGCACGGTGGTCCTGTCCCGTGGCAGCGATCGCCTGGTGGTGGCGCAGCACCACTCCGGTGACCTGGTCGGGCAGATGGCGCTGATGGGTTCACCCCGGCGTCGGGATACTGCCACTGCGGCGGTGCGTACGGAAACCCTCAAGCTCTATCGCGACGAGTTCCTGGCCCTGGTAGGAAGCCAGCCCGAGCACGTTGCCACCCTGCAGAACCGCCTCAGCCGCTTGCTCCAGCAGACTAATGCCATGGCCTCGCAGCCCGAGGCGGGGCGTGCCATTGGCTTCCTGATGGACCAGGGTTTGGGGGAGGCCACCAATGCCCTGGTCATCGACGAGACGCTCTGCGTTGGTTGCGACAACTGCGAGCGCGCCTGCGCCGAGACCCACGGCGGTATCTCCCGCCTCAACCGGGCCGCCGGTCCCTCCTTTGCCCACTTGCACGTGCCGATTTCCTGCCGGCATTGCGAGCTGCCCCACTGCATGAAGGACTGCCCACCGGATGCCATCCGGCGCTCGGCGGATGGCGAGGTGTTCATCACCGACAGCTGCATCGGTTGCGGCAACTGCGAGACCAACTGCCCCTACAACGCCATCAAGCTCAGTTACCCGGCCCCCCCCAAGCCGGGCTTGCTGTCCTGGATCCTGTTCGGTCGCGGCAGTGGCCCCGGCCAGCCCGAGACCTTCGAGCCCTCGGCAAAGGACAAGGAACGCGGCAAGAAAGCGGTCAAGTGCGACGCCTGCATGGGGCAGGCCGGCGGCCCCGCCTGCGTGCGCGCCTGCCCGACCGGCGCAGCGCGGCGCCTGTCCCCGGATGAGTTCGTGCAACTGGTGGAGGCCCGTTGATGCGCGAGAGCCTGCTTAACTGGCGGGACCACCGCTACCTCAAGGCCTCCCTGCTGGTGCTGTTGGCCAGTGTGGCCGTGTATGCCAGCCAGCACTTCGGGCAGCTGACCCAGCCCCCCAATGGCGGCACCTGGCAGGGATATGTACTGGGCACCGCCGGTGCCCTGCTGATTGTCTGGCTGAGCCTGCTGGGGCTGCGCAAGCGTCGCTATCGCTCCAACCTCGGTACCGTGCAGGGCTGGGCCTCTGCCCACGTCTACCTGGGCACGATACTGCTGGTGATTGCCACGCTTCACTGCGCCCTGCAGTTTGGCTTCAACGTGCATACCCTGGCCTATGTGCTGATGTGCCTGGTGATTTTTTCGGGCTTCTACGGCCTCTATGCCTACCTGCACCTGCCGGGGCGGGTGGTGGCACTGGAAGCCGGTGTGGCCCAGGAGGACCGCATGGAGGAGTTGGCGCGTGTCGATGTGCGCATCCGCGAGGCTTCCTCCCGCTGCGACGCCAATCTGCAGTCCCTGGTCATCAGTGCCCTCGACCTGACCCGCGTCGGCGGCTCCGCCTGGCAGCAGTTGATGGCCCGCGACCGGTCGCGGGTGACCGTACCGGGAGGCCGCGAACAGCAGGCCAGGACGGTTTCCAATTCCGGTCAGGCGGTGGTCATCGAGCACCTCTCATCGCGCATTCCGGACGCGCGCAAGCAGTCCGAGGCGGAGGTGTTGAACGAGCTGCTGGCCCTGTTCGGGCGCCGCCAGGTGCTGCTGCAGCAGCTCCGTCGCGAGGTCCAGCTGCGCGGCCTGCTGAAAATCTGGCTGTATTTCCATATTCCCCTGACGATGGCCCTGCTGGTCGCCCTGCTGGTGCATATCCTCAGTGTCTTCATCTACTGGTAGCGCCATGTATTTTCTGGTTCGTACACTCACCGGCCGCGGCAGCGGCGAGGCCCTGGAAAACGAGTACCAGGGCGATCGGCTGACCCTGGGCGGCGAGCCGGGTGCCATGGTGCCGCTGCCGGGGGTAGGTGGCGAGGTGACTCTGCAGGCGACCGGCCAGGGGGCGGGGCGCATTACGGCGCGCAAGCCGGTGATCACGGTCGAAGGCAGCGACACCGAGAAGCACGACCTGAAAGTGGGCGACCGGTTCGAATTGCCCGGTTACAAACTGGAAGTGATTCCGCCGCCGCCCGGCTTCGATTTCGCCCTGCAGATCGCCAGTGCTGGCAAGCCCGCGGTGCGCTTCACCGGCGACGTCAGCCTGGAGCGTCACACCTGGAGTATCCGACGCACCAGCTGGGTGCTGGTGCTGCTGGTTTTGTTGCTGACGCTGTTAATTCCATTGCTGGGGCTGTTGCGGCCCGAGCTGGCGGAGCCCCTGCGCAATACGCCGCTGCCGGACGACAGCCTGTGGTCGAGCGGCCCGCTGGTCGCCGCCCACCAGGCCGCGGGCGTGGCCCAGGAGTGCCAGGCCTGCCACCAGACACCCTTCGTCATGGTGCGGGACGAGACCTGCCTGGATTGCCACCACGAAATTCGCGAACACGCCGACCTGGCGGTGCACGCCGCCCATGATTTTGCCGATGTCCGCTGTGCCTCCTGCCACCGGGAACACAACGAGCCCGCCATGGTGACCCGTCGCGACAAGGGCCTGTGTGTCGACTGCCACGCCACGCCGGGCAACTGGGCAGTGGACGGGCGCGACCCGATGCAGGCCGTGCTGGGTTTTACCGATACCACCCACCCCGGCTTCCGCGTGGCCCTGTTGGAACCCCGCGGGCCAGGGGCTGCCCACGGCTGGGAGCTACGTCGCGTGCGCCCGGACGGCGAGCCACTGCAGGAAAGTTCCAACCTCAAATTCACCCACCAGGTCCACCTGGATCCGGCCAAGGTGCAGCACGAGGCCACCGGCGAGGCCCTGGCCTGTGCCAGCTGCCACGTGCTCAAGGACGATGGCGAGCACTTCGAGTCCATCACCATGGACAATCACTGTCGCAGCTGCCACGGCCTGAGTTTCGATATCTTCGAGCCCGAGCTCGAATTGCCCCACGGAGATCTGCGAGCGGCGATTACCGCCATGGAAGCACACTTCATCCGGGAGTTCACCGATCCGCAGCTGCGCGCCCAGCGGGCCCAGGAAAAGCCCCGGCGGGTCCCCGGCAAGCGCGAGGCTGCTGCCAGCTGTGAGGGCTCGGGGCTGGAGTGCGGTCGTGCCGAGGCCCTCAAGGAGGCCGAGTTCCAGTTCATGGATACCGGCTGCATTACCTGTCACGAGGTAAGCGAAACGGGCCTCGAGAACATCATGGACCGCTGGTTTGTGCAGCCGATCCGGCTCACCGGGGACTGGTATCCCCACGCGCGCTTTGACCATACCAGCCACCTGAGCCAGGCGGGGCTTACCGGCGATGCGGCCTGCGAGACCTGCCACGAGGCGTCCAAATCCGATCTGGCCAGTGATGTACTCATGCCCGGCCAGGACAACTGCCTGAGCTGTCATGCCGAGGACCGCGGCAAGGCGGCGCTCGACTGTGTCAGCTGCCACGCCTTCCACGCGGCGGAGGGCACCCTGTCCCGGGCGGCCCGCGTTCGGGCGGTCCATGACAGCGATATACTGCAGGGGACATCACCATGATTCGGCGACTGATCTGTGCAAGCACTCTGAGCCTGCTGGCCGCCTGTGGCGGCGGTGGCGGGGGCAGTAGCGAAGGCAGCTCCCCGGATCGCGATCCGGTGGACAACGCCCCGTGTGAGGGGCAGTGCGCGACCGCCGACAGCCGGCTGACCGAGGCGGATGTGCGGCGGGTTCTGGCCCAGGGGGTGCACCAGGCTGAAGCGTTGGGGGCGAATGCCACCCTGGCGGTGGTGGACCGGGTGGGCAATGTCCTGGCGGTCTATCGCATGGCGGGGGTGGATGCCGGCAATGACGTCGAGCTGGCGACCGATTTTCCGGTGCAGGTGAGCGCCGGCCTCGAGGGTGTGGTGCTGCCGGTGGCGGTGGGCGGCGATGCCCTGGCCGCCATCGCCAAGGCTCTGACCGGTGCCTACCTGTCCAGTGAGGGCAATGCCTTCAGTACCCGCACCGCGAACCAGATCGTGCAGGAGCACTTCAACCCCGGTGAGCGCAACCAGCCAGCCGGCCCCCTGTTCGGGGTACAGTTCTCCCAGCTGGCCTGCTCCGATTTCACCCAGGGGGGTGTCGCCGTGGGGACGGGCCCGCGGCGCTCGCCCCTGGGCCTGTCCGCCGATCCGGGCGGCTTCCCGCTTTACAAGGACGGCACGCCGGTGGGCGGTGTCGGGGTGATCGCCGACGGGCGCTACAGTATTGACAAGAATCTGCTGGATACCGATCGCGACCTGGACGAACAGATCGCCTTCGCCGCGACTTTCGGCTATACCGCACCGGTGGACCGGCGCGCAAACCGCATCACTGTCGAGGGCAAGGTCTTCCGTTTCAGCGATGTCGGCCTGGAGGACCTGCCGGCAGACCCGGCCCAGGCGCCGGGCTTCGAGACTCTGCAGGGGGCGCTGCTGGCGGTGCCCGGCTACAGTACCGGCGAGGTGCGCCGCGGCACGGCCTTCGGTCAGTCCGAATCGGGTATTCGCCCGTCCGGCACCTTTGCCGGCCTGGATGCCTTCGAGTTCGTCGACGGCAGCGGCAACCCGCGTTACGCGCCCAGGGCCGGCACCGATGCCGCCTTGCTCGGCGACCAGTCCCTGGGCACGGCCGAGGTGCGGGAGTTGCTGCGCAGTGCGATTGGCGTGGCCAACCGGGCGCGGGCACAGATTCGCCGGCCGGTGGGCACCCCGGCGCGGGTGACGGTCTCGATCGTGGACAGCCAGGGCGCCATCCTGGGCATGCTGCGCACCCGCGATGCCCCGATTTTCGGCGCCGATGTCTCGCTGCAGAAGGCGCGTACCGCGGTGCTGTTCTCCTCCCCGGATGCCGCCGATTTCCTGCGCGGTATCGACACCCCGACGCAGTACCTCAACCCCGATCTGAGTCCGGCGGCGACAGTGAACATTGCCGACTACGTGGACGCTGCCCAGCTGTTTATCGGGCCCCAGGCGCTGACCGATGGCACGGCGTTTTCCGATCGCGCAGGGGGCAACCTCTCGCGGCCCTTCTATCCCGACGGCATCATCGGCAACCCCCACGGGCCCTTCAGCAAGGACTACGACAGCGAGTGGAGCGTGTTCTCCACCGGTCTGCAGCTCGACCTGTCCTTCAACAACATCATCGCACACATCGCTTTCGTGGCAGGCCTGAGCGACAGTGATGTCGGCGACAACTGCCTACAGTCCGAGGCGCCGCGGGTGGCCAACGGCATCCAGATTTTCCCCGGCAGCGTGCCGATCTACCGCGGCGGGACACTGGTCGGCGGTATCGGGGTCTCCGGGGACGGTATCGACCAGGATGACATGATTGCCTTCCTCGGCGTGCACGAGGCCGGCGAGGCCCTGGGTGGTGCCATCAATAACGCGCCCCCGGCGATCCGCGCCGACCAGTTGACCCCAGGTGGCGAGCGGCTGCGCTATATCCAGTGCCCGCAGACGCCCTTTATCAACAGCGACGCACAGCACGTGTGTGCAGGGAAGTGAGTGACATGAGCCGGCATTCTCCACGGACCGTGCCCGCCCTGGCGGGTGTTTCCACACTCGGGCTGGCGCTGCTGCTGGGCACTGTCGTCACACCGCAGACGGCGCACGCCCAGGGGGAGGGCGAGGTCGTCTATTGCGATGACCTCGACCCCCGGGATCGCGCGCGCAGTACCCGGCGCCGGGCGGGGGGCTCCAACCGCGACTGCACCTACCGCGAAACCACGGTGGATGCAGAGACCGGCGAGGTGACTCGGGAGGTCCCGGTCGCGGCCCGGCCGCGCTCGGTGCTGCCGCGTCGCTACAGTGACATTCCGCGACCGACGGCGGAGCAGTTCGTGGAGAAAGTGGCGATTCCCGACCGCTGGCGCATCGTCAATGCCCTCGGCTACGCCGACAACTGGTGGGACCCCTATAACCAGAACACCATCAAGGGCGACCGCCCGATCCACGACGACTGGTTCTTCAATGTCACCGCCATTTCCGATTCGGTGCTGGAATTCCGCGAGGTGCCCACGCCGGTCGGCGTGCAGAGTACCGACCGCCCGGGCAGCCTCGATGTGCTCGGGGAAACGGAGCAGTACCTGTTCAACCAGAACGTGGCGGTGGAGCTGGTTTACTACCAGGGGGACACGGTTTTCCGCCCGCCGGACTGGGAGTTCCGCTTCACGCCGGTGTTCAACTACAACTATACCGAGCTGGAAGAGATCCTTGGGGTCAACGCGGACCCGGCCGATGGCGCGACCCGCAACGACAACCATGTCGGGATCCAGGCCGCCTTTGTCGACAAGCACCTGCGGGATGTCTCCGACCGCTACGACTTCGACTCGGTGCGGGTGGGCATCCAGCCCTTCTCCAGCGACTTCCGCGGTTTCCTGTTCCAGGATGCGCCCTTCGGTGTGCGTCTCTTCGGTACCCGGGACAACAACCGCTTCCAGTACAACCTGGCCTGGTTCCGGCGCATGGAGAAGGATACCAACAGCGGCCTCAATGACGTCAGCGAAGACCTGCGGGACGACGACGTCTTCGTGGCCAACCTCTACTGGCAGGACTTCCCCCAACTCGGCTTCTTCTCCCAGGCGTCGCTGATCTACAACCGCAACCGCGAGGACGAGGTGTTTTACGACACCAACGACTTCATCCAGCGGCCTGCCTCGGTGGGTGAGGAGCGCCTGCGGGAATACGATGTCTGGTACCTGGGCTACAACGGCGATGGCCACTTTGGCCGGCTCAACCTGACCACCTCCTTCTACGCCGCCTTCGGGGAAGAAGAGGATGCCGTGTTCAGCGGTCGTGAATCGGACATCGAGGCCTTCTTCTTTGCCGCCGAGCCGTCAATGGACTTCGACTGGATCCGCGCGCGGCTGTCCTTCCTCTATGGCAGTGGCGACGACGACCCCTTCGACGGCAAGAGCGAGGGCTTCGACGCCATCTTCGAGAACCCGCAGTTTGCCGGCGCCGACACCAGCTACTACATCCGCCAGGGACTGCCGCTGATCGGTGGCGGGCGGGTGGCCCTGTCCCAGCGCAACGGCGTGCTCAATTCCCTGCGCTCCTCCAAGGAGCACGGCCAGTCCAACTTCACCAACCCCGGCATCATCCTGGCCGGCGGCGGGGTGGACCTGGACCTGCTGCCGGAGCTGCGCCTGTCCCTGAACGCCAACTACCTGGCCTTTGCGGAAACCGGCGTGCTGGAGGTGGCGCGGCAGCAGGCCAATGTCGACAGCGAAATCGGCGTCGACCTTTCTGCAGCGGTGATCTGGCGGCCTTTCATGAGCCAGAACGTAGTGGTGCGGGTCTCCTATGCCCAGATGCTGGCGGGCCAGGGCTACAAGGACCTCTACGGGGATGAAGACCCCTACTCCCTGCTGTGTAACGTAATACTGACCTTCTGAGTGATTGCCATGCGTGGACCTACTGACAAGAGTCGCTTCGGGAAGCCCACCCACTGGTATGTGGCCAGCTTCGCTGCGTTGCTGCTGGCGCTGCCGGTGAGCCTGGTACTGGGTGCGAGTGGCGAGAAACCGGTGGAGCGCAACCACGTGACAGCGCCGCCGGCACCGGCCAGCCAGAGCGCGGAAGCGATGGAAGCGAAGTCGGCGGGCTGCCTCAGTTGCCATACCGAGACCGATCAGAAGACCATGCACGTCAATCCGGCTGTGAAGCTGGGTTGCACTGACTGCCACGGCGGTGATGCCAGCGTCCATCGCACGGTTGGCGACAGCCTTGCGGACGCGGCTTATCGCGCCGCCATGGAGAGCGCCCACGTACTGCCGCTGTATCCGGAATCCTGGCACTACCCCTCAAGCGCCAATCCGGAGCGGACCTATACACTGCTGAACAAGGAAAGCCCGGAGTTCACTCGCTTCATCAACCCCTCGGACTATCGCATCGCCCGGGAGGCCTGCGGCGCCTGCCACCTGCCGATCATCGAGGCGGCGGAGCGCAGCCTGATGGCCACCTCGGCGATGCTCTGGGGCGGGGCGGCCTATAACAACGGGATCCTGCCCTACAAGCGTTACATCCTGGGGGAGGCCTACACCCGGGAAGGGGAACCGGCCAAGCTGCTGGGGCCGATTCAACCCACCGAGGCGATGACCCGCAAGAGTATCCTCCCCGAGCTGTACCCGCTGCCCGCCTGGGAGACCATCAAGCCCGGAGACATTTTCCGGGTGTTCGAGCGCGGCGGCCGCAACATTACCAACCTGTTCCCGGAGACCGGACTGCCCAATGCCCTGGGGCAGCTGCAGCGCCTGGAGGAGCCGGGGCGCCCCGATATCCGCCAGTCAAACCGTGGCCCGGGTACGGGTGCGCGCATATCAGTGCCGGTGATCAACATCACCAAGACCCGCCTCAACGACCCGCACACCTGGTTTATCGGCACCAATGACCAGCCCGGGGATTACCGCCAGTCGGGCTGTGCCGCCTGCCACGTGGTTTACGCCAACGACCGGGATCCGAAGCACTCGGGCCACTACGCGAAGTTCGGCCACGAGGGCATGTCCCAGAGTGTTGACCCGACGATTCCCAAGAACCGCTCGGGGCACCCCCTGAAACACGCCTTTACCCGGGCCATCCCCACCAGCCAGTGCATGTCCTGCCACATGCACCAGCCCAACATGTTCGTGAACAGTTACCTGGGCTACACCATGTGGGACTACGAGGCCGACGCACCGACGATGTGGCCCGAGCAGCAGGTCTACCCCACCCATGAAGAGCAGATGGATGTACTGGAGCGCAACCCCGAGGGCGCTTCCCCCCGCGGTAAATGGGCCGATGTGGATTTCCTCAAGCAGGTTTCCGAACTCAACCCGACCCTGAAAGACACCCAGTTCGCCGATTACCACGGCCACGGCTGGAACTTCCGCGCGGTGTTCAAGCGCGACCGCGAGGGCAACCTGCTGGATGCCGAGGGCAATGTTGTCGGCGATGATGACCCGGAGAAATTCGACAAGGCCGTGCACATGTCGTCCATCCATGCCGACAAGGGCATGCATTGCGTGGACTGCCACTACGCCCAGGATGCCCATGGCAACGGGCACATCTACGGCGAGGTGGCTGCCGCGGTGGAAATCGACTGCAAGGACTGCCACGGCTCCGCCAGCGCCTACCCCAACCTCTACACCTCCGGGCCTGCGGCACTGGATGGTGGCACGGACCTGGGCTCGATTCGCAATCCCGACGGGCGCCTGCGTTTCGAGTGGATTGGCGACACGCTGATCCAGCGCTCGGTGCTGGACCCGGAGCTGGAGTGGGAGGTCAGTCTGGTCAAGGACACGGTGACCGAGGGCCACGCCCAGTACAACGAGAAGGCGGCCCGCTCCAAGCTGATGAGCACGAATACCGCGACCCAGGAATGGGGCGGCGAGGTGGCTGCGGAAAACCTCGCCCACAGTGACGAGGACATGGAGTGCTACACCTGCCACACCTCCTGGACCACCAGCTGTGCCGGCTGTCACCTGCCGATCGAGGCGAACTACAAAACCGAGCGCAAGCACTACGAGGGGGGCTACTCCCGCAACTGGGCCACTTATAACCCGCAGGTATCCCGGGATCAGATGTTCCTGCTGGGTCGGCGCGAGGAAGCCAAGGGCGGCAAGATCGCGCCGGTGCGCTCCACCTCCGCCTTGGTGCTGTCCTCCACCAACGCCAACCGCGAGAAGATCTACATACAGCAGCCGCCGATCGCCTCCAGTGGCTACAGCTCCCAGGCCTTCAACCCGCACTTTGCCCACACTGTGCGCAAGACCGAGACCAAGGCCTGCGAGGACTGTCACCTGTCGAAGGACAACGACAACAATGCCATCATGGCCCAGCTGCTGATGTATGGCACCGGCTTCGTCAACCTGGTGGGCTATTACGCCTGGGTCGGTGGCGAGGAGCACGTTACCGGGGTACAGGTCACCGAGTGGGATGAACCCCAGGCGGTAATCGGCTCCTACCTGCAGCGCTACGCCTACCCCGACTGGTTCGCCGACCATCAGGAAAACGGGCGCAAGTTGCAGCACGGCTACCCCCATGACAGCGGCCCGGCGGCCTGCCTGCAGCACCGCGGCGAATATCTGTTCGTGGCCGAGGGCGAGAAGGGCATGCGTGTCTACGATATCGCCAGTATCGGCAACAAGGGCATTTCCCAGCGGGTGATCACCGCACCCTTCAGCCCCCTGGGCCACGACACCCACATTGGCTCCGCGAATGCCACCTGCGTGGTGTTGCCCACCAACCAGCCGATCGCGCCGGAGCGCAACCAGGGCGAGTTGATGCGCGAGACCAACCTGGAGCAGCCCTTCCACCCGATCTACAACTACGCGCTGATAACCGATGCCGAGGAAGGCCTGATACTCACCGAGGTGAATACCCTGGTAGATGGCGAGCCGCGCAACAACTTCCTCGAGCGTGCGGTCACCTGGAACGAGAACGGGATACTGCGGGGGGCCCGGCACATGGTGCTGGGGGGTTACTATGCCTACATCGTTGCCGATGCCGGCCTGGTGGTGGTCAACCTGGACGACCCGCTCAAGCCCCGCCTGGTGGATGTTGTTCCCCTGAACCAGGGGCACTCCGTGGCGCAGCAGTTCCGCTATCTCTTTGTCACCGATGCCGATGGTTTGAAAACCATTGATGTCACTGATCCCGAGGCACCGGCGCTGGTTGCGGACAACACCATCCACCTGGCGGAGGCACGGCGTCTGCATCTGGCCCGCACCTATGCCTACGTGGCCGCCGGGGCGGAGGGCATGGCCATTGTCGACATTACCCGCCCCGACCGCATGCGCCTGTTGCAGACCTTCAAGGATGGGTTGGTTGACCCCCACGATGTCACCGTAGGCAGTACCAATGCCTCCCTGTTTGCGTACGTCGCCGACGGCGCCGGTGGCCTCAAGGTGATCCAGCTCACCTCGCCGGACAGCCAGCCCAAGTTCTACGGTTTCTCGCCGGAGCCGCGCCCCGAGCTGATTGCCAGCTATCCGACGAAGTCCCCGGCCCTGTCCCTGAGTCGCGCCCTGGAGCGGGACCGTGGCGTGGACGAGACCGGCGGGCAGGTGGCGGTGTTCGGCCGCGTGGGCTCGCGCCCACTGAACCTGGAAGAGATGCGCAAATTGTTCCTGGATGAAGATGGCAAGCCATGGTTTGTAGAAAACTGACGCCGCGGATTGTGCTACTGCTGCTGGCACTCGCCGGCGACGGTGCGCATGCCCAGCCACCCCTGCCCGAGGCGGGACAGGACATGCACGAGGGGGTGGCCAGCTGTGCCACCAGTGTTTGCCACGGCAAGGGCAGTCCGGACCCGGAATCCACGGTGTGGCTGAACGAGTACCGCATCTGGTTGCGCCAGGACTACCACTCCCGGGCCTATCGCACCCTGCAGACCGCGCAGTCCGAGGCAATCGCCGCCAAGCTGGGCCTGCCCAGCGCCCAGGGGGCCAAGATCTGCCTGGACTGCCACGCTGACAATGTACCACCGGAAGCCCGGGGGCAGCGCTTCCAGATTTCCGATGGCGTAGGCTGCGAGGCCTGTCACGGTGGTTCCGGCCGCTGGCTCGAGTCCCACGCCGAAGCGGGGACCAGTCACGCCGACAACCTGGCGAAGGGCATGTACCCCACCGAGGATCCCCTGGCACGGGCGCGTCTTTGTCTGTCCTGCCACCTGGGGACCAAGGACAAGTTCGCGACACACAAGATCATGGGTGCCGGACATCCCCGCCTGGCCTTCGAGTTGGAAACCTTCACCGTCAACCAGCCGGCGCACTACGAGGTGGATGCCGACTACAAGGAGCGCAAGCCCTGGACTCCCTCCGTGAACATGTGGCTGGCCGGCCTCGCGGTGACCGGCATGCATACCCTCGAGCTGCTGCAGGAGGACTGGTTCACCCGGCCCTCCCTGGTACCGGAGCTGTCCTTCTTTCAGTGCCATTCCTGTCACCATCCCATGGACGATCTGCGCTATGTGCGAGAGCCCGATGGCCTGCCGCCGGGGGCTGTGCGTCTGAATGACGCCAGCCTGGCGGTTTTGCTGGCGGTACTGGAGGTCACCGACCCGTCGACGGTGGACGCGCTGCGTCGGGACCTGACGGCCCTGCACCAGGCTTCCCTGCAGTCCCGGGAACAGGTGGTCGCCGCCGCCCGGGCGCTGCACGCGCGTCTGGCACCATTGGTGGAGAGACTGAGCCAGGCCCAATACGGGCCCGAACAGCAGCGCGAGCTGCGGCGTGAACTGCTGAATCAGGCCGCCGCCCAGCGCTTCCGCCACTTCACCGCGGCGGAACAGGTCTTCCTGGCGGTGGAAACCCTGTCCCTGTCCCTCGGCGACGCCGCGCGCCTGGAAGGTCAGCTGGATCGCCTGTTTGCCACGGTCGAGGATGAGAATGACTTCGTGCCGCAACAGTTCGCGGTACTGTCCCGGCAGATGCTGGGGGCGCTGTGAACGGGCCCGAACAGCCCTGGCACGCTGCCGGCGACACCCATGTCGGGCGTCGCGAGCACAATGAAGACGCCCTGCTGATCGAGCCGGCTTCCGGGCTGGTCATGGTTGCCGATGGTGTCGGCGGCCACCAGGCAGGGGAGGTGGCCAGCCAGGTTACCTGCGAGGTCCTGGCCCGGGAGCTGGCCGCCGGGCAGGATTTGGAGTCGGCCATTCGCCAGGCTAATCGTGAAGTGCGCGATGCGGTAGCGACTGGTCGGGGCAAGTCGGGTATGGCCACCACCGTGGTGGCTGCGCAATTCAGCGGCAGCGATTACCACCTGTGCTGGGTCGGCGACAGCCGCGCCTATCTCTGGGATGGCCAGCTGAAGCTGTTGACGCGGGACCATTCCTATGTGGAAGCCCTGCTGGAGCAGGGGCAGATCACCTTCGAGGAGGCTCGCAGCCATCCGCGCAAGAATGTCATCGTGCAGGCGATCGGCCTGCAGGACGAGGACAAGCTGCGAGTGGGCACCAATCGTGGTAACTTGCCCCCCGGTGCGCTGCTGGTGCTCTGTTCAGATGGCCTGAGTGATGTCCTGGATTGCGACCGCCTGGCGGCGATTCTCGGCAGCGATGAGCCTCTGCCGGCGCGCAGCGAGGCCCTGGTTCGTGCCGCTGTCGATGCCGGCGGACGCGACAATGTCACTGTGGTACTGGCAGAGAGGGTGCCCGATGCCGGCGGTGCTGGGCATGGCGCGGAGCGGGCGACGAATGAACCCGAGGTGGTCTGGCGCTATGATCCTGCCACCGGCGAGTACTACGGTCTGCCGGAACTGGTGCAACCTGGCTTGTCGGCGGGACCGGATGAAGCGCCGGTGCGCGCACCCCAGCGGCAGCGCGTGCGCCCCAAGTCGGTGGAGTCCACCCAGATGATGTCTGCGGATGCCATGGACGCGCTGCGTCGGGAGGCTCAGAGACCACGTGGTATCACGCATGGGTGGCGTCGATTGTGGCTGCTGCTGACCGTATTGCTGGGGGCCCTGTTGGGCTATTGGTACAGCACCGGCCTCGGTGGCTGACGAGGGAGATCGAAACATGACGGATGTATTCAGTGCTCGCCTGGTGTCCGATGACGGCACCGAGCACGCCTTGGAAGGGGAAGTCCGCGTCGGCCGCTCGGCTGATTGCGAACTGACGATAGACGATTCCCGCGTGTCGCGCCAGCATGCACGGGTGGTGGTAGAGGGGGAACAGGTTACCCTGGAGGACCTCGGCTCCGCCAATGGGACTCTCCTCAACGGGCAGCGCCTGGTGGGCAGTACCACGCTGTCCGATGGTGACGAGCTGCAGTTCGACAAGCACCGCTTCCGGGTCGCGATCAGCGGCGGGAGCCAGGCAGCGGACGACGACCGCACCGTCGTGACACCACCAGCGGACGATGTGACAGTGGTGGGTGTACCCGACGCGGTGCCCGCTTCGGAGCCCGCGGGTGCCAGCGAAGCGGAAGCGGCGCCAAAGCCTGCCTCGGCGCCACCTGGAAGTGCAGACCTGCCCGGTAGCTGGGTCGACTCCGGCACTGGCGAACACACCCAGTTCCTGTCCATGGACGGCCTGGACACGGCTGGCGACAAGGCCAGCGTGGAACGGGCCTCCGACCTGGCCCATCTGATCCTGGTCGAGGAGGGCAAGGCCGGCGACGTGATGGAGCTGGAGACGGGCGACGGTTCCGAGCCCGATGTCTGGGAAGTGGGCCGCGAGGACAGCTGCGAAATCATGCTGGCGGAGCCGAGTGTTTCGGCGCGTCACGCGCAGTTGATTCACCAGGGTGGCCGCTGGCGCCTGGTCAATCTGGTCTCCGCCAACGGTATCTTCGTCAACGGCGAGAAACGTCTGACGGCCTACCTGGCCGACGGCGACAAGATTCGCCTGGGCAAGGCCACGCTGGTTTTCCATACCGCGAAAGGCGCTGCTGCAACACCGCCGCCGTCCCCGGGCCCCAGTGCCGCCGCGAGCGGCGGGCAGTCACAGCGCAAGCTGTTGGTGATGGGTGCAGTGGTGGTGGCTGTCCTGCTTGCCGGGGCTGCCGTTTTCCTGCTGTAGATTCCGCTGATCGCGGGGGCTGCTTGCGGCCCCCGGCCCGCTCCCCGGGGCTTCAGTCCTCGGGGTCCCCGTCCTGATCTTCCGCTTCGAGGCGGCGCAGGTCCTCCTCCAGCTGCTCGTCATCGCCCAGGTGCTGGCGCAGCAGGGTACTGAGAGGCTGGATATTTTCCCGGTCCACGTGTTCCACGGTGAAGCTGAGCAGGCCGCCGGCGACGTCCTGCAGCCAGGCGTGAAGCTCAAGTGGCTCCCGGGCGCCGGTATCAATCAGCAGGGTGAAAGGCTCGTTGTACTGCGCGTCCCAGCGCTCTGGCTGATCGGTCTCGACGCCGGTCAGCGACAGGCTGCGCAGGCGCTGCGGCCATTCGCTGCCTCCCTGTTGCACCAACACCGGCAGATCGGCGCAGATGGTCGAAAAGCCCCGGTGCACGTCCTGAGCGTCGCTCATGCTCTACCCTCTATCGACTGACTTTTGCGCACTATAGCGCCGCCCGTGGGTCATTGCGAGGTGCCCGGCGGGGCGTCGCTCGCAATGGTCCGTGGGCTGTCACGGCCCGTGCTCAGGTCTTCAGCTTGCGGTGCTTGACCCGGTGGGGTTGCTCCGCTGCCGCCCCCAGCCGCGCCTTGCGGTCCTCCTCGTACTCGCTGAAGTTGCCCTCGTGGAAGACCACGTTGCCGTCGTCCTCGTAGGCGAGGATGTGGGTGGCGATGCGGTCCAGGAACCAGCGGTCGTGGGAGATCACCAGGGCGCTGCCGGGGAATGCCAGGATGGCTTCCTCGAGGGCGCGCAGGGTTTCCACGTCGAGATCGTTGGTGGGTTCGTCGAGCAAGAGCACGTTGGCGCCCTGTTGCAGCAGCTTGGCCAGGTGCAGGCGGTTGCGCTCACCCCCGGACAGGTCCTTGACGAACTTCTGCTGGTCCGAGCCCTTGAAGTTGAAGCGGCCCAGGTAGGAGCGGGAGTTCACCTCGTAGTTGCCGATGCGCAGGTTGTCCTGCCCACCGGAAACCTCTTCCCAGACCGTCTTGCTGCCGTCCAGGTCGTCCCGGGACTGGTCGACGTAGCCGAGCTGGACGGTGTCGCCGATGTCGACGGTGCCGCTCTCCGGCTGCTCGATGCCCATGAGGATCTTGAACAGGGTCGACTTGCCCATGCCGTTGGCGCCAATGATGCCGACGATACTGCCCTTGGGAACGGTAAAGCTGACATTCTCGAACAGCAGGCGGTCGCCGAAGGTCTTCTTCAGGTCGCGCACCTCGATCACCTTGTCCCCCAGGCGCGGGCCCGGCGGAATGTAGATCTCGTTGGTCTCGTTGCGCGCCTGGAACTCCTGGGACTGCAGCTCCTCGAAGCGCTGCAGGCGCGCCTTGCTCTTGGCCTGGCGGCCCTTGGGGTTGCTGCGCACCCACTCGAGTTCGGCCTTCACGGCCTTCTGGTGGGAGGCCTCCTGGCGCTTCTCCTGCTCCAGGCGTTTTTCCTTGGCCTCCAGCCAGTCGGAGTAGTTGCCCTCATAGGGAATACCGCGGCCGCGGTCCAGCTCGAGGATCCAGCCGGCGGCGTTGTCCAGGAAGTAGCGGTCGTGGGTGATGGCAACCACCGTGCCGGGGAAGTCGTGGAGGAACTTCTCCAGCCAGGCCACACTCTCCGCATCCAGGTGGTTGGTAGGTTCGTCCAGCAGCAGCATGTCCGGCTGGGACAGCAGCAGGCGGCACAGTGCGACCCGGCGCAGCTCACCCCCGGAGAGGGTGCTGACGTCGGCATCCCAGGGCGGCAGGCGCAGGGCGTCGGCGGCGACTTCCAGTTTGGTCTGGATATTGTGAGCGTCGGTGGCCTGGATGATGTCTTCCAGCCGCGCCTGCTCCTTGGCCAGGGCATCGAAATCGGCGTCCGGCTCGGCGTAGGCAGCGTAGACCTTGTCCAGCCCGGCGAGGGCGTCAATCGCGTCCTGCAGGCCCTCCTCGACGTTGCCGCGCACGTCCTTGTCCGGATTCAGCTGCGGCTCCTGGGGCAGATAGCCGATCTTGATCCCCGCCTGCGGCCGCGCTTCGCCGAGAATGTCGGTGTCGATGCCGGCCATGATGCGCAGCAGGGTCGACTTGCCCGAGCCGTTGAGGCCGAGCACGCCGATCTTGGCGCCCGGGAAGAAGGACAGGGAGATGTCCTCGAGGATCTTTTTCTTCGGCGGCACGACCTTGCCGACGCGGTTCATGGTGTAGACGTATTGGGCCATGGTGTCTCGTGTCTTTTGGCAGTGGAAATGTCGGCGGATTCTAGCAGGTCCGGCGGCCGGCTTCAGTGTCTGCTTCTGGAGACCAGTTCCAAGTCCGGCGGAGGCTGTGATGACGCTTCCCGGGACACGCTGTGAACCCATCCATGGGAGCTCGACGGCGACATCCATGTCGCCGACGGTCCCGGGAAGCGTCATCACAGCCTCCGCCTCGCAGTGAATTCGGGCGTCTGGGTATCCTTCACGCTCGCCGGCCAGGGAGCTGCAGTTCGCTGTGAGGCTCCGGTTGCTCCCCGAGGCCTGGCAAATGTCGATGCAGGGTGCCGGAGGCGCAATTCACCGAGCAGGGCCAAGGGGAGGGCATTTGAGTCCCGGAAGCCCATTCGCTGGCACTGAGGGCGGGGCGAGGGTTGGGCCCTTCCGGGACCGTCGGCGGCCATGGATGGCCGCCAACGAGCGTACACGGACGTATTTACAGCGTGTCCCGGAAGGGCCCAACCCTCGCCCCGACCGGACCTCTCCCGAAGTGGCACGGCAAATCCTCGCCCCGACCGGACCTCGCCCGAAGTGGCACGGCAAACCTCCGATCCGGCCGGACCTCGCCCGAAGTGGTGGACGGGAGGCTCAGTCGGCGATTGGCGCCGAGCTGAGGTCCTCCGGGTCCAGGTCGCCGTCGTCCGGGCTCCAGTCCTCGTGGAAATCCTCCATCTCCCAGTTTGCCTTGCGGCCGATCTGGGCGATGTGGAACAGCGCGTCCCCCTCGTAGACCAGGGGCAGGTTGGTGCGGCCGATGACGATGCCGTGGCTGTCGCTGACCACGTCCACCTCGCTGCTGCCCATGGGGTCGGCAATGAAGCCGATGGTCTGGCCCGCCTGGACCTCGGCGCCGAGGGGTACCAGGACGCGCAGCACGCCGCTTTCCGGGGCCCGCAGCCAGTGGGTGGAGCGGCTGATGGTCGGGCTGCGGTGACGGGCGCGGCTGCGCCGGAGCATCCCCAGGTGGCGCATGACGTTGAGCACACCCTTGAGGCCGGCGCGGATATAGGTCTCGTCAAAGCGCAGGGCTTCACAGGATTCGTAGAGGATGACCGGAACGCCCATGTCACCGGCGGCCTGGCGCAGGGAGCCGTCGCGGATCTTGGCGTCGATGGCGAGGGGGGCGCCGAAGGCCTCGGTCATCGCCATGACCGTCGGGTCCTCCAGGTTGGCGCGGATCTGCGGAAAGTTGCTGCGGTGGCGGGCGCCGGTGTGCAGGTCGATGCCGTGGGTGCACTGGGCCACCACCTCCTGCAGGAAAGTGTGGGCGATGCGGCCGGTCAGCGAGCCCCGGGGCGAGCCCGGGAAGGCGCGGTTGAGGTCGCGCCCGTCGGGCAGGTAGCGGGTGTGGTTGATGAAGCCGTATACGTTGACGATGGGGATCGCCACCAGGGTGCCGCGCAGGCGCTCCAGGTGCGGGTCCTTGAGCAGGCGGCGGATGATTTCCACGCCGTTGATCTCGTCGCCGTGGATGGCGGCGCAGACAAACAGCACCGGGCCGGGACTGCGTCCGCGGACGACCCGGGCACTGATCGACAGGTTGTCCCGGGTATAGGTGGGGGCCACCGGTATGTCGACGGTGCGCCGCTCGCCGGGCGCGATACTCTGCCCGCCGATCACCAGCTTGCCGGCACGGCGGGCCATCAGGTGGCCTCCTGCCTGGCGGGAAGCGGTGCCGGGAAAGCGATATTGGCCGTGTACTCAGTCATCAGGGCCAGATTTGCCGAGGAGGTAGGAGCGCCCCGGGTCCACCAGCACGCGGCCGCGCATGGCGGTGCGCCCGAGCAGCATGCGAAAACGCATGTTCTCCCGGTCGGTCAGGGTGATCTCGGCCTCGAAGACCTGGTCGCCGAGAGCCAGGGGCGTGGTGATCACGTAGCGCTCCTCGCGATGCCCGCCGGAGTCGGTGACCACCCGGCGGTCGAGGACGGGCGCTTCGCAGTGCACCACCCGCTCGGTATTGCCCTGCTCCGGGTGGATGCCGAAACGTACCCAGTCGCTGCCGTCGCGCTGGAAGCATTCGACGTAGAAGGCGTGCAGGGCGCTGGTGCGCGCCCCGGTGTCGATCTTGGCCTTGATGCGCGCGATACCCAGGCCCGGGAGTGACAGCCACTCCCGCCAGCCCAGGGTCAGCCGCTGGGTCACGCCGCCCCCGCGAGGGAGCGACCGCGACCGATGCCGTAGTATTCGATGCCCAGTTCTTCCATCTGTGCCGGATTGTACAGGTTGCGGCCGTCAATGATCACCGGCTGTGACAGGGCTTCCTTGATGCGGGCGAAATCCGGGGACCAGAAGGCCTTCCACTCGGTGCAGATAACCAGCACATCGGCACCCTTGAGGGCGGCCTCCTTGCTGTTGCAGAGCACCAGATCCTCGCGGTCGCCGTAGATATCCCGGCAGGACTCCCCGGCCTCGGGGTCGAAGGCGCGCACTTGCCCGCCGCAGGACCAGATGCCCTCCAGCAGGTAGCGGCTGGGCGCCTCGCGCATGTCGTCGGTGTTGGGCTTGAAGGCCAGGCCCCAGACGGCGATGGTCTTGCCGCTCAGGTCCGCCCCGAGGCGTGCCATGACGCGCTCCGCCAGCTTGTTTTTCTGGCGCTGGTTGGTGTCGTGGACCGCGGTGAGGATGTTGGCGCGGTGGCCGTGCTGTTCCGCCAGGTGCTTGAGGGCGCGCACGTCCTTGGGGAAGCAGGAGCCGCCGTAGCCGCAGCCGGGATAGATGAACTGGTAGCCGATGCGCGGGTCCGAGCCCATGCCCCGGCGCACCAGCTCGATGTCCGCCCCGACGGCCTCGGCAATCGTGGCCATCTCGTTCATGAAGCTGATCTTGGTCGCCAACATGGCATTCGACGCGAGCTTGGTCATCTCCGCGCTGCGCGTGTCCATGTGCATGATTTTTTCATGGTTGCGGTTGAAGGCCTGGTACATGATGCGCAGCTCGCCCAGGACCTTGTCGGAGTCGGTGCCGATGATGATGCGGTCCGGGCTCTGGCAGTCCGCCACCGCGGAGCCCTCCTTGAGAAACTCCGGGTTGGAGGCGGCTTCGATCGGGATACTGCGCCCCTGCTCCTCCAGCTGGCCGAGGATATGCGCGCGGACCCGGTCGGTGGTGCCCACCGGCACGGTGGACTTGGTAATCACCACTTTCCGGCTGGTCATGTAGCGGGCGATGCTGCTGGCCACCTGCATCACGTAGCTGAGGTCGGCGGAGCCGTCGCTGCCAGAGGGGGTGCCCACGCAGATGAACAGGTAGTCGCTGGACTGCACCGCCAGCTTGGCATCGGTGGTGAAGGAGAGCTGGCCGCTCTCCATGCCGTTGTGAATCAGCTGCGAGAGGCCGGGCTCGAAGAAGGGCACATCGCCGTCGCGCAGGCGGTCCACCCGGGCGGCGTCGACATCCATGCAGATGACTCGATGCCCCACGTCGGCAAAAATTGCGGCCTGAACCAGCCCCACATAGCCGCTGCCGAAAATGGTGATATTCATGATGTCAGGAGGAGTCCTTGTGGTTTGAAAGCGGGTTTCAGCCACCCTATTGCAGAAAGATGACAGGAATAATACAGGATTCGGACAACAGCAGGGCAGCGCACTTATCCGCGCCGGCGATTTTGGTTAAAATGCGCGCCTTCCATAGACGGGCCACTGTGCCCCCCGCCAGCCAGGGGATTCCGATGTTTGACCAGAGCATGACCATCCAGGGCTTCGACGACGAGCTGTTCGCCGCCATTCAGGACGAAGAGCGCCGTCAGGAGGAGCATATCGAGCTGATCGCTTCCGAGAACTACGCCAGCCCGCGAGTGATGCAGGCCCAGGGCACCGTACTGACCAACAAGTACGCCGAGGGCTACCCCGGCAAGCGCTACTACGGCGGTTGCGAGTACGTGGACAAGGCCGAGGAGCTGGCGGTGGAGCGCGCCAAGGCCCTGTTCGGCGCCGACTATGCCAACGTCCAGCCCCACTCGGGCTCCCAGGCCAACTCGGCGGTCTACCAGGCCCTGTGCAAGCCCGGCGACACCGTGCTCGGCATGAGCCTGGCGGATGGGGGCCACCTGACCCACGGCGCCAAGCCCAATTTCTCCGGCAAGATCTACAACGCGGTGCAGTACGGCCTGAACAAGGCCACCGGCGAGGTCGATTACGAACAGGTCGAGGCGCTGGCCCTGGAGCACAAGCCGACCATGATCGTGGCCGGCTTCTCCGCCTACTCGCGGATCATGGACTGGGCCCGCTTCCGCAGCATCGCCGACAAGGTGGGTGCCTACCTGCTGGTGGACATGGCCCACGTGGCTGGCCTGGTGGCGGCGGGTGTCTACCCCAACCCGGTGCCACACGCCGATGTGGTGACCTCCACCACCCACAAGACCCTGCGCGGTCCCCGCGGCGGCATCATCCTGGCCCGCGCCAACGAGGAGCTGGAGAAGAAGTTCCAGTCCGCGGTCTTCCCGGGCGGCCAGGGCGGCCCGCTGATGCATGTGATTGCCGCCAAGGCGGTGAGCTTCAAGGAAGCCGCCAGCCCCGAGTTCGTGGCCTACCAGAAGCAGGTAGTTGCCAACGCTCGGGCCATGGCGAAGACCTTTATCCAGCGCGGCATCAATATTGTTTCCGGCGGTACCGACAACCACCTGATGCTGGTGGACCTGATCGGCAAGCCCTACACCGGCAAGGATGCCGACGAGGCACTGGGCAACGCCAACATCACCGTGAACAAGAACGCGGTCCCCAACGACCCGCGCTCACCCTTCATCACCTCGGGCCTGCGTGTGGGCACCCCGGCCATCACCACCCGCGGCTTCGGCGAGGCGGAAACCGTGGAGTTGACCGGCTGGATGTGTGACGTGCTGGAAGCCCTGGAGCGCGGCGACGCCGAGGCGACCATCGCCGAGGTCAAGGGCAAGGTGCTGGAGATCTGCCAGCGCTTCCCGGTCTATCGCTGAGTTACCACGCGATCCCGTAATCGTCCCCGTAGTCACTGGCACCCCCCTGCAGGGTGCCGTGCTCATGATCGAACCAGATGGCGGTGACCGGGTTGTAGGTGCGCTCGACGACCTCCACCCGGTAGCCCATGCGCTCCAGCTCGGCGCGTGAGTAGGGCGGCACCCGGTGGGTGACCTCCAGGCGCCCGGGCTCCGCCTGGTGGGCGCCGAAGGAGCTCTGCATCTGGTAGCTCAAAATCGAGTGTGACTCCGCAGCCTGTTGCACATTCATGCCAAATTCGACGACGTTCAGGAAGAACTGCAGCAGGTTCTGGTCCTGGGTGTCGCCTCCCTGTACCGAAAATGCCAGTAGTGGACGGCCGTCCTTCAGCGCCAGGCTGGGGGTCAAGGTCACCCGCGGCCGCTTGCCCGGCGCCACCACGTTGTAGGGGTTCAGGGCCTCGTCCAGGACAAAACTCTGCATGCGCTGGCTGAGCCCGACACCGGTGTCGCCGGCGATAAACGCGGGGATCCAGCCGCCCGAGGGCGTGACCGACACCACCCAGCCGTCGGCATCCGCCGCCTGGATCGAGGTGGTGCCGGCGAGGAAGGCCTCCCGGGGGCTCATGTGCAGGGCCTGCTGGAAGCTGTCGGCGCCCTCGGCGTCGGCTGCCGGCGGCACCGGGGTCCACTGCTGGCGCAGGGCCTCGAAGGGGTTGCTGCCGGCCTGGAAGGCGTAGGGATTGCCGGGTTTCAGGTCGGTCAGGTTGCGGTCAGCGGGCATCAGTTTGCGGCGCTCCGCGGCGTAGTCTTTTGACAGCAGCCCCCGTATCGGCTCCTCGGGTGGGAAGGCCGGATCGCCGTAGTAGAAGTCGCGGTCGGCAAAGGCCAGGTTCATGGCCTGGTAGAGGGTGTGGATGTAGCGGGTGCTGTTGTGACCCATGGCCTTGAGATCGAAGCCCTCGAGCAGGTTCAGGGCCTGCAGCATGACCGGGCCCTGGGTCCAGGTGGTGAGCTTGTAGACGTCGATGTCGCGGTAGGTGGTGCTCACGGGCTCCTCGACCTTGACCTCCCAGGTGGCCAGGTCCTCCTCGGTAAACAGGCCGCCCGCCTCTCGGGTGGCGCGGACGATTTCCCGGGCGATATCGCCGCGGTAGAAGCGTTCATAGGCCGCCATGATCGCCTCGCGGCGGTTCTTGCCCGACGCCAGCGCCGCACGTTCGGTGGCGACCAGTTTTTCCAGGGTGGCCAGCAGGTCCGGCTGGCGGAAGACCTCGCCGGTGGTGGGGGCGGCTCGGGTATCCGGGGCCGCCGGGTCGAGGTGCGGCAGGAAGACCCGGGCCGAGCTGGGCCACTGGGCCAGGATCTCCCGCTTGCTCTCAATGAAGGCCGCCTGGGAGGCTTCAATCGGGTAGCCCTCGGCCAGCTGCATGGCCGGTGCCAGCACCTCGGCCAGGCTCAGGCGCCCGTACTCGGCGAGCATGACCATCAGGCCGCCGGGGGTGCCCGGCGTAACTGCGGCGAGGGGGCCGTACTCCGGCGGGTAGAGCATCCCCTTTTCACGGAAGAAGTCCACGGTGGCGCCACTGGGTGCGACACCCAGGGCATTGATGCCAATGACTTTTTTCTGCTCCGGGTGGTAGATCAGCGCCTGGGTTTCGCCGCCCCAGCCGAGCACGTCCCACAGGGTCGCGGTGGCCGCCAGCATGGCCGCGGCGGCGTCGACGGCATTGCCGCCGCGCTGGAACACCATGGCCCCGGCGGTGGCGCCCTGGGGCTTGCCGGTGATGGCCACCCAGTGCTTGCCGTAGAGGACCGGCTTGTGGGTTTTTTGCGCCAGGGCGGGGGTGGTGGCGAGGCTCAGGGCCAGGCTTGCGGCGAGGCAGCGGAGGACAGTGCGCGCGGACATGGGTCAGTTCCCTCTGGGTTGCGCCTCCAGTATAGAACAGTGGGAGGAGGGCGGGCCCGCGCTGCCGCTGGCGGGTCGGCCTGTGCTACTCTGCGCACTTCATTCACGAGGGTAACGCCATGCACTGCCCCTTTTGCGCGGCCGAGGACACCAAGGTCATCGACTCCCGCCTGGTGGCGGAGGGTGACCAGATTCGCCGCCGCCGCGAATGCCTGAGCTGCAAGGAGCGCTTCACCACCTACGAGGTGGCGGAGCTGGTGATGCCGCGGGTGATCAAGCAGAACGGCAACCGCGAGCCCTTCGACGAAAACAAGTTGCGGGCCGGCTTCCAGCGCGCGCTGGAAAAGCGCCCGGTGTCGGTCGAGGCCATCGAAGCCACCATTAACCAGATCAAGCACCAGCTGCGCGCCACCGGTGAGCGGGAAGTGCGCTCCCGGGTGCTCGGGGAGCTGGTGATGGACCACCTCAAGCAGCTGGATCAGGTGGCCTACGTGCGCTTCGCCTCGGTCTACCGCAGCTTTCAGGATATTTCCGAGTTCCGCGATGCCATCGAGCGGCTGGAGGCGGAGCCGCGGGCTTTGGCCGCATCCCTTGGCGGCAGCGACGCCAAAAACGGCGCCGACGCCGAGTAAGCGTGATTTTCACCGCGTTCGATACCCGGATGATGGCCCGCGCCCTGCAGCTGGCGCGGCGCGGGCGCTATTCCACCATGCCCAATCCCCACGTGGGTTGTGTCCTGGTGCGCGAGGGCCACGTCATCGGCGAGGGCTACACCCGCCCCGCGGGGGGCAATCACGCGGAGATCGAGGCCCTGGCGCAGGCGGGGGACGCCCGCGGGGCGACCGCCTACGTCACCCTGGAGCCCTGCAGTCATCACGGCAAGACCGGGCCCTGTGCCGAGGCCCTGGTGCAGGCCGGCGTGGCGCGGGTGGTGGCGGCGATGGAGGATCCCAACCCGGAAGTTTCCGGGCGCGGCCTGGCGCGCCTGCGGGCGGCAGGCATCGACGTCGCCTGCGGCCTGCTGCAGGCCGAGGCCGAGCAGGTCATTCCCGGCTTTATTGCGCGCATGCGCCGTGGCCGCGGCCGGGTGCGGGCCAAGCTGGCCATGTCCCTGGACGGCCGCACTGCCATGGCGTCGGGGGAGAGCCAGTGGATCACCGGCCCCTCGGCGCGCCGGGATGTGCAGCGCCTGCGCGCCATGAGCTGCGCCGTGGTCACCGGGGTCGGCACCGTGCTGGCCGACGACTGCGCCCTCACCGTACGTGAACAGGAGCTGGGCATGTCGCCGGAGGCGGCGGCCCGGGCGGTAGCCCGCCAGCCTCTGCGGGTCGTACTGGACAGTCGCGGCCAGACCCCCGCCGGGGCGCGTATCCTGGAGCCCGGCGCGCCCACGCTGCTCTGTTACGGCGAGGGCGAAACGCCGCCGGCGGGCGCGGCCGACTGCCTCGCACTGCCCTTCGCCGATGGTGGCCTGGAGCTCGCGGCCCTGTTCGCCGAGCTGAACAGGCGGCAATGCAACGAAATTCTGGTAGAATCCGGCCCCCGCCTGGTGGGCGGCATGCTCAGGGCCGGCATGCTGGACGAGCTGATCGTCTACATGGCGCCCTGTCTGCTGGGCAGCGAGGCCCGGCCTCTGCTGCACCTGCCCCTGGATACCATGGCGGAGAAGGTCGAGCTGGCGTTCACGGACGTGCGCCGGGTGGGGGCCGACTGGCGCTTTACCGCCGTGCCCCGTTACTGAGAGCCAAGCACAGGACCCGACATGTTCACAGGCATCATCGAGGCTGTTGGCCAGATTGCCGCGCTGCAGCCCAGCGGCGGCGACCTGCGCCTGCGCATCAAGTCTGGCAAGCTGCCCCTGGATGACGTGGCCCTGGGGGACAGCATCGCCACCAACGGCGTCTGCCTGACCGTCACCGAGCTTCCCGGCGACGGCTACTGGGCGGATGTGTCCCGGGAAACCCTGGATTTCACCACCCTGGGCCAGCTGACGGTGGGCAGCCGGGTCAACCTCGAGCGGGCCCTGACCCCCGCCAGCCGTCTGGGGGGGCACATTGTCAGTGGCCACGTCGACGGCGTCGGCGAAGTGGTCAAGTCTTACGAAGACGGCCGCTCCATCCGCTTTGTGCTGCGCGCCCCCGACCACCTGGCCCGCTACATCGCCCACAAGGGCAGCATTTGCATCGACGGTACCAGCCTGACGGTGAATGCCGTGGATGGCGCCGAGTTCGACCTCAACATCATTCCCCAGACCATGGCGGAGACCGTGTTCGGCGAGTACCGCCCGGGCAGCCGGGTCAACCTGGAAGTGGACGTGATCGCCCGCTACCTGGAGCGCCTGCTGCAGGGGGATGCCGCCGCCCAGCCCGGCCACGGTGCCGGCCTGAGCCTCGCCACTCTCGCCGAGAACGGCTACCTGCGTTCCTGACGCCGGCCAAGGACCCGATTCCATGCAAGTCAACAGTGTAGACGAACTGATCAGCGACATTCGCCAGGGCCGCATGGTGGTGCTGGTGGACGACGATGCCGACAGCCTCAACGAAGGTGTGGTGATGGTTGCCGCCGAGCACGTCACCGCCCAGCACGTCAATTTCATGGCCCGCCAGGCCCGCGGTCTGGTCTGCCTGGCCCTCACCGAGGAGCGCTGCCGGCAGCTCGACCTGCCGCCCATGGTGCCCGCGGCCCACGGCGAGAAGTCCAACTTCACCCTGTCCATCGAGGCCACCGAGGGCATCGATACCGGGATTTCCGCCGCCGACCGTGCGCGCACGGTGCAGGCCGCGGTGGCGCCCCACGCCAAGCCCTCGGACATCGTGCAGCCGGGGCATATCTTCCCGCTGACGGTGGTGCCCGGGGGCGTGCTCACCCGCGCCGGTCACACCGAAGCCGCTTCCGACTATGCGCGCCTCGCGGGCCTGCTGCCGGCGGCGGTGATCGCCGACATCCTGACCCCGGAGGGGGTGCTGGCGGACGGCGCGGCGCTGGTGGAGTTCGCCCACAAGCACGGCCTGAAAATCGGCACCATCGCCGACCTGATTCACTTCCGCATGGTCAACGAACGCACTGTCCACCGCATCCGCGAAGGCGAGATCGATACCGCCCACGGGCGCTTTCGCCTCACCGCCTACCGCGAATCCGGCAGCCGTGGCGTGCACCTGGCCCTGTCCATGGGCGAGATTCGCGAGGATACGCCGACCCCGGTGCGGGTGCATGTCACCTCCACCCTGCGCGACCTGGTCACCAGCCAGCTTCCCGACCGCCACTCCTGGAGCATGAATGCCTGCCTGGCGCGGGTGGCCCGCGAGGGACACGGGGTGATCGTGCTGCTGGCACGGGACGAGTCCGCCGAGCAGCTGCTGAACAGCATCGACCTGGCCCTGGGCAATGCCCCGGTGGAATCCGTCGCCCCGCCGGACATTTACACCAGTGTCGGCCTCGGTTCGCAGATCCTCAAGGATCTCGGCGTCGGAAAAATCCACCTGATGGGCGCGACCATCAAGTACAATGCCATCTCCGGTTTCGGGCTCGAAGTCGAGGACTACCTGAGCCCCGTCGCCGACTGAATTGCACACAAGGACTAGCCGCATGCACCAGATCAAGACCATCGAGGGAGATTTCACCGCCAGCCGGGGCCGTTTTGCGCTGGTGGTGGGGCGCTGGAACAGCTTCGTGGTAGAGCACCTGCTGGAGGGGGCGATCGATACCCTGCGCCGGCACGGCGTCAAGGACTCCCAGCTGACCATCGTGCGCGCCCCCGGCGCCTTCGAGATTCCCCTGGTCTGCCAGCGGGTGGCGAAGCAGGGCAATGTCGACGCCATCATCGCCCTGGGCGCGGTGATCCGCGGCGGCACCCCGCATTTCGAGTACGTCGCCGGCGAGTGCACCAAGGGCATTGCCCAGGTGAGCCTGGAGCACGGCCTGCCGATCAGCTTTGGCGTGCTTACCGTGGATTCCATCGAACAGGCCATCGAGCGCTCCGGCACCAAGGCCGGCAACAAGGGCGCGGAAGCGGCCCTGTCCGCCCTGGAGATGGTCAACCTGCTGGGCAAGGTCGGGGGCTGAGCGCGTCACCGTGACCAAGAAGACGCTGAATACCCTGGCAGCCGAGCGCCACAAGGCCCGCCACTACGCCACCCAGGCCCTCTACCAGTGGCACATGGCGGAGGCCCCGATCACCCAGATCGAGGCCGAGTTCCGCAGCGACTACGATTTCAGCCACGTCGATGTCGACTACTTTCATGCCCTGCTGCACGGCGTGCCCGCGGTGGTGGACGAGCTGGAGGCGGTGATCGAGCCGCTGCTGGATCGCAAGATCAGCGACCTCGACCCCATTGAGCGCACCCTGCTGCGCATGGGCGTGTTCGAGCTGCGCGATCGCATCGACGTCCCCTGGAAGGTGGTGATCAACGAGGCGGTGTCCCTGGCGCGCAAGTTCGGGGCCACCGACAGTCACAAGTACATCAACGGCGTCCTCGACAAGGCCGCCCGCTCCCTGCGCCAGGCGGAAACCGCCGCGGCCCGCTGATGCCGGCGGACGAGTTCAGCCTGATTGCCCGCTATTTTTCCGCCTATGGTCGCGGCGAGGGCGTCGACCTCGGCGTGGGCGATGACTGTGCCATCCTCAGTCTGCGTCCCGGCGAGCGCCTGGCCACCTCGGTGGACAGCGCCGTCGAGGGGGTGCACTTCCCCGATTTCACCCTGCCCGAGGACACCGCCTACCGCGCCGTGGCGGCGGCCGCCTCGGACCTCGCGGCCATGGGCGCGCGCCCCCTGGGTATGACCCTGGCCCTGACCCTGCCCGAGGCGGACGAGCTGTTCCTGCACAGTTTCAGTCAGGGCCTGGGTCGCGCCGCCAGCGACTTCGCCCTGCCCCTGGTCGGGGGCGATACCACCCGCGGCCCGCTCACCGTCACCGTGCAGGTCTTCGGTGCGCTGCCGGCCCACCAGGCGCTGCTGCGCGGTGGGGCCCAGGTGGGGGATGAACTCTATGTGTCCGGTACCCTCGGCGACGCCGCCGGCGGGCTGGCCCTGCTGCGGGGTGAATGGCACAGTGACGAGAGCTCCGAGGCCTTTCTCGAGGGCCGCTTTCACCGGCCCACCCCGCGGCTGCTGCTGGGGCAGCAACTACTGGGGCTGGCCAGCGCCGCCATCGATATCTCCGATGGCCTGCTCGCCGATGCCGGGCATATTGCCGCCGCTAGCGGCGTGCGCCTGCGATTCGACCCCGGCCGGCTGCCGCTGTCTCCGGCCTTGCTGACTCATTCCGATCGCGAGCAGGTACTGCACTGGGCGCTCAGCGGCGGCGACGATTACGAGCTCTGTTTCACCCTGCCCCCCGGCATGGAACTGCCTCCCGGCTGCGCCCGCATCGGCGAGGTACTGGCGGGGGAGGGGGTCGAATGCCCCGGGGCCCCTGCGCTCGACGGCTATCGGCATTTTTAGGTGATTGAAGGATTACCAGAGGGTTCGGACATGTTCGTAGTGCCGGATTTTCTCGTCGGCTGTAAGCAGGGGTGCATTCAGGTGTCGGGCGAGAGCGACGATCATGCGGTCGGCGGGATCCTTGTGGAATTGGCCCGGTAGTCGGGTGGACTCGATGGCAACAGCAGTGTCGACGGGCAGGAACTGCAGCCCTTCAACGGCAGAAATTTCGCTTATCCAGTCGTCAACACCCATGGTGAGGCTGAGGCGACCGAGTGATACCAGCATGGCAATCTCCCAGGCGGTTATCGCGGAAACTGCGACCAGGCCCACCGGAGACTGCAGCTCCTGTTCGATTGCAGCGCTGGCGGCAGATGAAAGCTGAGGCGCATGGTTGACCCACCAGACCAAGACATGGGTGTCCAGAACAATCAATCCAGTGCCTCCCAGTCTCCCTCGGCGACCGGTTCAGTCGGCCTCTCGTAGCGGACGACACTGCCCCTCAGCTTTTCCCGTGGGGACCGCTGGTCGCTGCGGTATCGACGCACTTCGACCACCGGCTTGCCTCTGTCTGTAACCACTAAAGGTTCGCCTGATGATTCCACCTGGCGAAAGTATTCCAGCGCTCGAGCCTTGAATTCCGACTTGGTGACATGAATTGAGCTCATGGCTTCTTCCTGACTATATGCGATAGTCATAAGGTAGCGCTCCTCCAGTAGTCATGGCAACTAGTCATTTCGCGGGGCCGACGAGTCGGCGGTGCATTCGAACTCTCATGTCATCTTTCAGTGCTCTCGCCTATAATCTTGCGTTGAGGATGCATTTTGTAGCAAATGGCTACATTTGATGGTTTTTTTGAAGAGGCGACCGACTTTTCAGAGGAACCCTGAGCGCGCAGTGCCCCGTCTTTGCTCTGATTGGGGCAAAGCCACCATCACGGACGACCCGCCAATGCCACAGGCCCCGACTCCCTTCCGCAGCCCCGTGCAGTTTCTCGCCTTCGGCTTTGGCAGTGGGCTGTCGCCCAAGGCCCCGGGGACCGTGGGCACCCTGGCGGCCGTGCCTGTCTACCTGCTGGTGGCCGACTGGCCGCTCTGGGCCTACAGCCTGCTGGTGCTGGCCGCGGCGGTGGTCGGGGTATGGATTTGCCAGCGGGCCAGCGACCAGCTGCAGGTGCACGACCACCCGGGCATTGTCTGGGACGAATTCGTCGGTTACTGGATCACCCTGTGGGCAGTCCCCGCGGACTGGTTGTGGATTGCCATCGGCTTCGTCGTTTTCCGCATACTGGATATTGCCAAGCCCTGGCCGATCAGCCACCTGGACCGCCAGGTGAAGGGCGGTTTTGGCATCATGATTGATGATATTCTTGCCGGTGTCATGGCCTGCGCGATTCTGCATGTGGCGCTCTGGGGGCTCGGATGATGGCTGGAACCGCTTTTTTCCCGCGTACGGCGCTGCTGCTGGTGGCTTTACTGCTGGTGGCGCGGGTGTCTGCCCAGCCGCCGGTGGCAGTCCAGGTGGAAGCCCTGCTGCCCAACACGGCGGTGCTGATGATCAATGGCCAGCGCAAGACCCTGCGCGCCGGCGACAGCTTCCAGGGGGTGACCCTGGTCAGCGCGGATGCCCGCGCCGCGGTGCTGGAGATCGACGGCAAGCGTCAGACGGTTGGCCTCAATCGCATGATTACCACCCAGTATGTAACGCCCGACAAGCGCCAGGTGGACATCCCCCGCAACAACCGCAACCAGTACGTCACCACGGCCCGCATCAACGGCCGTACCGCGCCGGTGATCGTGGATACCGGGGCCAATATCGTGGCCATGAACAGCGGTCAGGCGGAACGCCTGGGTATCGACTACCGCAGCGGCAGCCCCTCCCGGGTGGAGACGGCCAGCGATGTGGTCGATGCCTGGGTGGTCAAGCTGGACAGCGTCGAGGTGGGGGGGATCCGCGTGGACAACGTCCGGGCCTCGGTGATGGACGGCAATTTCCCCGCCACCATCCTGCTGGGCATGACCTACCTCGAACATGTGGAGCTACAGGAAAAGGATGGGGTCCTGAGCCTGTCCCGGGGCTGGTGACGACTATCGCCCCAGCGGATAGTCGCCGCCCTGGTCCGGTGGAATGAAAGCGCCCGCAGGCGATCCCCATGCATGCCCCATAAAAGTGCTAAACTACCGCCCTTTTAGCCCAAGCGGACCAGCCCAGTGTCAGTACGTTTTGTAGAATCCTCGCGCCTGCCCACCCAGTGGGGCGTGTTCGATATTCACGGCTTCGAGGACCCCCAGGCCAACAAGGAGCACGTGGTGCTGACCATGGGCGACGTCAGTGACGGCGAGCCGGTACTCTGCCGCATCCACTCCGAGTGCCTGACCGGCGACGCCCTGTTCAGCCTGCGCTGCGACTGTGGCAACCAGCTGGAGGCGGCCCTCAGCGCCATCGCCAGGGAGGGCCGCGGCGCGATTTTCTACCTGCGCCAGGAAGGTCGCGGCATTGGCCTGCTGAACAAGATCAAGGCCTACAAGTTGCAGGACGCCGGCGCCGACACCGTCGAGGCCAACGAACAGCTGGGCTTTGGCGCCGACATGCGCGACTACAGCATCCTCGGCCCCATGCTGCGCCACCTGAAAATCCAGAAAGTCCGCCTGATGACCAACAACCCGCGCAAGGTCGCCGCCATGGAAGAAAATGGCGTGGAGGTGGTCGAGCGCGTGCCCCTGCATTGCAGTAGCAATCCGCATAACGAGAAGTACCTGCTGACCAAGGGCGCCAAGCTGGGGCATTTGTTTCAGGCGGATTAGCGGGGGCGGCGGGCAAGAGCCTCGCGCTTGTTTGAGACAACAGGGGCAGCGGGGGCTGAGCCCGAATTGTCGACGGGCAGCGTTAGTCGAAAGGCTCAACGGTGACCGGCACGTTGCCGATCCGCGGCATTCCCGTATAGGGGTCGAAATCCACCTCGGTATTCAGCAGGCGCCCGGTATTGCTGCCCAGCTCCCGGAATCGGGCTTCCTCGCCCGGCAGTCCGCCAAAACCGTGTGTCATGGCAATCACCCCCCGGCGCAGGGTGGGGTCGGCTTCTACCACGGCGGGAATCGCATCCCAGGGTGAACGCAGGCGGATGGATGTCCCGCTTTCCAGGCCCAGGCTGGCCAGGTCATCCGGGTGCATCAGGGCCGGGTTCCAGGGCTTGGCGCCCTGGAGCCGGCCAATGTTGCGACCAGTGGAATTCATGAAATTGTTGCTCCGGCGCGGCACCAGTCGAAAGGGGTAGCCCGCGTCGGTGCAGTCGGTCGCGGCGGCGTGCCAGTCCCGCAGCTCGGCGAGCATCGTCGGGTCATCCAGGCGCAGTCTCGCTTCACAGTCCGGCTCCGCGGGCTCCACGCGCAGCTCAATGTCGCGCAACAAGCCGTGGGGATGTGCCTGGATGTCGTCCCAGTCCAGTCGCGCGTTGGCATAGAGGCACCGATACAGGGTTTCCGTGTCCAGTATCGCGTCCCGAGTGAGCGCGGTGCTGGTCATCGGTGCTTCGCTCCAGCTGCCGAAACCATAGGCCGAGACCAGTTCCAGGTCGAGCGCCAGGTGACTGGCGACCTCGCGCAGGAACTGCCACTCCTCCACCAGGTCCGAGCCCGCCGGCGGATCGACAATGGCCGGGCTGACCTGGGCGTAGGCAGCCGGGATGCCCATGCCGAGACCGTAGTACTTGCCGCCTTCGGCGGGCTGAGTCGTGCCGGGGGTTTCCAGGGTCATGCGCGGCGCGATGACGTAATCCGCGAGGCGCGCGGTCTCCGACAGGAAAGGGTCGAAGGTCACCAGGAGGTCGAGGGTCTGCATGGCTGCCAGCGTCTTGCGCTGGTCGGGCCAGGCGGTCATCGGGTTCCCACCCAGGCAAATCAGGGCCTTCACCTGGCCGTCGCCCTCCAGCAGGATTTCCTCCGCCAGGCCTGCAGTGGGCATACCGGCGACGGAATTGGCCAGGCCGCGCACCCGCAGGGCTTCGCCAAACCCCCAGGCGGGGAACGGCGGGCTGGCCTGCGCCCGGGGTTGCCAGGGGGGCAGCAGGGCATTGGGGCGCGTCGCGACATCGCCGGCACGAGGCCAGCGGCCACAGAGCGTCGTGAGACAAAGGGCCAGGTATTCGGTGAGGTTCGCGTGCATCGAAAAGCTGGCGCCAGTACCCGTGTTCACCGCCCCCTTGCGCGCACCCGCGAACAGGCGTGCAGCGGCCTTCAGTTGCTCGGCATCCACTCCGGCCCGCGCGGCCGCGACCTCGGGGGTGAAGGGCGCCAGAGCTCGCCGCAGGTTCTCCATGCCCTCGACGTGGACCTCAAGGAAGGCGTGGTCCTGCAGCTCCTCCTCGAGGATCAGGTGGATCATGCCCGCCAGCAGCGTGGCGTCCTGCCCCGGTCGTGGCTGCAGGTGTATGGTGGCGCGGCGCGCGGTTTCCGACTCCCGGGGGTCGATAACGATCAACTGCATGCCCCGCTGCTGGGCGTCCTTCAAATGTTGGGCAGGATTCTGGCAGGGTACGCCGGCGGCCTTGGAAATCACCGGATTGACCCCGATCAGCAACCAGGTGTCGGCGTCTCGGAAGTCCTGGTCGCCCCCACACCAGATACCGTGCAGGGCCTGGGCGATCTGCTTGTTCGGCTGGTCGATGGTGTTGGCGGTAAAAAACATCGGCGAGCCCAGTGCCTGCAGGAGGGCAAAGGCGACCGGTGGCCCCAGGGGGTAGGGTAGTGAGTTGGTGCCCACGTAGACCGCGACGGCGCGCGGCCCGTGCTGCTCGATGATCTCAGCGATACTTGTTGCGACCTCGGCGGCAGCTTGGCCGCTGGGTACCTTCTGGAGGTCACCCTCGTCGTTGCGCTTGAGGCTGTGGAGCAGCCGGTCAGGGTGGTTGTGCAGATCGGGGAGGGCGCGGCCCTTGGGGCAGGTGTAGCCGCGAAACAGCGGGTTGGCGGGATCGCCGCTGACGCGCGTGAGCTTGCCGTCCTCTACCGTGGCGAGAATGCCGCAGTGAGCGATGCACAGGCGGCAGATACTGGGGATTGTTTTGGCCATGGGCTGGCTCTGCGGTTTTTATAAGTTCCCCGGATAGTGGCTAGTGGGTGGGCCCCTGTCAACGCGCGATCTGGCTATTGAGCGCCGGGGTGTAGGCGACCCTTATAGCCGAGTTCGCGCTTGGTATGGTTGTTTATAACGGGAATGCGTCTCCGCGGAGACGCAGGGTAAACAGGGAGGCAACTGGGCAGATTCATCATGCGCGGCGCTGGACGATAAAGCGGGCCAGTGCGCGCAGCAGGTCGGCGTCTTGTCCCAGAGGTGCAAGGGCCTCCAGAGAGGATTCCAGAAGGTGGCTTGCCGTCTCCCGGGCGCCCTCCAAACCCAGCAGCCGTACATAGGTGGCCTTGTTGGTCGCGGCGTCCTTGCCCCCGGTCTTGCCCAGCGTGGCGCTCTCCTCTTCCACATCAAGGATGTCATCCACCACCTGGAAGGCCAGGCCGACAGCTTCCCCGTAGCGCTTAAGAGCGTCCAGCCTTGTAGCGGATGCGCCCGCCGCCAGTCCACCCATCAGCACCGCGGCACGGATCAGTGCGCCGGTTTTCAGGCGGTGCAGGGTCTGCAGCTCCTCAAGGGAGAGTTCCCGACCCGTGGCGGCGATATCCAGATACTGACCGCCCACCATGCCCGAGAAGCCGGCTGCACGGGCGAGCTCGGTGCTCAGCGCGACCTTTTGCCCGTCGTCCAGCGCCGGGCTGGTGGCGAGTAGCTCGAAAGCCAGGGCTTGCAAGCCGTCCCCAACCAGGATGGCGGTGGCGTCGTCGAAGGCCTTGTGCAAGGTGGGACGGCCACGGCGCAGGTCGTCGTCATCCATGGCCGGCAGGTCGTCGTGAAGCAGGGAGTAGGTGTGAACCAGCTCCAGGGCGACTGCCACCGGGTCGATCTGGCCCTGCTCGGCATCACTCAAGCCAACGGCTCGGGCGGCAGCCCAGGCCAGGGCCGGACGCACACGCTTGCCGCCGGACTGGAGGGCGTAGTCGATGGCCGGGTGAAAATCCCGAGGGATGCCCGGTGTGGAAATGGTAAGCTGTGACAGCAGCTGCTCGCAGCGGGTGACGGTGTCCGCCAGAAAGGCGTCCAGTCCAGGCATCACTGGTCGTCCTCGCCTTCCTCGAAGGGTTCGGGGACAGGCTTGCCGTCCTGCTCGAGCAGGGTCTGGACCCGCAGCTCGGCGGCCTGCAGGGCCTGCTGGGCCTCGCGTATGAGCTTGATGCCCTTCTCGAAGTCCTCGAGGGATTGCTCGAGGGGGGTGTTGGGGTCTTCGAGTTGGGTGACCAGGGTTTCGAGCTCGGTCAGGGTGGTGGCGAAGGTTGGTGTTGGTGGTTTTTTGGGCATTGGATTGCAGCTAGTTGGGTGCTTGAGGTAAGCATCATAACAGTGGAGCACCTCATTTTGGTGTCCTTATGAGCTTGCGGCGTGCAGGAGCTCGGGCTGCGCCAACCACTACTTCAAGGTTGGGCTGTCACCAATCCTAAGGTCTGGTCTTTCGTTAGACAGGAACCACTCATAGGTTGTTCTTAGGCCAGCTTCTAACGGTATCTGGGCGCGCCAGCCCAATGCCTTGAGCTTCGATACATCCAGCAGCTTGCGCGGCGCGCCATCGGGCTTACTGCTGTCAAATACAAGCCGGCCGCGAAAGCCGGTAATTCTAGCGATGGTCTCCGCCAGGTCGCGAATCGTGCAATCCAGCCCGCTGCCGACGTTGATGTGGGACATCATCGGTTGGGTATGCTCCTTGTACACCGCATCCGGGAGGTCCATCACATGCACGCTGGCGGCAGCCATATCGTCGACATGCAGGAACTCCCGCATCGGTGTGCCGCTGCCCCAGATCACCACCTCTTCTGCACCGGCTTGCACCGCTTCGTGGAAGCGGCGCAGCAGGGCGGGTACCACATGGCTGTTCTCCGGGTGGAAGTTGTCACCGGGGCCGTAAAGGTTGGTGGGCATGACCGAGCGGTAGTCGCGGCCGTGCTGACGGTTGTAGCTCTCGCAGAGTTTGATACCAGCAATCTTCGCGATGGCGTAGGGTTCGTTGGTGGGTTCCAGAACGCCGGTGAGCAGGGCGTCCTCGCGCATCGGCTGGGGGCCCAATCTCGGGTAGATACAGGAGGAACCCAGGAATAACAGCTTCTGAACGCCAGCCTGATGCGCGGCATGAATGACGTTGGCCTGGATCAGCAGGTTGTCGTAGAGAAAGTCGGCTGGGTAGCTGCTGTTGGCGTGAATTCCACCGACTCTCGCGGCTGCCAGATAAACCTGGTCAATGCCGTGTTGGGCGAAGAAGTCCTCCACTGCCGCCTGGCGGGTCAGATCCAGCTCTGCATGGGAGGCCGTAACCAATTTGCAGTCGGCGCGGCCCTTGAGTTGCCGGCAGAGGGCGGAGCCGACCATGCCGGTGTGTCCGGCAACATATATTTGCTGAGTGCCCATTAGTTTTCTACCGTCATCGGGGAGTCGAGCCCATGCTGGCGAAGGAAGGCGTGCCTTTGCGCTTCCTTAAGATCCTCCGCAACCATCTCCGCGCACATTTGTTGCGCGGTGATCTCCGGCTCCCAGCCCAGCACTTCCCGCGCCCGGCTGGCATCCCCCATGAGGGTGGCAACCTCCGCCGGTCGGAAATAGCGTGCGTCCACGCGCACGATGGTATCGCCGATTGCAAGAGCGGGCGCGCTGTCGCCCTCAATCCCTTCTACAATCCCCACCTCGTTCAGACCCTCGCCCTCAAAACGCAGCTGCAAACCCAGCTCGGCGGCGCTCCATCGGACAAATTCGCGTACGGAGTACTGCTTGCCGGTGGCAATCACGAAGTCCTCGGCGTGGTCCTGCTGGAGCATTAGCCACTGCATGCGCACGTAGTCCCGGGCATGCCCCCAGTCACGGAGTGAGTCCATATTGCCCATATACAGGCAGTCCTCCAGCCCTTGGGCGATATTGGCAAGGCCGCGGGTGACCTTGCGGGTGACGAAGGTCTCTCCCCGGCGGGCGGACTCGTGGTTGAAGAGGATTCCGTTGCAGGCGTACATACCGTAGGCTTCGCGGTAGTTCACCGTGATCCAGTAGGCGTAGAGCTTGGCGACGGCATATGGGGAGCGGGGATAAAAGGGGGTGGTTTCACGCTGGGGGGTTTCCCGTACCAAGCCGTAGAGCTCGGATGTCGATGCTTGGTAGAACCTTGTCTTGCGTTCCAAGCCCAAAAGCCGAATAGCTTCCAAGATACGCAAGGTGCCCATAGCGTCCACATCCGCAGTGTACTCCGGTGACTCGAAGCTCACTGCGACGTGGCTTTGGGCACCCAAGTTGTAGACCTCATCCGGTTTGACCTGTTGGATGATGCGGGTAAGGCTAGAGGAATCAGTCAGGTCACCGTAGTGAAGGATAAACCGCTGGTTGTCGACATGGGGGTCCTGGTAGATATGATCCACCCGCTGGGTGTTGAACAGCGATGCCCGGCGTTTGATGCCGTGAACCTCGTAGCCCTTTTCCAGCAGGAGTTCGGCCAGATAGGAGCCGTCTTGGCCGGTGACGCCGGTGATGACTGCTTTGCGGTGCATAGGTAGCTCTATATTGGGACGGGGTCAGCCTGCATCCTACATGGGCTCAAGCAGATGGCGAAATAGCGGGAAACGCAAATATGCTGCCATCCATTGTGGGGGCGGGAAATTTGTGTGTGATAGACTCCGAGCGGGCTCGCGCCAATAATAGCGCTCAAACCTGGTTCAGTGAAACGGCAGGGCAGCAACTTCCAGAGCGGCAAAGCAGATGAATCCGACGCTGTCTAACCATCAATGAAACTTATCCCCCGTGTGATTCAACGCCGTATCGCGCATCGTCCGAATCTGGTGAAGATCGCCGATAACATCGGCTGGCTATTCTTCGACAAGATACTGCGCATGGGTGTCGGTCTGTTTGTAGGTGTGTGGATTGCACGCTACCTTGGGCCAGAGCAGTTTGGGCTGCTGAACTTCGCCCTAGCATTCACCGGTCTGTTCGGTGCCATCGCTACGCTTGGCTTACCGGGTATCGTCGTGCGCGACATTGTCAGGGACCCGGATAACGCCAGGATCACTCTCGGAACAGCGGCACTGCTGCAACTCCTCGGTGGGATAGGGTCATACCTGCTGATCCTCGGCGCTATTGCCTACCTGCGGCCGGATGATGCTCTGGCGCGCAGCATCGTCGCAATTCTCGGTTCGACGATGCTGTTCAAGACCAGCGAGATTGCTGTGTACTGGTATGAATCGCAGGTGAAGTCTAAATATGTCGTATGGGTGCAGAACGGCGCTTTCTTGATATTTACCGCGATCAAAGCATTGCTCATCCTGCAGCAGGCAACACTCATCGTGTTTGTATGGGTCATGCTCGCCGAGGCAGCATCGGTGGCAACGCTCCTGTTTTTGGTATTGGGATTCCGAGGCCCTGCACTTACAAGCCTGAGAGCCAGCACGACACGAGCTAAAAGTTTGTTACATGATAGTTGGCCGCTTGTCCTTTCAGCGATCGCTGTCATGGTTTACATGAAGGTTGATCAAGTCATGCTCGGGCAGATGATCGGCGATGAAGCGGTAGGTATTTACAGCGCGGCAGTGCGTATCAGTGAGGTATGGTATTTTCTTCCAATGGCGATTGTTGCGTCAGTATTTCCGGCAATTCTCGAAGCAAAGAAGCGCAGTCACGCGGAGTACTATGCGCGTTTGCAAAAGCTCTATGACCTTATGGTAGTTATTAGTGTGGCAGTTGCTTTCCCTATGACCTTTTTGGCAACGCCGCTCGTCGGTTTGTTGTTTGGAAAGGCTTATCTCGCCTCTGGAGCTATTGTAGCGATACACATCTGGGCGGCGGTATTTGTTTTTCTCGGCGTGGCAAGCAGTAAATGGTTTCTGGCGGAAAATCGGCAGGTACTGAGCTTGCAAAGAACGGGTTTGGGCGCTGTTGCGAATGTTGCTCTGAATTTTTGGTTGATCCCGATTTATGGGGCTGTTGGTGCGGCAATTGCGACAGTTATTTCACAGGTAATTGCCGCTTGGTTATTTGACCTCTTACAGACGTCTACTCGGCCGATGTTTTTTATGAAGCTAGCTGCCATGAGCCCGTTGCGAATTTTGCAATTTTTGCAATTCAAGAGCTAAAGAGAAATGCTGGAGCAAATTGTCCATATATATGCTATCGTTTTTTCGAGGAGGTGTTTCGAAAAATTCAACAAACTCTTGTTTAGGCTGTCTCTCAGCGGCTTGGGTATTTTAAATTATAGGAACTCTACCGCCAGTGGCGAGCGTTCATTCCTGAAAACGTATCTTCCTGGTAAAAAGGGTGTTTTGATTGATGTCGGAGCAAATAAGGGTTGCTACAGCAAAGAGGCGCTTGAGTTCAATCCAGAGTTGAGCATCTACGCCATTGAGCCTCATCCTGCGACATTTGAGTTGCTGTCTGCTGCTTTTGGTGGTGTGAAAATTGTCACCATCAACAAGGGCCTATCTGGAGAAGCTGGCGTACTAAAACTTTACGATTATGCAGATAAAGATGGCTCGTCGCACGCGTCTCTGTTCGAGGATGTGATTACGGAGCTCCATGGGGCCGGTATGGCGGTAGCGCATGAAGTTGAAGTGACAACTCTTGATGAAATAGTCGCTAAAAACGGTATCGGTGAAATTTCGCTTTTGAAAATAGACACCGAGGGAAATGAGTTAGAAGTGCTCCGAGGGGGTGCGAAATCCTTGTCTGAAAGAAAGATAAAGGCTATTCATTTCGAATTTAATGAAATGAATGTATCTTCAAAAGTTTTCTTTCGGGATTTCTGGAGAATGCTTGCAGGATACAAGCTCTATCGTTTGCTGCCCAATGAAATGCTTGAAATAAAAAACTATAGCCCGCTCGGATGTGAAATCTTTGCGTATCAAAATATTGTGGCGATTCTTGATGAATAATGGATGAAAAATTATAATTTCGCACCCGAATCCTTGTCACTGACGGCGCTGGCTTTCTCGGATCGCATTTGTGAAAACGGCTTCTGAATGAAGGTCATGATATCATTTTTCTGGACAATTTCTCTGCCGGCGCCAGTGATAAAATCACGCATCTGCTCCACAATTCCCACTTTGAGCTGTTGCGACATGATGTGACCTTTCCCCTCTGTGTCGAAGTCGATGAGATCTACAACCTGGCATGATTTCCAGGCCGCGGATGCACCTCAATGATGGAAAGTGGTGTCCAACTTCATCATGCAAGCGCTCCGCAATGAGCCAGCTACTCCCTTCGGGGACGGCAGGCAAACGAGGTCGTTCTGCTATGTGGGCGACCTTATCGAAGGCATTGTGCGGCTGATGAATAGCGTCGACCAAGTGGCGGGCCCAATGAACCTGGGTAATCATAACGAGCTTACGATGATTGAGGTGGCAAAGGCGATTCACAGCCTGATAGGATCAAGGTCCGAGTCTATCTACCTGCCTCTGCCCGCGGATGACCCCAGGCAGAGGCAGCCAGATATCACAATGGCGAAAGAGACTTTAGAGTGGGAGCCAAGGATAACGATGGAAGAGGGGTTGAAGAAGACTATTGCATATTTTGACGAATTGCTAAAAGGCTGAGATCAATGGCTGATCTCTCCACACATCCAGAACACCTTAGCACGGCAGTCCTCTTTCTGATATTTAATCGCCCGGATACCACAGCTAAAGTTTTTGAGGAAATTCGCCGCGCGAAACCCCCTCGCTTGTATGTTTCCGCTGACGGTGCGCGCGAAGGAAATGAAGGAGAGCTTGCGCGAGTGGAGGCTGCTCGCTCCGTCGCAACAGCGATAGACTGGCCATGCGAGCTCAAAACTCTATTCCGTGACAAAAATCTCGGATGTAAACGTGCGGTCAGTGAGGCCATCACGTGGTTCTTTGAGCACGAAGAGCAAGGTATTATCCTCGAGGACGACTGTTTACCGCATCCGGACTTTTTTCGATTTACCGAGCTGGTTCTTGATCGGTATAGAGATGATGAACGAGTTTCGGTCGTTACTGGCGATAATTTCCAGAACGGGATACATCGTGGGAGTGCCTCCTACTACTTCTCCAAATACAATCACTGTTGGGGCTGGGCGAGCTGGCGCCGCGCATGGCAACACTATCAAGGAGACCTGTCGTTTTGGCCCGAATGGTCACAGTCCGCTGATTGGCGGGACAAGATACCGGATCCTACGGAGCGACGTTATTGGGCCAAAATTTTTCAGCGTGTGCATGCCGGAAAAATAGATACGTGGGACTATCCCTGGACTGCAAGCCTCTGGTTTCAAGGAGGTCTCACGGCTACGCCGAATGTTAATCTAGTTAGCAATATTGGTTTTGGGTCTGACTCGACTCACACTAGGGTGGAGGATAGCCCTCTCGCTGCAATACCGGTCGCGCCAATTGGGGAAGTTGTCCATCCAGCTGATGTTGAGCATAGCGTAGAAGCGGATAAATATCTGTTTGAGTATTCTCTCGGTGGCAGGTCACTAGGTTTTCCCTATAATTTTCTCAAATTTCTTCGAAGAATAATTTGGTTTCTTTGTGGGCTCGTGAGAAAATATGTCGCCTGGCCTTAACTGCTTTTCAAATAAGATTTTTAATTAGCGCTGCCGAGTATATTTGAGTTTCTTGATCTGTGATCTTTGCGTTCCTATACCAGGGGTGGAAAAATCTTTAACTTTTTTTCTGGTTCTTCGTCATTTCATGTGGATTTCAGGATCGAGCCCGCAGGGCTGGCAATCA
>NZ_BAAGXL010000025.1:0-74147 GCF_054779855.1 Haliea atlantica | reverse complement strand
AAAAAGGAAAACCCCCGTAGCGTAGGCTACGGGGGTTTTGCTTTTTGGATGTGATGATTTATTGCCACTACACCGGGCTATGTGACCGACCCTGTTCCGTAGGAACGGGGAAGGCGGCGCCGCAGGCGTCCCGCAGGGATAGCCAGCATCGCTGGCTACCTGTAGTAGGTCATGCCCGAAAAGCGGGGCAGGCTTTTAACCAAGGTTTAATCGTCGCGGCGCCGACCGCGGCGCTTTCTCCGGCAGTCCTGATCGCGCTGCTCGCCAAAGAGCTGGGTGCTCAGGGCAAGCTCGGGCAGGCGGCGATCGTCACCACTGAGTCTGTCAGGGTGATGTTGCTAGCTACAGCTGCAGTCGCCACGGTGGCAGATGTCGAGTGGTAGTGATGGCGCCTCACCAAGCAGGTAGCGTTTGCCCGCCAGCTCCGATGCTTCTCCACAGGCGCCACTGCCAGTGGTTATGCTGACAGCTTTCCAGTTTTCGGAGCATGCGGGCCGTTCGCCCTGTATTTTCGAGCGGGTGGTGCGGTGCCGGTTCCTCCCACGGCTTGGTCGGCTGACTCCAAAGAGTCTTCTCAACATGATCAGGGCCACATTGGCTTTTCCCCCTACAGTAGCGAAATGCGACGGTCAAAGCGAAAGCACCGCCTCTGGGGCGAACGGGAATGTTAAACTTTCGCTATGCAGATCAAAATAGACAGTCGATATAGTATCCCGGAGGCAGCCCTGGAGTGGGTGGCGATCCGTGCCCAGGGCGCGGGCGGACAGAACGTCAACAAGGTGTCCACCGCTGTTCAGCTTCGTTTCGACAGCCGGGTAGCGGGTGTGCCAGAGGAGCTGCGAAGGGCGCTCTTCCGAAGTTCGGATCAGCGCATCTCTTCAGAGGGGGTTGTGGTCATCAAGGCGCAACAGCACCGCAGTCAGGCGCGCAACCGGGAAGACGCCCAGCAGCGCTTGCTGGCATTGCTCCGCAGCCTTATGGCTCGCCCGAAGAAGCGTATTGCGACGCGACCTACGCTGGCATCAAAGCGCCGCAGGCTGGCCTCGAAGCAACACCGGAGCAAGCTGAAGTCCCAAAGGAAGCCCCCGGTCGACTAGTCTTCTGTGACCGGGGCTCAGGGGTGTGCCCGCCTAGCGCTCCGCCTTGAAGCCAGCTTTGTTGGCGTCCCAGGTATTGGTGCTCAGGCCTTTTTCCCGCAACTTGAACTTCTGGATCTTGTTGGTCGGGGTATAGGGCAGTTCGTCGACAAACTCGATGAAGCGGGGGACAAAGAAGTAGGGCGCGTTGTCGTTGATGTAGCGCGCCAGTTCCAGCTCACTTAGATTGGCCCCGGATTTCAGGATGACGTCGAGTTTCAGTTCGGTTTCTGAATCGAGGACATCACTGGGTACCCCGAACGCGGCACAGTCGGCGATGGCGGAGTGTTTTCTCGCCACCAGTTCGACTTCGAAGGTCGAGATATTGCGGCCCTTGAGCCGAACCGCGTCCTTCTTGCGATCGGCAAAGTAGTAGTAGCCGTCCTCCTTTTTGCGCAGCATGTCTCCTGTCTTGTACCAGGACCCATCAAAGGCTTTTCGCGTCGCTTCGGGATCGTCGAAATAACCATTGAAAATGACAAAGGGCTTGAGAGGTTTTACCCACAACTCGCCGGCTTCCCCGTCGGCGACATCCTGTCCGTCGTCATCAACCAGCCGGGCTTCAAGGGCGGGCGAGGGTAGGCCGCAGCTCCCGGGCGGAGGCAGTGGTTGGCCGGGCATGGTGATGATCAATTGCATCGCCTCGCTCTGGCCAAGCCCCTGGGGCATCAAGTCGACGTTAAAGCGCTCGCTGAAGGGGCCGGCGATATCCGGAGGCATGGGTACCGCCATCAGCTTGCGCAAGCTGTGCTGACCGTCATCGGGTTTTTCCGGGGCATTCCACAGGAACATGTGCATGGCACCCACGGTAAAGCTCTGCGTCGCTCCGTAGTAGTCCACGCGGTCCCAGAAGTTGCTGACCGAGAAGCTCCGATCCACGGCCAGGGGAACGCCGACGATAAGCGCGCGTAGAATCGAAGTCACCCAGGCAGCCGAGTTGTACATGGGCAGCACGGAGTAGATCACGTCTCCGGGACGCGTGCCAAACTGGGCATCGCCGGATTCCACTGCGTTGAACCATACGTTATGGCTCTGCATGACACCCTTGGAGCGGCCGGTCGTACCGGAGGTCCAGAGTACCGCACAGGTATCGCCATAGCTCATTCCGGACATGTCGGGCTCGGGCGCGCCGGCATGGTACAAACTGGCGAAATCGATAGCGTCGGGGAGGGCATCGCTTTCACCCACCTGCGCCACGTGGCTGACTTGCAAATCATCGCGGACCTGTGCGAGTCGCGCTGCATGCTCTGCGTCAGTGACCAGAATTTGTGGCCGGCTGCGGTTGATCGTCTCGGAAAGCCAGCTGCCTTTGTAGTCACCATTGATGGGCACCCAGATAGCACCGAGCTTGTTGGCGGCGAGCGCCAGGAAAATCACTTCCGGTGCGCTGCCCATGTAGAAAGCGACCCGCGCTCCACGCTCGAGACCGAGTTGTGCGAAGCCCGCGGCGAGTTCATTAACGCGCTGGTTGGCCTCTGCGAAGGAGTAGCGTGTTTCGCCGAACATGATGAATGGAGCATCCGGCTGCTGCTCTGCCTGAAGCCGCAGGGCGCGCCCCAGGTGCCTATCTTCAATATTGTCAAATTTCAGTACGTTCACGTCGCTCGATTTCCTGGTTTCACTGGGTTGTGGGTGGCCGCCTGCGGATCCCGTTCAGAGGGTGATGCCCGATCCTGGGGTTTGGGCAAGATGTTCCCCCATTGCAGCCAGTTGCTGCCCGGCACCTCCCAGGTCGAATTCGAGCTGCTTGGCCCAGAGAAAATAGCGGTGGATCGGATACTCCAGGTCGGCCCCGATACCGCCGTGCAGGTGTTGGGCGGTGTGACTGACCCGGTGCGACATTTCACAGGCCCACCAGCGGGTTGCGCCGGCCTGTAGTGTGGCGTCGAGGCCCGCGCTGATACGCCACATGGCACCATCCAGGACGGCCCGGAGTGCTTCAATGTCGATATAGCCATTGGCGGCGCGATGGGAGACAGCCTGGAAGGCCGCGATGGGCTTGTTGAACTGTTTGCGTTCAGTGGTGTAGGCCGCGGTGCGCTGCAGTGCTTCTTCGGCGACGCCGAGCTGAAGTGCCGCGGTAGCAATTTGCAGGCGCTGTTTCAGGCAGCGAGTCAGCTCGGCATCGCCGAGCGGTGTTACGGCGACGTTCTGAAGCTGGAGGGTGGCAGCGGGGCGCCCGCTGGTTGTGCGCTCCTGGGTGATGGAGACGCCGGACTCACTGGGGTCAAAGGCCACCAATTGCTCGCCGGCGACGGTTACCACCCTCGCTGCGCCCTCGGCGTAGGGAACATGGGGCAGGGTACCCGACAGCAGACCATCGATGTGCGCAGGGCCGTCGCCCAGGTTGAGTGCGAGATAGGTGTCGCCGGCGACCACGTCGCGAAGCACCTCGTGCTGCCCCGCCTGATCCAGTGCCCAGGCTGCCAACAGTGTTTCCCGAAGGGGTACGGGTGCCAGGACATGGCCCATTTCCTGCAATACCAGGCATTCGGCGATGAAGTCCATGCCAGAACCACCGGCTGCTTCGGATAGGCTCAGGCCGATCAGACCGGCTTCGCCCAGTACTTTCCACAGCGCGGTGTCGGGGTTGCTCGGAGAATCCGCGAGATAGCTGTCGCTTACCTGGTCGCGGAAGATCTGACGCGCCAGGTCGGCGATGGTGGTGTGATCACTGGAGAGTGAGAAGTCCATGATAAATCTCCGTTACAGGCTCAGTCGTTGTGCTCGGGAGGCGAAGCATGACGCTTGATGGTCAGGATACGCGCTGCGTAGTGCAGTTGCTCCTCCGGGGGATTGCAGGCAAACAGGCCGCGGTACTGGAGGACAGCAAGCCACTCGGCCAGTTCATCTTCGGAGAGCTGCAGTGCCAACAGTGTCGGGTCGCGTTCAATAAAATATTCTCTCAGCAGGTCCTGCCCGATGCCACTCAGTCCGTAGACCACCAGTCGTACCTCGTGGGGGCTGAGTTCGCTGTCGGGGAAAACAAAAGGGAACACATCCACCAGGAGCTGCAGGCGTTTGTAATAGGAGGCTTTCCAGCGCTCCCTGAAAACCGGATCGTCCGCACAGAACTGGTGGATACAGCGCATGATGCCCGGGTGGTCGGCATGGTTGCGGACCGCAAAGCGATAGTGAGAGCGCAGCCGGTTGAACCAGTCGCCCTTGCTCACGTCCCGCTCAATCACCTCGGTCGCCTCGGCGTTGGCAATGTGCTCGTCGAGAATTTCCTCGATAAGGCTTCGCAGGTCACTGTAGTAATGATGAAAGAGACCCGCCGCCACGCCAGCTTCTGCCGTGACGTCCTTGATGCGTAACTGGTGGTAGCCCACGCGATCCAGTACCGCGATGGCAGCATTTTTCAGTCGCTCTCGTGCCAACTCGCCCTTGGCGCGCCGGGCTGGCGTTCGGCTGGTGGCTGTGGCCATGCAATCTCTCCTTCACTGGCGTGAATTATTATTGAATTTGGATTCAAGATCAATAATAATCCCTGCATACTCTGCAAGCGGGAGAATGCGTTGTGTACATTGAGCATACCGAAGAGCAAAAAGCACTGCGTCAGGAGCTGCGGACCTATTTCCGCTCGCTGATGACCCCCGAGCTGATCGAGGCCACTCGTGGCAACGAGGGTGGCGACGCCTACAAGTCAGTGATTCGGCAGATCGGCCAGGATGGCTGGCTGGCCATTGGCTGGCCCAAGGAATATGGCGGTCAGGGCCGCGGCCCCATGGATCAGATGATCTTCTTCGAGGAAGCGCAACTTGCCAACGCACCGCTGCCCTTTGTCACCATTAGTACCGTCGCGCCGGCGATCATGGCCCACGGCTCGGAGGAGCACAAACGCTTCTTCCTGCCAAAAATCGCGGCGGGTGAGCTGCACTTTGCCATTGGCTATTCCGAACCGGGCGCGGGCTCGGACCTCGCCGCGCTGAAAACCGCAGCTGTACGCGAAGGCGACAATTGGGTTATCAATGGCACCAAGGTCTATACCTCCAGTGCCGAAGCCGCGGATTACGTCTGGCTGGCAGCGCGCACGGATCCTGAGGCGGCACGGCCCCACGCCGGTATCACCATTTTCATGGTGAATGCGGACCAGCCGGGCTTCAGCTACGCGCCGATTCACACCGTGGGCGATGTGCGGACAAACGTCAGTTACTACAATGATGTCACATGCCCCGACGACATGATCTGCGGTGCCGTTAACCAGGGCTGGAAATTGATTACCTCCCAGCTCAATCATGAGCGTGTGGGGCTCGCGGCGATTGGCATCTATGGCTACAGCGTGTACCAGCAGGCGTTGGAATGGGCGCGAAGCGCCGATGGTCGCGGCGTGCGTCCGATCGACAGCCCCTGGGTGCAGCGTACGCTGGCCGAGGCCTACGCTCGCCTGGAAGCCATGCGGCTAATGACCTGGCGCATGGCCTGGAGTATGGAGCACGGCGAGCCTGAGGTAGCCTACGCGTCGGCGATGAAAGCCTTCAGCACGGAGGGTCTGATCGAGGTCTACCGCCTGTTGATGGATGCCGTCGGCCCCGCCAGTACCTTGCACCGTGACAGCCCCGGAGCGGTGCTCCGCGGTGAACTCGAGGCCGAGTATCGGCAGTGTCAGATCAATACCTTCGGTGGTGGCGTGGTCGAGCTGATGCGCGACCTCGTCGCAGCCTTCGGCCTTAATATGCGTGCCTACAGTCGCTAGCTTGCAAAACTTGCGTGAATCAAAAAGCGCCGGGGGTGGACCCCCGGCGCTTTTTGACGTTTAATGCCCCTCAATTACCCGGTCAAATAATTAACAATGGTAAGAGCGATGGCGGTTTCCCCAAAGCCCGAGGGCCGAAGAGAGCGCAAGAAGCGGGAGACCCGCGAGCGCATTCTGCAGGTGGCAGCGCAAATGTTTGCCCAGGATGGTTTCGACGCGGTTACGGTTGAGTCACTCGCCGAGGCGGCCGATATTTCCAAGCCCACCCTGTTCAATTATTTTCCCAGCAAGATGGCCATCCTCCAGGCACTGGTGCCCGAGGTTGATCAACGCTTTGCCAACGCCATCGAGCGCTTTCGCCTCGAGGGAGGGAGTGTCTCCAGGCAGTTGGGCCGCTTCTTCGAGTTTGGTGGCAGTCAGACCCGCAAGACCCCCAAGCTGACCCGCTCTCTGCTGGTCCTGGCCTTGCGTGGCTATGAAGATACTGACCTGAAGCCGACCCAGCACCGGTGGCCACTGATGCGGGGGAGCTTCGAGGCACTGCTCTCCGATGGTGTCGCGCGGGGGGAGGTGCGCAGCGATATCAGCATCGAGCGCCTCACTCACTACATCACCAGCGTGTATGTCTACGGTCTGCTCAACTGGCTCGCGGACCCACAATACAGTGTCGAAACAGAACTGGCCATCGCGTCCCAGTTTCTGGGCTCAGCAGTTGCCGCCGAAAGGGCGTTGTCACCGACCGCTTCCGCGGTTGCCGGCGCCCTTTGAGCCAAGCATGACTCCGGGTGAAAAATTTACCCTGGTAACACTGTTCAGCCCTGCTCAGCCGGTGTAAGGTATTTTCCAGTGGCGCATTGAGCGCCGCCGCAATTCAAGACTGCAAACATCACTACAAATATAACCGAGGGTGTTTATGTTGAATCTCTCCCGCTTTCGTCCGCGGCCCCTGGCCCTGGCTGTGTCCCCCATCCTGTTGAGTGTCGGTCTGTCCGCACAGGCACAGCTGGAGGAAGTGATTGTCACGGCCCAGAAACGCGCCGAAACCACCCAGGAAACGCCGATTTCCATCACGGCGCTGACCGAGTCTGCGCTTGAGCAGCGCGGCATTACCAATACCGAAGACCTGATCGGTGAAGTACCCGGCCTCAACGGTTTCAGCGCGCCGGGCTCACGCGGTACCACCAGTATCAGTATGCGCGGCTTCGCTGCGGGTAATCCGGCCAACCTCTCGCTCGACCCCGCAGTGGCTATCTATTTCGATGGTGTCTATGTCGGCAAGATGATGGGCTCGTCCATGGACGTGGCCGAATTGGAACGCATTGAAGTTCTGCGCGGTCCGCAGGGCACTCTGTACGGACGTAACTCCACGGCCGGGGCGGTGAATTTCATCTCCAAGAAGCCCATGGGTGAGTTCGGTTTCCGGGTGAAGGGCACTGTCGGTGACTATGACGAGCGCGGACTCAAGTTCAATCTGGATCTTCCCGCGATAGGTCAGGTTGGCGAGGGTGCAGGCAAGCTCTCCGCCGCTCTGGGTTACCAGATGCGCGAGCGGGATCCCTTCTACGACAATACCAACCCCGACAAGGCCGGCTTCGACAGCATGGACCGGGAGGCCTGGCGAGCAGCGCTGATGTGGGAGGCGACCGACAGTTTTACCGCAGAATACACCTACGACTACAGTGAGCTGGACGAATCTTCGCAGCTCAGCAAGGTGGTGGGCTTTACCCCCCTCGATGTGAATGGCACCAGCCGGGTTGCCGCCATGCAAGGCATCCTCCAGGGCGCCCAGTTCTGGGCTACGTTGCCGGGTACCGACCCGCGTATTACGGAGCGCTGGATTCCCTCCCTGCAAGAGACCATTGCCGCGTACCAGGAGGCGGAGACCAGTGGCCGTACCCGTCCCAAATCCGCCACGGCGGACAATACCCCTACTGCGCAAAACGAGATCGAGGGCCATGCGCTCACGCTGACCTGGGAGGCTGGTGACTGGGGAGCCCTGGGTGACGTCACCTTCAAGTCGATTACCGGTTACCGGGAAATGGAAACCTTTGTTTTCGGTGACCTGGAAAACCTCGACAGCACATTGGACGAGAACGGTGTCGGTCTCTACTCAGACCTGGTGCACCTGACGCTGGGGCAGCTCTATGCGCCGGCATCTGGCTACTCGTATCCGCTGCTGGATAGCCTCTGGTCATTCATCGACGAGCGTGGCGCCTTCCACAGCAAGCAGGACACCCGCTCTGTCTACGAGCAGTTCTCCCAGGAAATCAACATGATGGGCAGCACTGACTCGTTGGAGTACGTGCTTGGCTTGTACTACTTCGACGATGAAGGAACCTATGACCGCGCCGCTGTATTTGCTGCGCCGCTGTCGGGTAACGAGACGCAGAAGTACACCACGACGACGGATGCCAAGGCGGCCTTTGGCCAGGTCACCTGGACACCGGAAGGCTTCGATCAGCGCCTGGCACTGACCGCGGGCCTGCGCTACACGGAAGAGACCAAGGACATTGATTACGATTACTCGGCATTCAATACCCCCTTCAACCCGGCTGGTGTGCCCCGGCGTCAGATCTACCGCGAGCAGGATTTCGACAACCTGAGTGGCACTCTGACGCTGGCCTATCAGCTCACCGATGACATGAATGGTTTCCTCCGCTATGCCACCGGTTATCGGAGCGGTGGTTTCAATGGCGAGGTGTTGGATAACCCCTACGATGAAGAAACCATTGAACAGTGGGAGATCGGGATCAAGAGTGACTGGTGGGATCGCCGGCTGCGCATTAACGGTTCCCTGTATACCTATACCTACGAGGACCTGCAAACCAGCCAGATCAAGACTGAAGGTGGCAGTACCACCAGTGTGATCGCCAACGCTGGTGAAGCCGAGCGCTGGGGGGGCGAGCTGGAAGTCCAGGTCATGCCCGTCGAGGACCTGATACTGGGCATGAGCTACGCCTATGTGACAGGTGACTTCGAGAAGTTCCCCGAACTGTGTGGCCCTAACGGAACCTGCCTGCGTACGGACAACCGTGCCAAGCGTGGCGCATCGCCAGGCAACCAGCTCAACCTGACCGCCGATTATGTTTTCGCTCGCACCAGCATTGGTGATGTTCGTGGCTACCTGGCGGTTAATTGGCAGGATGAGTGGATCGAGTCGGCCTTGTGGACCAACGCCAATGTCAACGGCGAACCCGTTATTTATGACCATTCAGTCATGGATGAGCGGACCCTGGTGAATGGTCGCCTGAGCCTGGAGAGCGTGAAGGTCGGTGACGGTATGCTCTCGGTTTCTCTCTGGGGCAAAAACCTGCTGGACGATGATTATCCCATCTACAGCATCAACTTCGGCGGTCTCGGCCTGATCACGGAGGACTACGGTCCTCCCCGTACCTACGGTGTTGATATCGCCTACGAGTACTGATCGCCAACGTTACCGTGGTAATGCGGTTACCAGACACCCGGCTTCGGCCGGGTGTCTGCGTTTTGGGTTTGTATCAATACGGCCTTCCTGGCCCTCCCGGCTTCCCGTGTTCGCATCATTTGTGCCTGCGAGCAGTGGTAACATCCTTGACATGTGTGTAATATTGCGCCGCCGTTAAAAAACTAACTCTAGACAAGTTTTATCGGTCAACGATTCCCAGAAGTCGTTCAGATTAAAGACAAGAGACGCAGGCGGTCCGGGCAAGTCCCGCACACCGTCGACGCATACGAGAGGGTAAAACCATGACGTTCCCGAAATCTGCGCCCCGTCCCCTGGCGGTGGCCCTGTCGCCCCTGATGGTGGCCGCGAGCCTGACTGGCCAGGCCCAGGTGGCCGGGCTGGAAGAAGTGATTGTGACCGCCCAGAAGCGGGTGGAAAGCTCACAGGACACGCCCCTGTCAATTACGGCACTGACCGCAAACTCCCTTGAGCAGCGCGGCATCACCAATACCGGTAACCTGATCGGTGAGTTGCCCGGTGTCAATGGCTTCAATGCGCCGGGTTCCCGCGGAGCGACCAGCCTGTCCATGCGCGGCTTCGGTGGGGGTAACCCGGCGAACTTGTCGCTGGATCCCGCGGTTGGTGTGTATCTGGATGGCGTCTATATCGGCAAGCTGGCTGGCTCCGGCATGGATGTGGCCGAGCTGGAGCGCGTAGAAGTGCTGCGCGGCCCTCAGGGCACCCTCTACGGGCGCAACTCCACTGCGGGTGCGGTGAACTTCATTTCCAAGAAGCCCATCGGTGAATTTGCCTTCCGGGTCAAAGGCACCATCGGCGACTATGATGAGCGTGGCCTCAAGGCCAACCTGGATCTGCCTGCCATCGGTGAAGTGGGCGAGGGCGCAGGCCGTCTGTCCGCAGCCTTTGGTTACCAGAACCGCGAGCGCGACCCGCTGTACGAGAGCCGCTCGGGCCTGGAAGGCTACGACAGCCTGGATCGCGAAGCCTATCGTCTGTCCCTGATGTGGGAGCTGAACGACAGCTTTACTGCCGACTACACCTACGACTACAGCGACCTGGATGAAGCCAGCCAGCTGAACCAGGTAACCGGTTTCAATCCCCTGGACGCCGGCGGCAACGTCAGCCGCGTGGCTGCCCTGCAGGGCCTGCTGCAACAGGCACAGGGCTGGGCTGCGATTCCCGGCACAGATCCCCGCATCGGTGAGCGCTGGATCCCCTCGTTACAGGAAACGATCGCCGACTACCAGGAACTGTCCGCCGCCGGTGAGGCCCGCCGCAAGAGTGGCGCCTCGGATTTCAATCCCCGTGCGGTCAATGAAGTGGATGGCCATGCACTGACCCTGAGCTGGGAGGCCGGTGAACTGGGCTTCCTGGGCGACGTCTCCTTCAAGTCAATCACCGCCTACCGCGAACTGGAAACCTTCGTCTTCGGCGACCTGGAAGACATCGACAGCAGCCTGAATGCCAATGGTGTGGGTGCCTACTCCGATCTGGTGCACCTGACCCTGGGGCAGCTGTATGCTCCCTCGTCCGGCTTTGCCTACCCCTTCGTCGACGGCCTCTGGAACGGCATCGACAGCCTTGGGGCCTTCCACAGCAAACAGGACACCACCAGCCAGTACGAGCAGTTCTCCCAGGAAGTCCACATGGTCGGCACTACCGATCGGCTGGAGTACGTGCTCGGGCTGTACTATTTCGAGGATGAGGCGGAATACGAGCGCAACGCCATCTTCGCCGCGCCCCTGAACGGTGCGGGTACCCAGGCCTACAACACCACGACAGATGCCATGGCCATCTTCGGTCAGACCACCTGGCGCCCGGCCGGTTTTGAAGAGCGTCTGGCCCTGACCGTGGGTCTGCGGTACACCGAGGAAACCAAGGATATCGATTACAACTACTCGGAGGTGGTCGGTCCCTTTGGTGTGACCCCGGCACGCTCCATCTACCGCGAGGAAAACTTCTATAACCTCAGCGGCAACTTCACCGTCGCCTACAACTTTACCGATGACCTCAATGGCTTCCTGCGCTATGCCACGGGCTACCGCAGTGGTGGCTTTAACGGCGAGATCTTCGACAACGCCTTTGACGAAGAAACCATCGAGCAGTGGGAAATTGGTATCAAGAGTGACTGGTGGGACCGCCGCCTGCGGGTAAACGGCTCGCTGTATACCTACACCTATGAAGACCTGCAGACCAGCCAGATCAAGACCGATGGTGGCGCGGCAACCAGCCAGATCACCAATGCCGGTGAAGCCGAGCGCTGGGGCGGCGAACTGGAGGTCCAGGTGGCGCCCATCGAGGATCTGGTGGTTGGGGTGACCTACTCCTACGTCACCGGCGACTTCGAGAAATTCCCGGAGCTGTGCGGGACCGGTGAATCCCCGGTTTGTGTCGATACCACCGACGCCGCCAAGCGCAGTGCCCCCGGCAACCAGTTCAGTGTCTCCGCAGACTATGTTCTTGCGCGCACGGAACTCGGCAATGTTCGTGGCTATGTACAGGCCAACTGGCAGGACGAGTGGAACGAGTCTGCACTTTGGACGGCAGTGGTCAATGGCCAACCCGTCATCTATGACCACATTGGCATGGATGAGCGGACCATTGTCAACGCGCGACTGAGTCTGGAAGACGTAAAAGCCGGCCCGGGCAACCTGACCTTCACGCTGTGGGGCAAGAACCTGACCGACGACGATCACCCGACCTTCGGGATCAATCTCGGTGGCCTCGGTCCGATCACCCAGGTTTATGGTGAGCCGCGTACCTACGGTCTGGATGTGACCTACGAGTACTGATTTCTCCGGTTATTGTTTGATTTGGGGCGTCCCGTTCGCGGGGCGCCCCTTTTTTTGCTCACCTGCATGCACTATGGCGTGCCGACAGGTGCCGGCGCTCCAGCATTAGCCGACGAAAGCCTTGCTGGGAGCGGCGACGCCTTCGGACTCGGTGCCCTTCAGGTAGGCCAGCATGGTGTCCGCATCGGAGACTTCGAAGGGGTCGGTGGGGCAGACATCCCCGAAGTCGGGCTCGACGAACAGCTTCTCGATCTTGCCGTCGTTGACCAGCATGGAATAGCGCCAGGAGCGCATGCCGAAGCCGAGGTTGGTCTTGTCGACGAGCATGCCCATCTTGCGGGAAAATTCGCCGTTGCCGTCGGGCAGCATCTTCACGTTCTTGGCGCCGATATGTTTGCTCCACTGGAACATGACAAAGGCGTCGTTGACCGAGAGGCAGTAGATGTCGTCGACACCCTGGGCCTGGAAATCCTCGTAGAGCGCCTCGTAGCGGGGCAGGTGGTTAGAGGAACAGGTCGGAGTAAAAGCGCCAGGCAGGGCAAACACGATGACTTTCTTGCCCTTGAAGATGTCGTCACTGGTGGTGTCCTGCCAGCGATAGGGGTTGTCCCCGCCCAGAGATTCGTCGCGAACCCGGGTTTTGAAAACTACGTCTGGTACTCGTCCTTCTGCAAGCATGATGAATCCTCTTTTCTCTGCTGAAATGAGCCCGCCCGCCAGGGCAGGCGATGCCGATAATGACAGTGTACGAAAAAGCGCGGTGGGGTGCTGCCAGTTCGGCTACCCCACTGTAGAGAGTGGGGGTCGCCGACGCCGATTGCAAGGCATCAGCGGTCAGGTCTGCAAGTAGCGCTCCACCGGAACGGTATCGACCTGCCCGGGCGTGAGGAAGCGCCGGGCGTAATCGAGATAGACTCCTTCACGCAGGAACAGTTCGAAACCATCGCGGTCCAGGTGACCCTCCTCGACCATGTTGTAAAGAATCGCAACCGCTTCGCTCAGCGTGAGCGACGGTTTGTAGGGACGATCGGCGGCGGTAAGTGCCTCGAACACATCCGCGATGGCCAACAGGCGCTCGGGAATACTCAGCGCTTCGGCGGACAGGGCACGCGGGTAGCCATCGCCCCGAAGCGTTTCGTGATGGGTCGTGGCGTAGCGCGGCACGCGTGCCAGCTCTTCAGGGAAGGGCAGGCTCTCGAGCATTTTGACCGTGCTGATCATGTGCGCCTGTATGCGAAAGCGGTCCTCGTCAGTCAGGGTGCCGCGGGACACGAACAGGTTGTGCAGCTCGCCGAGGTCCTGCTGCCATTCGGGGACTGTCATACGGATACCGTAACCGGCAGGCAGTTGGCCGTCACGTGGGTGCGCGATCTTGTGTTCCGGCCGGTCTGCCAGCAGCGATTCCGTGGCGGGCAGGTCTTCCGGCGTCTCCGGCAGTCGTTGTGTTTCCAGCGGAGAGAGACCCACGCGCTTGCTGAAATGCCTGACCCAGGTGCGGCTGGCAATTCGCCGCAGGCGGTCGCGGGCGGCGTCGCTGAGGGTTTCCCCACCGATATTGCACTCTGCGACGAAGTGGAACTCCTGCAGCAGTTCTGCCTGCTGCCGGTCGCGCTCCTCTTCCAGCAGCTGTGCCTGTTCCGGCTCACGGGCGACCCCGCGCAGGTAGTTGATCTCTGCGTCCCGCCAAAGCACCTCGAAGCGCATGCGGACTTCGTGCAAGCGGTTGTAGATGGCTTCGAGTTTGCTGCCCTTGTCGACGATATGCTCGGGGGTGGTGATCTTGCCGCAGTCGTGCAGCCAGGCGGCAATGCGGAACTCGCGCCACTCGTCCTCACTGCGCAGCTGGAACTGGTCGAAAGGTGGCTGCATGCTGGCCGATGCCCGCTCGGCCAGCATGATGGCGAGCTCGGGGACACGCTCGCAGTGACCCGCGGTGTAGGGGGACTTATCATCGATGGCCTCGGCGATGAGCTGAATCACCGCGTCGAGGAAGCGGTGTTGAGAGGCCTCATACTCTTTCACCGCCTCGGTCATGGTGATCATGGAAACTGACAGGTCGTCGATCTCGCGGATCCTGGAAGGCAGGTGTTTGACTTCGCCATAGCGCCGCTGCCGAACCTTGTCGTTCTCCTCGGCCAATTGTCGAATCGGGCCGACAATTGGCGTGGCGAACAACCAGGACAGTGGCAACAGTAGAAGAAGGAGCCCGGCGGTGATCGCCACCGACATCAGCACCCGGTGCATCAGCGGTGCCGTGATCGTGTCGTCCGGCACCAGCACGCCGAAGCGCAGGCCGCCCGCAGGTACCGCAAAGGCCTGCCAGTCACCACCGCGGTAGCGGATGGATTGCAGCGTGCCCGCACGCGCCGGATCGTCGGGCAGTGTCAGCAGGCTGGGGTGGGGGACGACACCGGCCTGCCGGCTTTCGCCGGGGAGGCTGTCATGCAGCCACTTGGCTTCCAGTGCTTGCACCTGCGCCGGCCCGATCGCTGCAATGGCCCGGTTGATGAGTTCGAGCAGCGACTCATCGTCGGGCTGCACCAGGAAATGCAGCTGGTGGGGCATCTCCGCGCGACCCAGGTTGACGGGCTGGTGCCATTGCAGCTCGCCGAGAAAATGATGACGCTGGATATATCGCATCACCGGGGCGTTATCCAGGGCGGCAAAGGCGTCGCCCGCGAGGACTTTACGCAGGGCACCCAGCGTACTGTCCGCTTCGACGATATGCAGGCCGGGATACTGCTCCCGAACCATGTCCAGAATCGACCAGCCCCGTGGGATGGCCAGTGAGCGGTCACCCAGCTGGTCCAGGCCTGAGAGCACGGCCTCGCCCGGCAGCGTCGCGAGGGCATGGGGGAGTTCCGCGTAAGGGGCGCTGACCAGTGCCCACTGGCGGGTTTCAGTGCTGTCCATGCCGGCATGCAGCAAGTCCAGATCACCGCTGCGAAATTGCGTCACCAGCTCCGGCCAGGTCAGGCCGTTGGTGAAATGCAACGACAGGCCGGTCATTTCCGCAATCAACTTGACCACGTCCACGGAATAGCCCTGGGGCTGGCCCTGGAGAGAGTAGTCATAGGGCGGCCAGTCCATTTCATTGGATACCAGCAATGTCCCTCGGGCGCCTACCCACGATTGTTCATCGTCACTCAGGGCGAAATCCGGGACGGGTATTTGCACCTCCGGGATGGACGGGGGCTCATCGCTGGCTATCAGCATGCCATCGGGGCGGTACAGGTAGAGTTCGGCCTGGGGGGCGATACTCTGGGATGCCAGCCAGCGGTTGTAGGCCTGGAGTGTCATGTCCATGGCGACGACGACCGCCGTATCCGCAATCCGGGTGGCGAGTGTTCGCCCCGGAACACCGGCTTGGGCAAAGAGGTAGGGGTCAGAGAGGTGTGCGGATTGGCTCGCCAGTGCCTCCCGGTACCAGTCTCGCTGGCGCACGTCATAGCCGGTTGGCTCGGAACGCGAGCGTAGCGGCCGAAGTTCGCGGTCGAGAAACTGGAGTGTGCGGTGCCGGCCATTGGCGTCGGCTTCGACCGTGACCAACAGCCAGCGCTCGCCCGGTCGTGCATCCTGGCGCTGGCGCATCTCCGGGGACGCCAGGCTCGCCAGCTGGAACAGGCTGCCATCCGGGGCGCCCAGATACATCGCGTAGAGTAGCGGGTCGGCCTCGAGGACTTCGGCGAAAAGCTGAAGTTGTTCCGGACGTCCCGCTGCCTCCTGTAGCACGGGGTTCCGGGCGATCAGGCGCAGCAGTCGTCGGTTGCTGGTTTCCCGCTGCTCTATGTCCTCGACCAGGCCGTCCGCGGCAGCGTTGAACAGTGCGCTGGTGGCGGTGTGTGCCAGATCGCGGCTGAAGTAATACTGCAGGCCGATGGCGACGCATGCCGTGAGGCCTGTTGCCAGGAGGAAAAAACTCAGCACGGTGACGCGTATGGTCAGGCGCAGTCTGCCAAGGCTGAAATCCATAATCCTGACCGTGTTCTCCGGAACAACCTCCCTACCTTAGATCAGACAGAGGCATGACTGCTACCACGCAGTTGCAGGAAACCGGTGCCGCATCACGTTTTTCGCCACTTCTTCGGCTCCGTTGGCGACCGGTCTCAGAGTACCGGGGATAACAGCCTGGCAATCCCCATTCCGAGGGGAAACCAGAGTGGCTTGCTCGCCAGCTCTTCCCGGGTGACCTCGCGACACTGTTCGAAGTCCAGGGTCAGCATACCGGCGACTTCGCTGGCAAAATGCTCGCCATCCACCAGCACGGTGATCTCGAAATTCAGCCGGAAGGAGCGATTGTCGAAGTTGGCTGTGCCCACTCCCGCCAAGTGGTCGTCCATGAGCACCACTTTCTGGTGCAGGAAGCCGCCCTGGTAGCGATAGACTTTTACCCCGGCGGGAAGCAGCTCGCGGGTAAAGGACCAGTTCGCCATCCCGACTACGGGGCCATCCGGACGATCCGGGATCATGACCCGCACATCCACGCCGCGCAGGGCCGCCAGCTGCAGGGCCGCTATGATACCGCGGTCTGGCACGAAGTAGGGGCTGGCGATCCACAGTCGGTGGCGGGCGGAGACAATCAGCTGGAGAAACATCAGGCCGGCTTCCTCCAGGTGATTCGAGGGGTCGGAGGGGAACACCAGCACGTTGTCGCGCCCGGCCACACTGGCGGGAGGGTGGCGCACCGCCAGGTCGAGGGGGCTGCGGGTGGCCCAGCGCCAGTCAGTGGCGAAGGCCATCAGCGTTCCCAGAACCGCCGGCCCCTGCAGCTTGAGATGGGTGTCGCGCCAGTGGCCAATACGCGGATGCGTACCGAGGTATTCCTCGCCGATATTGTGGCCACCGATCCAGGCACTGTGGCCGTCCACCACCAGGATCTTGCGGTGGTTGCGGAAGTTGAGCTGGAAGCGGTTGCGGCGCCCCTGTGTGGTATTGAAGGCGGCGACTTGTACCCCCACCCTTCGCAGCTGCCGGCACAGGCGCGTGCGGTGAAAGTTGCGGCTGCCAATCTCGTCGTAGAGGACGTGAACGCGGACCCCTGCGCGGGCGCGATCGGCGAGCAGCCGACCCAGGCGCTGCCCCAGGCTGTCGTCGCGGATGATATAGGATTCCAGCAGGATATAGTCCTGGGCGGCGGCGACGCCCTGTAGCATGCTGTCAAAGGTGGCCCGGCCATCCACCAGCAACTGCACCCGGTTGCCCCCGGCAGGCGGTATGCCCGCCAGGCGGTGCAGCACCCCGAAGATCGGCTCTGCGGGTGTGCTGGGCATCAGGTAACGCTCTACCTCGGAGCGGGTGTCCCGGAGCAGGGCACGGGACTCCGCCTCGACGGCCTTGCGCTGCTCGAGATAGCCGTCGAAGCGATTGCGGCCAAAAATGAGGTAGGCGGGCACCGCCAGATAGGGGATGGCGAGCAGGGAAATGGTCCAGGCGATTGCCCCCTGTGCCGTGCGGACATTCAGTGTGGCCTCGATCGCCGACGCCAGGGCCAGGGCATAGAAAAGGGCGGCAGCGACTGCGAGCAACTCCGTGGCATACTGAAGCTCGCCCACCGGCTTTTAGCCCTCGGTCCTTTCCGGCAGGGCGCGCTCCGGCGGCTTGACTTCGCTATCGGGGGACGGTACGAACTGAATAACGGCGATGATCGTCAGGAACAGCGCCACGGCGATTATCCATAAAACGCGCTTCGCCACAGGGTGCCTCGCTTCGCAGTTTGCGGCCAGCATAGCACCGCGGGCACCACATCGCACGAACAGGAAGGCGGTTTGCCAATGGACAGGATCATTGCCTATACCCTCGGTGGTGGTTTGCCGCGAGCGCTTTTTCTGCTGGGGGTGTTTGCCGGTTTTCTGTCCCTGCTCTATACCCCGCGAGAGGAAGAGCCGCAGATTGTGGTGCCGGTGGTGGATGTCAGCGTCCAGGCACCCGGACTGGATGCCGCTCAGGTGGAGCGCCAGGTGGCAATTCCCCTGGAAAAGCTGCTGGCGCAGATTCCCGGCGTGGAGCATGTCTACTCCACCGCGAGCAGTGGCCAGGCCTCGGTAACCCTGTCTTTCTTCGTTGGTGAGGATCGCGAGCAGTCTCTGCTTAATGCCTACAACAAGCTCTATTCCAACCAGCACCGGATTCCGGCGGTGGTCAGCCGGTGGCAGCTGCGGCCGGTGGAAGTGGACGACGTGCCCATTGTGGTGCTGGGGCTCTGGTCCGACGCGCCCGGGCGCTATAGCGACTTCGAGCTGCGACGTTTTGCCGACGAGATCTCCACCCGGTTACAGGGGCTCCCCGATACCGGCGAAGTAACCGTGGTGGGCGGGCGGCCGCGGCAGGTGCGCATCCTGCCGGATCCGGAAAGCCTGTCTGCACGGCGCACCACCACCAGCGACATCGTCACGGCGCTGCAGCTGTCCAATCAGCTGCAGCGGGTCGGGCGCTGGTCCTTCAACAATGAATCGATTCTGCTGGAGAGCGGCGATGCCCTGCGCGACCCTCAAAGTCTGCCGCGGCTGGTGATCAACGTCATCGACGGCACACCGGTTTACCTGCGGGATGTGGCGCGAATCGAGGACGGCCCCGCCGAGGCGGAGTCCTACACCTGGATCCAGTTCAATCAGCCGGAGCCGGCTGCCTCGCCGACACCCGGGGAGCGCTACCCGATGGTGGCCCTGGCGGTGGCCAAGCAGCCTGGCAGCAACGCGGTTGCCGTGGCGGAGCATGTGCATGCCGAAATGGCTCGGCTGGCGGCGGAGCTGCTGCCTTCGGATATGCACATTGAGGTGCTGCGAGACTACGGCCAGACCGCGGACGAGAAGGTCAACAACCTGACCAGCAGCCTGGGTTTTGCGGTGCTGACGGTCGTGGTCTTCATCAGTGTATTCCTGGGCTGGCGCGCGGGCCTGGTGGTGGGCCTGGCGGTGCCGGTCTGCTACGGCATTACTCTGGCCCTGGACATGGCCTTTGGCTACACCATCAACCGGGTGACGCTGTTTGCCCTGATCCTCGCCCTCGGCTTGCTGGTGGATGACCCGATTACCGGCGTCGACAATATCGTCCGCAAGCTGTCCGAGGGCGTCGGGTCGCGCAGTGAGCGGATTATCGCCGCGATGGCGGAAATTCGCATACCGCTGCTGATGTCGACCTTGACCATCGTGGTGGCTTTCCTGCCCCTGGCCTTCATCACCGGGATGATGGGGCCCTACATGGCGCCGATGGCCTTCAATGTGCCCGTCGCGGTGATCAGCAGCACCCTGGTGGCCTTCCTGCTGACTCCCTGGTTGGCGAGCCGCATGCTGCCCTCGGCCGGCAGCGAGGCCCTGCAGGACATGCTGCCGCCGGAGGGTGCACGGGACTCCCTCTACGCCCGCTGGCTGCGTCCGCTGCTGGCGAGCCGGCGCCGGGCAAAGCTGGTGGTCTGGCTCGCGGTGCTGCTGTTCCTGCTGACGGCCGCGCTGCCGGTATTCCGGCTGGTGCCCCTGAAGTTGTTGCCCTATGACAACAAGAACGAGGTGCAGGTGCTGGTGGATATGCCGGAGTCTGCCTCCCTGGAGGCGACCGCCGCGGTGTCCCAGCGGGTGGCCCAGGCCCTGCTGCGAGTGCCCGAAGTACAGGCGGTGGCAGCGTTCGTCGGTGAGCCCTCGCCGATTGACTTCAACGGCATGGTGCGTCGCCACTACCAGCGCCAGGCACCTTACTTGGCCGATCTGCGCCTGACCCTGGTGGACAAGCTGCAGCGGGAGCACCAGTCCCACGCGGTGGTGCTGCGCCTGCGAGAACTGCTGGCGCCACTGGAGCAGGACGGTGTCCGGCTCAAGGTAGTGGAGGTGCCACCCGGTCCGCCGGTCATGAGCACCCTGGTGGCTGAGGTCTACGGGGATACGCTCACGCCCTACCGCGACCAGCAGGCAAGCGCACAATTGTTGGCACAGCGTCTTGAACGGGAGCCGCATGTGGTGGAGGTGGACACCAGTGTCGAGGATCCCCAGCGGCGCTGGCGCTTTGTGACCGACAAGACCAAGGCGGCACTGTCCGGAGTTGCTGCCGCAGATATCAATCAATTGCTGGCCATGGCCAATGCCGGTCAGGTGGCCGGTTACTTGCAGGTACCCAGTGAGGCGCAGCCCCTGCCGCTGGTGCTGCGTCTGCCCCAGGCACAGCGGGTTTCCCTGCACGATCTGCAACGTCTGCAGCTCAAGGGGCGTCCCGGGATTACGCAGTCCTTGAGCCCGGAGGGGCTGGACGCCGCGCCGCAGCCCCTGGTGGCGCTGGGCGAACTCGGGCATTTCGAAGAGCTGACAGCCGAGCGCAGTATCCATCGCAAGGATCTGCAGCCGGTGGTCTATGTGACCGCCGAACTGTCCGGACGCCCCCCCGCGGAAGTGATTGCCGACCTGGTTGCCGATCGCGGCCAGCCCCCGGGGGAAGGCAATGACTGGACGTCCAGGACCTATTTGAATGCCGGGGGTGGGGACGGTTGGTCACCCTTGTCCGGCACCGAGGTCCGCTGGACTGGTGAGGGGGAATGGCGGATTACCGTGGATGTCTTCCGCGACATGGGCCTGGCCTTTGCCTTTGCCCTGGTGGCGATTTTCTTCCTGCTGCGTGTTCAGACGGGCTCGCTGGCGCTGTCGCTGATCATCATGGCGGCCATTCCTCTCACGGTGATCGGCATCATGCCGGGCTTCTGGGCCATGAATGCTGTCGGCGAGCGGATGGTCGCCGGCGCGCCGGATCCGGTGTTGTTCACCGCTACGGCGATGATCGGCATGATAGCCCTGGCTGGCATCGTGGTGCGCAATTCCCTGATCCTGATCGAGTTTGTCACCCAGGCCCGCGACGCCGGCATGTCCATCGTGGATGCCCTGCTGGAGGCGGGCACGGTGCGCATGCGGCCGGTACTACTGACGGCGGGAACTACCTTGCTTGGCAACCTGGTGATTACCCTGGACCCGGTCTTCAGTGGCCTGGCCCTGGCAATTATCTTCGGAATTCTCGCGTCCACCCTGCTTACCCTGGTGGTGATCCCGGTGGTTTATTTGCTGGTCTTCGACAAGCCCGCGGCGGAGGGGGCGGCCCATGAATAATTTGCGTACCTGGGGGCTGGCGGGGCTCGCTGTCCTCGGCCTGGTGCTGGTGGTGGCCTGGATGGCGGGCGTGTTCGAGGATCAGATTGCACCCGGGCTGGAACCTCGGCCGCTCAGTGACAGTGATGTGGTCTGGACCGTGGCGCTGCAATCGCTGCCGGTCTTCGAGCCAGTCACGGGGTCGGTGGAGGCCAAGCAGGCCACGCTGGTCTCTTCCCGCACCCTGGCGCGGATCGAACGGATCCATGTGCGCGCCGGTGACCGAATTACCGAAGGTGATCTGCTGATCGAACTCGAGCAGTCAGACCTGCAGGCGCGGGTGGCCCAGGCGAGGGAGCAGGTGAATGCCATTTCGGCGCGCCTGGCGGAAGCCGAACGCAATCTGCGCCGGGCAATCGAGCTGCAGCAACGGGGCCTGCTGGCGACCGCGGACCGGGAAGCGGCCCAGGCCAACCGCGACACCCTGCAGGCGGAGCTGGACAGCGCCCAGCAGGCACGCAAGGAGGCCGAGGCGGCCCTGTCCTGGGCGAGCATTCGCTCGCCGATCGACGGCCGTGTGGTCGATCGCTTCGCGGAGCCCGGGGACATGGCCTCGCCGGGCATGCGACTGCTGTCACTCTACAACCCCATGAGCCTGCGCGCCGAGGCACAGGTTCGCGAGCATCTGGCATTGTCCCTGGCGGTGGGGCAAAAGCTGCAGGTGGATCTGCCGGCGCTATCCTTGCAGGTCGAAGGCAGTATCGAGGAGATTGTACCCGCGGCGCAGCCCGGTTCGCGCAGCTTCCAGATCAAGGTGCGCCTGCCCTACGACGAGCGCCTGTTGCCGGGCATGTACGCCCGGGTACCGATTCCCGCGGGTGAGGAGCGTCATCTGCGGGTGCCGGAGCATCTGGTGGCCCAGGTGGGTCAGCTGTACATGGCCCGGGTGCTGGGGCCGGAAGGCCCCGAGCGGCGCTTCCTGCGCCTGGGCAAGCGCGATGATGACGGGCTGGTAGAAGTGCTTGCTGGCCTGGAGGAGGGGGACCGTATCCTGCCTTTGAGGGCGGGTTGCCCCGCTCTCTCGGAGTGCTGAGGCGCGCTCGGCGACTCGCCCCCGGAGACCGGGGGCTGCCGGCTATTACAGCTGGCGCAGGTTGTCCGGGCCCCAGTAGGCTTTCATGGCGGTGATTTTACCTTCGTCATTGAATTCGAAGACGTCGATGACTTCGATTTCCATGCCCGGCAGGCTGACCTTGAAGGGAAAGGCCATGGCGTTACCGGCACAGCGGGCGGGGCCGGTCAGGGTCAGCTTCGCCCCTGCGCCCAGGGAGTTTTCATAGAAGGTGCAGATCGCGTCGAGGCCGCGATGTACCTCGGTGCCGACGGGATCTTCCACCGTGGCATCCTCGGCGTACATGCCGCGAATGATGCTGATGTCGCTTTTTTCGAAGGCTTCCACGTAGCGCTCGGCCATGGCGACCTTGTCCTTGTTATCCATTTGGTGTTTTCCTGTGCTGGGTTGAGGGCTCCGCGGCTGCCCGCCGGCAGCCGCGGGTCGCGACCTAGTAGCCGCAGATGCTGGCGTAGCGATCGCGGTGGAAACCGGTATCGCCAAACACCTGCATGGTGACACGGGCGCGCTTGAGGAAAAAGCCGATTTCCAGTTCGTCGGTGACCCCGATGCCGCCGTGCATCTGTACCGCCTCGTTGGTGGCCAGCTTGATCAGCTCATTCAGCTGCGCCTTGGCCAGGCTGGCCAGCAGGGGCAGCTGCTGTGGCTGCTCATCCACCGTCGACAGGGCCTGCATCACCACGGAGCGGGCCAGCTCCAGCTCGGTCTGGATGATCGCCGCGCGGTGTTGCAGGGCCTGGAAGCTGCCGATGGGCACGCCAAACTGGACCCGCTCCTTGAGGTAGTCCACGGTGCGCCGGAACACCTCTTCGGCGCTGCCCAGCATTTCGGCAGCTAGCGCCACTCGGCCGCGATCCAGGGTCGCCTCCAGCGCGTCCGCAGCCTCCCCCAGGGCCCCCAGCGCGTTGCTGGCGGGGACACTGACCCCATCAAAGCTGACATTGGCCGCGTTGCGGCTGTCGGCCATGACGGTGCGCTGGACGCTGACACCCGCGGCATCCCGCGGTACCCGCACCAGGCTGATGCCGTCGCGACTGTCCGCTTCACCGGCAGTGCGGCAGACCACCAGCAGCTCGTCGGCGCTGTGTCCGTCGAGGACAAAGGTCTTGCAGCCGTTGATGACCAGCTGCTCGCCCTGCTGCTCAACCCGGGTGGCGATCTGCCAGGGATTGTGGTGGTGGGACTCCTCCAGAGCCAGTGCCAGGGTCAGCTCACCCGCGGCAATGCGCGGCAGCAGATCTTCCTTCTGGGCTTCGCTGCCAGCCAGCAGGACAGCCGAGGCACCCACTGCCGCCGTGGCGAACAGGGGCGAAGCGACCAGGTTGCGCCCGGTCTCCTGCATGACTACGCCGAGCCCGGTGAAACCGAACTCCAGGCCGCCGTAGGCTTCCGGCAGGATGATGCTGGCCCAGCCCAGTTCGACCATGTTCCGCCACAGGTCCTGGCTGTAGCCAAGGCTGTCGCGGGTGTCGCGCAGCTTGCGCAGGGCTTCCACGGGCGCCTCCTTGTTCAGGAATTCGCGGGCGCTGTCCTGCAGGAATCGCTGTTCTTCATTGAATACCAATGCCATATGCTGCTCCTCAGGCTCCCTTCGCGGATTGATTGGCCTGCGGCAACTGCAGGACGTTCTTGGCGATGACGTTGAGCTGGATTTCGCTGGTACCGCCGGCGATGGTCATGGTCTTGGACATCGCCCACATGCGCAGGGTATCCAGCTCCTCCTCGGTAAAGCCTTCGCCTTCCCAGCCGAGACCGCGGCTGCCGAGAATGGCCAGCAGCAATTCGAACTTCTCTTTCTCCGCCTCGGTACCCAGGTACTTCATGGTCAGGGGCGCGGCACTTTGCTGGCCGGCATTGCGTTCCTCGAAGGTACGGAAGTGGGTCAGGCCGATCGCGTGCATGCGCATCTCGTAGCGCACCAAATCATTGCGCAGCTGGCCGTCGGCAATCTTGCCGTCGCGGAAGGCGAGGTATTCCCGCGCCGCGGGTACCGGCGACAGCACCTTGCGCGGGCTTTCGCTGCCGATCTCCGCCATCAGCTTGCGCTCATGCACCAGCAGTGCCTTGGCCACGGACCAGCCACCGTTCAGCGGGCCGACCAGGTTTTCCTTGGGCACCTTCACGTTGTCGAAGAAGGTCTGGCAGAATTCGGACTCCCCGCTGATCAACTCGATCGGTGTGACGCTGACCCCGGGGTCATTCATGTCGATCAGCAGGAAACTGATGCCCTCCTGCTTTTTGACATCGGGGTTGGTGCGCACCAGGCAGAAGATCCAGTCGGACTTGTCGGCGTTGGTGGTCCAGATCTTGCTGCCGTTGACCAGGAAATGGTCGCCCTTGTCTTCGGCGCGGGTCTGCAGGCTGGCCAGGTCGGAGCCGGAGCCTGGCTCGGAATAGCCCTGGCACCAGCGCACTTCGCCATTGACGATGGCGCGCAGATGGCGCTGTTTCTGCTCCTCGGTACCGTACTCGAGTAGCGCCGGACCCAGCATCCAGATGCCCAGGCTGAACAGCGGCGTGCGTGCGTTGATGCGCTTCATTTCTTCCTTGAGGACCTTGCCCTGCTGGGGCGTGAGGCCACCGCCGCCGTAGGCCTCGGGCCACTCGGGCGCGGTCCAGCCGCGGTCGCGCATGCGCTCGAACCAGAGGCGTGAATCCTCGCTGGGGAATTCGCCTTTGCGGCCGCCCCAGTACTGGTCGGCGGGGGTCGTTGGCAGGCGTTGGGATTGCGGGCAATTGGCTTCCAGCCACTCCCGGGTCTCGGCGCGAAAACGTTCCAGGTCGTCCACGGTGTACTCCTGTTCAGGGGGAACCGCCGGCGCGGAGCCGCGCGGGCGCGTCTGTCAAACCGGTTAGACTAGCGCCTGCCGGCAGAACTGCAATAACTTCATCTGTCACGCCGGCTGACATTTGCGATCGCGCCCGCTGGTTCAGGAGCGCAGACTGCGAGCGTTGACCGGCTGCCGGTGCGCCGGCATGCTCCTGCGCTCCATTCCCATAACGGATAACAGTCATGCGTCGTTTTGAAAATCGGGTCGTCCTGGTGACAGGGGCCGGCAGCGGCATTGGCCGCGCCAGCGCCCAGCGTATTGCCACTGAAGGTGGGCGGGTCTTCTGTCTGGATATTGCGCCGGAGGGGCTCGAGGGCACGGTCGCGGCGATCCGCGACGCGGGGGGCGAGGCGGCTTCGCGTGTCTGCGACGTCGCCGATGAAGCTCAGGTCAATGCCGCCGTGGCGGCCTGCGTGGAACACTTCGGCAGCCTCTATGCCCTGGTCAACATGGCGGGCCTGCTGCGCTTCGATGACACGCGGGAGCTGCGCACCGCGGACTGGCAGCGCGTCATGGACATCAACCTGTCCGGCACCATGTACCTGTGCCGGGCGGCCATCCCGCACCTGCTGGAAACCCGCGGTAGCATTGTCAACGCCGCCAGCACCGCGGCGCTGTCGGGCCTGCCCTGGGGTGTCGCCTACTCGGCCAGCAAGGGTGGCGTGCTGGCGATGACCCGCAGCATCGCCGTGGAGTATGCCAAGCGCGGTGTGCGTGCCAACTGTGTCTGCCCTGGCGATATCAAGACCGGCATGACGGTGGATATCGACTGGCCGGAAACCATGGATTTCGAGCTGATCGGCCGGATCTCTTCCCTGTCGGGCCCCAAGGGGCCAGAGGTCATGGCCGGTGTGATTGCCATGCTGGCCTCGGAGGATGCCGTGCACATCACCGGCGAGGACATTCGGGTCGACGGTGGCACTTTGTCCTGAGGGTCACCGTGTGTCGGGCCCGCGGTGCACCGCGTGGCCCGGTGCGCTGACGGTTACTGGGATTCCGCCAGTTCGACCATCAAGGTTTCCGCACGCTCGCCCCGTTTGATGCGGATTTCGACCTGGTCCCCGGGCTGGTGGGCCTCGATGACACTCAGGAAGTCATCGTTGCTGCGCACCGGCTTGTCGTTGACGGCGAGAATGATATCCCCGAGTAGCAGGTCGCCGCGGGCATTGCGAAAGACGCCGCGCAGGCCGGCTTCCGCGGCGGGCAGGCCGGGAAAGACCCGGACTACCGGCAGGCCCTCGATGCGGTAGCGGCGGATCCAGCGATCGCTGGCCAGCTCCACGCCGATGATCGGCCGCAGCACGCGGCCGTAGCTGATCAACTGGGGCACCACTTCGCGAACGGTATTTACCGGGATGGCGAAGCCGATCCCGGCGCTGGCGCCACTGGGGCTGTAGATGGCGGTATTGACCCCGACCAGCTGGCCCAGGGAGTTGAGCAGCGGGCCCCCGGAGTTGCCCGGGTTGATGGCGGCGTCGGTCTGAATCACGCCGCGTATGGTGCGGTTGCCGGGGGCGCGGATCTCGCGTCCCAGGGCGCTGACCACACCGGTGGTGAGCGTGGTGTCCAGGCCAAAGGGGTTGCCGATGGCAAGCACCTTGCGGCCCACGTTCAGTTCCGAGGAGTCGCCGAGGGGCAAGGCCACCAGGTTCTCCGGCGGGTTGTCGATGCGCAGGACCGCAAGGTCCTTTTCCGGTGCCACTCCGATAACCTCGGCCTTGTATTCGCTGCGATCCTGCAGAGTGACGGTGAGCCGGTGTGCGCCGGCAATCACGTGATAATTGGTGACAATCAGCCCGCTGGGATCCCAGATAAAGCCGCTGCCGGAGCCGCGGGGGATCTCGTGTACGTTGAGTGAAAACATGTCCCGACGCAGGGCGGTATTGGTGACGAAGACCACCGCCGGGCTGGCCTTGCTGAAGATCTCGGTAGAGTTGGCTTCATCCTCGGTGGCAAAGCTCAGGTAGTCCGGTGCCGAATCGGCGCGACTGTGCGCTGCCAGGGCCAGTGCCGCCAGGCCCAGGAGCAACAGAAAACCGGTCTTGATCGTTGGCCAGCGTGCCGGAAAAGCTGTCAAGGCGCGTGCTCCTCGTTGGTGAAATGAGTCAGGAAGGCGCGTATGCGCGCGGCGTTGGCGCCCATGTCGCCGACGCCGACCCGCGACACCGAGCGCAGGTCGATGTCGCTGCCACCCACGCGGGGGCTGACACGGATCACGATGTCATCCCGAAAGCCCATGATGGCGGTCGTAGCCACTGCCTCGAGCCGCCCGTTGGGTGCATCCCGATAGACCAGCTCCCAGCCCAGTTGTTCCGCGATATCCGCGGCGCGCTCCAGTGCCTGCTGTGGCGGCAGGGTGCTGTGCAGCGTTTCCAGGTCGGGGTAGGCCTGGGCCTGTCGTTCCAGGCTCTCCGGCTTGATTGCCAGGGTATTGGCCTCGCTGCCGCGCAGCTCGGGCGCATGCACGAAGACCGGCGGGTCCTCCAGATCCGTGGTGATGTCGTGAATCGGGGGGTAGTCGCCGCGGGTCGCCAGCACCGAGAGCAACAGCAGTGTGCCCGGCAGCACCAGCAGGGCCCGCGTGAGTACAGCACCGGTGCTGGCGCGAAACCGCGGCCAGGCCAACAGCACAAGGGCGACCAGTAACACCAGGGCGGAGAGCAGGCAGGTTAGCGCATACAGCGCCAACCCGGCCTGCCAGGCGCCGGCACGGACGACCAACACGGAAATCGGCAACAGGGCCAGCAGCACGGCGCCGGCATAGCCGAGGGTTCGAATACTTGCGGGAAGAGAGCGGGATGACATGGCTGTTTCCTTGGCGGCTCTTTTACTGCAGCTTACTACGTTTTTCCGGGGGATTGGTTCAACAGCTCAGGCAGGCGGTACGGGGCTGGCCCCGGAGATTGAGCCCGTACCAGGCATCTGATTAACTGCCCTCTGCCCGTCCGCGGGCCACCCTTGCAGATCGGAGAAAAAGCTCATGGAAAAAGTGCTCTACGCCCTGTGGATCGACGATGCGGATGACGGCGACAGTCTGCGGGGTGCGCTGCTGTCGGACTTCGTGCCGGCCGCACTGGCTTTGCCCCAGGTGCATGGCTTGCGAGTGGCCGTGGCGGACAGCGCCGTGCGTCCGGCCGCGGACAAATGTATGTCCACCAGCGGGCCGCTGCCCTCGGCACTGCTCTCCGTGTGGCTGGATGATGGCTGGTTCCGGGATGCCCTTGAGGCTCTCCTGCCGCGCCAGGTAAGCCAGCTGCGCGCCTGGCTGGTCAGCGAGGCGGAGCCTATTGTCAACACGACACAGCCTCCCGCGGATGACGGCCGGGTTCCGGGCTTTTGCCAGATTGCCATGCTGCAGCGGCCGCCGCGCCTCGATCGCGATACCTGGCTGGGAATCTGGAAGGGCAGTCACGGGCAGGTGGCTATCGACACCCAGTCCACTTTCGGTTACCGGCAGAACCTGATTGTGCATGACCTGGGAGGTGCCGAGGGAGTGGAGTTGCACGCCATCGTCGAGGAGAACTTCCCGGCGGAAGCGATGACCTCAAACCACGCCTTTTTCGCCGCCAGTGACGACGCCACCCTGGAGGCCAACTACCAGGCCATGATGGACAGCTGTCACCGTTTCATCGACTACGACCGCATCGACGTCGCGGTGATGAGCGAGTACAGCTTTCTGCCGCAGCGCGCTCACTGAGCGCGCTGCAGGGCGCGAATGCGGTCCTCCAGCGGCGGGTGGGAGCGAAACAGTGCCGCGAAACCTTCTTTCAACTGTTCGGTAATGCCGAAGGCCGTCAGTTCCCCGGGCAGCTCCTGGGGCAGGCCCTGTTCCGCCCGCAGGCGTTGCAGGGCGGCGATCATGGCGCCACTGCCGGCCAGGCCGGCTCCCGCGGCGTCGGCCCGATATTCCCGCCAGCGCGAGAACCAGAACACGATCATGCTGGCCAAAATGCCGAGCACCAGTTCGGCGACAATGGTCACCACGAAGTAGCCAATGCCGTAGCCCCGCTCGGTCTTGAACACCAGGCGGTCCACGGTGTGCCCGATAATGCGGGCGAGGAACATGACAAAGGTGTTGACCACCCCCTGGATCAGGGTCAGGGTCACCATGTCGCCATTGGCCACGTGGCCAATCTCGTGGGCCATGACCGCGCGGACCTCCTCGGGGCGGAAGCGCTGCAGCATGCCGCTGGAGACCGCGACCAGGGCGGCGTTGCGATTCCACCCGGTGGCGAAGGCGTTGGAGGCCTCCGAGGGGAAAATGCCCACCTCGGGCATGCCGATACCGGCTTCCGTCGCCAGCTCGCGCACCGTGTCCAGCAGCCACTGCTCCTGCCGGTTGCGCGGCTGTTCAATGATGTAGGTGCCGGTGCCGCGTTTGGCCATCCATTTGGAGAGGAACAGCGAGATCATGGCGCCGCCCATGCCGAAGACGCCACAGAAAATCAGCAGTGACCCCAGGTTCAGGTCGACGCCGTTGGCGGCGAGGATGCCCCCCAGGCCGAACAGGTTGAAAATCAGGCTGACCAGTACCAGCACGGCGAGGTTGGTCGCCAGGAAGAGCAGGATTCTCATGGCAGGGGTATCACTCCGGGTGAGTCGTTGAATCGTTTGCTTTGACCGCGTCGTCGTTCGTGCGGTTCCCGATGCGGCTGTCGGTGGACGCGGTATTTGCGGGTCTATCGCCCGCGCTCTCGGCATCGGTGGCAGGCAGCGGGATCGAGCTGACTTCCAGCACGGGCTCACCCCGTTCGGTCACCGGCACGGCAATCACCTCGCCGCGCAGGTCGACATCCTTGGCGCTCAACTCGAACAGCAGGTTGACCCCTTCGTCGCGGTGCTTGACCCGGGCCACACCGCGCGGGTCGCGGCCATCCACCCAGGCCTTGCTCTTGCCCCAGTAATGCCCAAGCTGGTTGCGCACGACGTGAACTTCCTGACTCACCGAATCCATCTCCCTGGCTGGTATGTGGGCAGCGCAGTGTAATCAAGCTCGCCCCCTCCGGCCAGCGTCCACCCCCTGTTCGGCGGCGCGGGCAGTTTCAGTCGAGCAGGAAGTCCTTGGCTTCATTGATCTTGGCGGCCAGGTAATCGTTGCCGCCGCGGTCCGGGTGCAGTTTCTGCATCAGGCGGCGGTGGGCGGCGATGATTTCCTCGCGACTGGCTTCCTCCCCCAATCCCAGCACCGCCAGGGCCTCGGCCCGGGTCAGGCCGCCGGCCCGGTCGCCAGCCCCCGGCGGTGGTTCGCTGTCCTCGAATGAGGCCCCGGGAAAGCGCTGTTGCAGGTAGCTGTCCAGCAGTTGCAGGGCCTCGCTGTCCTGGTTCGTGCAGTAGCGCCGGAGCTCCTCGAGCTGTTCGCGGCCCATCTCCGCCAGCTGCCAGTCGCGCCAGGGGCCCTGCAGCACTTCACCGCTCAGCTCGCCGCTGTCGTGGTCCAGGTGCATGCGCAGGGTTGCCGTCTCCACGGTCGACTGAGCGCTGCCACTGCCGCTGCTGGCGCCGACATGCTTGTGGCGCAGCGAGGCGAGCATGGGAAAGTAGCGAATCAGCAGGGGTAGCAATTGGCGCAGTCCGACCAGCAGGCCCGTGAGTGCGGCGCCGACCCAGTGCATGCGCCCGGTCAGAGTGAGGTAGACCACTACCACTACGGTGACGGCGAGCCCGAGCTTCAGGTACTCGCCGCGCCGCTTGTGCGGGGGGAGGGAGCGGGCGCGCAAGAACAGGATATACAGTGCAATGGCAATCGCCAGCAGGAGCAGAAGTCTCGGCACGCGGGCCCTCAGTGCGGCAGTTGTTGAAGCAGCAGTTTAGCACCTTCACTGGTGTGGCTTTCCAGGGCCTTGCGGCCGCCCGCCGCGTAGCGCGCGACAGCGCCCAGCAACTCTGCCAGCCTTGCGGCACTGCGCTGGTCGAAACGGGCCCAGGCGCCGCCACTGAGGCGGGCCATGCTCTGGAAGGTGTCGCGAACTCGCGGGTCGTCGCCTTCCTGAAACAGGAACAGGGGGAGTTTCAGCAGGCCCAGTTCACCCGCGAGCTGGCACAGGTCATCCGGGGATTCTTCCAGAGCATCGCCGATGAAGACCAGTGCCCGCAGGGGTGTCTTGCGGTGCTCTGCCCGTGCGTGACGCAGCAGGCGGGCGATCTGGGTGTGGCCGCCCTCGCAGTGAACCCGGGCCATGGCGGCGGCCAGTGCCCCGGTGTCCTGCAACCAGCCGGTGGCCTGGAATTCGTGAAAACCGCGGTAGTAGCAAAGCTGCACGGCGAGGGACGTGTCGGATCCCACGGCGCGGAACATGTCGGCCTGGAGCTGGCGAGCGAGTTTCCAGGTGGGCTGGCGACTGGCGGTGGCGTCCACCGCAAAGAGAAGGCGGGGCTGCCGGCGCGCGACCGTGGCGATGGCGCGGTGTTTGCCGAGGAAGGCCTGGACCTCGCCGGGGCCCGCGATACGTGAGGGGGGTCTGCTCATCTACCCTGGCGTGGCTCCCCCGGGGCATTGAGCTGGTTCAGCTCGCGCAGGTAGCGGCGGCGCTGGGTCAGTTCCTGGACCGCGCGGCGGGAACAGGCATCGCGCTGACGGTCGTCGGACTGCACCACAATCTGCCACAGCTTGCGACTGCTCAGCTCGCGGGGATCAAAGGCTGTATTCTGCTGGTTCATCTGCTTGCTCACTTTTCGATTCCGATGCTATCAGACCGGTCTGACGCCGTCATGTTCCGTCGCGATCAGCTCTTGTCCGGCCGCGCCCAGTGTCTCAGCTGGCTGTGACAGATTTGTGATGCTGATGCCGGGCCCATCGGGCAGGGGGGCGCGATCCTACAGGCCCCAGTTGTTGCGGCAGCGGCGAGGTGGCTATACTTGTGACATGAGCCTCTTTGATATTCGCAAAAAGCACGCCCTCCCGGACGCCGAAACGGCGCTGCCCGGTCGGGAACAAGCCATCCGGGTGCCGGAACAGCATCTGGTCAACGGCCATCGCCTGCGCGGGCCGTTTCCCGAAGGCCTGGAGCAGGCGGTATTCGGCATGGGCTGCTTCTGGGGGGTTGAGCGCCTGTTCTGGCAGCTGCCCGGCGTCTACACGACGGCGGCGGGTTACGCCGGCGGCCTCACCCCCAACCCGACCTACGAAGAAGTCTGCAGTGGCCGTACCGGGCACGCTGAAGTGGTGCTGGTGGTTTATGATCCCGCCAGGATCGCCTACACCGATCTCTTGCAGCAATTCTGGGAAGGTCACGATCCCACCCAGGGCATGCGACAAGGCAATGACCTGGGCACCCAGTATCGTTCGGTGATCCACGCCTTCAGCGATGCCCAGTTGGATGAGGCCCTGGCCAGTCGCGAGGCCTTCCAGCAGTCGCTCCACGTCGCCGGCTACGGGGCGATTACCACGGAAATCCTGCCCGCGCCGCCGTTTTACTACGCCGAGGACTACCACCAGCAATATCTCGCCCGCAACCCCGGCGGCTACTGTGGTCTCGCGGGTACCGGCGTGAGTTGTCCCATCGGTCTCGCCCTCTCCTAAAACCTTTCCCGGCGAATGTTGCTTGCCGGCAGCCCCGTTCAGTGCTTGAATACTAACGATCCTTAGTCTGGGCCGGAGGGTTCAGGCCGCTGGGCCTGCCCGGTTCACTCCGATAACGATAACAAGGGGTGGTTGGTGATGACGATGCTGTTCAAGGCGGGTAGCTGCGCGTGTCTTCTGGGGGCCCTTGCGGCTGGTGCGATGCCGGCAATGGTTCGCGCCCAGGGGCTGGTGCTGGAAGAAGTGGTGGTGACGGCGCGCAAGCGCGCGGAAAGCCTACAGGAAACGCCGCTGGCGGTGACCGCGCTGGATGCCGAGGCACTGCGGGATGCCAATGTGCGCAATCTGGCCGACCTCAACAAGCTGGCGCCGAATATCGATGTGGTGGAAGCCAACGGCTCGGCGCCGATTGCCAGTGTGTATATCCGCGGGGTGGGTCAGCGCAATACCGGGGAGAACATCGACTCCGGCGTCGGCATCTACATCGACGACATCTACCTATCGCGACCGGATGGCGCCCTGCTGGACCTCAATGACATCCAGTCGGTGCAGGTCCTGCGCGGCCCCCAGGGCACGCTGTTTGGCAAGAACACCACCGGTGGCGCGCTGGTCTTCACCACCAACCGCCCGGTGGATGTGCTCGAGGCCCAGCTTGGGGTCAGGGTAGGGAATTACGACCGCCGGGATGCCGACTTTGTCCTCAATATTCCCCTCGGCGAGCGGCTGGCGACGCGGATTTCCGGCGTCTCCCGCCAGCGCGACGGGCACATCCGCAACCTGATCGATGGCGAGGACTACATGGATGAGGACCGGCAGAGCCTCATCTGGCAAACGCGCTGGTGGGCCACCCCCGATCTGGTTGTCGATCTGAACCTCAACTGGGCCGAGACCGACCAGACCATGCGCCCGCAAAAGTGTCGTGTAGTCGAAGGCGCGCGCGGCTGGCAGGCAGCACTCTTCGATGCCCTGGCCATCGGCCCGGCCACCGGGCGCACCACGGCGGACTTCTGTCGCGATGCCGCGGAGGCGGGGGGCGGTGACCCGCGCAAGGTGCTCTCGGACCTGGGCGGTGATTATCAGGCGGAGAACCGAGGCGCCTCCCTGGTTGCCGAGTGGGCGATCAACGACGACCTGTCCCTGAAGAGTGTGACTGGCTGGCGCTATACCGAAGCGGCGCAGAACGATGAGCTGGACCACACCGCCATCCCCTTTCTGCACCGGACCAACACCGTGCACCCCCGGGGTGGCCCTGGCGAGTCAGACCAGTACACGCAGGAATTCCAGTTGATCGGCAGCGCGGTCGACGAGCGCCTGCAATACGTGGCCGGCCTGTACTGGTTCCGCGAGGAGAGCGATGGTCGCGAGACCGCCAACTACCTCGGCCCCTTTGATCCGGCGCTTGCCAACCTGTTTTTCCTGAATACTTCGGCGTCTGAACTGGCGACCGAGAACGAGGCGCGGGCAGCTTTCGCCCAGTTGGAGTGGGAGTTCACCGCCAACTGGCGCACCACACTGGGCTTGCGTTATACGGAAGAGGACCGCGAGCTGCGGCGCACCCGCTATATCCCGGACCCGGCAACCCTGGATGCCAGTGGAGGCCCGGTCACAGCGCTCGGGGGCGGCCTATACGCGGTGCAGCGTCCGGGTTTCGTCTACAACCCGGCCTTCGGGTTTCTGGTCGACGATATCGCCAGTGGCGAGACCTCCGACAGTGACGTCTCGCCCATGGCCAGCATCCAGTACCTGCTGGACCCCGGCGACTGGATCGACCAGGGCAGCCTCTACCTGACCTGGAGCGAGGGCTTTCTCTCGGGTGGTTTGTCGGAAGCTCCCAGTGGCCAGCTGGAAATCTTCCAGCCGGAAGAGGTGGAGAACTGGGAGCTGGGCTTCAAGCTGGATTTGCTGGACCGCCGCCTGCGCCTGAACGGGGCGCTGTTCTACAGCGACTACACCAACCGTCAGCTGACCACGCTGGTCATCAACCCGGAGGTCAGTTCACCCTCGCCGGCCACCATCAATGCCGCCGAGTCGACGATCCAGGGTTTTGAGCTGGAGACCAGCTGGCTGCCCGTGCCCAACCTGCTGGTGGGCTTCAACGCCACCTTCACCGATGGCGATATCCAGGAATTCATGGATCAACAGATCACCATCGCCGACAGCAGCGTGCCCCCGGGCCCGGGTTGTGTTCGCGCCAATCTGACCATTCTGGAGGTGGATTCCTGCCCCAACGACCGTTCCTCGGAGAACCTGCCGCGACTGGCCGAGCAGTCCTTTCTACTCTCTGTGCAGTACCACTGGGAAACGCCGATTGGCCAGGTCACGCCGCGGCTGCAGGCCAGCCTGAAAAAGGATATCGAGTTCTGCTTCGATGCACTCAGCTGCCAGACCGGCCTGTGGCTGGAGGACGAGCAGTTTGATCTCAGTGCCCGGCTGGGCTGGACGTCCCTGGATCAGCGCTGGAGTGCGGCGCTGTACGGCAGCAATCTCACCGATGAGACCTACCTGGTGGGCGGGACGGCGCTGGTGGAGTCCTCCGGGACCGGGGGCTACGCGGTGAACCCGCCACGCATGTATGGCCTGGATCTGCGTTATCACTTCGGTCGCTAGCGCGGGGCACCAACCGGGTGATGGCCTGTGCAATGGGCCGCTGTGGTGGCAGCCTACGTGGCAGCGCTCAGTTAAGCAGCCGCCCCAGCAGCACGCCGACGGCGTTTTCCACCCGCAGGATGCGCGGCCCGAGGGATACCTGTCGACAGCCCGCCGCCAGCAGTTTTTCCACCTCCCAGGCGATGAAGCCGCCCTCCGGGCCCACCACCAGCAGGCGGGGCCGCGACTCTCCGCCGGTGGGGCAGGGGGGCGCTTCACCGGGATGCGCCAGCAGGCCTTCCCGGCCCGCGATCAGCCCGGGCAACTGGTCCTCGACAAAGGGGCGGAAGCGCCGGTGCAGGCTCAGGTGGGGCAAGCGGGTGTCCCGCGCCTGCTCGGCCCCCTGCAGGAAGTAGTCGCGAATCGTATCCTGCTGCAGCACCGGTGTCTGCCAGTAGCTCTTTTCCACCCGGTAGCTGTGGATCAGGTGCAGTTCCTCGACCCCGAACTCGGCGGCGCTGCGCAGCAGGCGGCGCAGCATCTTTGGACGCGGCAGGGCGACTACCAGGATGACCGGCAGGCGCGGCGGCGGTGGCTGATCCAGTGTGACCTGTAGCAGGGCGTGGTCGTCTTCCAGACCGAGGATCTCGGCCCTGCCCAGCTGGCCGTTGATTTCACCCACCCGCAGGCTGTCCCCCGGGCCGGCCCGGTGAACCTCGCGCAGGTGCTGGAGCTGTCGACCCGTGACGCGCAACTGGCCCGCGTCATCGCAGGCGCCGGGCTGGAACAGCAGGACGTTCATCGGGCGCGTGTCTAGCCGGCCCAGAGGTCGTATTCGTCGGCAGCGGTGACCTCGGCCTCGACGAAATCCCCGGGTTGCAGGTCAGTCACGCCGTCCAGGTAGACCTTGCCGTCGATTTCCGGGGCATCGGCGGTGGAGCGGCCGATGGCGCCTTCCTCATCGACTTCATCAATCAGAATCTCGATGCGCTGACCGATCTTGGCCTGCAACTTGTCGGCACTGATCTGCTGCTGGAGGGCCATGAAACGCTCCCAGCGCTCCTGCTTGACCTCTTCCGGCACCGGGTCAGGCAGCTCGTTGGCGGGGGCACCGGCGACCGGGGAGTACTGGAAGCAGCCGACGCGGTCGAGCTGTGCTTCCTCGAGGAAGTCCAGTGACTGCTGGAACTCCGCCTCGGTCTCGCCGGGGAAGCCGACGATGAAGGTGCTGCGCAGGGTGATCTCGGGGCAGATCTCCCGCCAGCGGCGAATCCGCTCCAGGGACTTTTCCGCCGCCGCGGGGCGCTTCATGCGCTTGAGCACCGAAGGGCTGCCGTGCTGGAAGGGGATGTCCAGGTAGGGCAGGATCTTGCCCTCGGCCATCAGCGGCACGATGTGGTCGACGTGGGGGTAGGGGTAGACGTAGTGCAGGCGCACCCAGATGCCCAGCTCGCCGAGTCCCTCGCAGAGGGCCTGCATGCTGGTTTTCATCGGCCGGCCGTTCCAGAAACCGGTGCGGTATTTGAGGTCAACGCCGTAGGCACTGGTGTCCTGGGAGATCACCAGCAGCTCGCGGACGCCGGCGCGTACCAGGCCTTCGGCTTCGCTCATGACCTCGCCAATCGGGTGGCTGACCAGGTCCCCGCGCATTTGCGGGATGATACAGAAGCTGCAGCGGTGGTTGCAGCCCTCGGAAATCTTCAGGTAGGCGTAGTGGCGCGGCGTGAGCTTCACCCCCTGGGGCGGTACCAGGTCGACGTAGGGGTCGTGAGTCGGTGCGTGGGGCACATACTGGTGTACTGCGCCAACGACCTCCTCGTAGGCCGCCGGCCCGGTGACGCTGAGCACTTTCGGGTGCAGCTGGCGAATGGTTTCGGCATCGTTGCCCTTGCCCATGCAGCCGGTCACGATAACCTTGCCGTTTTCGCTGATCGCCTCGCCGATGGCATCCAGGGATTCCTGCTTGGCGCTGTCGATAAAGCCGCAGGTATTGACCACCAACAGCTCGGCATCCTGGTAGCTGGGGACAATCTCGTAGCCGTCCAGCTTCAGCTGGGTGAGAATACGCTCGGAATCGACGAGGGCCTTGGGGCAGCCGAGGCTGACGAAGCCGACCTTGTTGCTGGACATGGGAATACCTGTGGGTGCGGGGCGGATTGATCAAAAGGTCGCCGATTATACAGGTCGCCGGGACCGGAAAGAACCAGAGGAGTGAGACAGTCATGTTGACCGCGAGTGAGCTAATGCGCCGGCCGGACGCCATTGTCCTCGATTGCCGCTTCAGTCTCGCCGACCCCGGTGCCGGTGAGCAGGCCTGGCGCGAGGGGCATATTCCGGGCGCCCATTACCTGCACCTGGAGCGTGACCTCTCGGGCCCTGTGGCGACACACGGCGGTCGGCACCCCCTGCCCGACCCCGCAGCCCTGGCGACTCGACTGGCGGCCCTGGGCATCGGTCGCGACAGCGAGGTGGTGGTTTACGACGACCAGCGCTTCGCCTTTGCGGCGCGCTGCTGGTGGCTGCTGCGTGCCCTCGGCTACCGCCCGCCGGCACTGCTGGACGGTGGCTATGCTGCCTGGCTGGCGGCTGGGGGGGCGGTGGAGAGCGCTGCCGCAGCCTCCGCTGACACAGCGACCCGTGCCTGTGCGGTGCCGGCGGTCGAGGATTATCGAGGGGTGTGTGACCGGGAGCAACTGATAGCGCTTCAGGCACAGTCAGCCACGCTGGTGGATGCCCGGGAGGAGCGGCGTTACCTGGGGCTGGAGGAGCCCATCGATCCGGTGGCCGGGCATATTCCCGGGGCGCTCAACCGACCCTGGCAGGCAGTTACCGACGCCGCGGGCTTCCTGCGCAGTGACGCCGAGCTGCGTGCGCACTTTGGGGAGTTGTTGGAGCGGAAACCGCTGGTGGCTTACTGCGGCTCGGGGGTGACCGCCTGCGTGAACCTGTATGCGCTGGATCGCCTGGGTCGCGGCGACGCCCTGTTGTACCCGGGCAGCTGGTCGGACTGGTGCAGTTACCTGGATTCAGAAGGGGGCGGGTGAGCTGCCCTCCAGCCACTCGTCGGTGACCGGGTGACGCAGACCCAGCCGGGTGGCGTGCAGCATCAAGCGCGGCGCCATGCGAAAGGCCTCGGCGTGGGCGTACATGTCGCAGCCCAGGATCGGGTGGCCCAGCTCGCGCATGTGGATGCGCAGCTGGTGAGAGCGTCCCGTTACCGGCATCAATTGCATCCGGCTGTAGTTGCCGTGGCTCTCCAGCAGTTCGTACCAGGTCAGGGCCGCCTTGCCCTGCTGGTGACAGACCTTCTGCAGTGGTCGCCGTGGCCAGTCGGCGATCAGGGGCAGGTCGACCTGCCCCTCGGCTGTGGCGGGTACGCCGAATACCAGGGCCTCGTAGGTCTTGAACACCTCGCGCTGCTGGAATTGCCGGCTGATCTCGGCATGCGCTTCGCGGCTCAGTGGCACCACCATGATGCCCGAGGTATCCAGGTCCAGCCGGTGCACGATGCTGGCCGTGGGGTGGGTTTGCTGCAGGCGGCTGATCAGGCTGTCATGGTTGCGCGGGTGACGGCCGGGTACGCTCAGCAGCAGGTCGGGTTTGCGCACCAACAGCAGGTGTTCGTCCTCGTGGAGGATCTCGATCGGCTCGCGGCTGTGGGGCACCAGGTAGGGTGTGGCTTCGATATGCATGGAGAGCAATGGTAATGACAATCGACAGGCTGCAACAGCGTCTGCGCAAGATTCTTCCGGGAGCACGGCTGGAGCCGGTGTCGCTTGACGCACCCCGTGCCCTCGATCTCTGGTTGTTGAATGCAGACTACCCCCAGGGCGAGCTGACAGCGGAGCAGGCGGCGCGGGTCATGGACAACCCGCTCTACTGGGTTTTCTGCTGGGCCTCCGGGCAGGTCCTGGCGCGCTGGTTGCTGGAGCACCCGGACTGGGTACGCGGCCGCCGGGTGCTGGATTTTGGCTGCGGATCGGGGGTGGTGGCGATCGCCGCCGCGCTGGCCGGGGCGGACGAAGTGCTCGCCTGCGATATCGACCCCGACGCCCTGGATGCGACGGCCGCCAATGCGGCGCTGAACGGCGTCGAGCTGGAGCTGGTCGCGGATTTCGCCGATGTAACGGGGCCGGTGGACCTGCTGATTGCCGCCGATGTGCTCTACGACCGCGCCAACCTGGGCTGGCTGGAACGCTTCCGCCAGCGGGCGGACCGGGTACTGCTGGCGGATTCTCGGGTGAAGGACTTCAGTGAGCCGGGCTATCGCCAGCTCGCTGCGCGGGAGTCCTGTACCCTGCCGGACCTGGATGAATCCGTCACCTTTCGGGACGTGCGGATTTATCTCGGGTCCGGCGCGTCCTTGCCCAGGGCGCGCTGATAGGCGGCGATGGTGCGCGGCAGGCCCAGGCTGAGGGCGTCCACGGTCAGGGCGTGACCGATCGAGACCTCCAGCAGCCCCGGTATCGCGCTGGCGAAGGGCGGCAGGTTGTGCAGGTCGAGGTCGTGCCCCGCATTGATGCCCAGGCCCGCATCCAGGGCCGCCTCGGCGGCTGTCGCGAACTGCCTCAAAACGGCGTCCACATCCTCCCCACTGGCATGCGCACGGGCCCAGGCCTCGGTGTAGAGCTCGATGCGGTCCGCGCCCACCTGCGCCGCCAGACGAATCTGTTCCGGGTCCGGATCCATGAACAGGCTGGTGCGGATACCCAGGGACTTCAGTTCTTCCACCAGCGGGGCGACACGGTCGCCCTCGCGTTGCAGATCGAAGCCGTGGTCCGAGGTCAGCTGCTGGTCGCCGTCGGGGACCAGGGTGCACTGGGCGGGGCGGATTTCACGCACCAGTTGCATAAAGCCGGGGTAGTCGCCAACGCCCGCGCGGTCGCTGCGCCGGGGGCCGGCCATCGGGTTACCCTCGATGTTGAACTCCACCTCGAGCATGGCTGCCAGGTCAAAGCAGTCGCTGGCGCGGATGTGCCGCTGGTCCGGCCGCGGATGTACCGTGATGCCGTCGGCACCGGCGTCGATGCAGAGGCGGGCGTGGTGGGGAATATCCGGGTTGCGGGTATCCCGGGAGTTGCGGATCAGGGCGATCTTGTTGAGGTTGACGCTGAGAGCGATCATCACAGGCCCACGCGTTCAATGCTGCGAATGATCACCGGCTCTACCGGCACGTTGGCGTGCCCCTCGACCTCTGCGGTCGGGCTGGTGGCAATGTAGTCGACAATCGACATACCCGCCACGACTTCGCCAAAGACGGTATAACCCTCGCGACCCGGGGTCCAGTCCAGCTGCAGGTTATCCCGCTGGTTGATGAAGAACTGGGCGGTGGCGGAGTCCGGATCATTCATCCGCGCCATGGCAATGGTGCCCCGGGTGTTGTGCAGGCGGTTGCGCGATTCGTTCTGGATCGGCGTGCCGGTGGGCTTCTCAGTCATGTCGGGTAGCAGGCCGCCGCCCTGGATCATGAAGTCGGGAATCACCCGGTGGAAAATGGTGCCCTGGTAATGCCCCGCCTCGACATATTCGAGGAAGTTGGCGACCGTGACCGGCGCCTTGTCCGGCAGCAGGCGCAGGGTGATATCGCCCTCGTCGGTACGGATGACCACCAGCGGGTAGGGCTGGCTGGTCTCGCTGGCGTGGGTGGGTAGGGTGAATGTTGCCAGTAGCAATAGTCCCAGCAGGAATCGACGACGCATGCAGAGTTCTCCGGTTCAGGCCCAGCCGTCGTAGCGGCGGCGCTTGGGCCACAGCCGCGGAACGACCAGGGTGATGATGACGCCCAGCAGGACCGCGAGGGAGCCGTCCATGAAGGTATTGGTGCGCAGGCTATCCTGAAGGCGCAGGTTCTCCGCCGCCAGGACGTCCACCTGGGAGCGCAGCTTCTCGGCCTCCTCCGCCAGCCGCCGGTTGTCGGCATCGAGCTGCAGCGATTTGCCGGAAATTTGCCGCAGTTGGGCCAGTTCCTCCATCACCGCCCGCAGGGTCTCTTCGCCGTCCGCCCCCTCCCGGGGCAGGTTGCCCCACAGCGCATGCATCTCGGCCACCTCATCGGCCAGACGCTTGTTTTCAGACTCCAGTTGAGCGACCTGTTGCTGTGCCTCGGCGAGCTGCACCGAGGCCGGGGGCTCCTCCATCAAAAACCGCTCCGGCATCCAGCCACGGGTACCGTCCTCCAGTGTCACCGCCATCCACTCGCCGTCGGCGGAGCGTTCGCCCGCCTGGACCGGCGTGCCGGACGCCAGGCCGCGATGCACGACGTCGTGCTCATCGCCGGCGCCGCTGCGGACCTGTACATACAGGGTGTCGCGGACATAGCGGGTATCTTGCGCGGCGCTGGGCAGCGCCACCAGGGCGGTGAGCAGGGCGCATAAAAATGGCAGGCGCACGTGGAGAGTCCTCGTCAATGGAAGGGGGATATCGGGCATGCTCAGGGCAGCACGCGCTTGTAGGGTTTGACCACGACCCGGCGGAACACGCCGGCATCGACATAGGGATCGGCGTCCGCCCAGGCGGTGGCGGCCTCCAGGCTGTCGAACTCGGCGATGATCAGGCTGCCGGTAAAGCCCGCGTCGCCCGGGTCCTCGGTATCCAGGGCCGGGTGCGGGCCCGCAACCAGGAGGCGCCCCTCGTCGACCAGCGCCTGGATCCGGGCCAGATGGGCGGGGCGCGCCTGCTGACGCAAGGGCAGGCTGTTGTCGACATCGTCGCAGAGTATCGCGTAAAGCATGAATCGGGTCCTGTCAGGAGTCGCTGGCGGTATCTTCCTTGAGATGCGGAGCCACCAGCCAGGCAGTCAATACGGTGAGGAGCAGGGTGAAGCCGATCGCCGAATACAGCTTGTAGCTGACCCAGTCGGCTTCGCTCCAGGTGTAGGCAACCACCAGGTTGAGGGTGCCGACGATGGCAAAGTGCGCTGTCCACAGCAGGTTCAGGCGCAGCCACACAGACTTTGGCAACTGTATCTGCCCGCCGAGGGTGCGCTCCATCAGGTTGCGCTGGCCGATGAACTGCGAGGCGCCGAAGACCAGGGCCAGGGCCCAGTTGAAAATGGTCGGCTTCCACTGGATGAACAGTTCATTGCGCAACAGCAGGGTGGCGGCGCCGAAAGCGAGTACCGCCACGCCAGTCCACAGGCTGCGCTTGTCGAGCTTGTGGTTCACTGCGAAGGTGATCAGCAGCTGCAGGAGAGTGGCCAGCATGAGCACGGCAGTGGCGCTGAAAATGCCGTCGATCGTGTGTTGCCAGTCGCCCAGGCTGATGGTGTCGCCGTCCATCTGGTAGACGATGAAAAACAGAGCAATGGGAATGAATTCGGCAAGTTGTTTCATGGCAGACCTGTTGGAGCCCCGTGTTACCATGCCGCTTTGCCCGCAGGAGGCCGCGGTGCACCGCCGGCAGGACGGGCGGTAGCCCGCCAGTGTAGTGCACAGCGGGAAGCAGAGCAAAGCGGAGACGCTAACATCGTGCTTGTCGATTTCCACACCCATACCACCGCTTCGGACGGTGCGCTGTCACCCGCGGACCTGGTGCAGCGCGCCCTTGCGCGCGGCGTGAGCCAGCTGGCGATTACCGATCACGACACCGTGGCGGGCTACCGCGCGGCCGCGGCAAGCCGCGCGCTTGCGACCGGTGACCTGCACCTGGTGCCCGGGGTGGAGCTGTCCTGCCAATGGTCGGGGGTCAACGTGCACGTGGTTGGCCTGAACCTGGATGTCGATCATCCGGTGCTGGCCGCGGGTCTGTCCCGGCAGGCGGAGGCGCGTCTGGAGCGGGCCGCGGTGATTGCCCGGCGGCTCGAGAAACTGGGCCTGCCTGGCGCCCTGGAGGGGGCCCGTGCGGCCGCCGGCGACAGCCAGATCGGCCGGCCGCACTTCGCTGCCTGGATGGTCGCGCAGGGCCACGTGGCGGAGCCCTCGGTGGCCTTCGACCGCTACCTGGGTCGCGGCAAGCCGGGGGACGTAAAGGCCTTCTGGCCGGTCCTGGAGGAGGTGGTCGGCTGGATCGTCGCCGCAGGCGGCGTGGCCGTGTTGGCGCACCCCTTGAAATACCGCTTGACCCGCACCCGGCTGGAGCGTCTGACCGCGGATTTTCGCGCTGCCGGCGGTGGTGCGGTGGAAGTGCTCAGTGGACGCCAGTTGCCCAACGAAGGGCGCGAGTTGCGCGAGCTGACCAGGCGGCAACAGCTGGCGGTCTCACTGGGCAGTGATTTTCATCAGGAACAGTCGTGGGCTGCCGACCTTGGTGTCGAGCCCCGCCATCTGGAGGGGCTGCGGGGCGTCTGGGAACGCTGGCAGGCCCCCGAGCAGGAGAGTTGTACATGAGTCAGTTTTTCCAGATCCACCCCGAGACGCCCCAGGCCCGCCTGGTGCGCCAGGCGGTGGACATCATCCGCCAGGGTGGGGTGGTGGTCTATCCCACCGATTCCGCCTATGCACTGGGCTGCCACCTGGGCGACAAGCAGGCGGTGGACCGTATTCGCCGCATCCGGCGCCTGGATGACCGCCACAACTTTACCCTGGTCTGCCGGGACCTCTCGGAGATCGGCACTTACGCCCGGGTCAACAACACCGACTTTCGCCTGCTCAAGAACAACACCCCCGGACCCTATACCTTCATTCTCCAGGCCACGTCGGAAGTTCCGCGGCGCCTGCAGCAGGCCAAGCGCAAGACGGTGGGGGTGCGCGTGCCGGACAATGCCATTACCCAGGCGCTGCTGGCCGAGCTGGGAGAGCCGCTGATGAGCGTGACCCTGATTCTCCCGGGCGACGACCTGCCGCTGACCGACCCCTGGGATATCCGCAACCTGCTCGAACACCAGGTGGATCTGATTATCGACGGTGGTTTCTGTGGCCTGGAGCCGACCACCGTGGTGGATCTGGCGGGTGACGTTCCCGAGATCACCCGCGAGGGCAAGGGAGACGTGGCGCCCTTCCTGCCCTGAGGGGTATACTGCGCGAATTATGACCACAGGCAGCTCCGTGACCGATTCCTCCGCTTCCAACGCCGCCCGCCCCGAGCAGGGCGAGATGCCCTTTGCGGTGGTCATGGGCAAGGCGATCACCGAGCTGCCCAAGGACCTGTACATACCGCCCCAGGCGCTCGAGGTCTTTCTCGAGGCCTTCGAGGGGCCGCTGGACCTGCTGCTTTACCTGATCCGTCGCCAGAACCTGGATATTCTGGAAATCGACGTCTCGGAAATCACCGAGCAGTACATGCGCTACGTCGAGTTGATGGACGCGCTGCAGTTCGAGCTGGCGGCGGAGTACCTGCTGATGGCGGCCATGCTGGCGGAGATCAAGTCGCGCATGCTGTTGCCGCGCTCCGAGATGGTCGACGACGAGGAAGAGGACCCGCGAGCGCAGTTGATCCGGCGCCTGCAGGAATACGAGCGCTACAAGAAGGCCGCCGAGGATATCGACGAGCTGCCCAGGCTGGGGCGGGATACCTGGGCGGGCAGTGCGGAGCCGCCGGATCTGGAGCGCGCCAGGCCGCACCCGGAGGTGGAGATGCGCGAGCTGCTGCTGGCACTGAGTGAAGTGCTGCGCCGGGCCGACATGTTCGAGAGCCACCACATCCAGCGCGAGGCCCTGTCCACGCGCGAGCGCATGTCCGAGGTGTTGGAGCGCCTGGTGGGACGCCAGTTTGTACCCTTCGTATCCCTGTTTTCCGAGCGGGAAGGGCGCCTCGGGGTGGTAGTGACCTTCCTCGCGGTTCTCGAGCTGATCAAGGAGTCGCTGGTGGAAATCGTGCAGACCGAGTCCTTCGGTCCCATTCACGTCAAGGCAAGGGTGGAGTAGATGCCCCCCGAACAGGACAGCAGCACGCTGGTGCAGATTGTCGAGGGCGCACTGCTGGCGGCCGGGAAGCCCCTGGCCGTGCAGCAGCTGGCGGAGCTTTTCGAAGAGGCGGAGCGCCCCTCCAATGGCGATATCCGGGAAGCCCTGGCGGCGGTGAGTGAGCGCTGCGCCGGGCGTGGCTTCGAACTGGTGGAAGTCGCCAGTGGCTACCGCTTCCAGGTGCGCCAGTCCCTGGCACCCTGGGTGGGGCGGCTGTGGCAGGAGCGCCCCCAGAAGTACTCGCGGGCGCTGCTCGAGACCCTGGCACTGATCGCCTATCGACAGCCGATTACCCGCGGCGAGATCGAGGAGATTCGCGGCGTGGCCGTCAGTTCCAACATCATCAAGACCCTCCAGGAGCGCGAGTGGGTGCGGGTCGTGGGGCACCGCGATGTCCCCGGCCGCCCGGCGATGTACGCCACCACGCGGCAGTTCCTGGATTATTTCAACCTGCGCAACCTCGATCAGTTGCCCCCCCTGGCGGAGATACGTGACCTGGAAACCCTGAATGCCGAACTCGGCTTTGCCGATGCCGCCGCAGCCCAAGCCGAGGCTGCCGTTAGCGGGCAGCCTGACGCTGAGTCCTCTCTGGGGGACAGTGAACTGACCGAGCCGACTCCCGACAGTGCGGACGAGGAGGCTTTCGCTGCCGGGGAGAGCCCTGCGGATACTGCTCACCCCGAATCGGGAGCGAAGCATTGAGCCGCCGTCATGTCACACCCGCCGGCGCCGAAGCCGCGGATAGCGGGTCGCGCCAACAGCCCGGGGAAAAGCTGCAAAAAGTGCTGGCGCGGACCGGCCTTGGTTCCCGTCGTGAGATGGAGCGCTGGATCGAGGAAGGCCGGGTCAGTGTCGACGGGCATCCGGCCACACTGGGTGACCGGGTGGATGAGCGCGCGCGTATTGCCATCGACGGCAAGCCCCTGGAGCGGGCGCCGGCGCGGGAAACCCGCTGCATTCTCTATCACAAGCCGACCGGGGAAGTGTGCAGCCGCCGCGATCCCCAGGGTCGACGCACCGTGTTCGAGCGACTGCCAAAGCTGAAGAAAGGACGCTGGATTTCCATCGGTCGCCTGGACTACAACACCTCGGGCCTGCTGCTGTTCACCACCGACGGCGAGCTGGCCAACTCCCTGATGCATCCGTCGGCCAATATCGAGCGAGAATACCTGGTGCGGGTGATGGGCCAGGTGGAGCCCGAGATGCTTGAGCGCCTGGTCAACGGGGTCGAGCTGGAGGATGGCGTGGCCCGCTTCACCGACATCCAGGACGGCGGTGGCGACGGCATCAATCACTGGTTCTACGTGGTGATCATGGAGGGGCGCAACCGCGAGGTGCGCCGGCTCTGGGAATCCCAGGGGCTGACGGTTTCCCGTCTCAAGCGTGTGCGTTACGGCGAGGTGTTCATTCCCTCCCGGGTCAAGCAGGGCCAGTGGACCGAGCTCGACCCCAAGGAGGTGAAGAGCCTCTACCGCATGGCCGGCCTCAAGGAGAAAAAGTTGCAGCGGGGCTCGGTCAAGGAAAAAGAGGTGATGGAGCGCCAGTTTGCCAAGCGCAAGGCGCCGGCCGCTGCCGGCCGCCGCAGCACCTCGCGTCCGAAGGCGGGCGGGCCACGCCGACGCGGTTAGCCGCACCGCCCACTGGGGCCCGGCAATCTGTACCAGCGGCGGTCTTCTCGCCGCCGCACTTCTGCTTTTCCCCCGGATCTTCTACGCTTTGCTGTCGATCGGTCAGCAATAACAAGGAGAGCGAGTATGGCGGAATCGGCAGAGCTTCAGGTTATCAGCACGGACGTGGTGTTCGGCGAGGGCCCGCGCTGGCGCGAGGGCTGGCTGTACTTTTCCGACATGCGCGGTGGCGCGGTCAAGCGCATCCGCCCCGATGGCTTGCAGGAGGTGGTCTTCAGCGTGCCCGGGCGCCCCTCGGGGCTCGGCTGGCTGCCCGATGGTACCCTCCTTTTGGTGTCGATGAACGACCACCGCTTGTTGCGCTATCGCGATGGGTCGCTGCAGGAAGTCGCCGACCTTTCCCCCTGGTGCACCGGTGCCGCCAACGACATGGTGGTCGATCGCCACGGGCACGCCTTCGTCGGCAATATGGGCTTCGATTATGAAAAAGGCGAGGCCATGCGCGCGGCCGTGCTGTTGCGGGCCGACCCCGACGGTCGGGTCACGGTGGCGGCGGAGGATCTGATCTGCCCCAATGGCATGGCGATCACCGCGGATGGGCGCACGCTGGTGGTCGGGCAGAGCGGTTCCCGCGAGCTGGCCGCCTTCGACCTCGCCGAAGACGGCTCCCTGTCCAACCGCCAGGTCTATGCCACGCTGCCCGAGGGGGCGGTTAGCGACGGCCTGTGCCTGGATGCGCGGGACAACGTCTGGGTGGCTTCGCCGATGACCCACGAGTTTCTGCACATGCAGCGGGGCTCCGAGACTGTCCTGCAGCGGATCGGCACGGGTGCCCGCCACGCCATCGCCTGTATGCTGGGCGGCGATGACCGGCGCACCCTGTTCTGCATGACGGCCGCGTCGCTGCATGTTTCTGGCGAGCCCGCCGAGATAGACGGTCGGGTGGAGAGTGTCCGGGTGGCGGAACCCGGGGCGGGCTGGCCCTAAACCGGAGCGTTCGGTCTCCCCGGCCCCGTGGGGCGCTGAAGGCCCGGTTGCTACTGCGCGTCCAGGGCCTGGCCGGTCACCCCGATGCTGTCGTCACCCATCAGGTAGAGGTAGGCGGGCAGGATCTCGTCCGGGGAGGGGTTGCGTGTTGGCTCCTCCGCCGGGTACGCACTGCGCCGCATGGCAGTATTGGTGGCGCCGGGGTTGAGGCTGTTGACCCGAACCCGCGAGGTATTCTCCAGCTCGTCCGCCAGTACCTGCATCAGCCCTTCGGTGGCGAACTTCGACACCGCATAGGCCCCCCAGTAGGCGCGCCCCCGGCGCCCCACGCCGGAGGAGGTAAACACCACCGAGGCCTGGGGTGCCTGCTCCAGCAGTGGCAGCAGGGTGCGCGTGAGCAGAAAGGCGGCGTTCACATTGACCTGCATGACCTCCTGCCAGGCCGACAAGCTGCTGTTGGCAATTGGCCGCCGCTCGCCCAGCAGACTGGCGTTGTGCAGCAGGCCGTCGAGCCGTCCGAAGGTCTCGCCGATGGCGCTGGCCAGTTGTTCGCAGTCCTGCTCGGTCGCCTTGGTCAGGTCCAGGGGAAACAGTGCCGGCTGGGCGCCGCCAGCACTCTCGATGGCGTCGTAGACGGCTTCCAGTTTTTCCACCGTGCGGCCCAGCAGAATCAGCGTCGCGCCGCGGGCGGCGAAGGCGAGGGCGGCGGCGCGGCCGATGCCGTCGCCGGCACCGGTGACCAAAATCACCTTGTCGCGGAGCAGGTCGTCGGGAGCTTGGTAGTCCTGGGGGCGCATGCGGGCGTCTCCTGTTGTCATGCCAGGTCGGGAAGGATGAGCGGTGTCAGCTCGGTGCTGTCGCGGACCTCGGCGTCCGCGCCCCAGCTGCCGGGGTCGTCTCCGGGTTCGATATAGCCGTAGCGGGCGGCGATGGTGAACAGTCCGGCGCGGCGGCCGGCCTCGATGTCCCTGAGGTGGTCGCCGACATAAATGCTTTCAGCCGGGTTCACGCCGAGCTGGCTGCAGTTCAGCCACAGCGGCTCGGGGTGTGGTTTGCGCTGGCTGACATCGTCCGGGCACACCAGGCTGCCCAGGGCCGGCTGCAGATCCAGCCGAGCCATCAGGGGCTCGGCGTAGGCCCGGGGCTTATTGGTGGAGACGCCCCAGGGAATGCCGCGTTCGCCGAGTGCGCGCAGCAGATTCTCGATCCCGGGGTAGGGCCTGGCGGTGGTGCCCAGTACCTCACCGTAAAGCTCCAGCAGACGCAGGCGGCGCGTCTCGAATTCGGCATCGTCTTCGCTCAGGTCGAGGGCCAGACTGACCAGGGCGCGGGCGCCGTTGGAGACACTGGCCCGGATGCGCTGGTTGGGCAGCGGCGGCAGTTCGTGTTCCGCGCGCAGGGTCTGTACCACGGTGACAAACTCGTCCGCGGTATCCACCAGGGTGCCGTCGAGGTCGAAGATCACCGCGGCAGGGGGCTGCGGCATGGCACGCGTCATGCGGCCTGCTCCGGCTTGACTGCGCGCACCATGTAATTCACATCCACATCCCGCGGGTTGAGGCGGTAGCGCCGGGTAATCGGGTTGTAGGTGAGCCCGGTCATGCCGGTGAGTTCCAGGCCGGCGGCGCGCAGCCAGGCAGCCAGCTCCGAGGGCTTGATGAACTTGCGGTACTCGTGGGTGCCGGCAGGTAGCAGCTTGAGGATGTACTCGGCACCGACAATCGCGAAGGCGAAGGCCTTGGGGTTGCGGTTGATGGTAGAGAAATACAGCGAGGCCCCCGGTCTGGCGAGCTCGGCGCAGGCGGCGACAACGGCAGCCGGGTCGGGGACGTGCTCGAGCATTTCCAGGCAGCAGACGATGTCGAAATGTCCGGGCAGCTCCGCCGCCAGGTCCTCCGCGGTGCTCTGGCGATAGTCCACCTCGACCCCGGACTCCAGCTGGTGGATGCGCGCCACGGCGAGGGGCGCTTCGCCCATGTCGATGCCGGTAACGCTGGCGCCGCGCTGGGCCATGGCTTCGGCCAGCAGGCCGCCGCCACAGCCGACGTCGAGTAGCGTGCTGTCCGCCACGGGCGAGTGCTCGTCGATCCAGTTGGCGCGCAGGGGGTTGATCTCGTGCAGGGGGCGGAACTCGCTATTGCGGTCCCACCAGCGGGAGGCTAGGGCCTCGAACTTGGCGATCTCCTGGGGGTCGACGTTGGCCTGGGCGGTCATGTGCGGTCTCCTGTTGCGGCAATCCGTTGCTGCCAGTCGCGGCAGCGCTGTTGCAGGGCGTCCCAGTCGAGCGTCAGCAGGCGGCGCTGCTCCAGCAGCGGCTCACCGTCCACCCAGCAGTGAGTGACCTGGCTGCCGTTGCAGGCGTAGACCAGCTGCGACAGGGGGTGGTGGACCGGCTGGGTTTCGGGGCCGGAGAGGTCGATGGCGACCAGGTCGGCGGCCTTGCCGGGTTCGATGCTGCCGATACGATCTTCCAGGCCGAGGGCGCGGGCGCCACCCAGGGTTGCCATTTCCAAAGCCTTTGCCGCGGGGAGTGCGGCGGGGTCTTCAGCCTGCAGTTTCGCCAGCAGGGCGGCGCTGTGCATCTCGCCGAACAGACTGAGATCGTTGTTGCTGGCGGCGCCGTCGGTGCCCAGGGCAACGTTGACCCCGGCGAGCTGCAGGCGGCTCACCGGGCAAATGCCCGAGGCCAGTTTCATGTTGGACTGGGGACAGTGAATAACCTGGGCGCCGGAAGCTGCCAGCAGGGCGATGTCCTGGTCCCCCAGGTCGGTCATGTGCACGCACTGGGTGCGCGGGCCCAGCAGGCCCAGGCGATGCAGGGTGTCCAGCGGGCGTTCGCCACAGCGCTCCACCGCCTGCAGTACCTCGCCGCGAGTTTCGTGCAGGTGGATATGCACCGGCAGGTCCAGCTCGGCGGCGAGTACCGCAATGCGGGAGAGGGTTTCCTCGCCGACCGTGTAGGGGGCGTGGGGGCCGAAGACCACGCTGATACGCTCGTGGTGCTTGTAGTCGTCGCGCAGGGCCAGGCCCTTGTGCAGGTACTCCTCCGGGCCGCTGCCCCAGGCGGTGGGAAAGTCAAAGATCGGGAAGGCCAGCTGGCAGCGCAGGCCGGTTTCCTGTGCCACCCGGGCGGTTTCCTCGGGGAAAAAATACATGTCGGAAAACGTGGTAGTGCCGGCGCGCAGCATCTCTGCCATGGCCAGCAGGCTGCCGTCGCGGACAAATTCGGCGCTGACGTGGGCCTGCTCGGCGGGCCAGATGTGCTCCTGCAGCCAGGGCATCAGCGGGTAGTCGTCGGCATAGCCGCGCAGCAGGCTCATGGCAGCGTGGCCATGGGCGTTCACCAGGCCTGGAATCATCGCGTGTTCGGGCAGCTCGACTTCCCGGGCGGGTGACAGTGCGCGGGCCTGGTGCGTGGGCAGCAGGGCGACAATACGTCCCTGATGGACAACCACGCTGTGATTCTCCAGTACCTGGCCCTCGGGCAGTACGGGGATGATCCAGCGGGGGTGCAGCAGGCTGTCGGGGTGTTCGGGCAGTTCGCTCATGGACTCTCTTGGCTGGTGGTGCCGACAGGGGCGCCAGTATAACCGGATTTGCCGGGTACTTCCCTCGGCCGGCAAAGGCATGGCGGCTGCAGCGCCGATTCCGTATAATTCCCGGTTTACGTCGGCATCGGTGGCAGCGCCCGTGAGGGCCTCGCAACGGGTCGGTTTTGCGCCTCCCCCGGAGGCGGACCGCGTTTGTCGTCTTCAGTGTAAGGAAGCCAGACTACATGGGTGAGCTAGCCAGGGAAATCCTTCCCGTCAATATCGAGGACGAGCTCAAGCAGTCCTACCTGGACTACGCCATGAGCGTGATCGTGGGGCGTGCACTGCCGGATGTGCGGGATGGCCTCAAGCCGGTACACCGGCGCGTCCTGTTCGCCATGAACGAACTCAACAATGACTGGAACAAGGGCTACAAGAAGTCGGCCCGCGTGGTCGGTGATGTCATCGGTAAATATCACCCCCACGGGGACTCTGCGGTCTACGACACCATTGTGCGCCTGGCCCAGCCCTTCTCGATGCGCTACACCCTGGTCGATGGTCAGGGCAACTTCGGCTCCATCGATGGCGACTCCGCCGCGGCCATGCGCTACACCGAGATCCGCATGCGCAAGATCTCCCATGCCATGCTGGCGGATCTCGACAAGGAAACGGTGGATTTCGTCGACAACTACGACGGCACCGAGCGTATTCCGGCTGTGCTGCCCACCCGCGTGCCCAATCTGCTGGTCAACGGCTCCTCGGGTATTGCCGTGGGGATGGCGACGAATATCCCGCCGCACAACCTGCGCGAGGTGGTCAGCGGCTGCCTGGCCCTGCTGACGGACCCGGACATCACGGTCGACGACCTGATGGAATACATCCCCGGGCCCGACTTCCCCACCGCCGGCATCATCAATGGTCGCGCCGGGATTATCCAGGCCTACCGCACCGGTCGCGGGCGTATCTACCTGCGTGCCCGGGCGGAGGTCATCCACGAGGAAAAGAAAGGCCGGGATGTCATCATCATCCACGAGATTCCCTACCAGCTGAACAAGGCGCGCCTGATTGAGCGCATCGCCGAGCTGGTCAAGGAAAAGAAGATCGAAGGCATTTCCGAATTGCGCGACGAGTCCGACAAGGACGGTTTGCGGGTGGTCATCGAGCTGCGTCGCGGTGAGATGGGCGATGTGGTTCTGAACAACCTGTACGCGCAGACCGCGCTGCAGTCGGTGTTCGGGATCAACATGGTGGCCCTGGTGGACGGCCAGCCCAAGGTGCTGAATCTCAAGCAGATGCTCGAGGCCTTCATTCGCCACCGTCGCGAGGTGGTCACCCGGCGCACTGTCTATCTGCTGCGCAAGGCCCGGGAGCGCGGGCACATTCTGGAGGGCCTGGCAGTGGCCCTGGCCAACATCGACCGGGTGATCGAGCTGATCAAGGCCTCTCCCAACCCGGCCCAGGCCCGCGAGCAGTTGATTGCCCAGCCCTGGCTGCCGGGCGAGGTCACCGCGATGCTGGAGCGCGCCGGTGAGGATGCCTGCCGCCCCGACGAGCTGGAGCCCCAGTACGGCCTGCGCGAGGGGCACTATCACTTGTCGCCGGCCCAGGCCCAGGCCATCCTCGAGCTGCGCCTGCACCGCCTGACCGGCCTGGAACACGAGAAGCTGATCAACGAGTACGAAGAGAAGCTCAAGGAGATCTCCGACTACCTGGACATCCTCTCCGACCCGGAGCGCCTCAAGCTGGTGATTCGCGAGGAGCTGGAGGAAATTGCCACCGAGTTCGGCGACGATCGCATCACCGAGATCACCGCCTCGCAGCACGACCTGACGGTGGAGGACCTGATTACCGAGGAAGACCGGGTGGTGACCATTTCCCACCTGGGCTATGCCAAGACCCAGCCGCTGTCCGACTACCAGGCGCAGAAGCGCGGCGGCATGGGCAAGTCCGCCACCTCGGTCAAGGACGAGGACTTCGTCGAGCACCTGCTGATTGCCAGCACCCACGCGACCATTCTGTGTTTCACCAACCTGGGCAAGGTCTACTGGCTCAAGGTCTACCAGATCCCCCTCGCGGGTCGCAATTCCCGCGGGCGCCCCATGGTCAACCTGCTGCCCCTGGACGAGGGCGAGCGCATCACCTCGATCCTGCAGGTCAACGACTACACCCCGGGCTGGTTCATCTTCATGGCCACCGCCGGCGGTACCGTGAAGAAAACCAGCCTGGCGGATTTCTCCCGTCCGCGCAGCGTGGGTCTGCGGGCCATCGAACTGGAGGAAGAGGATATCCTGATCGGCACGGCGCTCACCGACGGCGCCTGTGACGTGATGCTGTTTTCCAGCGAGGGCAAGGCGGTGCGCTTCCACGAGGAGCATGTGCGTGCCATGGGCCGTACCGCCCGCGGGGTGCGCGGCATCCGGCTGGGCGAGGGGCATCAATTGATCTCCCTGATTGTGCCCCGCGAGGGCGGCCGCGTGCTCACCGTCAGTGAAAACGGCTACGGCAAGCGCACCGAGATGGCCGACTTCCCCACCAAGGGGCGCGGCACCATGGGGGTCATTGCCATGGCCACCAGCGAGCGCAACGGGCGCCTGGTGGGTGCCACCCAGGTCTTTGACGGCGACGAGCTGATGCTGATTTCCAACCAGGGCACGCTGGTGCGGACCCGGGCGGAAGAGGTCTCCATCCTCAGCCGCAATACCCAGGGGGTTCGGGTCATTCGCACGCGGCCGGACGAGTCCCTGGTGGGTGTGGAGCGGGTGGCCGAGCCCGAGGATGACGAGGCCGGCGCCGGCGCGCACGATGATGTGAGCGATGGCGCCGATGCCGCACCCGAAAACGACGATTAACCCTGTTGCTACTGTTGAGGAATCACCCTTCATGACCCGCTGCTACAACTTTTGTGCCGGACCCGCGGCCCTGCCCGAACCCGTGCTGGAAACCGCCCGCGATGAGCTGCTGGACTGGCACGGCAGGGGCCTCTCCCTGATGGAGATGAGCCACCGCAGCCCGGAAGTGGTGGGCGTCGTCCAGCGCGCCGAGGCCACCCTGCGGGAACTGCTGGGTATCAGTGACGACTACGCGGTCCTGTTCCTGCAGGGCGGTGCCAGCACCCAGTTTGCCGCCATTCCCCTCAACCTGCTGGGCGAGGGGCAGACAGCCGACTACGTCAACACCGGGCAGTGGTCGAAAAAGGCGATTGCCGAAGCCAAGCGTTTCGGCAAGGTCAATGTTGCCGCCAGCTCCGCGGACACCAACTTCAGCACCATTCCCCCGCAGGCCTCGTGGCAACTGACGCCCGGGGCGGCCTACCTGCACTACACCCCGAATGAAACCATTGGCGGGGTGGAGTACCACTGGGTTCCCGAGGCCGAGGCGCCCCTGGTGGTGGATATGTCCTCCACGATTCTCTCGCGGCCCATCGACGTGTCCCGCTTCGGGGTCATTTACGCGGGGGCGCAGAAAAACATCGGGCCGGCGGGGCTGACCCTGGTGATCGTGCGCCGCGACCTGCTGGGTCGCGCGCAGTCATCCTGCCCGACCATGCTGGACTGGAAGGTCGCCGCCGACAGTGACTCGATGTACAACACGCCGCCGACCTTCGCCCTGTATCTCGCCGGCCTGGTTTTCGACTGGTTGAAGGACCTCGGCGGCCTGTCAGCGATGGAGGCGATCAACCGGCGCAAGGCGGAGAAGCTCTACGCGGCGATCGATGGCAGTGATTTCTACGCCAACCCGGTCGAGTTGCCCAGCCGGTCGCTGATGAACGTGCCCTTTACACTCGCGGATGACAGTCTGGACAAGACCTTCCTCAAGGAGTCGGAGGCTGCCGGCCTGCTCAATCTCTCCGGCCACCGCTCGGTGGGCGGCATGCGTGCGAGCATCTACAACGCGGTCAGCGAGGAGGCAGTGGATGCCCTGATCGCCTTCATGCGCGACTTCGAACAGCGCTACGGCTGAGCGGCGGGCCGGGTTTATGACGGATACCAGGGATCTGCAGCAGGTCAGGGACGACATTGATGCCATTGATCAGGAGATACAGCGCCTGATCAACCGCCGCGCCGAGTGTGCCCAGCGGGTGGCCGAAATCAAGCTGGCGGAGGTGCTGGCGGCCCAGGAGCGGGGCGAGGACCCGGGGGAGGTGGTGTACTACCGCCCCGAGCGGGAAGCCCAGGTCCTGCAGCGTATCAAGGAGCGCAATGGCGGGCCCCTGGACGCCGCCACCGTGGCACATATCTTTCGCGAGGTGATGTCCGCCTGCCTGGCCCTGGAGCGCCCCCTGCAGGTGGCCTACCTGGGGCCGGAGGGGACCTTTACCCAGGCGGCGGCCCTCAAGCATTTCGGGCACGCGGCGCTGTGCGTCAGTCAGCCGACCATCGACGCGGTCTTCGCCCAGGTGGAGTCGGGGGAATGCAACTACGGTGTGGTCCCGGTGGAGAACTCCACCGAAGGCATGGTCAGCCACACACTGGACAACTTCATGGATTCGTCGCTGAAAATCGCCGGCGAAGTGGAAATGCGTATTTCACACCACCTGCTGGTAGCGCCCGGCACCGGCGCCGGTCAGGTGACCCGCATCTGCGCCCACCAGCAGGCACTGGCCCAGTGCCGCAACTGGCTGGATCGCCACTGGCCCGGGGTGGAGCGCGAAGCGGTGAGCAGCAACGGCGAGGCCGCGCGGCTGGCGGCCCACACGCCGGGTGTGGCGGCTGTTGCGGGTGACATGGCGGCGGAGTGGTACCACCTGGACCGCCTGGCCGAGCATATTGAAGACTACCCGGACAACACCACCCGCTTCCTGGTGGTCGGGCGCGAGGAAGTGCCCCCGAGTGGTCGCGACAAGACCTCCCTGATTGTCTCCAGCCGCAACCGGCCAGGGGCACTGTTCGACCTGCTGGACCCCTTCCGTCGCGCGGGGGTCAGTCTGACCCGTATCGATACCCGCCCCTCGCGCACCGAAAAGTGGGCCTATGTCTTTTTTATCGAGTTCGAAGGGCACATGCAGGACGACACGATTCGCGGCATCGTCGCCGAGCTCGAGGAGCAGTCGATTCTGCTCAAGCCCCTGGGGTCCTACCCGCGGGCCGTGCTGTGATGGCGGCCAGCGAGGAAAGCAGCGCCCCGACTGTCGTCATCGCGGGCCTGGGCTTGATCGGCGGGTCACTCGCCGCCAGCCTGAAGGCGACCGGTTTCTGCCAGCGCTGTCTGGGATGGGGACATCGCGAAGCCTCCCTGGCCCGTGGGGTGGAACTGGGTATCATCGATGACTACACACTGGACCTGGATGAGGCCCTGGCCGAGGCCGATATCCTGGTGCTGGCGACGCCGACCCTGGTGGCCGAGGCACTGCTGAGGGAGATATTGCCCCGTTTGCGCGAGCGGCCGCGGCCTCCGGTGATCACCGACGTGGCCAGCGTCAAGGGCAACCTGTGGCGCGCCGCCCGCGCAGCCTGGGGCGACCGGCACCCGCCGCGGCTGGTGCTGGCGCATCCGATTGCCGGCTCCGAGCGCAGCGGCGTGGATGCCGCCAATGCCCAGTTATTTGTCAATCACCGGGTGATAGTGACTCCCGATGCCGACAACGACCCGGCGGCGGTGGCCCTGGTCCGCGCGATGTGGGCCAGCACCGGCGCGGAGGTGGTGGACATGGCGGTGGAGGCTCACGACCGGGTGCTTGCGGCCACCAGCCACCTGCCCCATGTCCTGGCCTACGCCCTGGTGGATGCGCTGGCGTCGAGTGATGCCAGTGAGGACATTTTCCGCTTTGCCGCGGGCGGCTTTCGCGATTTCACCCGCATTGCCTCCTCCGACCCGGTCATGTGGCGGGATATTGCCATTGCCAACGCGCCGGCGCTGCTGCAGTCGATCGACCGATTCAGCGAGCACCTGCAGGCAGTGCGCGGTGCGATTGAGCGCGCGGATGCGGACGCGCTCCACGATACGTTCACCCGGGCCAAGTCGGCCCGTGACGAATTTTCCAGGCTGCTGGCGTCTCGCGGCCAGTCTTGAGCCTGACAGCAGCCCATAGAGAGAGACCTGTGATGGAATTCCAGTTAATGCCCGGCGGTGTGATCAGTGGCGAGGCGCGGGTCCCGGGGGACAAGTCGATCTCCCACCGCTCGATCATGCTCGGCGCGATTGCCGAGGGCACCACCCGTATCAGCGGATTTCTCGAGGGCGAGGATGCCCTGGCCACGGTGGCGGCTTTTCGCGCCATGGGCGTGGACATCGAGGGACCCGAGGACGGTGAAGTGACCGTCCGTGGCGTGGGGCTGCACGGTCTGCGTGCACCGGATACCGCACTGGACATGGGCAATTCGGGTACCAGTATCCGCCTCCTGTCCGGCCTGCTGGCGGGTCAGTCCTTCGATGTCGAGCTGACCGGCGACGTGTCCCTGTGCAAGCGCCCGATGGGTCGCGTCATGGACCCCCTCCGCTTGATGGGCGCGCGCATCGAGGGCACCTCGACGGGAACGCCGCCCCTGCGAATCCAGGGCGGTACCCCGCTGCGGGGAATCCACTACGATCTGCCCATGGCCAGTGCCCAGGTGAAGTCCTGCGTGCTGCTGGCAGGTCTGTACGCCGAGGGCCGCACCTCGGTGACCGAGCCCGCACCGACCCGCGACCACACCGAGCGCATGCTGGGCGGTTTTGGCTGCCCGGTCAGCGTGGAGGACGGTGTGATCGCCGTCACCGGCGGCAGTGCGCTGACCGCGACCGAGATCGACGTGCCCGCGGATATCTCCTCGGCAGCCTTTTTCCTGGTGGCGGCGAGCATCGCACCGGGCTCGGACCTGCTGCTGACCCACGTGGGGATCAACCCGACTCGCATCGGCGTGATCAATATTCTGCGCGCCATGGGGGCCGACCTGACCCTGAAAAATGAGCGCACGGTCGGCGGCGAGCCGGTCGCCGACATTCGGGTACGCTACGCGCCCCTGCGCGGTATCGAGATTCCCGCCGAGCAGGTGCCCCTGGCGATTGATGAATTCCCGGCGCTTTTTGTGGCTGCCGCCTGTGCCGAGGGCACCACGGTGCTGCGCGGGGCGGAGGAACTCCGGGTCAAGGAGAGCGACCGCATCGCCGCCATGGCCGAGGGACTTTCCACCCTGGGTGTGCGCAATGAGGTGCTGGAGGACGGCATTGTCATCGAGGGCGGACGCCTCGGCGGCGGCGAGATACACACTTACCACGATCATCGCATCGCCATGTCCTTTGCCATCGCCGCCCTGCGGGCGGAGGAGGAGATCCGCATTCTCGACTGCGACCATGTCGCCACTTCCTTCCCCGGTTTTGATGCCCTGGCCCGGGGACTCGGGCTGCAGATCACCGCGAGGGCGGAATGAATCGGGCGCAGGTTCCGGTGATCGCGGTAGACGGCCCCAGTGGCGCCGGCAAGGGCACGCTCTGCCACCGTCTCGCCCGCGCCCTGGACTGGCACCTGCTGGACAGCGGCGCCCTGTACCGCGTCACCGGCCAGGCCTGTGTCCTGGACGGTATCGACTGGGCGGATCACGAGGCGGTCACGGAGGTGGCGCGTCACCTGCAGGTGGCATTCGAAACCGCCCCCTCCGGTGAGGTCCTGGTGACCTATCGCGGTCGGGATATCAGCCGCGCGATCCGCACCGAGGAGGGCGGTCGCGGCGCCTCTACCGTGGCGGCGATTCCCGCCGTACGCGAGGCCCTGCTGGCGCGACAGCGTGAGTTCCGCCAGCCCCCCGGGCTGGTCGCCGACGGTCGCGACATGGGCACCGTGGTCTTCCCGGATGCGCCGCTCAAGGTCTTCCTGACCGCGAGCGCGGAGGAGCGCGCCCGGCGCCGATACCTGCAGTTGCTCGAAAAGGGAGAAAATGTTAGTCTCCCGCGCCTTCTCGAGGACATCGAGGAGCGCGACGCGCGCGATAGAAGCCGTGCCGTGGCGCCCCTGATGCCCGCCGAGGATGCCGTCGTTATCGACAGCAGTCAGCTGCCCATCGAGGATGTTTTCGATCGTGTTATGGCGACTGCCCGAGAGCGGGGCCTGGTGTAATGCAAGTTTGTTTCCGGTCGTGGCCGATGCCAGTTGCGGTGCGATCGGGATATTTGATGGTATGACCCGCGTCTGCTGGCGGCGCGGCAAGGTGGGCAACCGCCGTAATCACTTTTACAGGTAATGTCTAATGAGCGAATCTTTCGCTGAACTCTTTGAAGAGAGCTTGAAGACCGTCGAGATGGAGCCGGGCAGTATTGTCACCGGCGTCGTCATCGACATAGATAACGAGTGGGTCACCGTCCATGCCGGCCTGAAGTCGGAAGGCGTGATTCCTCGTGCCCAGTTCGTCGATTCCGCAGGCAACTGCGATCTGAGCATCGGCGATGAAGTCCAGGTGGCCCTGGAAACCGTGGAAGACGGTTTCGGCGAGACCCGCCTGTCCCGCGAGAAGGCCAAGCGCGCCGAGTCCTGGAAGGAGCTGGAAGCGGCCTTCGAGGCCGACGAGGTGGTCAAGGGTGTCATCAACGGCAAGGTCAAGGGTGGCTTTACCGTGGATATCAACAGCATCCGCGCCTTCCTGCCCGGTTCGCTGGTGGATGTGCGCCCGGTGCGCGACACCACGCACCTGGAGAACAAGGAACTCGACTTCAAGGTCATCAAGCTCGACCAGAAGCGCAACAACGTGGTGGTATCCCGCCGCGCGGTCATGGAAGAAGCCAACAGCGCCGAGCGCGAAGCCCTGCTGGAATCCCTGCAGGAAGGCATGGCCGTCAAGGGTATCGTCAAGAACCTCACCGACTACGGCGCCTTCGTCGACCTGGGTGGTGTTGACGGTCTGTTGCACATTACCGACATGGCCTGGAAGCGGATCAAGCACCCCTCCGAGATCGTCGAAGTGGGTCAGGAGATCGAGGTCAAGATCCTCAAGTTCGACCGCGAGCGCAACCGCGTGTCCCTGGGTCTCAAGCAACTGGGCGCCGATCCCTGGGTCGACATCACCCAGCGCTACCCGGAAGGCAGCCGCGTCAAGGCGCGGGTCACCAACCTCACCGACTACGGCTGCTTCGCCGAGCTGGAAGAGGGCGTGGAAGGCCTGGTTCACGTCTCCGAAATGGACTGGACCAACAAGAACGTGCATCCCTCCAAGGTTGTCCAGCTGGGCGACGAAGTCGAGGTCATGGTGCTGGATATCGACGAAGACCGTCGCCGCATCTCCCTCGGCATCAAGCAGTGCCAGCAGAACCCCTGGGACGCCTTTGCCGCCTCCTACAGCAAGGGCGACAAGATTGCCGGCACCATCAAGTCGATCACCGACTTCGGCATCTTCATCGGTCTGGAAGGCAACATCGACGGGCTTGTGCACCTCTCCGACATCAGCTGGAACGAAGCTGGTGAAGAAGCGGTACGCAACTACAAGAAGGGCGACGAGATCGAGACGGTCATCCTGTCCATCGACCCCGAGCGCGAGCGCATCTCCCTGGGCATCAAGCAGCTGGAGGATGACTCCTTCTCCGGTTACGTCGGCGAGCACGATCGCGGTGCGATTGTCACCGGCGAAGTGATCGAAGTGGATGCCAAGTCGGTTGTCGTGCGCCTGGCGGACGACGTCGAAGGCCTTCTCAAGGCTTCCGATATCAGCCGCGAGCGCGTGGAAGATGCCCGCAACGTGTACAAGGTCGGCGACAGCGTGGAAGCCAAGATCGTTTCCGTGGATCGCAAGAACCGTACCGTTGGTCTGTCGGTCAAGGCCAAGGACTACCACGACGAGAAAGAGGCCGTGAAGTCGCTGCGCGACCAGGAAGAGTCTCTCTCTCCGGGTACCATTGGCGACCTGATCAAGGCGCAGATGGAGAAGTAATCTCCCTTGGTTCCGGACGCGCCCAGGTGCGTCCGCAGGCAATTCGGAAAAAGCCCGCGCATGCGGGCTTTTTTCTTTGCAAAATAACAAGTTGCGCTTGACCTTCGGCGCGGTCACAATAGCTCGGAGGGGCACTGTTATCCGCTTGCTCACGGGGGGCCTATGACCAAGAGTGAATTGATAGAGGCGATCGCTGCGCGCCAGAGCCAACTGTCCCACAAGGACGTCGAGCTGGCGGTGAAGACCATACTCGAGCACATGTCGGAAGCCCTGGCGGGTGGCGAACGCATTGAGATTCGCGGCTTCGGCAGTTTTTCCCTGCACTACCGCGAGCCCCGCCGGGGTCGCAACCCCAAGACGGGGGACACCGTGGAGTTGAGCGGCAAATACGTGCCCCATTTCAAGCCTGGCAAGGAACTGCGGGAGCGAGTGAACCTCGGCCTGCAGGGTGGCCTGTGAAAGTTCTGCGTACGCTGGTCTACCTGCTGGTTCTGCTGGCGACCACAGCCGGGGGCGTGTTGTTCGCCCTGCAGAATACCCAGCCCGTCCCCCTCGATCTGCTGGTCTATCAGTTTGCCGAGCGCAGTTTGGCCCTGTGGGTGCTCGCGGCCCTGGGGGTCGGCGGTATCCTCGGTTTACTGGCCTCCGGCCTGATCATTCTCCGCCTGCGCACGCGCCTCGGGGTAGCCCGGCGCAACCTGGCACGCACACAAACCGAACTCGATCGCCTGCGGCTGGGCGGAATCAAGGACAGTGAATAACCTGCTGGGCCTGGCGGTGCTGTTTGCGGCCGTGGCCGCCGGCTGGTGGCTCGGACGGCGCAGTGCGCAGCCCCCCTCCGTAGGCATGCTGCCCGGTCAGTACTACAAGGGCCTAAATTACCTGCTGGATGACCGCCCCGATGGCGCTGTCGATGCCTTCATCAACGCGCTGGAAGTCAACAGCGAGACCCTGGAGACCCACATCGCCCTGGGCAACCTGTTGCGCAAGCGCGGGGAGGTTGATCGCGCCATTCGTATTCACCAGAACCTGCTGGCTCGGCCGAGCTTGCCCCGCGCCCAGGTGCACCAGGCGCATCTGGAGCTGGCCCGGGACTACATCAGCGCCGGTTTGTTTGACCGTGCGGAGCGCCTGCTCAAGGACCTGGTCAGCCATTCGCCGGAGCAGCGACGGGCGAGCTTGCGTTACCTCCTGGAAATTTTCCAGAGCCAGCGGGAGTGGCAGCAGGCCATCGATACCGCCACCGCGTTGCTGCCTCGGCGCGGGCTCCTCGGTGGCGGCGGCGCTGCTGTGCCACTGGGGGCCAATCGGCAGCCGGTCAACGTGGCGCTCGCACACTACCACTGCGAGCTTGCCGATGACTTGAGTGGCGCCGGGCGGCGCGGTGATGCCCGCCGCGAGCTGCAGCGGGCATTGAGTCAGGATCGTCACTGTGTGCGGGCGTCGCTGATGCTGGCCCAGCTGGATTTCGATGACGGTGAGTATCGGCAGGCAATTCGCTGGCTCAAGCGCGTCGGGGAGCAGGACCCGGACCTGCTCGCCGAGGCGGTACCGCAGCTGCGTGCCTGCTACCACGCACTGAATGACGAGCAGTCGCTTTGCGCCTACCTGCAGGACTGCCTGCAGATGCACCCCGGTGTACCGCTGCTGCTGGCCACGACCGAGGAACTGGGGCGGCGTGACGGACCGGCCGCCGCCGCGGCCTTTCTTTCCCACAGTTTGTCGGAGCAGCCCTCGCTGCGGGGCCTGGCCAGATTGCTGCAACTGCAGTTGCGCGTGGTGGGCGAGGGCGCGCGCGAGCAGCTCGAGCAGCTGCGGGCCCTGCTGGACAAATTGACCGTGGAACAGCCCACGTACCGGTGCAGCCACTGTGGCTTTGCCGGCCGGCAGTTGCACTGGTTCTGCCCCGGCTGCAAGCACTGGGGTACGGTGAAGCCACTTCGGGGCGGTCGCACCGAGGCCTTCTAGTCAATGGAACGAGGAATTGTCATGACACCACCTGTGCTGGTCGCACTGGATTTTCCCGATGCTGCCTCCGCACTGGCGCTGGCGGACCGCCTGTCGCCCGAACTGTGCCGGCTGAAGGTCGGCAAAGAGCTGTTCACACGCTGTGGCCCCAGCCTGGTAGAGCAGCTTCAGCAGCGCGGTTTCGAGATATTCCTCGACCTCAAGTTCCACGACATACCCAACACCGTCGCCGGTGCGGTCAGAGCCGCGGCGGAGCTCGGTGTGTGGATGGTCAACGTGCACGCCAGTGGTGGGCGGCGCATGCTGGAAGCGGCCAGAGAAGCGCTCTCAGGCTTCAGCCAGCCGCCCCTGCTGATCGCCGTGACGGTGCTGACCAGCTTTTCCCAGGAGGACCTGAGTGAACTGGGGGAGACCGGGAGTATCGAGGAGCGGGTGTTGCGGCTGGCACGTTTGAGTGCGCAATGCGGTCTGGACGGGGTGGTGTGCTCGGCACTGGAGGCGCCGCTGCTGCGGCGTGAACTGGGGCCGGACTTCCAGCTGGTATCCCCCGGGATCCGGCTGGCGGGAGACAGTGCCGACGATCAGCGTCGCGTGGTGACACCGGCCCGTGCCCTGGAACTCGGTGTCAGTCACCTGGTGATTGGTCGCTCCATCGCCGGCGCGGTCGACCCGCTGGCGGCCCTGCAGCGGGTGCATGCGGAGCTGCAGGTGGCCCCGCACGGTCAAATGTGAGCAAGTGGCGGCAGCTTCCCGTGGGTCTCGCTATACTCCCCGTTGATACGGGTGCGCAAGGATGCGACGACGTAACAAGGAGGCTACACCATGAACCAGTCACTATGTGCAAACAACAAACTCTCCCACGGTGCAATCGCAGGGCTTCTGTCCCTGGTGTTCGCGCTGTTTATCACACTCTCCCCGGTCCCCGGCAAGGCGGAACAGGCGGAGCCACCGCCGCCGGTGACCCAGGTCAACATCAATACCGCGGACGCCAATACCCTCGCCCAGCAGCTACAGGGCGTCGGTGTTGCGCGGGCGCAGGAAATCATCCGCTATCGCGAGCAGTACGGGCCCTTTGCCAGTATCGAGGAACTGTCGGAGGTGAAGGGCATCGGGCCCGCAACCCTCGAGCGCAATCGTGCGCTGATCACCCTGGAATAGACGTTTCGCATCCGTATCCCCGGGGGGCGTGGCCCCCCGTTTTTGTGTACCCGCTACCCGGAGAATCCTGGCAGCAGACGGGGGGGCTGCCGTGCGTGCGGTGGTAACGGGCGCCACGGGTCTGATCGGCCGGGAGTTGACCCGCCAGCTGCTTGTCCGTGGCGATGACGTCATCCCGGTGAGCCGCAACGGGGGCAGTCTGCCCGCAGGGCCAAGGGTGCAGGCGGTTGACCTGGAGCGGGCAAGCATGCCGCGGGAGCTTCTGGCGGGGGTCGATACTCTCTACCACCTTGCCGGCGTGGCTCATCAGCAGGCCAGGGAGGCGCGTTATCAGCGCTTGAATGTGGACGCGACTGTCACCCTGGCCCGCGAGGCCTTGAGCGCGGGTGTGCGTACCTTTGTTTTTGTCAGTAGTGTCAAGGCCATGGGGCCGGCGCGGGATGAACGCCCGCGTGATGAGTCAGACCTCAGTCACTGTGTCGATGCCTACGGTGCCTCGAAACGCGCCGCGGAAGCGGCCTTGTGCGAACTGCTGGATGGCGGCCCCATGCGGCTGGTGATTATCCGCCCGGCCTTGGTCTACGGCGGCCCCTTGCGCGGCAACCTGCGCTGGATGCGTCTGGCCGCCCGCCTCGGTCTGCCCCGGCCCCCCGAACGGGGCGGGCGATCGATGATAGGTTTGGCTGATCTGGTCGATCTTCTCTGCCGTCTGCCGCGGGAGCCGTGGAGCGATGATGCGGCGTCATCTCCCCTGATTGTCACCGATGGCGAGTGTTACAGCAGTCAACGTATCTACGACAGCATGCGTATCGCAGGGGGCCGCAGCCCGCGTCGGGGGCGCGGCAGTCTCGTCTTCTGGTGGCTTGCTGCCCTGGGGCTGGATGTCCTGCTGCGACAGCGGCCAGGAACGCATTTTCGCAAGCTGTTTGGCTGGGAGCGCTACACGTCGAGGCGCCTTCTCGCCTTGGGCGATTGGCGCCCCCGGGAGACGCTGGAGTCGACAGTCGGTGGCGAGACAGGGGCCCCGCGGTGAGTAGCTTGCTGCTGGCACCACTACTGAGTGCGCTCTTGTGCGGCCTGGTCTGGGCTCTGGCCAAGCGCTGGCAGTGGTTGGACCTGCCGAATGGGCGCAGCTCGCATCAGCGGGCCACGCCCCACGGTGGCGGGATCGGTCTGTTGCTGGCCTTTGCGGTATTGGTGCTGGCTCGGGAGGAGCCATGGGCGGGCGACTACCTGGTGCTGCTGGGGCTGTCTCTGGGGCTGATGCTGTTGGGCGCACTGGACGATCGTTGGTCACTCCCCGTGCTTCTCCGGCTGGCAGCCTATGCCGGTGCCTGCCTGGCCCTGGTTTTGTCGGCGCCACATCCCGCGGGTTTCTGGTGGGCCTGGCTGGCGCTGCCGCTAATGCTCTGGCTGGTCAATCTTTACAATTTCATGGACGGTATCGATGGTCTGGCGGCGCTCCAGGCCCTGCTCGCTGCAGGTAGCATCGCCGTGCTGGCCTGGCTTGGCGGGCACGGCGAGTACGCACGCTACTGCGCCCTGCTGGCGGCGTGCATACCGGGCTTCCTGTGCTGGAACTGGCCGCCGGCACGCCTGTTCATGGGCGATGCGGGGAGTATTCCCCTGGGCTTCCTGCTGGGTGGCCTGGCCTGGCTGGGCTGGGTGCAGGAGAGCGTGCCCCCTGGGTGTTGGGCGGTGCTGCTGGCTGTCTTTGTGTCCGACAGTACCTTTACCTTGTTGTCGCGTTGGTACCGGGGCGCACGTATCACAGAGGCGCACCGCGAGCACGCCTACCAGCGTCTGGCGCGCCATTGGGCGTCGCACGCGCGGGTGGACCTGCTGCTGATGGTCATTTATCTGGCCTGGCTGTTGCCCCTTACACTGACGATTTGGTGGCGTCCTGAATTCCAGGCAAGCGTGGTACTTTTAGCCTATTTTCCCCTGTTGTTCGGCATGGTCATCATCCGGCGATTGCCGTAGTATCTTTGCGGGTGCACGCCGGGTTCCTTCAACCCTTCTGGCGTGCCCTGTCGAGTGGGGAGGTTTTTTGCTGAATCGTCTTGGCCATATTGTGCTGCAAGCGATATCCGGGGTCCTGGGAAGTGTGCGTGACGCCCTGGAAAAACTGATAGAGCTGCCGCGCAATATCAAGCAGGCTCTACTGCTCGGTCTCGACATGCTGTTTGTCTCGGCGGCCATGTGGGCCGCCGTGGCCATCCGCCACGGCCACACCCAGATCACCTTCGGGCCGGTGGAAATCTTCTGCGGCGCCTTCACGGTGTTTGCCAGTGCCATCATCTTCCTGCGTCTGGGGCTCTACCGCGCCGTCATCCGCTTCATGGGCCAGCAGGCCATCTGGGCCGTTATCACCGCTGTCAGCTATTCCACACTGGTGCTGGCGGCGTCCGTCTTCCTTACCCAGGCCGCGGTGCCCCGGGCCATGCCCTTCATTTACTGGGGGGTAGCGCTGCTGCTGGTCGGCGGTTCCCGGCTCACGGTCCGCGCCTGGTACCAGGCGCGCCTGCGGGCGAAAAGTCGCAATGTGATCATTTACGGCGCGGGGGAGTCCGGCCGCCAGCTGGTGACTGCCCTGCACCACGGTGAACAGTACCGGGTGGTTGCCTTTGTTGACGACGATCCCCTGCTGCAGCACTCGGTGATCAATGGCCTGCAAGTGGCGCGGCCGGAAGACGTCAAACGCCTGATCAACGAGCACAACATTACCCAGGTCCTGCTGGCGATTCCCTCCGCGTCTGCCGATCGACGGCGTGAGATCATCAACTCCCTGGTGGGCCTTCCGGTACATGTGCGTACCGTGCCGCGGATCAATGAACTGGTCTCGGGCCGCGCCAGTGTCAACCAGATCCAGGATGTCGACCTGGATGACCTGCTCGGACGCGATCCGGTACCGCCGCATCCGGAACTGATCGATCGCTGTATCACCGACAAGGTGGTCATGGTGACTGGGGCCGGTGGCTCGATTGGCTCCGAGCTTTGCCGTCAGATCCTTACCTCGGGGCCCCGCGAGCTGCTGCTGCTCGACAACTCCGAATTCGCGCTCTACCAGATCGAGCGGGAGCTGCGCGAGCTGAAGCGGGTGACCGGCTCCAGTGTTGACGTCATTGCCTTGCTCGGCACCGTGCAGAATCAGGCGCGGCTGGAAACCATCTACCGCACCTTTGGAGTCCAGACGGTCTATCATGCGGCCGCGTACAAACACGTACCCATGGTGGAGTACAACGTTGCCGAAGGGGTTGCCAACAATGTCTTCGGCACCTGGTATGCGGCCGAGGCCGCGCGCAAGGCGCGAGTGGAAACCTTCGTCCTGATTTCCACGGACAAGGCCGTGCGACCGACCAATGTCATGGGCGCCTCCAAGCGCTTTGCCGAAATGGTGCTGCAATCCCTCGCCGAGCGGGAGTCGGGTACCCGCTTCTGCATGGTCCGATTTGGCAACGTGCTGGGTTCCTCCGGCTCCGTCGTGCCCCTGTTTCGCGAGCAGATTGCCAAGGGCGGGCCGGTCACGGTGACCCACCCCGAGGTTTCGCGTTACTTCATGAGCATTCAGGAAGCGGCGCAACTGGTATTGCAGGCGGGTGCCATGGGCACCGGTGGCGATGTCTTTGTACTGGACATGGGCGAGCCGGTGAAAATTGTCGATCTGGCCAAGCGCATGATCCGGCTCAGCGGTTACGAGATGCGCATGGATCAGCATGCCCAGGATCACATTCAGATCGAGTTCATCGGTCTGCGACCGGGGGAAAAGCTTCGCGAGGAACTCCTGCTCGGCAGTAACGTCACCGGGACCGGTCACCCGATGATCATGCGGGCAGAAGAAGAAGGCCTTTCATACAAGCAGATGAACCGCTACCTGCTGGAGCTGATAGAGTATTGCGATACCATGGACTGTGCCGGTATCACCTCGGTGTTGACGGCCGCGGTGAGCGGCTTCAGCCGGCACGAGACACGCCACGATCATGTGTGGTGCAAGCAGGGCAGGGCCGGTCGGGTCACCTTGGCCAAGCCGAAGGTGCCGGCCGCCGCTGCGGTATCCAATGTCCAGGAGCTGTTTCCGGACAAGCTCTGAATTTTCTCGGGAAATAAATCATGACCGCATACGACGTCTTCAATGGTGACGCCGATGGCATCTGTGCCCTGGTGCAATTGCGCCAGGTCGAACCTCGCGAAGCTCAGCTGGTAACCGGGGTCAAGCGCGATATCAACCTCCTCAAGCGCGTTAGCGCAAACCCCGCCGACTGCGTGACGGTGCTGGATGTCTCCCTCGACAAGAATCGCGAGGATCTGCAGCGCCTGCTCGAGGAGGGCGCCGAGGTATTCTACTGTGACCATCACTACGCCGGCGAGATTCCGGATCACTCGGCCCTGCAGACCCTGATCAACCCTGCACCCGAAGTTTGCACCAGCCTGCTGATCAATGGCCACCTGAAGGGCGCGCGGGCGGCCTGGGCCGTGGTCGGCGCTTTCGGTGACAACCTTCGGGAAAGCGCCCGCCGCGCCGCGGCGCCACTGGGGCTCGACGAGGCCCTGCTGGCGCGCTACGAAGACCTGGGTATCTACATCAACTACAACGGCTATGGCTCCGCGCTGGAGGACCTGCATTTCCGGCCCGAGGAGCTCTACCGCCTGCTGCTGCCCCATGCAGACCCACGGGGCTTCATGGAGGATGGCCGCGAGCACTTCCAGCGGCTGGAACAGGGCTACCAGGCGGACATGGCCGCGGCGGCCTCACTCGCGCCCCTGCACGCCACCGATCATGCGGCCGTGTTCCTGCTTCCGGACGAGCCCTGGGCGCGCCGTGTCAGCGGCGTGTACAGCAACGACCTGGCCAACGAGAATCCCGGCCGCGCCCACGCGGTGGTCACGCACCGTGCCAGCGGCAACTACCAGGTCAGTGTCCGCGCGCCACTGGAAAACCGCGTGGGTGCCGACGAGCTTTGCCGTCAGTTTCCCACCGGGGGCGGCCGTTCGGCGGCGGCGGGTATCAACGAGCTGCCGCCGGAATCCCTGCAGGACTTTGTCGACGCTCTGCTACGCTTCTACCGTTAATCCCCGGGCAGCGGAGGAGCTGCGATGGACTGGGACGATCTCAAGGTGGTGCTGGCGCTGTATCGCCGCGGCTCGGCCCGGGGCGCGGCCCAGGAACTGGGTGTCAGCAATTCCACCGTGACCCGCCGCCTGGATGACCTCGAGCAGCAACTCCGGGCGCGCTTGTTTGACCGCACCCCCGAGGGCTATCGCATCACCGCCGCGGGCGAGGCACTCCTGCCCAGCGCCGAGCATGTCGAGGAGCTGCTGCTGGCAGCGGAACGGCGTATCGCCGGTGGTGATCAGCACCTCGAAGGCAGCATCCGTCTGACCGCGCCGGATGTTGCCGGCATGGGCTTTCTGATCCGTCGCCTCGCGGCCTTCGCCGAGGACTATCCGGGTATCGAACTCGAACTGATGCCCAGCTACGACACCCTGGACCTGAGTCGTCGGGAAGCGGATATCGCGATTCGCGTGCTGCCGGCGGGCAGTCGCCCGCCCGAATACCTGATCGGCCGCTACCTGGCCCCCCTGACGGCCTCTGCTTACGTGCACCGCGATCTGCTGAACTCGGCGCATCCGGAAGATATCGCCCACCTGAGCTGGATCGGCAAACACCCGGCCGGCCATGAGGAAACCTGGCTGTCACAGACCGACTTTCCCCAGCTGCCTGTGCGGCACGCCATCATGAACGTCAACCTGCTGGTGGAAGCGGTGCGCTGTCGCATGGGCGTGGCCTTCATGCCCTGCTTTGCCGCCTACGCAGAAGATGAAATTGTGCGCGTACCTGGCGCCTCCATTGTGCACCAGTCCGACATGTGGGTGCTCACCCACAAGGACCTGCGGGTGAGCGCGCGCATGCGTATGCTCCGCGAGGTGATTGCCGAGGAGTTTGCGAAGATTCGTCCACGCCTGGATTCTCGCCTCCGCTGACACCGGCCGAGTGTCGCGGCTCGCGTGCCGCGGACGGGCCCGTGTGTTCAGTGCCGACTGCCGCGCTGCATGCCGCCGGTGAGGGCGATGCGCATGCCGTCCTCCACGCTGATGTCCAGCGCTTTGACCTTGCTCGCCTCGATATACAGTGTGTAGCCGCCAATCTGGTAGCTCATGGGCAGATAGACACCGATCATCCGCTGCTCGCTGTCGGGGAACAGGCTCTGGGCGACCTTGCGCGCGGTGACAAAGCCGATCAACCAGGTGTTTTCCCTGACCTCCACCAGAACCACGGAGTCTGCTTCCTTGCCCTCGTTGAGGGTGAAGGCGCGCATGAAGTCCTTGATTGCGCCGTGTATCGACTTGATCAGGGGAATGCGGTCGAGCAGGCTCTCCCCCGCCTGGATCAGATAGCGGATGACATAGGCCTTGACCAGCAGGCCGATCAGTACCAGCAGGAGAAAGCCCGAGAGCACCCCGAGCCCTTGAAAATAATAGTCATCGGGTATCACCAAGCGAATCAGCTGACCGGCCAGGTTCTCCATCCGGGTCAGCAGCCAGTAGACGAGGTAGAGGGTCAGTGCAACCGGCAGCACCGCCGCGAGCCCCTGCAGGGCCAGGGTGAACAAGCGTTTCATGGTGATCCTCCTGTGGACTGGGGGCAGTGTGCGGGAATCCGCCGGGGCAGGGAAGGGTGGGGTGCCCGTATTTGCAGCGGCCGCGATCATTTGTGGGTATTACGCGCATAATCGGGTAGGGCTAAGCTGGCTCCACCTACCAATGGAGGAGGCAGAACAATGAAATCACGGTTTGTATTTGCAGCAGCAATCGTTCTTGGCGTCAGTGCCGGGTCGGTGCTCGCCGACAACGATCAGGTAGACCACCGGCGTTGCCAGGCGGCCATCGGTGACGCCCTGGGGGAAAACACCGCGACCCGCCTGTACGATATACGCCACCGGCGCAGCGGCGATCGACTGGTTTTCAAGGCGATTCCGCAAGTGGGCGGCAGCCTGATGCTGGATTGCTGGGTCTACCGCAATGGCGGGCTGAGCCTGGTGACGCGTGATGGTCTGGTGCTGCTCGGCCCGCGTGACGACGAGGCCGAGCAGCTCACCCTGAGCGAGTAAGGTAGGTCAGGACTCGATTTCGTCGACGTCGATCTGTCCAGTGAGGCGTCGGCGAATATGTGACCAGGAAATCCCTACCGCGAGTAGCACCGACAGGAGTGACAGGACCAGCCAGCTGATGACGCCGGGGTTTTCCAGGCTGAGCCAGCCCAGGTCCACGAACAGCCAGATTATCGCGGCAAACAGCGCGGCTCCGAGGAGCACGCCCAGCCAGCCGAGGGACATGAAGGTAGCGCGCAGGTAGATAATCCAGCCAATCAACAGCACCAGGCCGACAATCACCACCAGAGGTTCAAGCCGCAGCCCTTCCTCACCGATCAGCCAGCCGAGGTAGGACCACCCGGTGGGGTTCCAGGTGCCGAACACCAGCAGCAGGGCAAACAGAAGGCGTAGCAGAAAGCTGCTGAAGTCGAAGCTGTGATACATGGCAGGTCCCCGTGAGTTTTGCGCAACGCTAAATCAAAAGCCGTGCAGCGGCAAGGTGCTTGCGCCATCCGCGGTGTCCCACTGCCAGTCCAGCAGCCTGGCCAGACGCAGAAAATCCGCGCCTGGCGAACTCTGCAGCGTGAGCGGCTGACCGGTCGCGGGATGCATGAGTGTCAACCCGATACAGGCCAGCATCAGCCGGCGGCAGCCGAGCTGGTCCGCCAGGAAACGGTTGTGGTGGCTCTTGCCGTAGTTGGCATCGCCGAGGATGGGGTGACTGATGTGCTTCATGTGCCGGCGCAGCTGGTGCCGGCGCCCGGTACTCGGACGCAGTTCCACCAGGGAATAGCGGCTGGTGGCATAGCGATCAACATGCGCGGGCAACTCGACCCGCGCGAGGCGCTGCAGCGAGGTCTGGGCCGAGAGGTATTGTGCCTCGAGGCGCCTGCCCGGATCGCAATCGTCGACTGGAATCTTCACCGGATGATCAATGGCAAGCTGCAGCGGACAGTAGCCCCGCAGCAGGGCCAGGTAGCGTTTGTCCACTGTCCGACCAGCAAACTGGGCTGAAAGATTTTGGGCGCTTTCGGCTGACAGGGCGAATACCAGCAGGCCCGAGGTGGGCTTATCCAAACGATGTGCGGGCCAGACCCGCTGACCGATTTGCTGGCGCAGTACTTGTACCGCGAAGCGTGTCTCATGCCGGTCTATCGGGCTGCGGTGCACCAGCAAGCCCGGGGGTTTGTTGATGACCACCAGGCTGTCATCCCGGTAGACGATGTCCAGTGGGCTCATCGGCGCCCCGTGTCGGTTTCCACGCAAAACGTCCCCGCGTCATCTAATCAGGTTTGGCCCCGGTCGCGGGGCGCTCAGTATACCCCGGTACCTGGCGCTGCGAGTGCAGATGGGCCGATCGTCCGTTTGCCAGGTGGTGGCAGTCTGTCTACCCTGTGGGTACGCCGTTTCTGTCAGATCACTGTCAAGGAGGTACGTTTATGACTGACCAGCCATTCCTGACCGACGTGAAAACCCTGCGCGAGCGCGCTCGCAAACACATCGAGGAGGGGGCGGTCACGGCTGGCTACGGCGCGAATCGCGAGACCGTCCTCAAAGTCCTGAACGAAGCACTGGCAACCGAGCTGGTGTGTGTATTGCGTTACAAGCGGCACTACTACATGGCGTCGGGACTTAACGCCCAGGGCGCGCAACACGAATTTCTCGAGCATGCCCAGGAAGAGCAGGATCACGCCGACCAGCTCGCGGAGCGCATTACCCAGCTCGGCGGTGAGCCTGACTTCAACCCGGACACCCTGACCCTGCGCAGCCATGCGGAGTACAAGGAAGGCACATCTGTCACGGACATGATCAAGGAGGATCTGATCGCGGAGCGAATCGCCATCGAATCCTACCGGGAATTCGCGGAGTACCTGGGCAACGACGACCCGGTCACCCGCCGCATGATCGAAGACATCCTGGCGACCGAGGAGGAGCACGCGGACGACCTGGCGGGCCTGATCTCACGGATGGATGGTGCCTGATCGCAATCGTTGTTTAGTTTCCCGAGCATCAAGCGGACAGGAGCATGGGCGTGAGGGATTTTCCCGCTCTCTGGCATGAGGCTGTCACCACCAGTCTGGGCTTTTTCTGGATGGCGCTGTGGGCCTTTGTTCTGGGCTATGTCATCAGCAGCCTGATTCAGGTCCTGGTGACCCGGAGGCGAATGCAGAGAGCGATGGGCAAGGATGGTGTGCGCAGTGTTGCCCTGGGGACTTTTTTTGGTTTCCTGTCCAGTTCCTGCAGCTTTTCCGCACTCGCCACGACGCGCGCGATCTTCAATAAGGGGGCCGGCCTGGCCCCTTCCCTGGCTTTCATGTTGGCCTCTACCAATCTGGTCATTGAGCTGGGCATGGTCATCGCCATCTTTCTCGGATGGCAATTCGTGGTCGGTGAGTATGTCGGAGGTATCCTGCTGATCCTGGTGACCTGGCTGCTGATTCGTGTAACGCGGCCCCGTCGTCTGGAAGCCCAGGCACGCAGAGAGGCGGATGAGGGCCACGAGGATGGCGACGGTGGTGGTAAAACCTGGAAGGAGAAAGTTACCAGTGCTGAGGGCTGGCAGGAGATTGGTCAAACCTATGTGATGGAATGGCAGATGGTCTGGAAGGATGTTCTGATCGGCTTCACGGTCGCAGGCATCATTTCGGCCATGGTGCCGGCGAGTTTTTTTGAGGCCTTGTTCATGGGGTCAGGTGGCCAAAACGCTGCCAACCCCGGGTTTCTGGCGGTGCTTTCCCAAACGCTGGTGGGGCCCCTGGCTGCCTTCTTCACCTTTATCGGTTCCATGGGCAACATCCCGCTGGCAGCTGTCCTGTTTACTCAGGGCGTATCCTTTGCCGGGGTCATGGCCTTTATCTTTTCGGTTCTTCGTCATTTCATGTGGATTTCAGGATCGAGCCCGCAGGGCTGGCAATCAGGTAGA